>JBFJNH010000006.1:0-82064 GCA_041618295.1 Marmoricola sp.
CGGCGTCCGCCCCGACCTCCGCCGCGACCGCGGGCAGCACGCTCACCGGGTCTCCGTACCGGACGACGAGGTTGCCGCCGGTCTCCGCGCCGAAGGCCTGCACCGAGGCGGCCACCCAGGCGCGGCGGGCGCCGTCGGCGCGTGACCAGAGCACCGGGTCGATGACGAAGAGTCCGAGGACCGGTCCGGCGGCCGCGGCCTCGGTGAGCGCCGGGTGGTCGGCGAGCCGCAGGTCGCGGCGGAACCAGAGGATCGAGGTCACGCCGGCCAGCCTAGGCAGGCCCCGGTCACGGTCCGTCGCGCCCGCCCATCCGGTCGTCGAGCTTGTCGAGACGCTCGGGAGGAACGCCTAGAGTCGGCTCCATGAAGATCGCAGTCATCGGCACCGGATCGGTGGGCCGCACCCTCGCCGCAGCGTTCGGTCGGATCGGTCACGACGTGGTGATCGGTACCCGCGACCCGGAGACCACCCGGAGCCGCGAGGACTGGTCCGCGTCCCAGCCCCTGGCGACGTACGCCGCGGCGGCCGTCGGGGCGGATCTGGTGGTCAACGCAACCAGCGGCCAGGTCAGCCTGGGGGCGCTCGCACAGGTCGACCTGGACGGGAAGGTGCTGCTCGACGTCGCCAACCCGCTCGACTTCTCGGGCGGCTTCCCACCGACGCTGACCGTCAAGGACACCGACAGCCTGGCCGAGCAGATCCAGCGCGCCCACCCCGAGGCGCGGGTGGTGAAGTCGCTGAACACGGTGAACGCTGCGGTGATGGGCGACCCCGGGAGCCTGGGCGAGCCGACCACCATCTTCGTAGCTGGGGACGACCCGGTCGCCCGGGGGGTGGTCCGGGAGCTGCTCACCGACCTCGGCTGGCGCGACATCGTCGAGTTCGAGACCCTGGAGGCCGCGCGCGGACTGGAGATGTGGCTCCCGCTCTGGGTCCGCCTGATGGGCGCTCTCGGCACTGCCGATTTCAACCTCCGGCTGGTCCGCTGACGTCCTGGTGAGACGAAATCCACCGGTAACCGTGGTTCAGTAGGTTGAAGTCATGTCCTACCTGATGCGCGTCGAGCTGCCCGACGTCCCCGGTTCCCTGGGGCGGCTGGCGAGCGCGATCGGTGCGTCCGGGGCCAACATCGAGGCGATCGAGATCGTCGGCAAGGACCCGGCCGGCGGCTTCGCCGTCGACGACGTGTTCATCTCTGCCGACCACGGTGTGATGCCGGACAGCATCGTGTCGGCCTGCACCTCGCTGGACGGAGTCCGGGTGCTGTGGATCTCCCGGTACGCCGCGGGGGGCAACCTCTTCCTCGACCTCGAGGCCGTCGAGTCGATGACCCAGGATCCGGTCCGCGCGATCGCGATCCTGGTCGATGCCGTGCCCGACGTCTTCCGGGTCGACTGGGGCGTGCACATGACGCGCGAGGGCAACGGGGCGAAGATCGAGCACGCCACGCCCGCCGCTCCCACCGACGTACCGCTCGACGTGGTCTGGCCGGCGAACCTGGAGAAGGCCAGTCGGATCCAGGTTCCCGAGGAGTGGTCGGACCTGGTCGTCGCCGCCTCGCCGTTGAACGCCGACGAGCTCGTGGTGGTCGGCCGCCGCGGGGGTCCGGAGTTCCTCGACTCGGAGATCGCCCGCCTCGCCCACCTGGTGGCCATGGCCGCCTCACTCCGCCGCAACGCCTGAGCCGTCGAGTTGGGCCTGGCGACAGGTCGAAACCCACCTATCGACGGGTCAGGACGCCCTACTCGACGGGTTCAGTCGACCGGCTCCAGCAGGAACACCGGGATCTCGCGCTCGGTCTTCGTCGCGTACTCCGCGTACGTCGACCAGGTCGCCACCGCGTGCTCCCACCAGTCGGCGCGCTCCTCGCCGACCAGGACCCGGGCGGTGTAGGACTTCTTGACCGGCCCGTCCTGGAGGTCGACGAGCGGGTGCTCGAGGAAGTTGTAGTACCAGGCGGGCTGCTCGTCGGCGCCGCCCTTGGAGGCGACGGCGAGGTACTTGCCGTCGCGCTCGACCCGCATCACCGGGTTCTTCCGCAGGACGCCCGACTTCGACCCACGAGACGTGATCACCACGATCGGGTCGTCGGAGTCGCGCAGCGTGTTCGCCTCGGCGCCGTTGGAGGCCTCGAAGCGCTCGACCTGGTCGCGGACCCACTCCCACTGGCTCGGGACGTACTCACCTTGAAGTGTCATACCGTCCCCAACACCTCGGCACGCCCGGGGATTCCAGGCCCCCGGGTGGTTGAGGAGGGTCGTCCCGGCCCGTCTCGAAACCCCCGATAGATTCGCCCCCATGAGTGCACTGGACGGCGTGAGCGACATCTTCGACCCGGCGGACTGGGACGGCGTCCCCGGGTTCGACGACCTGACCGACCTCACCTACCACCGGGCGAAGGCGCACGGCACCGTCCGGATCGCCTTCGACCGGCCGGACGTGCTCAACGCCTTCCGGCCGCACACCGTCGACGAGCTGCTGCGCACCCTGGAGCACGCCCGTACGTCGGGCGACGTCGGCTGCGTGCTGCTCACCGGCAACGGCCCCAGCACCAAGAACGGCAAGCACGCGTTCTGCACCGGCGGTGACCAGCGGATCCGCGGCAAGGCCGGCTACCAGTACGAGGCGGTCGAGGCCTCCGCCGCCGACACCGGTGCCGAGGAGCCCAGCCCGATCGACAAGGCCCGGATGGCGCGGCTGCACATCCTGGAGTGCCAGCGGCTGATCCGCTTCATGCCGAAGGTCGTCATCTCCCTGGTGAACGGCTGGGCCGCCGGCGGCGGGCACTCGCTGCACGTGGTCAGCGACCTGACCCTGGCCAGCATCGAGCACGGCCGGTTCAAGCAGACCGACGCGGACGTGGGCTCCTTCGACGGCGGCTTCGGGTCGGCGTACCTGGCTCGCCAGGTCGGGCAGAAGATCGCCCGGGAGATCTTCTTCCTCGGCCAGGAGTACTCCGCCGAGGAGGGCGTCCGGATGGGCACCGTCAACCGGGCCGTCCCGCACGCCGAGCTGGAGAAGACCGGCTTGGAGTGGGGCCGGATCATCAACGGCAAGAGCCCGACCGCCCAGCGGATGCTGAAGTACTCCTTCAACCTGATCGACGACGGTCTGGTCGGCCAGCAGCTCTTCGCCGGCGAGACCACCCGGCTGGCCTACATGACCGACGAGGCCCAGGAGGGTCGCGACCAGTTCCTGGAGAAGCGCGAGCCGGACTGGTCGCCGTACCCCTGGTACTACTGAGCCTGTCCTTCCGACCGCTCAGCGGCAGGCCAGCGCGAACTGCTGGATCTTCCGGGTGACGTCGGCGTCGTTCGCGCCGAACTTCGGGTCGGTCAGCTGGGTGACGGAGTACTCCCGGATGATCTTGCCGGCCACGCAACCGGCGAGCTTCGGGGGTGCGCCGGCGGTGAGCAGCTCGCTGCCGATCTGGTTGCGGATGCTGATCAGGGTCAGCGCGTCGATCGAGGCGTCCTTGCCGACCTTCGACTCCTTCCCAGGGTCGCACGACTCGAAGAGCACCCGAGCGTCCTCCGAGGTGACCTCGGCCGGGCTTCCGGGCGCGGCCGCGACCCAGGTGCGCAGGGCTGCGAGCATCCGTGTGGTGTCGGCTTCGGTGTCGCCCTGGTACGCCGCCCGGACGCAGGTGACGCCGGCTTTCTCGTAGGAGAGGTAGGAGTCACCGCCCCACCCGTCGACGACGTCGACGGCCTGGCTAAGCGGGATCCGCTCGGCCAGCATGAAGTACCAGGTGAGGGCTCCGAACTCACCGGAGTCGACCTCCTCCTCGTCGTCCCGCACCTCCGGGGTGGGCACCTGAAAGACGTCGAGGTCGTCGGCGAGCACCTGGAACGGGTCGTACAGCGCTGCTTCGTGGGTGGGGGTGTTCCGGTACAGCTCGTCGAGGGCCTTGTTGCCACCGTCCTCGGCGACCATCTCGGTCAACGACTGGCCGAGCGCGTAGGGCGAGCTGATGATGGTCAGCACCGCCTTGGGTACGTCCTCGAGGTCGGCGGTCGCCTCGTCCTTCTGGTCCGCCTCGCTCTTCTCCAGCTCCTCGCGCTCCTCGTCGTCGAGGGATTCGCGGTACAGCATGGCCACCCGCTCGGCGTCGCCTTCGATGATCGCGTCCAGTACGGACTCCTCGGTGTTCGCGGCGTCCTTCTCGCGCAGCTCCTCGAGCCGGTCGCCGATCCCGAAGTGCTGGTCCTGGAGCGCGTGGGTGAGCTCGTGCACCAACGTGGCCCGGGACGCCGGGGTGAGCTCGGTGCCGCGGATCGTGATCGCCCGGTCCTCGAACGAGTAGAACGCCAGGGTGCCGCCGCCGGAGGCGTCGTTGAAAGCCTCGAACAGGTCGACGTCACCGGTGATCAGGCCGATCGCGCGCAGCAGGCCGGTCGTCTGCTCGATCTCCTCGCGGTCCTTCTCGTCGAGGTCCCCCTCGTCGGCGGTCACCTCCTCGGTGAACGCCTCCTTCGACAGGAACCGGACCTCGACAGGGTGCTTGAAGTCGAGGCCGCGCTCCTTCTCCACGATCTCGACGTACGTCGTGACGCGCGGGTCCCAGGCGCTCGGGTAGTCGGGCTCGTCGTCGTCCGAGCGGAGCTCGCCGAGCACGACGAAGGTGACGACGACCGCGCCGACCAGGGCGACAGCGCACGCGGTCAGGATCGTCCACAACGGGATTCTCGGCTTGGACGGCTCCTCGGGTGCCGGCGGGTAGGACGGGGGCGGATTCCCGAGATCGCTCATGGCCGGGACGGTACCCGGCGGTGCCTGGTGGTGGGCCGAGTTCCCGGAGGCGCGGGGCTCAGCGTTGGTCGTACGCCGCTCGGTTCGCCACGATCGTGCTGGCGTGCTGCTCAGCCCAGACCCGGACGGCGTCGATCGGGGCGAGCAGGTCGCGGCCGAGCCCGGTCAGCTCGTACTCGACGCGCGGCGGGACCTCGGCGTACACGGTGCGGGTCACGATGCCGTCGCGTTCGAGTGCGCGCAGCGTCTGGGTGAGCACCTTGGGTGTGACGCCTTCGATCCGGGTCCGCAGCTCGGAGAACCGGAGCCGGCCGTCGGCGAGCGCGACCACGACCAGCACGGTCCAGCGGTCCCCGATCCTGTCGAGCACGACCCGCGAGGCGCAGGCCTTCGCGAAGGCGTCCGGGGGGAAGTCCTCGAGGGGACGGACGATAGTTTCCACAAGGTATCTATAGCACGTTGAAGTACTCAGTATCAACTGGATACCGTCTCGTTCCTGACACCCACGAACCAAGGAGCAGTCATGAGCAACCACCGCAGGATCGCCGTCTACGGGGCCACCGGCGCCATCGGCAGCAGCATCGTCAGCGAAGCCCGTTCCCGCGGCTACGAGGTCACCGGGATCAGCCGCAGCGGCAGCGACGAGTCCGGCGACGCCCTCGACCCGGAGTTCGCCGCCGGCATCGCCGAGAAGCAGGACGTGATCGTCTCCGCCGTCGGTCCCAGCCGGACCAGCGACGACGGCACCCGCTTCCCCGACACGATCGCCAACCTTGTCGCCACCCTCGGCGGCCGTCGGCTGGTCGTGGTCGGTGGCGCCGGCAGCCTCACCGTCGACGGCGTCCGCCTCGTCGACACCCCCCAGTTCCCCGACCTCTACAAGTCCGAGGCCCTCAAGGGTGCGGCCTCGCTGGAGGTACTCCGGGCGGCCGGCCCCGAGGTCGACTGGACCTACCTCTCCCCGGCCCCCGTGATCGCCCCCGGCGAGCGCACCGGCAGCTACCGCCTCGGCCTGGAATCCCCGGTCGGCGACCAGATCAGCATCGAGGACTACGCCGTCGCCCTCGTCGACGAGATCGGGTCCCGGGCGCACGTCCGGCAGCGCTTCACGGTCGCGAACTGACCCGTAAGGCTTTGGTCACCCTCGACGTCTTGCCCCGGCCCGGGCGGGGCGAGATCGTCGAGGCATGACCGACACCGCCGCTCCCGACTTCACCGGCCTGCGGGCCATGTTCATCAACGGCACCCTCAAGCGCTCGCCCGAGCCGAGCCACACCGAGGGTCTGATCGAGACCAGCGCCGCGATCATGCGCAAGCACGGCGTCGAGGTCGAGGTCCTCCGCGCGATCGACCACGACATCGCCACCGGCGTCTACCCGGACATGACCGAGCACGGCTGGGCGTCCGACGCCTGGCCCGAGATCTACCCGCGGGTGCTCGCCAGCGACATCCTGGTCCTCGCCGGTCCGATCTGGCTGGGCGACAACTCCAGCCAGACCAAGGTGATCATCGAGCGTCTCTACGCGCTGTCCGGGATGCAGAACGACAAGGGCCAGTACCTGTACTACGGCCGCGTCGCCGGCTGCTTGATCACCGGCAACGAGGACGGGATCAAGCACTGCGCCCAGAACATCCTGTACTCGCTCCAGCACGTCGGCTACACGATCCCGCCCAACGCCGATGCCGGCTGGATCGGCGAGGCCGGACCCGGGCCGTCGTACCTGGACCCCGGCAGCGGCGGCCCGGAGAACGACTTCACCAACCGCAACACCACCTTCATGACGTGGAACCTGATGCACCTCGCCAAGATGCTCAAGGATGCCGGGGGTGTCCCGGGCTACGGCAACCAGCGCTCGGCGTGGGACGCCGGCGAGCGGTTCGACCACCAGAACCCCGAGTACCGCTGAGGATCCTCAGTTCCGCCCTGCCGGATAACCTGCGCCTGTGAAGGTCGTGGTGCTCACCGGTGCGGGGATCTCCGCTGAGAGCGGCGTCCCCACCTTCCGTGACTCCGACGGACTCTGGGAGGGCCACGACCCGCACCAGGTCGCCACCCCGGAGGCGTTCGCAGCCGACCCGAGCCTGGTCCAGCGGTTCTACGACGCCCGCCGCGCCGCCCTGACCCGGGTCCTCCCCAACGCCGCCCACCACGCGCTCGCCGCGCTGGAGTCCCTGCTCGGCGACGATCTGTACCTGATCACCCAGAACATCGACGACCTGCACGAACGTGCCGGCTCGGTCCGGGTGCACCACATGCACGGCCGGCTGCGGGCCGCCCGCTGCCAGGTCTGCGAGTCCCGGACGCCGTGGGACGGCCCGCTGCTCCACCAGCCCCCCTGCCCCGCGTGCAGTGCCGCGGCCCTGCGGCCCGACGTGGTCTGGTTCGGGGAGATGCCCTTCGGGATGGACGAGATCCACGAGCGACTGTTCGACTGCGACCTGTTCGTCTCGATCGGTACCTCGGGGGTGGTCTACCCGGCGGCCGGCTTCGTCGACTACGCGATCGCCAGCGGGAGCGACACCCTGGAGCTCAACCTGGAGCGGGCCGCCAACAGCGACTTCCGGGTCTCCCGGCAAGGGCCTGCGACCGAGCTGGTCCCCGCCTGGGTCGCCGAGGTCCGGGCGCTCGTGGGGGCGGCCGACCGATGAGGTCCGCGCTCCTGCTGGTCGCCCTGCTGGCCGGGTGCGGCGGTGCCCCGGAGCCCCCACTGGACATCGACCGTCTCTCCGGCGCCGAGGTGGGCGCGATGGCCGAGCGTGAGCTCGAGGCCGCTTACCCGGCGATGGCACCGGGGATCGTCACCTGCCCGGACCTCGACTGGGAGCTCGACGCCTCAGTCCGGTGCGTCCAGGTCGCCGAGCTCAGCGAGGGCCGACAGGTGACGATCGGCGGGACCGTCACGGTCACCGACGTCACCGGCGGCGGTCGGTTGCACGTCGAGCTCGACGACGCCGTCGCCGAGTTCGGGGTCACCGGCACGTACCTCGGCTCCGACCTCGAGGCCCGCGCCCGCGCCCGGCTCGACCCGGACCCGACGTCGGTCCGCTGCCCCTACCTCTCCGGCCCGGTCGGTACGACGGCCCGCTGCCGGGTCGTCCAGCAGGGCCGCACCGTGGTCGTCCTCGCCCGCATCACTGCGGTGGACCCGGAACGGCACGCGACGTCGTACACGTTCGACTGGCCCGGCTCCGGCCCGGCCGGCAGCAAGGACTGAGACCAGGCTTGCCTTCGTTGCGGCCGGGCTGAGCGGCGTGGAGCATGGAAAGCATGACCGCCGAACTCGAGCTGGGCGCGCACGAGAACGAGCCGCACGTCGAGGACACCTCGGCTCTCCTGAACTGGCTGCGCGCCGCCGTCCTCGGCGCCAACGACGGCATCGTCTCGGTCGCCGGCCTGGTGATGGGAGTCGCCGGCGCCACCACCGACCGCAACACCATCTTCGTTGCCGGGACCGCCGGTCTGGTCGCCGGCGCGTTGAGCATGGCGGCGGGTGAGTACGTCTCGGTGAGCACCCAGCGCGACACCGAGCAGGCGTTGCTGGCGAAGGAAGCACGTGAGCTCGAGGAGGAACCGGAGGAGGAGCTCGCCGAGCTCGCCGGGATCTACCAGAGCAAGGGCCTCAGCGAGCAGACCGCGCGCACCGTCGCCCAGGAGCTCACCGACCACGACGCGCTCGCCGCCCACGCCGACGCCGAGCTCGGGATCGACCCGGACGCACTGACCAGCCCGTGGCAGGCGGCTGCGGCTTCGATGATCGCGTTCATCCTCGGGGCCGCGCTACCGCTGCTGACGATCACGCTGCTCGGGGAGTCGGTGCGGATCTGGGCAACCGTGGTGTCGGTGGTGGTGGCCCTGGCGATCACCGGTTACGCCTCGGCCCGCTTCGCCGAGGCGGACGTCCGCCGGGCGATGATCCGCAACGTCACCGGAGGTCTGCTCGCGATGCTGGTCACCTACGCGATCGGCGGGGTCGTCGGCACCCAGATGGGGTAGCAGAGGCGCCGGGGTCGCAGCAGCGCGGTCCCGCTCGCTGAACTACCGTGCAGGGGTGAAGGTCGTCGTCGCCCGGGAGACGCGAGCGGGCGAGACCCGCGTGGCGCTGGTTCCCGACGTGGTCGGCGCCCTGGCCGCGCTGGGCTACGAGGTGCTGGTCGAACCCGGTGCCGGAGAGCGAGCCGGCTTCCTCGATGCCGACTACGCCGCGGCCGGAGCGGTCCTCGACCCGGCCGCCGTCAGCGTCGCGGACGTTCTCGTCGCCGTACAGCCCCCCGACCTCGCCGCCCTCCGGTCGATGCCTCGCGGCGCGGCGCTGATCTGCTTCCTGCCGGTGGCCCAGGAACCCGACCTGGTCGTCACGCTCCGGGACTCGGGGATCACGTCGTTCTCGATGGAGCTGGTGCCCCGGATCTCACGGGCACAACCGATGGACGCGCTGAGCTCGCAGGCGCTGGTCGTCGGCTACCGCGGTGCGGTGGTCGCCGCCGGGCTCCTGCGCCGGTTCCTCTCCCCGAGCATCACCGCGGCCGGCACCGTCCCGGCGGCGGAGGTGCTGGTCCTCGGCGCCGGGGTCGCCGGGCTCAAGGCGATGGCCACCGCCAAGCAGCTCGGCGCCGTCGTCCGCGGGTACGACGTCCGGGCCTCGTCCGCGGAGGAGATCAGATCGGTCGGGGCGGCGTACCTGGACCTCGGGCTGGAGCCGTTGACCGGGGCCGAGGGCTACGCCCGGGAGATGAGCGTCGAACGAGCCGCGCTCCAGCGCGAGCTACTGGCCCCGTACGTCGCCGCCGCCGACGCGTTGATCACCATTGCGGCGGTCCCCGGCCAGGTCGCGCCGGTCCTGGTGACCGCGGCGATGGTGGCGGCGATGAAGCCCGGCTCGGTCGTGGTCGACCTCGCCGCCGAGGCCGGGGGCAACGTGGAGGGCGTCGTCGCGGGGGAGTTGGTACGGGCCGGGTCGGCCCAGCTCTGGGGCGGAGCCAACGTACCCGCACAGATGCCCGGCCCGGCCTCGGAGCTCTACGCGCGGAACGTGGCCAACCTGGTGGCGCTGATGACGGTCCCGGCAGCCGACGGCACCGCGCTCTTCGCCCCGGACTTCGACGACGAGATCGTCGCCGCGTGCGCCGTGACCCGGCCTCCGGTTGGTTGAGGAAGGCCGGCACGACCTGTCTCGAAACCACCCGTTGGTTTCGAGGTTTGCTGCGCAACCTCCTCGACCAACTGCTGTGCCTACCGCGAGTTCCGGCGTACCGTGGATGGCGGAGGCACTGCCATGGCGCGCACCGACGAGTTCAAGATCGCCCCGGACGACGGGTACCGCTACTCCGCGCCGGAACCGAGCCAAGAGCAGCGCGACCGCGAGGCCGGGTACATCATCCTCGGGTTGATCGTGGTCCTGGTGATGCTGGCGGTCGCTACCGGCCGGCTGATGGTCTTCTCGACGTACTGAGTCTCGGCCCGTGCTGAGGGCCCCGCTGGACTGGTCGCCGGGCAGCCGCGGGCGAGGAACACCGCGACCACCCGACGACCAGCGGATCAGGCGGTCACCCGAGTGACCAGCGAACCTTCACGGACACGCTGAACTCCTGCTGCCCAGGCTTGATCGGCACCGAGTCGGCCCGGCCCTGGACAGCGGCCTTCATGAGTCCGGCCTCGGCCGCGGTCCAGAGGTCGTCGAACTGGTTGTAGCCGCGGTACGGGTTCGGCGCGACCTCCTCGACGTAGACGAGCTCGGAGACCTGGCGTCCGGCTGCTTCCGCGAGTGCCGCGGCGGCCGCCTTAGACTTCTCGACCGCCTCGGCGCGGGCCCGGGCGATCACCGCGTCCTGGTCGCTCAGGGAGAGCTTGAGGCCACCGATCTCGACGGCGTTGCCGGCTGCGGCCGAGACACCTCCCAGCGTCTCCCCGGCCTTGTCGAGCGCCCGGACCAGGACCGTCACTCGTTGCGTCGAGGTGTAGCCGACCAGGCGTCGGGTCGCGCCCCGCCCGGCGTACCGGGGCTCGATCGAGAGGGTCGCGGTCGTGATGTCCTGGTCCGCGACGCCGTTCTTCTTCAGGTTGATGATGACGGCTCGGACGTCGTGGTTGGTTGCGCGCAGCGCCGCGGCGTTGGAGTCGCGCCGGTTGGTCACGGTGGCGTGGAAGGAGAGCTGATCGGGCCTCGCCTCGGTTGTCCCCACCCCCTGGGTGATCACTCCGGTCGGCTGCGTGTCCGTGCGGTCGGCATCGGCGGCCGCCGGTGCCGTGTCGTCGTCTCGGACCTGGAACCCGACGAGGAAGACCGCGGCGAGAGCGATCACCAGGACGCCCGTCGTCAGCAGGTTCGGCGTACGGGGTGCGGCGGTGGACTCGGTCATCGGTGTCTCCTCGGGCGGACCAGTGATGCAGGTCCGACGCGGGAGGAACCGGGCCGGTTCCCTCCTGGGCCGTCTCCTGGGCCGCCTCCTGGGCTGTCTACTGGGCCAGGCCGTAGAGCCGGTCGCCGGCGTCGCCGAGGCCGGGGACGATGTAGCCCTTCTCGTTCAGCTTCTCGTCCAGCGCTGCGGTGACCACCGCGATCGGGATGTCCAGGTGCGCCACGCCGGCTTCCAGGTTCGCCACGCCCTCGGGTGCCGCGAGCAGGCAGATCGCGGTGATGTGGTCGGCGCCGCGGTCGGTGAGGAACTCCAGCGCTGCGGCGAGGGTGCCGCCGGTGGCGAGCATCGGGTCCAGGACGTAGCACTGGCGCCCGGACAGGTCGTGGGGGAGCCGCTCGGCGTACGTCTCGGCCTCGAGGGTCTCCTCGTTGCGGACCATGCCGAGGAACCCGACCTCGGCGGTCGGGACCAGGCGCATGAACCCGTCCAGCATGCCGAGGCCCGCGCGCAGGATCGGTACCACCAGCGGACGCGGGTGCGACAGGTTGACCCCGTCGGCCGGAGCCACCGGGGTCTGCACGGTGACGTCCTCGACCCGCACCTCCCGGGTCGCCTCGTAGGCGAGCAGGGTGACCAGTTCTTCGGTGAGCCGCCGGAACTCCGGCGAGGCGGTGCGCTCGTCGCGCAGCGTCGTGAGCTTGTGGGAGACCAGCGGGTGATCGACGACGTGCAGGCGCATGAACCGAAGGTTACTAACAACGCTCCGTCTCGCGTCCGGGCCGCGGTTCTGCGACGATCAGGCTGAGGGTCGTGGACGAGCGGAGGTGGGCGGCATGTCGGACGTGACCGATGCGGAGATCAGTGCGATCGACTTCGCGCTCGTCGCTTACCAGGACGAGGGTGTCTGGAACCTCGCCGAGCTGCCGTTGCACGCCCTCGACGACGTCGATGCGATCGCCCACGAGCTGCGCCGCTACCCCGGCGAGTCCGGTGCGCTGGCGCTGCTCTCGGTCGACGAGGACTTCATCCTGCTGGTGCGCGCGCAGGGCACCCTGGTCCGGGTGCTGCTCTCCGATGCGACCGCTGCGCCGGACTGGGCACTGGCCCGTTCGGCGATCGACCACCTCGGCGTGCACGTCGAGATCGACGAGGAGGTGCAGGCTCCGGCCGGGAACCTCGACATCCTGGCCGACCTCGGGATCTCCGCCGCCGACATGGAGGAACTCCTCGACGATTTCGACCTCTACCCCGAGGACGTCATCGCCGAGATCGCCTCGATCGCGGGCTTCGGCGACGAGTTCGACGAGTTCCTCGAGGACTGAGGGTGTCCCGGGAGACGGGCGCCTGGGACGCCGCGATGCGGCAGGCGCTCACCCGTGCCGGCGAGGCGCACGCGAGCGGTGACGTCCCGATCGGCGCCGTCGTCCTCGACGCCCGCGGGACCGTGATCGGGACCGGGATGAACATCCGCGAGCGTGACGGAGATCCGACGGGTCACGCGGAGGTGGTCGCTCTGCGCGCCGCGGCACGCCACGTCGGCGAGTGGCGGCTGACCGGCTGCACCCTGGTAGTCACCCTGGAGCCCTGCACGATGTGCGCCGGAGCGATCGTGCTCTCCCGCGTGGACCGGCTGGTCTTCGGTGCGTACGACGAGAAGGCCGGCGCCGTCGGGAGCCTCTGGGACGTCGTACGGGACCGTCGGCTGAACCACCGCCCCGAGGTGCTCGGCGGCGTGCTCGCCGAGGAGTGCGCGGTGCTGCTGGAGGAGTTCTTCGCTGCTCAGCGGGGCTAGCCGGGCGCGGTCAGCCGGGCGGCCTCGTCGTCGGTGAACAGCCGGGACCGGATCAGGAACCGCACCCCCTCGGGTGACTCGACCGAGAACCCGGACCCTCGGCCCGGTACGACGTCCACGGTCAGGTGGGTGTGGGACCAGTAGGCGAACTGCGAGACCGACATCCAGAACGGGACCGGCCGATCGAGGCCGATGTCGAGGTCGCCGAGGTGGACGTCGGCCTCGCTGGTGAGGAAGTCACCGTCCGGGAAGCACATCGGCGAGGACCCGTCGCAGCACCCGCCGGACTGGTGGAACATCAGCGGCCCGTGCTGGTCGGTGAGGCGGCGGAGGAGCTCCGCCGCCTCACCGGTGAGGTCGACGCGACGTACGTCGACGCCGTCCTCCATCAGAAGAAGCCCAACGCGTCCGGCGAGTAGGAGACCAGCAGGTTCTTCGTCTGCTGGTAGTGGTCGAGCATCATCTTGTGGTTCTCGCGTCCGATGCCGGACTGCTTGTAGCCGCCGAACGCCGCGTGCGCGGGGTAGGCGTGGTAGCAGTTGGTCCAGACCCGGCCGGCCTGGATACCGCGACCCATCCGGAAGGCGAGCGCGTTGTCGCGCGTCCACAGCCCGGCGCCGAGGCCGTACAGCGTGTCGTTGGCGATGTGCAGCGCGTCGGCCTCGTTGCTGAACGACGTCAGGGCGACGACCGGTCCGAAGATCTCCTCCTGGAAGACCCGCATCGAGTTGTTGCCCTCGAAGATGGTGGGCTTCACGTAGTAGCCCTCGGCCAGGTCGCCGTCCAGCACGTTGCGCTCACCACCGGTGAGGACCTTGGCGCCTTCGGCGCGACCGATGTCGAGGTAGCTGAGGATCTTCTCGAGCTGGTCGTTGGACGCCTGGGCTCCGATCATCGTGTTGTCGTCGAGCGGGTTGCCCTGGACGATCTTCTCGACCCGGGTGACCGCGTCGTGCACGAAGTCGGCGTAGATCCCCTGCTGCACCAGCGCGCGCGACGGACAGGTGCAGACCTCGCCCTGGTTGAGGGCGAACATCGCGAAGCCTTCGAGCGCTTTGTCGTAGAACGCGTCCTGGGTGGTGGCGACGTCGTCGAAGAAGATGTTCGGGCTCTTGCCGCCCAGCTCGAGGGTGACCGGGATCAGGTTCTGGCTGGCGTACTGCATGATCAGCCGGCCGGTGGTGGTCTCTCCGGTGAACGCGACCTTCGCGATCCGGTTGGAGGACGCCAGCGGCTTGCCGGCCTCGACCCCGAACCCGTTGACGATGTTCACCACCCCGGCGGGCAGCAGGTCGGCGATCAGCTCGAAGAGCACCAGGAGCGACCACGGGGTCTGCTCGGCGGGCTTGATCACCACGGCGTTGCCCGCAGCCAGAGCGGGTGCGAGCTTCCAGGTAGCCATCAGGATCGGGAAGTTCCACGGGATGATCTGCGCGACCACGCCCAGCGGCTCGTGGAAGTGGTACGCGTAGGTCTCGGCGTCGATCTCGCTGATGCTCCCCTCCTGGGAGCGGATCGCTCCGGCGAAGTACCGGAAGTGGTCGACGGCCAGGGGCAGGTCGGCGGCCTTGGTCTCGCGGACCGGCTTGCCGTTGTCCCATGTCTCGGCGATCGCGAGCATCTCGAGGTTCGCCTCGATCCGGTCGGCGATCTTGTTGAGGATGATCGACCGCTCGGCCGGCGAGGTCTTACCCCAGGCCGGGGCGGCAGCGTGCGCGGCGTCGAGCGCCTTCTCGATGTCCGCCTCGGTGCCGCGGGCGATCTCGGTGAAGGGCTTGCCGTTGACCGGCGAGACGTTCTCGAAGTACTGGCCAGTGGCCGGTGCGACCCACTCGCCACCGATGAAGTGGTCGTAGCGGGGCTTGACGGAAACCAGCGATCCAGCGGATCCGGGAGGTGCGTAGACAGTCATCGTGGACTCCAGGTAGTGAGGGGCGAGAGGCCTTGAGTGACCTCCGGTCGAGTGACCTGCACCACACGTTAGGAACGGCCACGTTGCACCGACGTTGCGGTCGTCGGCCCTCCGGTTTCACTGGTTACCCAGTGAACCTGTGCATGACCACGCGAAACATCGGGTGCTCTTTGACAGGTTCACTGGCTAACCAGTGAAACCTGTCGGCCGGGTCAGGCGAGCTCGGCGTCCAACCGGGCCAGCTGGCCGTCGATCAGAGCCAGCATGGGCGAGGCCGTCCCGACGGCGTCGCGCTGCGCGGACCACATCTCGTAGTCGTCGCACCCCCAGCTCGACCGGGTCCAGGTCGACATCAGGTCGGCTTGGCCGCTGCGCCGGACCGACTCGCGCAGGCTCATGTGCAGCTGTTCGCGGAGCCGTACGACGCCGGGAGCCGAGCTGCGCGGCAGGATCGGGCCGCGGTAGCCGCGCATCGCGGAGCGGATGTCGCCGGCGGCGAGCTGCGCCTCCAGGGCGAGCCAGTCCGCGGTCACCGACCCGCCGAGACGGTACGGCCGGGAGCTGAGGACGTCGTCGCCCAGAAGGCTCCGTAGACGGTTGAGCTCGGCCCGCAGGGTCGAGGAGGCGCCGTCGTCCTCGTAGACCAGCACCGCGAGCTCGTCGCCGGAGAGCCCCCGCGGGGCGGAGGCGAGCAGCAGCAGGATCTCGCTGTGCCGGGGCGAGAGTCGCAGCACGTTGCGGTGTCCGCGACCGTCGTCCACGGTCAGCAGCGAGTCGTTGCGCCCGAGGGACTCGATGACCAGGTGCATCGACCCCGGTGCGCTCTCGACGTACGAGGCCCGGCTGAGCTTCTCCCTCGCGAGCTCAGCCTCGGCCATCCGGGCGGCCACCCGGACCATCGCCAGCGTCTGCGGTACGGCGATGTCGTCGTTCCCGGTGATGTCCAGGACACCGAGCAGACTGGTCGAGCTCGGGTCGTGGATCGGGGTCGCGGCGCAGCTCCACTGCTGCACCGAGTGCCGGAAGTGCTCCGCGCGGCGCACCTGGGTCGGGCGGTCGAGCCGGAGCGCGAGCCCCGGGGCGTTGGTCCCGGCGAGCCGCTCGTCCCAGTTGCTGCCCTCGACGAACCCGATCTTCTCCGCCCGCCTCAGCGCCATCGGGGTCCCGCAGACCCAGAGCAGCTGTCCCTCAGCGTCCGAGACCGCCATGATCGCGTCGCAGTCCCGGGCAGCCTGGCCCAGGACGTCGTCCAGCAACGGGAAGACCTGTGCCAGCGGGTGGGCGGCGCGGTGGTCGCGGAGCGCGTCGTCGGCGAGAGTGATCGGGGCCTCGACGTCCTCCGCGGACACGCCCGCTGCCGCGGAGAGGTGCCAGGAGTCGGCGACCTCTGCTCGCATCGCGGGTGGCGTCATGTTTCCAGTAGACAGGCTCATCGGTGAGTTCACCAGGGTCGAAGGTCATTCGAGCCTCCCCGCGCAACGTTGCATCCACGTTGCATCGGGCGGGCAGGCGATTTCAGCCGCGCCCACCCCCTCCGGTAATCTCTCCGGCGGTGGCGTGTCCGAGCGGCCGAAGGTGCAACACTCGAAATGTTGTGTGGGGTCAAACCCACCGTGGGTTCAAATCCCACCGCCACCGCCCTGTGATGTCGGAAGGCATCGACGAGACCCGGACCCACCCGGTGGGGCCGGGTCTCGGGCTTTTCTGCCCGTTCTCCGGGCCGTGAACGGCAGCGGAAGTTCTAGCCCGGACATCGGCGGCTGACCGGATCCGTGCCGCGTGGCTGCCGGTCTCGCCTAGGGTGCACAGATGCACCTCCGCGCTGCCCGAATCGGGTCCCTGGTCTCTGTCGCCGTGTTCCTCACCGCTGTGGTCTCCGGCTGCGGACAGCAGGCGGACCGCGAGCCCGAGGCGGTGGACATCGCCGGGGTCTTCGCGGCCGCCGGCGAGGCCACCCGCTACCGCTTGACCACCTTCACCGCCCAGAAGATCTCCTCGTCGTTGCTGGGGGTGGACACCGAGACGGAGATCGATGAGGACAGTCCGACGACGGTGGCCGAGGTGACCCCGGAGGCGTCGCACGTTGTCGTCGACATCGCCGCTGCCCTGGGACCTGCGGTCGGGGTGGACACCGAGATCGGACTCGAGATGTGGGTCTCGCCGGCCCGCGTCACGATTGACAGCCGGGACTACGCCAAGCTCAAGGAGCGCAACCCGGGCGCGGATCTCGGTCCCCTTGCGCCGGGCATCGCCTACATCGACCGGCAGTCAGATTCCGTCGACGACGCCGACCTCCTGTCGGCGATCCTCGGGCAGGGCATCCCCGACCTCCGCGAGGTGGCCGCTGACCTGCCGGGCGTGCTGGAGGACATCGAGCAGGACGGCTCCACCATCACCGGGGTCGGCAGCTATGCCGACGTCCTCGACGCGCTCGGCCAGGATGTCGAGCAGATGGCCCGCAGCGTTGCCGGGGGACTCGCGCTGAACCTCGGTGTCGCGGTCGACGAGCTCACGGACTTCTACGTCGAGTACTACGAAAGCACCCAGGCGGCCGTGACCGTAGAGGTTGACGCCGAGGGGTCCCTGAGCGCTCTCGGTTTCACCGTCGACTTGGGCGGGATCTTCAGCCGGATCCTCGAGGAACCCGATCTCTTCACCGATCGCCCGAGCGAGGAGGAGCTTGCCGATGCCCGCGACATGGCGAGCGACAGCGAGTGGGAGATCACCGTGCTGCAGCGCTACGAGCTCGACGACGATCTCGTCGTCGACGACGCACCTCCGACCGACGACGACCGGACCGACCAGTGGGTGACCTTCCTCAAGAACTCCGGTTTCTGAGCGGGCGGAACCTGACGGACGGCGTCGACGATCAGTCGACCGGCACGTGCCGCCGAACGAAGTCCAGCTGGTCGGTGACGTTGCGCTCGACGTGCCTCGCCCACGTAGATGGCGACGTGTCCCAGTCGTAGACCGTGATCTCGCCACGGGAGCCTCCTGCCAACGGCGGGGATTGTCCCGAACGGGTCCGTGGCCGAGGCTGCTTCCTCTACGGTTGATAGGTGGTCCCCAGGGAGGGTGGGGGCGGCACCACCGAGAACGCCGCGACTGTGGAGGAGTTCGGCCGAGCGTTGGCTTGGCTGGTCCTCGCCTTGGCGTGCGCCGTGATGGTCGGCTGGTTCCTCGACGTCCGGGTACTCACCTCGGTAGTTCCCGGTTACAGCACGATGAAGTTCAACACGGCGCTGTGCTTCCTGCTGTTGGTCTCGGGTCTCCTGATGCAGTCCTCGTTCCGGCGTTGGCCGCCGCTGGTCGGTGTCGTGCTGCTGACGACGGGGACGCTTCTCCAGAGCTGGACCGGGTGGTCGCTCGGCATCGACGAGCTGGTGGTGCAGGACCCGACGGCCGGTGGTGGTGTGGCCCCCGGACGGATGGCGCCGGCCAGCGCGGTTGCTCTCCTCGCGCTGGCGACGGCGACGATGCTGCTGCACACGCGCAGGGTTCGCTGGGTGCAGCCGGTTCTGCTGGCTCCGATCACGATCGCCGTGACCGCGTTGCTCGGCTACCTGTACGACGTCGAGCAGTTCTACCGGGTCGCGAGCCTGACCAGCGTCGCGCTGCACACCGCTGTCGGGGTCCTGGTGGCGGCGTTCGCGGTCGCCGCGTTCGTCCCGCACGGGCTGCTCGCGTGGTCGCTCCGCGGCCGGGGTCCGGGCGCTGTGCTGGTGCGCCAGACGGCGCCCCCGATCGTGATCGGCCTTACCGTCTTCGGTCTGGTCCGGACGGAGCTCGGTGATCGCGGCGTCATCGGTGTCCACTTCGGCATCGCGCTGTCGGTGATGGTTGCCATCTTGATCTCGGTCGGAACCATGGTCTTCTCCGCCCGTCGGCTCGACGTCGTCGACGACCAGCGTTTCGACGCGGAGGAATCACTGCGGGAGCTGATCGGATCCCTGAGAGCCGGCCGCGACGAGGCGTGGGCGCGGGCAGAGACCCTGGCGCACGAGCTGGCCGACGAGCGGGTCAGGTTCGGCCGCGCCGTCTCCGGCACCGAAACGGTGGTCTGGACGGTCGACACCACCACCGGCGTACCCGAGCAGATCTACATCAGCCCGAACGCCGAGCGGGTCCTGGGGGACCAGCTCCACGACGGCGAGACCGCGGTCGCGGCGCTGCTGCGTCTGGCCGCGGAGGGCCAGATGCAGGTCGTCACCGAGATCCACCGGTGTGTTCTGGAGGGGACCCCGGTCGAGGCGGAGGTGCAGCTGTCCGGGTCCGAGGTGAAATGGGTCCGTGTCCAGGGGGTGCCTCGTGCCGACGGGGCGTGGACGTACTACGACGGTGTGATCACCGATGCGACCGAGCAGCACGCGGTGGCCGCCCAGCGGGAGTACCTGCTGGCCCAGGAACAGCTCCAGGTCGAGCGGCTCTCGGAGCTCAACCGCCTCCGCGACGAGTTCATCGCGGTCGCCGGTCACGAGCTGCGAACGCCGGTCGCGGTGATCCTGGGGTACTGCGAGATGCTCAGCGATCCCGAGGCGACCGAGGAGACGCTGCGTGACGGGGCGGCCGTGATCGCGCGCCGAGCTCAGCAGCTCAACCAGCTGGTCGAGCGGGTCTTCGACCTCGCCACGATCGACTCCGGGACGGTCACCCTCACCCTCGAGCCGGTGCCGACCGGTGCCTTCGTGACTGACGTCGTCGCCGATCACCAGCACCGTGCCGACGAATCCGGGGTCTGCCTCTCGGTGGACGTCGCGGACACCGTCGTCCTCGCCGACGCCTCGCGGCTGCGGCAGGTACTCGACAACCTGGTGTCCAACGCGCTCAAGTACACACCGCACGGCGGTCATGTCGACCTCGTCGTCCGGGTCGACGGGGACCGCGTGGTCTTCGAGCTCGCCGACGACGGCATCGGGGTCGAACCGGCCGAGCTGCCGCACCTGTTCGACCGGTTGTTCCGGGCGGCCAGCGCCCGCGAGTCCCGGATCCCGGGGACCGGTCTCGGGCTCGCGGTGAGCAAGGCCCTGGTCGAGGCGCACGGCGGGACACTGACGGTCTCCTTGAACCAACCACGGGGGCTCGTGTTCCGGTTGGCACTGGCTCGCGCGGACGTCCCGGTCGCGGAGGTCAGCGCATGAGCAACGTCGCGCGAGCACTGGTCGTCGAGGACGACGACGACCTGCAGAACCTGATGCGCTCGGTCCTCGGTGCGGCCGGCTTCGAGGTCCACACCGCCGCCACCGGGGTCGAGGCCCTGGAGGTCGCGCAGCAGGTCGATCCCGACGTGATCACCCTGGATCTGAACCTCCCCGATACCGACGGTCTGATCCTCTGCCGCGGTATCCGGAACGTGACCGACGCCTACGTCATCATCCTCACCGCGCGCCGCGACCGGGCCCAGGTGCTCGCCGGCCTGGAGAGCGGTGCCGACGACTACATGACGAAGCCCTTCTCGACCCTGGAGCTGACGGCCCGGGTGAAGGCACTGCTGCGTCGTCCGCGCACGCTCGGTGCCGCGGAGGCTCCGGTCGACCTCCTCAGTCACGGGGACCTGGTGATGGTGACGGGGCGACGGACCGCCGAGGTCAACGGAGTCGAGCTGGCCCTGACCAAGGTCGAGTACGACGTGCTGGCGGCTCTCGCGGAACGACCCGAGCAGCTGGTCACCCGCGAGCAGCTGCTCGCGCAGGTCTGGGGAGACGGTTGGAACGACCACCACCTGGTCGACGTCCACGTCGCCAACCTGCGCCGGAAGCTCCGGTCGGCCGCGGGTGCTGTGGAGGTCGTGACGGTGCGCGGTCTGGGGTTCCGGTTGCACCGTCCGGTCGGCGCCCACGGCTTGACGAACTCTTGAGAGTTCCTTGCCGGTAGGTGCGACGCCGTCCGTGGTCGGGCGCTCCTAACCTGAAGGACGGCAACGCGCTGGGGACGGCGAGGGCGGCAGCGATCGGGCGCCGGCTCCTCGCTGGAGGGAGTGGGGGCTCATGGCAGTGGTGGTGGTGGTCGACGACGATCAGGATCTCCGGACCCTGATGGTGATGCGGCTGAAGGCGTCCGGGATCGAGGTGCACCAGTCCGGCGACGGAGTGGCCGGGCTGGAGCTCATCGAGGCGTGCCGACCGGATCTGGTGGTCCTCGACTGGATGATGCCCGGGAAGACCGGGATCGAGGTCTGCCGGGCGATGCGGTCCGACACGGCGCTCGCCACGGTCCCGGTCCTGATGGTGACCGCCCGGACCACGCCGGCGGACCACGACGCCGGCCTCGCCGCGGGGGTGACCGCCGTCCTCACCAAGCCCTTCGCGCTGCGGGGCTTCGTTGACCAGGTCCGGTCGCTGCTCCAGGGACCGACCGCGGCTTCGGCCTGAACGGGGTGCCGGATCCCCTCGACGAACTGGCCCCGGACCGGCTCGGGCCGTGTCCTGCGCCACAGTCTCCCGCGTAAAAGGTGTCTCGACCACCCTTCGATACGGGACTGAACGCCGTCATTGAGGCAATACTCTTCGGGCACCCGGCAGCTGTTCATCTCGCCGCTGGGCACCAGCACCGAAGGAGACATCCGTGCGTATCGGTATCCCCCGCGAGTCCAAGGCCGGCGAGACCCTCGTCGCCGGGACGAGCGCCACCACGGTCCAACTGCAGAAGCTCGGGTACGACGTCGTCGTCGAGTCCGGTGCCGGCGAGAGTGCGGACCAGCCCGACAGCGCCTTCACCGCCGCAGAGGTCGCCGTTGGCACCGCCGAGGACGTCTGGGCCAGCGACATCGTGGTGAAGGTCAACGCACCGACGCCCGAGGAGATCTCGCGGCTCCGCCCGGGCGCGACGATCATCTCGCTGATGGCCCCGATGCGGTCGCCGGAGCTGGTCGACGCGCTCGTCGCCGCCGGAGTCACCGGACTCGCGATGGACGCCGTCCCGCGGATCTCCCGGGCGCAGTCGATGGACGTGCTCTCCTCGATGGCCAACGTCGCGGGCTACCGGGCCGTCATCGAGGGCGCGCACGCGTTCGGCCGCCAGTTCACCGGCCAGGTGACCGCGGCCGGCAAGGTTCCCCCGGCCAAGGTCTTCGTGGTGGGGGCCGGGGTCGCCGGCCTGGCTGCGATCGGTGCCGCGAACAGCATGGGCGCGATCGTCCGGGCCTTCGACGTCCGTCCCGAGGTGGCCGAGCAGGTCGAGTCGATGGGCGCCGAGTTCGTCGAGGTCGAGATGGAGGCCGAGGTCTCCACCGACGGCTACGCCAAGGAGATGACCGAGGCCCAGGTCGCCGCGACGGCTGCGATGTACGACGAGGAGGCGCGTGCCGCTGACATCGTCATCACCACCGCGCTGATCCCGGGACGCCCGGCGCCGAAGCTGATCACGGCCGAGACCATCGCCGGGATGCGTACCGGCAGCGTGATCGTCGACATGGCCGCGGCCAACGGCGGGAACAGCGAGCTGACCCGCACCGACCAGATGATCACCACTCAGAACGGTGTGACCATCATCGGGTACACCGACCTCGCGGGTCGGCTGGCGGCGCAGACCTCCCAGCTGTACGGCACCAACATCGTCAACCTGCTCAAGCTGATGACCCCGGAGAAGGACGGCCAACTCGTCCTGGACCTCGAGGACGTGATCGTCCGCGGCATCACGGTCGCCACCGGAGGAGAGTCGATGTGGCCGCCGCCGGCGGTCCAGGTCTCCGCCGCTCCGGCCGCGGCGCCCGCGGCGGTGGAGCCCGCCAAGGAGCCGAAGCCCGCGCTCACCGCGCGCGCCAAGATGCTGCTGGTGCTCGGGGCGATCGCGCTCTTCGGCCTGGTCAACGCGTCCGCTCCGGACCCGATCCCCCAGCACTTCACCACGCTGATGCTTTCGATCGTGGTCGGCTTCTACGTGATCGGCAAGGTCGCGCACGCGCTGCACACGCCGCTGATGTCGGTCACCAACGCCATCTCGGGCGTGGTGGTCGTCGGGGCCCTGATCCAGGTCTCCACCGACGACGGCCTGGTCCAAGCACTGTCCGCGATCGCGATCCTGGTCGCGTCCATCAACATCTTCGGTGGCTTCGCCGTCACCCGACGCATGCTCGGCATGTTCAGCAAGGGGCACTGACCATGGACATCCTGTCGTTCACCACCGCGGCGTACATCGTCGCCTCGCTGCTCTTCATCCTGTCGCTGGCGGGTCTCTCGACGCACGAGTCCGCCAAGAACGGTCTGACCTACGGCATCGTCGGCATGGCGGTCGCGCTGGCGGCCACGGTCGCGCTGGTCATCGACCTCAGCTCGGACGACAACAAGATCGCGATCGTGCTGATGCTGGTCGCGGTCGGTGTCGGTGCCGTCATCGGTCTGTGGCGGGCGCGGATCGTCGAGATGACCGGGATGCCCGAGCTCATCGCGGCGCTGCACTCGTTCGTCGGTCTGGCGGCGGTGCTGATCGGTGTCAACGGCCACATCGAGGGGTCGCACTACGAGCTCGACAGCCTCAACAACATCCACGAGGGTGAGGTCGCGGTCGGCATCTTCATCGGCGCCGTCACCTTCACCGGCTCGATCGTGGCGAACCTGAAGCTCTCGGCGAAGATGAAGTCCGAGCCGCTGATGCTGCCGGGCAAGAACTACATCAACGTCGGCGCCCTGGTCGCGTTCGCGATCCTCACCGCCGTCTACATCGGTTCGGAGGCGGGCAGCACCGGGCAAGACCTCGTCCTCGCCGTCCTGACCGTGCTGGCGCTCGCGCTGGGCTGGCACCTGGTCGCCTCCATCGGCGGCGGGGACATGCCGGTGGTGGTCTCGATGCTCAACTCGTACTCCGGGTGGGCGGCGGCGGCGTCCGGCTTCCTGCTCAGCAACGACCTGCTGATCGTGACCGGTGCGCTGGTCGGCTCCTCCGGTGCGTACCTGTCCTACATCATGTGCAAGGCCATGAACCGCTCGTTCATCTCCGTCATCGCCGGTGGCTTCGGGATCGAAGCTCCCTCGGGTGAGGCCCGCGACTACGGCGAGCACCGCGAGATCCAGGCGGAGGCCGTCGCGGACCTGCTCGCCAACGCCTCCTCGGTGGTGATCACCCCCGGCTACGGGATGGCGGTCGCCCAGGCCCAGTACCCGGTCGCCGAGCTGACCGCGAAGCTGCGGGCCAAGGGCGTCGACGTCCGCTTCGGCATCCACCCGGTCGCCGGCCGTCTCCCCGGGCACATGAACGTGCTGCTCGCCGAGGCGCGGGTCCCGTACGACGTGGTGCTCGAGATGGACGAGATCAACGAGGACTTCCCCTCCACCGACGTCGTCCTGGTCATCGGTGCCAACGACACCGTCAACCCGGCGGCGCTCGACGAGCCGGACAGCCCGATCGCCGGGATGCCGGTGCTGGAGGTCTGGAACGCCCGCGACGTGATCGTCTTCAAGCGCTCGATGGCCACCGGGTACGCCGGCGTCCAGAACCCGCTGTTCTTCAAGGAGAACAGCCAGATGCTCTTCGGTGACGCGAAGGACCGGGTCGAGGAGATCGTGCACTTCCTGCCGCACTGAGCGGATCACGCGACCCGGCCCTGGACGCTTGCGTCCTTGACGTACTCGCGCGCGTCGGTAACGCTGCCACCAGCCAATGGCAACGTAAGGGAGTCCCGTGAAGCCCGAAACCGACCTCGCCGCGGTCCTCGGTAGCGCCCTACCCGCGAGCGTGACCGCTCTACCCGAGGAGGTCCGGGCCCGCCTGGCCGTCCAGGTGGTCGCCGCGAAGAAGCAGCAGGACGCCGACATGGCGGCCTCGATCGAGGTGGCGATCGCCGGGGTGCCGTTCGCGGTGCGCGGGATCGTCAAGAAGGCGCTGCTCGGATGAGCGCGCGCAAACCGGCGCCGGTGCACACCGTGAGCCCGCAGATCGGTCGGATCGCCCGGTTGCTGCGGCTCGATCCGAGCGAGGTGCAGGGTCTCGAGGGTGTCCCGGACGAGGACCTGCGGATCCTGCACGACCAGATCAGCAAGAAGCTCTTCGGCGACGCTCAGCACCAGTTCGCCCGGGTGGCTGCGCTCTCCAAGACCATCCCCGGACCGCTCGCCGGCAAGCTGGCCGAGAAGTTCCTCCCGCCGGTGATGGCGGCCCGGACCTCGGAGATGCTCGACCCGGCGAAGGCCCGTGACCTGATCGGGCGGGTGTCGGTGCGCTACCTCGCGGAGATCGCCCTGGCGCTCGACCCGGTGCGGTCCAAGCCCGTGGTCCAGCAACTGCCGCCCGAGCCGATCGGCCGGGTGGCCAAGGAGCTCTTCGGGCGTCAGGAGTACGCCACCATGGCCGAGTTCGTCGGGACGGTGACCGTCGACGCGTTGTTCGCGGCGTTCGAGGTCGCAACCCCGTACGACCTGCTCGCCGTGGTCCCGCTACTGGAGTGGAACGACAACCTCGACACCGTGGTCGCGGACCTGCCGCACCGCAAGGTGACCGAGATCGCCACCTCGCTGGACCCGGTCGAGCTGGCCGACCTGGCGATGGCGCTGGACCCTTCGCGGATGGGGCCGATCGTGGCGGCGGTGCCGGCCGAGACCGTCGCCGAGATGGCCCGGGCGCTCTACGCGCGTGGCGAGTACGCCGGGATGGCGCGCTTCGTGGGGGTGGTCACCCCGGAGATGCTGCACGCCGCGTTCGGCGTCGCCAGGGGGCGCGACCTGCTCGCCGTGGTGCCGTTGCTGGAGTGGAACGAGAACCTGGACCGGGTGATCGCGGAGCTGGATCCTGCCCAGATCGAGGCGATCGCTGCCGAGCTGGACCCGGTGGAGATGGCCGACCTGGCGCTGGCGCTGGACCCTTCGCGGATGGGGCCGATCGTGGCGGCGCTGCCGCCCGAGACGGTGGCCGGGATCGCCGCCGTGCTCTTCGAGCGTCTGGAGTACGCCGCGATGGCGCGGTTCGTGGACGTGGTCACCGAGGAGATGCTGCATGCCGCGCTCCGGGTGGCGAGCGCCGTGGACTTGCTCGAGGTGGTCCCGCTCCTGGAGTGGAACGACGTGATCGACGCCGCCGTGGACGCGCTGCCCGAGGCGACCCTGGACGCCCTGTTCGCGGAGATCGCCGACGGGGAGCGCTGGGACGCCGCGCGGGCGGCGTTCGAGCGGTTGAGCAGCACCGCCCAGCAACGGCTGTTCGCGCGCTTCGACCGGCTGTCGGCCGCGAACCAGGCGACGGTCCGGGCGGCGGCCGAGGCCGGCGATCTCGGGCCTGCTGCGGCGGCGCTGATGGCGGGTGCGACCGGCTGACCCGGCGCGGCAGAACCTGTGACACCGCGTCACAGAAAGTTCGACGAAACCATTGACCAATGGCACAGTTGATGGTGTCATCGATGGGTGCAGACACCAGAACCCTCCTCACCCCGGTCGTTCGTTCCGCGTCCACCGTCCCGGCGGGCTCGCTTCGCCCGGGTCGCGACCCGGCTCACGGTCCGGCCGCTGGAGAACCTGATCCCTGACAACGCCTTCGGCATCGGTATCACCCGACGGGTGCTGGCCACCCTGATGGCCGGGTCCGGCAGCACCGCCCCGGGGGTCCGGGTCGAGCCGGTCGACGTGGCCAGCCTCCGTCACGGGCGCACCAAGGGGGAGTGGCTGCTGCCGCCGGAGCCCCGCGAGGACGGGGTGATCTTCTACATCCACGGCAGCGGCTACGCGCTCTGCTCGGTCGCCACGCACCGGCCGCTGGTCAGCCGGATCGCCCGCCAGAGCGGCCTCCCGGTCTTCAGTACCGAGTACCGCTTGGCCCCGGAGCACACGTTCCCGGCGGCCCCCGAGGACGTCGCGCGGGCCTACGACTGGCTGCTCGACCAGGGCTGGCGCCCGGACCAGGTGATCGTCGCCGGGGACTCCGCCGGTGGCCACCTCACCCTCGACCTGGCGCTCGCGCTGCTCCGCGACGGGCGCGAGCTGCCCGCCGGGCTGGTGCTGCTCTCACCGCTGGTCGACCCGTCGTGCGACCTGATGGAGGAGCGCGAGCGGGTGGTTCCGGACCCGATGATCTCCGCCGCCGGCGTACGACGCCTCTTCGCGCACTACCTGGCCGGCACCGACCCCAAGCACCCGCGGCTGACCCACGTGGTCGCCGACGGCGAGGTGCTGCCCCCGACGCTGATCCAGGCCGGCGGTGCGGAGTTCCTCGCCGCCGATGCCCACCACCTGCACGACATGCTCGCCGCGACCGGGACCGACGTCACCCTCGAGGTCTGGCCCGGCCAGATGCACGTCTTCCAGGCGGCGCCGCGCGCCGTCCCGGAGGCGGACAAGGCCCTGCGCCGGGCGACCAGGTTCATGGTCGAGGCGCTGGAAGCCCGAGCCGCGGTCGAGGTCGCGTCCGGCAAGACCGTTCGTTCGGATTCGGAGGTGACCGCATGAGTCGCAAGGTCAGCAGGAACGCCCGCGCGGTGGTGACCGGCGCTGGAAGCGGCATCGGGCAGGCCTTCGCCGTCGAGCTCGCCCGTCGCGGCGGGAGCGTCGTGGTCAGCGACATCGACATGGTCGGGGCCAAGCGGACCGTGGACCTGATCGTCGACCACGGCGGGACGGCGGTCGCGGTGTACTGCGACGTCTCCCGGCTCGAGCAGGTCCGCGCGCTCGCGGACGCCGCCGACGACTTCTTCGACGCACCGCCGACGCTGGTCGTCAACAACGCCGGCGTCGGCGCCGGTGGTCCCTTGATCGGTGACGCCCCGATCGACGACTGGCGCTGGACCCTCGGGATCAACCTGTGGGGGCCGATCCACGGGTGCCACGTGTTCGCGCCGATCCTGCGTGAGGAAGCCCGGCACGGGGGTCGGGCCGGGATCATCAACGTGGCCTCCGCCGCCAGCTTCGGCGCCGCGCCGCGGATGGCGGCGTACAACGTCAGCAAGGCCGGGGTGCTCTCGCTCTCCGAGACGCTCGCCGCGGAGCTGGCCGGGACCGGGGTGAACGTCTCGGTGCTCTGCCCGACCTTCGTGAAGACGAACATCGTCGACAACGGCCGGATCAACGAACGCTCCACCGCGGCCGCCAGCACCTTGATGCGCTGGACCGGGATGTCGCCGGCGAAGGTCGCTCGGATCTGCCTCGACAGCCACGACCGCGGCGGTCTCTACGTGATGCCCCAGATCGACGCCAAGATCGGCTGGCAGATCAAGAGGACGGTGCCGGGCCTCTACACCCGGGCCGTCGGTCTCCTCGAGCGGGTCGGCCCGCTCAAGGACGACGAACCCCACGACGGCGTCCCGTCCGACCACCAGGACGACACCGACCGCTACCCGGTCGTCGAGCTCGTCGAGACGCCTGTCTCGGCAGGCTCGATGACCGACGACCAGACAGGCGACGACGAGATGACCACCCGCGAGATGGAGGGCCGCTGAGATGGCACAGGCAACGATGGACATGGACGAGATGCTCGCCAAGATCAAGGACCGGCAGTGGGCGCTGTCCGACATCGACTGGGACGCCCCCGGCGTCGAGACGATCTCGGAGGAGTTCAAGCCCAAGCTGAAGGCGTTCATGGCCGATCTGTGCTGGATCGAGAACGTCGGTGCTCGCGGCTTCGCCGCGATGGCGAAGAAGGCCCCGACGCCGACGATCGCCGAGATCTACCGGTACTTCCACGCCGAGGAGCAGCGGCACGCGAATGCCGAGCTGTCCCTGATGAAGCGCTGGGGGATGCTGGAGGACGGCGAGGTGCCGGAGCCCAGCGTGAACATCCGGATGGCGATCGAGTGGCTCGACACGTACGCCGACGACATGCCGCTCTCGGTGCTCGGCACGGTGATCCCGATGCTCGAGGTCGCCCTGGACGGGGCTCTGCTGAAGTTCCTCCTCGAGGAGGTCCACGACCCGGTCTGCCACCAGGTCTTCGAGAGGATCAACAACGACGAGTCCCGGCACATCGCGGTGGACTTCGCCGTCCTCGACATGATCGGGCACGCGAAGGCGCGCAAGCTGGCGATCGACTTCGTCGCCAACGTCGCCACGCCAGGCTTGATCATCGGGGCGCTGATGTACGTCCCGCTGCTCAACCGGATGCGGAACAACCTGGTCGGGATGGGTCTGCAGCCCGAGAAGCTGTACCGGGCGATGGAGCGCTTCGAGAAGCTCGGTCGTCGCGGCCAGTACACCCACCGGGTGCCGCTCTTCCAGGTCCTGCGCGTGCACGCCGCGATGGTCGTCGACCCGAAGCACCCTTACCACCTGGTCGCCAACTCGATGGTGTGGGCGAGCGAGAAGTACCCCAAGGCGCTCTTCCGACCGATCCCGACCTGGTTCAAGGAGCTCACCTACGAGCCGGTGACCACGGGCGTGAAGAAGGGGATGAACGCCGCATGAGTCCGAACGCTCCGGTCCTCGAAACCGTGGAGAAGCCCAAGCGTGCCCGCCGACCCCGGGTGCCGCACGTCCACACGACGCTGGTCATCGGCGCCGGCTTCACCGGGCTCGGCACCGCCATCAAGCTCCGCGAGGCCGGCATCGAGGACCTGGTGATCCTCGAGCGCGCCGACCGGGTCGGTGGCACCTGGCGGGACGCGACCTACCCGGGCGCGGCCTGCGACATCCCGTCGCTGCTGTACTCCTTCTCCTTCGCCAAGAACCCGCAGTGGTCGCGGGCGTACTCGCCGAGTGCGGAGATCTGCGCGCACATCGAGGACCTCGCCGAGCGCTTCGAGCTGACCCGGGACATCCGGTTCTCCACCGAGGTGACCAAGCTGGTCTTCGACAGGCGGCAGGCGCGCTGGGAGGTCACCGCCAAGGGCCGCAACGGGCGGAGCACCACGTACTACGCCCGCACCGTCGTGGTCGCCTCGGGCCCGCTCTCGGACGCGAGCCTGCCGGCGATCCGCGGGATCGACGACTACCAGGGCGCGAAGGTCCTCAGCGCCCGTTGGGACCACGACGTCGACTTCGCCGGCAAGAGCGTGGCGGTGATCGGCACCGGCGCCAGCGCGATCCAGATCATCCCCGAGCTGGTGAAGGTCGCCGGGTCGGTGAAGGTCTTCCAGCGCACTCCCGGATGGGTCCTGCCCCGGCTCGACGCCGAGACCCCGGCAGTGCTGCGGGCGCTGTTCGAGCGGGTCCCGGCAGCACAGCAGGCGGCGCGGACCGCCTTGTTCCTCGGGCACGAGGCGGCCGCGACCGGCCTGGTCTGGGACACCCCGGTCACCTCGCTGATCCAGCAGCTCGGCAAGCTGCACCTGCGCCTCGCCGTCAAGGACACGTGGCTGCGCCGCCAGCTCACCCCCGACTTCCGGGCCGGCTGCAAGCGGATGCTGATGTCGAGCGACTACTACCCGGCCCTGCAGCAGGACAACTGCAAGCTGATCACCTGGCCGATCGCGACCATCACGGCGCAGGGTCTCCAGACCAGCGACGGGCTCCAGCACCAGGTCGACGCGATCGTCTTCGCCACCGGGTACGACGTCCACCTCGAGGGTCCGCCGTACCCGATCGTCGGCCTTGACGGGCAGACGCTCCAGGACGAGTGGGCGGGGCACCCGCAGGCCTACAAGAGCGCCAGCGCGCACGGGTACCCGAACCTGTTCTTCACCTGCGGTCCGAATTCCGGCCCGGGCCACAACTCGTTGCTGGTCTACGTGCAGGGCCAGATCGACTACGCCGTCTCCGGTATCCGCAGGATCGTCGAGGACGACCTGCGCTGGATCGACGTCCGCAAGGACGTCCAGGACGGTTACAACGCCAGCATCCAGAAGCGGCTGCAGAGCACCACCTGGATGTCGGGGTGCACTAGCTGGTACCTCACCGCGGACGGTTTCAACGCCTCGATGTATCCCGGGTTCGCGACGCAGTATCTTCGTCAGATGCAGGACTTCCGGATCCGTGACTACGAGGTGGCGTCGCAGGCCGCCGCCCGGCTGTGGAACATCCCGGCGGACCCTGCGATGCCGACCGGTCAGGTAGCGGGCTGACCCGTGGAGCTGCCGACCCTCAACGTGCGTGCCGTCGACTCGGTGCTCGAGTCGCTGCGCCGTGGCCAGCGCCAGCTGGCTCGGGACCCTCGCGGCGCGATCGAGCTGGCGGTCAGCCAGCTGCTCTCGTTGGGGCGGGGCCGCGCGGCGGCCCCGGTCGGTGAGTCCTACCGGATCGACGACCTGGCGCGGGCCAGCAACGTGACGGTCCGCAACATCCGCGCCTACCAGGAACGCGGGCTGCTGCACCCGCCGCGGCGGGAAGGGCGGGTCGCGATCTTCGACGACAGCCACCTGTCCCGACTGAAGATCATCACCTCGATGCTCGAGCGCGGGTACACCAGCGGCCACATCACCGAGATGCTGACCGCCTGGGAGAGCGGCCACGACCTCGCCGACGTCCTCGGCCTCGAGCGTGCCCTGGTGCCGGCCCGGATCGACGATCCCCCGGTGATGATGACGCTGGCCGAGGTGCGGGCCCTGACCGGCGACAAGGACGCCCTGCAGCAGTACCTCGACGTGGGGCTCATCGAGATCAAGGGTGCCAAGGCCCTGGTGAAGCGTCCCGACCTGATCCGGGCGTTCGGGGAGATGCGCGGGTTCGGGGCCTCGGCCGAGTCCTTGATCCGGCTGCACAGCGAGGTCGCGATGCGGATCGACGACATCACCAAGGCCCTGGTGAACGAGGCCGTCCGTCAGGTCGGCCAGCGGTTCACCGAGGGCCCGGAGCCGACCAGCGAACAGGTCGGCGAGCTGGTCGCGACCCTGACCCGGTTCCGCGAGCTGGCGACGAGCGCGGTGATGGGCACCTTCGCGGAGTCGATGGAGCGCACCATCGAGGACCTGCTGACGGCGTACCTGGCACTGGGTCTGCCGAGTGCGGACGAGGGCTCCGCGGCCGGCTGAGGCCGGTCTGCTGCCGCGTTCCGAGTCCGGAACGCCGTGACCCCGGACACCAGCCCGTCCGTACACAGCCCCCGCAAGGCATGATGGCCCGGTGACCTGGTTCGAATCCGCCGCCGAGGCCGAGAAACGCCTCGCCGACGCCGGCTACCTCGCCGACTCCGCGACCGCGACGACCACCTACCTCGCCGGAGCGCTCGAGAAGCCGCTGCTGGTCGAGGGCCCGGCTGGTGTCGGCAAGACCGAGCTCGCCAAGGCGATCGCGCGGGCCACCGGCTCGGAGCTGATCCGGCTGCAGTGCTACGAGGGCCTCGACGAGGCCCGGGCACTGTACGAGTGGAACTACAAGAAGCAGCTCCTCCGCATCCAGGCTTCCCAGGGTGACGACCAGACCTGGTCGGAGACCCACGACGACATCTTCACCGAGGAGTTCCTGCTCACCCGACCGCTGCTCACGGCGATCCAGCGCGAGGGCTCCACGGTGCTGCTGATCGACGAGGTCGACAAGACCGACGTCGAGGTCGAGGGCCTGCTGCTCGAGGTGCTTAGCGACTTCCAGGTGACCATCCCCGAGCTCGGCACCATCGCGGCCACCCGGAGGCCGCTGGTGCTGCTGACCTCGAACGCCACCCGCGAGCTCTCCGAAGCCGTACGCCGCCGCTGCCTCTACCTGCACATCGACTACCCGGACGCGGACCGGGAGCACGCGATCCTGGTGGGTCAGGTCCCGGGCGTCGAGGACAAGCTGGCCCGCGAGATCGTCGACGTGGTCACCCGGTTGCGCGCGCTCGAGCTCCGCAAGGCTCCCTCGATCGCCGAGTCGGTGGACTGGGCGCGCACGCTGGTGGCGCTCGGCACCGGGACCCTCGACCCCGCGGTGATCGACTCCACCCTCGGCGTGGTGCTGAAGCACACCAGCGACATCGACCGCGCGGTCCGTGAGCTGAAGCTGCGACAGGCCTGAGGTCCCGATGGCACTCCTGGACCGGCACATCGAGTTCATCGAGGCCCTGCGCAACGCAGGGTTGCCGGTCTCGTTGTCCGAAGGGCTCGACGCCGCGGATGCGGTGCTGACCCTCGGACTCTCCGAACGCGAGGGCGTCCGGGCCGCGTACGCCGCCACCCTGGTGAAGCGGCAGCCGCACCGGGCCGCGTTCGACCACGTCTTCGACCTCTACTTCCCCGCCCTGGTGGGCGACCCGACGCGCCCGGACGCGCAGGTCGACTCCGAGGAGCACGAGGACGCGGCGAGCCCGCAGGGCGGCCTCGGCGACGGCCCGGCAGACCTCGCCGAGTTCCGCGACGCGCTGGTCAACGCCCTCGGGATGGGCGACCCGGACGCGCTGCAGACGATGGCGCGCGAGGCGGTCCAGCGGTTCGGGCTGATCCGTGGCCGGGGCCAGGGGGAGCAGCGCTGGTCGTCGTACAACGTGATGAACCGGGTCTCGCCCCGCGAGCTGGTCGACCGGGTGCTCCAGGGGCTCCTCGCCGATCTCGACACCGACCCGACGATGCGACGGCTGGTCGAGGCCCAGGTCGCTGTCTTCGAGGGGATGGTCGACGCCGAGGTCCGGCGTCGCGCCGCCGAGGTCCGCGGGCCCGAGCACGTCGCGAAGTACACCGTCCGCAAGAGCATCGAGCAGCTCGACTTCACCTCCGCCCGGAAGAGTGACCTGGAGGAGATGCGTCGGGAGATCGGACCGTTGGCCCGCCGCCTCGCGACCCGTCTGAACAAGCACAAGGCCTCCCGGCAGCGGGGCCCGCTGGACTTCCGGCGTACGGTCCGGGCCTCGGTCTCCTCCGGCGGCGTCCCCCTCGAAACGCACCACAAGCCGCGACGCCCCAGCCGGAGCGACCTGGTCGTGCTCTGCGACGTCAGCGGCTCGGTGGCGAACTTCGCCAACTTCACCCTGATGCTGGTCTTCGCGCTGCGCGAGCAGTTCAACCGGGTGCGGGCGTTCACCTTCGTCGACGAGATCCACGAGGTCAGCGATCGGTTCCTGCCCGGTGCGGATCCCGTCGACACTCTCGCGTCCCTGGCGGCGAGCGCGCAGTACGCGACGCTCTGGGGTCGGACCAACTACGGCCGGGCGTTCACCCGCTTCGCCGAGCTGCACAGCGACGCGCTCACGCCGAAGACGAACCTGCTGATCCTCGGCGACGCCCGGTCGAACTACTCCGACCTCGGTATCGGAGTGCTCGAGCAGATGGTGAAGGACTCCCGGCACGCCTGGTGGCTCAACCCGGAGTCGCCGCGGCACTGGAACACCGGTGACTCCGGTGCGCGCGACTACGAGAAGGTCATCCCGATGATCGAGTGCCGCAACCTCGTCCAGCTCGGCGACTTCGTCCACGACCTCGCCTAGGGCGCTTCCGGCGTTCATGTGCGCAACCTGAAGGTGATGCCGTCGGGTCCGTGGTGGTGCTCGTAGCGGGGGTCGTGGATGCGTCGGTGGTGGAACCCGCAGAGTGGGTCGGCGTCGTCGAGGTTGCTGGTGCCGTGGTGGGCCCATTGTTTGCGGTGGTGGAGTTCGCACCAGGCGTAGGGGCGTTCACATCCTGTGGCGATGCAGGTGCGGTGCCGGGTGCCGAGGGCGACGCGTTGGGCTTCGTTGAAGAACCTCTGGGTGCGCCCGAGGTGGAGGGGGAGACCGGGTCCGTTGAGGATGACGGGGGCGATCCCGGCGCCGCAGGCTAGGCGGAGGGTGTCGCCGGCGGAGAGGGAGTCACTGGTGTCGAGGCCGGCGGCGCCGACGGCGGCGCGGAGGTGGTCGTTCTCGATGGTGACCAGCACGGTCGCGGCGACCTTGTTGTGCAGGTGGTCGGTGGGCAGGTGCTCCAACAACTCCACGAGCGCGAGCCCGGACTGGTGGGCCCAGTCGCGGCGGTCGTCGGGATGACCGGCCTGCGCGATGGACGCACCGAGGCGTGCGCGGCGCGGTGAGGTCATGGCTTGGACGACCTTGCGCAGCATCGAGGCGGCGACGGTGGGGACGGTGAAGTGCCCGCTGGTGGTGCCGTCGCCGTTGTCGTGCAGCGTCAGCCGGGTGCGGGCCAGGGCGGCGTCTTCCTCGGTGCGCAGCAGGGTGTCCTCGTGGCGGTCCACGGCGGCCGGATCGGGTTCGACGACCTCCAGGGCGCGGCGGGCGGACCGCCGGAGCTGGTCGGGGGAGAGCCGGGCGGCCTTGTCGACCAGGTCCCGCTCCACGACGGCGACCTGTGCCGGCGACAGCCGCGCCGGAAGCTGGTCGGTCGCCTGCACGATCACCCGGGCGTGCGCGGGGGAGAGCGCCCCGGCGGCCAGTGCCTCCGCGCAGGGGCGGGCCACGTCGGGCTCGGCCAGGGCCAGGTCGGTGGCGAGGCGGACCTCGCGCGCGGCCGTCGCGCCGTCGGAGCGGGTGCGCCGCGCCGCCCAGGACCCGGTGTCGGTCAAGCCCGAGTGCTCGGCGACCCGGGCCGCGTCCGCGGCTGCGAGGACGCCCAGCTTGAGAGCCTGGAGCCGGCGGATCTCTCGGTCGTAACCGGTCAGCAGGGCGTCGTACTCCTCCGGTCTCGTCGCCCGCGGGATGCCGCGGGCCTGCAGCACGTCGATGGCTGCGCGTAGCTCGCCGAGGTCGGCACCCGGGTCGGGTGTCGACGTGGGGTCGAGCACGGCGCTGGTCATGGAGGTAGTCTTTCGAACATGTGTTCGATCCACCAGTCCGGATCCAAGACTGTGGAGAACTCCCGGGCTCCGCAGGTTGTGGAGACCATGTCGCGCAGATCAGCCCGGATTCCCGGACTCCCTGAGTCCCGCGTCCGCTGCACCGGTAGAGTGAACGACTCCCCGTTTCCGTTCCGAAGGACCAGCGAAGTTGAACGATGACGTCGCCGCCCGCGAGATAGCCAGCGAGCAGGAGTTCGTCGACACTGTCTACCGCCAGCTCGCGGATTCGGCCAAGTCTGCGGAGGGTCTCGCCGCAGAGGGGCGTGCCCGCGGACAGCTCGGTCACGAGGGCGGTCTGGTCGAGCGGGACGCCATGCTCTTCCAGGCAGCGAAGCGGATCGCCACCCTGGACGCCGCCCACGAGGGCCTCGTCTTCGGACGCCTCGACATGCGCGACGAGATCGACACCGAGCCCCGGTACGTCGGCCGGATCGGTCTGCGCGACGCCAATCACGACATCCTGCTGATCGACTGGCGCGCGCCCGCGGCCGCGGTCTTCTACCAGGCGACTCCCGCGGAGCCCCGCGGCGTCATCCGTCGCCGGATCCTGCGCAGCACCGCCGAAACCGTGATCGGCGTCGAGGACGACCTGCTGGACCCGGAGGCCGACGCCGAGACGAGCCGCGACCTCCCGATCGTCGGCGAGGGCGCCCTGATGGCCCAGCTCTCCCGCGCCCGTGACCGCTCGATGCACTCGATCGTCGCGACCATCCAGGCCGAGCAGGACCAGGCGATCCGCGCTCCGGAGAAGGGCGTCGTCCTGATCACCGGCGGTCCTGGCACCGGCAAGACCGTCGTGGCCCTGCACCGCGCCGCGTTCCTCCTGTACGGCGACCGCCGCCGCTACGAGACCGGCGGCGTGCTGGTCGTCGGACCCTCCGGCGTCTTCATGCGCTACATCGAGCGGGTGCTGCCCTCGCTGGGCGAGACCGCGGTCGCGCTTCGCTCGCTCGGTGACGTCGTCGACGGACTCCGGGCGAGCCGCCGCGACGACCCGCGGGTGGCCGAGGTCAAGGGTTCCGCGGACATGGCCGAGGTGCTGCGCCGTACCGCTCGGCAGTCCGTGCCGGGTGCGCCGCGCGAGTTCCGCACGTTCTACCGGGACGACGTCCTGGTCCTCGGTCCGCGCGAGCTCGGTCAGGTACGCCGCCAGCTGCTGTCGATGGGTCCGCGCAACCGCACCACCTCCAAGGTCGCCTCGACGCTGATCGACCACCTCTGGCGGCAGGTGAAGTCCGAGCGTGCGCGCGAGCGCACCAAGGAGGACTTCGCCGACGAGATGCGCACCGACGACCGGTTCCTCGACTTCGCCGCGTCCTGGTGGCCGGTGCTCGACGCCGCGACCGTGCTCGGGTGGCTCCAGGACACCGACATGTTGACCCGGGTCGCCGAGGGCGTGCTCGAGGACGAGGCCGTCCGGCTGCTGACCAAGTCGTGGGGCGAGGACCTGTCGGTCGACGACATCCCGTTGATCGACGAGCTGCGCTACCTCCTCGGGGATCCGCCGCTGGCCAACGACGCCGACGAGGACCCGCTGGATCTGGCCGACTCCTCGCTCTCCGAGCTGACCCTGGCGACCGAGCGCGAGTGGGGCGGTCAACGCTCCTGGACCCCGCCGACCAACCGGGTCGAGGACGACGGCTACGCGCACGTCCTGATCGACGAGGCGCAGGACCTGACGCCGATGCAGTGGCGGATGGTCGGCCGCCGCGGCCGGACCGCCACCTGGACGATCGTCGGCGACCCGGCGCAGTCGTCCTGGCCGGTGCCGGAGGAGGCGAACCGGGCCCGCGCTGCCGCTCTCGGGGACAAGGCGCTGCACGAGTTCCACCTCTCCACGAACTACCGCAACTCCGCAGAGATCTACGCCTTCGCCGCCGAGTACGCCGAGCGCGTCGGGCTTCAGGCCGACCTGCCGAACGCGGTTCGCTCGACCGGCATCGACCCCCGGCACGTCGTCGACTCCGACCTGGAGGGGGCGACCCGGCGGGCGCTGGCCGATCTGGTGGCGAGCGTCGAGGGGACCGTCGGCATCGTCGTACCGGTAGCGCGGCGTTCCGAGGTCGGAACCTGGGTCGCTGGCTGGCCCGAGGTCGCACCGATGACCACGGGTGACGATGCCCGGGTCGTGGTGCTGACGGGCCTGGACACCAAGGGGCTCGAGTTCGACGCGATCGTGGTCGTGGAGCCGGCCGAGATCGAGACGGAATCGTCGACCGGACGGGCGACCTTGTACGTCGTCTACACGCGTGCGACGCAGCAGATGGTGACGGTTTCCTCGCACGCCTGAGGGTCCTGAACACGCTGAATTGCGCGAAAACGGAATTATCGTGATATTTGGTCCTCGGTCTTGATTTGATCGCGTGACTAGGTACCTTCGCTCAATGGGCCCTCACCGTTCCCGGCTCCGGCCGGTCCGCACCGCGCTGCTCGCTGCGCTGGTCGGCACGATCTCGATCACCCTCGCGGGCTGCGGCGGCAGTGCCATCGACCCGAAGACGGCGGCCGCGGCCAATGCGGCGATCTCGGGGAACGCAGGCGGCGGCCAGGGTGCGGGTACCGGCGGCGCGGTCGTCGACCCGACCACCGGTGAAGTGGTCGACCCGACCGAGGGTGCCGGCACCCCGAGTGACCCGACCGGCGGTGCCGACCCGGGCAACGCGCCGGTCACCTCCGGCAACGGCGGCGGTGGCGGTGGCGGCGGTGGCGCCCCGGCAGCGCCGAACGGCGCGTCCTGCGCCGGGTTCAAGAACGGTAAGGGCATCACCGACAAGGTGATCAAGATCGGCAACGCCTCCGACATCAGCGGCCCGGTCCCCGGACTCTTCACCGCCACCCAGCAGGCGACCCGCGCCTACGTGGCGTACTTCAACAACACCGGCTCCACCATCTGCGGGCGGAAGCTCGAGCTCGACCTGTACGACAGCAAGACCGACGCCGGCGGTGACCAGCAGGCCTACGCGAAGGGCTGCGAGAACAACTTCGCCATGGTCGGTTCGATGTCGGCCTTCGACTCCGGCGGCGCCAAGACCGCCGAGCAGTGCGGGCTTCCGGACATCCGGGCGATCGCCACCACGGTTCCCCGCGGCACCTGCACGACCTGCTTCGGGGCCCAGCCGGCGGGACCGCAGGCGTTCCAGAACGCCGTACCCGACTTCATCAAGCGGCGCACCGGTGGCAAGGACGCCGGCTTCCTCTACATCTCGATCGGTGCCTCGGCGGCCAACGGCAAGAGCCAGATCAAGCACTCGCGAGCCCGCGGCGTCGACTACACCTACGAGTCGGCCATCGACGTCGCCGACTTCAACTACTCGCCGTACGTGCAGAAGATGAAGGACGCCGGGGTCCAATCGGTCCAGTTCATCGCGTCCTCGCAGCAGTTCGCCCGGCTGGCGCAGTCGTTCGGTTCGAACGGCTTCCAGCCGAAGCTCTACCTGCTCGACCCGAGCGCGTACAACGACGAGTACCCGAAGCTGGCCGGCGACGCTGCCAAGGGCACCGTGGTGTTCCTGAACTTCGTCCCGTTCGAGGAAGCGGCCACGAACCGCGAGCTGACCCTGTACATGCAGTGGCTCCAGCAGGTCGTGCCCGGGGCCAAGCCGACGTTCTTCGGGCTCTTCGCCTGGTCCTCGGCCCGGCTCTTCGTGGAGCAGGCCACCAAGCTCGGCGGCAAGCTCACCCGGGCCTCGCTGATCTCCTCGATGCGGACGGTCGACAACTGGACCTCCAACGGCGCGCACGCCCCCATGCACGTCGGGTCGAAGAAGATCGGCGACTGCTGGCGGTTCATCCAGTGGTCGGGCAGCGCCTGGCTGCCGATCGAGGGTCGCAAGTACCAGTGCCGGGGCCTGACCAGCGGCTGACGGTCGTCGCGTCCTCCAGACTTAATGCGGCCGCAACACCGGAGGGCTACCGTCGTTCCATGGATCGACCGCACGTCATCGTGCTGTTCGGCGCGACCGGGGACCTGGCGCGACGTAAGTTGCTGCCGGGCCTGTTGCGGCTGTTCGAAGCGGGCCTGCTGAAGGACGCCCGGATCGTCGGCACGTCGCTGGAGGAGGTCGACTCCGAGCACTTCGTGAAGTTCGCCCGGGACGCGTGCGAGGAGTTCGGGAAGGGCGAGGTGACCGACGCCCGGTGGGAGCGGTTCGGGGCGATGCTCAGCTACGTCCCGCAGTCCTACGGCCCGAGCGCGTTGGCCGAGGCGGTTTCGATGGCGGAGGCCGAGCTGGTCACCGAGATCGACGTGGTCGCCCACGACATCGGCCGGTTGCACTACCTCAGCGTCCCGCCGAAGGCGGCGCTCGACGTCATCCGGCAGCTCGCCGAGGCCGGGCTGGTCGAGCGCTCGCGGGTGATCATGGAGAAGCCGTTCGGCACCGACCTGGGTACGGCGCGGGTGCTCAACGCCCGAGTGCACCAGGTCTTCGACGAGAGCCAGGTCTTCCGGATCGACCACTTCCTCGGCAAGGAGGCGGCTCAGAACATCCTGGCGTTCCGGTTCGCCAACGGCCTTTTCGAACCGATCTGGAACCGCAACTTCATCGACCACGTGCAGATCGACGTACCGGAGATGCTCGGTCTGGAGGGGCGTACGGCGTTCTACGAGCACACCGGCGCCTACCGCGACATGGTGGTCACCCACCTGATGCAGGTGCTGGCGTTCATGGCGATGGAGCCGCCGACGTCGCTGGCACCGGGCCCGATCAGCGACGAGAAGAACAAGGTGTTCCGCTCGATGCGCCCGCTCGAGCCGACCAACGTCGTCCGCGGGCAGTACGAGGGCTACCGCGGCGAGGCGGCGGTCGCGGACGACTCCGACACCGAGACGTTCATCGCGCTGAAGGTCGAGATCGACAACTGGCGCTGGGCCGGCGTGCCGTTCTTCCTGCGGACCGGAAAGAAGCTGGCCGAGGGGGCGCGGATCATCTCGATCGCCTTCAAGGAGCCGCCGCTGACGATGTTCCCGGCCGGCTCCAACGCGGGCACCCACGGCCCCGACCACCTGACCTTCGACCTCGCCGACCAGTCGAAGATGTCACTCTCCTTCTACGGCAAGCGTCCCGGGCCGGGGATGAAGCTGGAGAAGCTCTCGATGCAGTTCGCGACCCACGAGACGACCAGCTCCGGCTCGGTGCTGGAGGCCTACGAGCGGTTGATCTACGACGCGATGCGCGGCGACCACACGCTGTTCACCACCGCCGACGGCGTCGAGACGCTCTGGGAGAAGTCCCAGCCGCTGCTCGACCACCCGCCGCCGGTGCGGACCTACTCACCGGGTAGCTGGGGGCCGAACGCGATCCACCAGCTGATCGCCCCGCACGCGTGGCGGTTGCCGTTCGAGCGGACCTGGCGGGCGTCGAAGGAGTTCTAGGCTGCCCGTGGAAGCGCTCGGTTTCGCACCGGAGGCCGGTGCCGTCGTCACAGGTGCCGCTCCTTGAGCCACCATGTGCCGGCGGCTCAGCTCGTGAGCTACGGCGCCTTACGGGTGATCCGGATCAGAGTAGGCCGATCCTCCCGGTGCCGATTCCTGCGTTGTGGTTGGTCGACTCCGCCGCTATTGCGGTGAACCCGACACCGACAGCGACGTTGAACGGTCCGGCAGAACACGTCGCGACGCCGGCTGCGTTGGTTACCGCGGTACAGCCTGTCGTGGGCGAACCGCCGTTGACGCGCGTCGTTACCTTGACACCTTCGATCGGGCGACCGTTCACTGCTGAGACCACCTTCGAGGAGTAGGTCACCTTGAAGGTGAGCAGGCTGATCAGGCCGGACGTCGACGTGGTCGTGACCGACACGGGTGCCTTCGCCACTACGACGGTTCCGCCGGCGTAGGTGACCTGGTGATTGGCAGCGGAGGCGCCAGTCAGGGCGAGCCCCGAGCAGGTCGAACTGTCCATGACGTAGTTCCCCGCTGGCAGTTCGTCGTTGACGAGTTGCCCATCTGCGACATTCGTGCACGCGACGTTGCCTCTCAGTGACAGCCCGTCGGGCACGTCGGCGGATACCGAGAACGTCGTCGCCTCGGAGCCGTGAACCTTGGTGCCGGTGACGGTCACCAGAACTGCTCTGGGCGCGACGACGAGCTCGACATCGGACGATGTGCTCGGCAGAAGTGTGCCCTTTCCGATGTACGCCGCACGCACACGGCGCGTGCCCGCTGCGAGCCTAAGGCCCTGCAGTTCGGCGACGCCGTCCTGCAGCAGCGCGGTCCCGAGGACGATCTCGGAACCGTCGATGACCTCGGAGAAGATCACCTCCCCGTCGACAGCTCCCCCAGCAATCGTCGCCACCGTTGCCGACAACGTCACCGGCTCTCCGTAGGTCGACGGAGCGACCGAAGCGAGCTCCGTGACCGTCTCGGTCTGCTCCACCCCCAACGTCCACGACGACGCATGTGAGGTGAGCACCTCGATCCGGACGACACCGTCGCTCAGAGATCGTGAGAACACGCAGGGGTCGGGCTTCGCCTGGCCCAGCGAGTCCGGGTCGCAAAGCTCGATCGCTTCACCGTTGCGGAACACGGTCACAGACTCGGCGCCCTCTCCGGGAGGCAGTTGGCTTTCGGCAAGCTGGAACACCAGCCGTAGCGGCTCGTCGGCCGATGCGGTCGGTGCCTCGATCTGGAACTGAGCGCCGACGACCTCGTAACCGGCCGGGTTCTCGATCGACGGGTCCTGGGTGATCGTGATCTCGCCGGGCACGGGCGATGTGACAGCGGAGGTGGCCGGCTCGTTGGCAGACGGTTCCGCCGCGGTGGCGACCGTCTGGCCCGCCTCGACCGGCTGCGAGACCGAGGAGATACCCGATTCGGGTGAGGTCACCGTGATCGCAACAGTGCCGGTGGTGGTGCCACCGTTGCCGTCGTCGACCGAGTAGGTCAGCTCGTCCGGCCCGGTGTAGCCCTCGGTCGGCGTGTAGGTGAGGTTCGGGGCATCGCCGACCAGGGAGCCGTGGTCCGGACCATCCGTCACCGCGAAGGTGAGCCCGTCGCCATCGGCGTCGTGGGCCGAAAGGACGATGCCCGAGCTCCGGTCTCCGACGACGGACCTCGAAGCATCTGCCGTCACCGGCGCTTCGTTGGTCCGGGGAGTGATCGTGATCCCGACGTTCCTGAGTTGCTCGTACCGACCAGCCGAGAGTGCGTCGGTGCCGTTGGCCTGGCGCGCGTAGACGTAGTACTCGTAGTAGTTGCCGACTTGTACGTCGGTGTCGACGTAGCGCCGGACGTCTGCCGGGACGACGGCCGTCGGGACCACGCCGCCGGTGTAGCGGTCGGCACGGATGATCAGGTACTCGATGATCGGAGACCCGCCGTCACTCTCCGGGGCGTCCCAGGTGATCACGGCCTTGCCGTTCCCCGTCGCGGTCAGGTTCCTGACCGGGCCTGCCACGTCCATCTCCCCGATCGGGACTGGGGTGGTGGCGCTCTCACCGATGCCGTTGACCGCGCTGACGGTGTAGGTCTGGCCGTCCGCCGTCCCGTTGGGATCGGTGAACTGCAGGTTACCGCGCGGGATGTCGAAGGTCTCGATCCCTCCGGCTCCTGACCGCACCACGCGATACTTGGAGATGACGACACCTCCTTCGTCCTTGCCGCTCACGGCCGACCACGTGAACTTGACGCCCGAGCTGCAGCAGGAGTAGCCGGTGATCCGCGGAGCAGCGGGTACGGTCGCACCTGCTGGCGGGTCGGATCGGAAGCGCCACAGCTCTGTAGGCCCCCCGGTTGCCGTTGCCCGGATGAAGGCGAATCCATCAGGAGTCCGAGCAGTCTGCTGGAAGTAGAAACCTTCCGAGCCGCCGGGCATGATCGGACCCTCGATCCTCACCCACGTGCGCGCGATGGGGTCGAGGTCGAACGCATAGTCACCGACTGCATAGATGCCGAGCGCCAACACGTGACCGTTGGCTTGCACCCCGTGTGTGGCGATCTGGTGGGGGACGGTGCCGCCCGGCCCCTGCAACGGCTTCATGACGCCGGTTGTGGTGTTGTAGACCCCACCGCTCAGACCCTGGCTGACCACGACCAGCCGTCGGTCGTCGACCTGGAACAACTGCTGCGGGCCCTCGAAAGGTCCATCAACCCCGACGCTTGCGCGAGTTGACCAGGTGTCGGTGGTGGGGTCGAACGACCGCAGCACCCCGTTCGTCGCCGAGTACACCTGGCCGTTGATCTCGTGCATCTGGCTGGTCCCGCCGACACCGTTCACGTTGGCGAACTCGTCGGTAGCGGGGTCCCAGGTCCAGTTGGCTGTCGTGCCTGAGACCAGGACGCGGCCGTCGGGCAGAACGATCCCGCGGAACTGCCAGCACAACACCCAGGAGCACGCGCTGAACTCGGGACCCGCCTCGTGGAAGCTCCACGAGGCGCCGTCGAGCACGGCGACGAACGTCGTGCTGTTACGCGCGCCGATCACGGCGTAGCGACCGTCCTCGAGACGGAGTATCGAGCGCACCACATGAGTACCGCTCCCCGGGATCCCGGGGAGCTCTTCGTACGCCTCGGTCTCCGGATCCCAGATCTTGACCAGGGTCACGTCCTCGGATCGCATCGTGAACCCGATCCGGCCGTCAGGCATCGGGTCTGCCGAGTGCTCCCCGCCGCTCTTGGTGTCGAACGGCAGCGATGACCAGAAACCCGGATCTGGATCGGACGGTGCCGACGGGTCCGAGGAGTCGGTGACCTCGACGTCGACATACCGGAAGTCCTCGTAGTTGCCGACGTTCAGGGAGTCGAGTCCCGCTTCGTTCTGCGCGAACACGTAGTACTGGTAGATCCCGCCTGGCGCCACGCTCGTGTCGGTGTACGTCAGCTGGTCACCTGGAACCGAATCCGTCGGACCGTCGCCGGTGTAGCGGTCGACCCTGTAGATGTCGTACTTGACGATCGGACTTCCGCCGTCGGACGCTGGCTGCTCCCACGTCAACACGACCTCGTCGTTCTGCCCTGATCCAGCAAGGTTGAGAACGGGACCGGGCGCGGTCCGCACCTCGGGGCGGTGGATGGTGGGCGCGCTGGAACCGATGTGGTTCGTCGCCACGATCTCGTAGGTGTAGCCGTGGGGATCGGTGACCGCGCTGTCGATGTACTCCAGGTACGGATTGCCGGGTCCTGGGGCAACCGAGAAATCGGTCCTCTCCCCGCCCGGGGCGACTCGCGTCACCGTGTAGCCGGTGACCTTGTCGCCTCCGTCGGCGGGGGCGATGACGGGCATCCACCGGACGACGACACCTCCGCTGCAGCACATTCCCCCCGCGGCAGCCAACTCGGGGGAGGAAGGCACGGTTGCCGGCGCACCGACGGTGAAGCTGCCGGAGTAGACCGCGTATCGGTCGTCCTGCGACAGCACCGCGCCACTGCAGCTCGCGCCGTCGATGGTGTAGGTGCCCTCAGCCAGCGACGGAGAGATCGGTGTTCCTCCTTCCACCGAGGTGCACAGGGTCGTGCCACTCGGCTGGGGGCCGGGTCCTGGCGTCGACGATTCGAACGTCGGACTGTGCGACCCCTGGGCCTGCGACCCGGCAACGTCCACCGGCACCGGCAGCTGCGGGCGGAAGATGCCGAGCCGCTGGTTGTAGGTGGTGTTCGAGGACGTCAGCTGCCACGCTCCACCCACCCCCATGCAGGCGTTACCTTCGCCGCACCAAAGTTGATCGACGCTGACGTGATCGACCGTTGTGTCTGAGGGCTCGGCAAGCGCGGAAGGAACCCAGTCCGACCCGTTGAAGCGTGCGAAGTACGGGTTGCTTCCGTTGTCGGTTGTTCCGGTTGCAGTGCAGTCGTCGGCCGACGTGCAGGCGACCTCGGACACTGCCGTCTGGACAGGAGGCAGCCACTCCCGCCAGGACGTGCCGCGCAGTTGGCCGAGGATCGCAATCTGCGGCGTTGACCCGTTGCGAACCCCTCCGGAGAAGGTGCATTCCTCGACTGCGGTGCACGAGACCTTCTGGAATGACGATCCGAACTCGGCGTTGTCGGGAAGGCTTGCGCCCTGGTGGACCTCGGCGCCGTCGTAGATCAGCACGTCTCGACCGGTCGACATACCGAGCAGGAGGCAGTAGCTGTCGCTCACGCAGGAGACGTCTGACACGCTCGACGGAAGCAGCTCGGGCAGCTCGATCGGAGCCCAGACCCCGTCCCGGTAGACCGCTGCAGCTCCCGTGTTCGATCCCGAGGTGTACCGAAGGCCCGCTGCCATGCAGAAGTCAGGACCAACGCACGAAAGTTCGTCGAGAACCATCCCCACCATGGAAGCCGGTGTTTCCACCCGGCTCCATGAGGAGCCGTCGAACTCCTGAATCATCGGATGGATCCGCCAAGAGCCGCCTTCGTCCTCACGGTCCTCCCGACCCACGACCATGCACCGTGATTCGCCGGAGCACGCTGCGCCGTGAATCACGCTTCCCTGGCGACCGCCGCCGGACGGGGCAAACGGGGCCGGGAGAACGACCTGGTCCTCGAGGACCCCGTTGCGAAGGATCCCGAACCAGCCCTGGGTGAGTGAGCCGGACGAGTGCAGGACGCCGCCGACAGCGCAGAAGCTCTGGTCGTGACATCCCAGACCGTAGGCGTTGACATAGGGCCCACTGCCGGATCCGACCCATTGGCTCGTGAGCGCAGAGACGGATTGCCCTGTGACCGACCACGGAGTGCCGGGCGCATGCCCTGCTTCGGCGTCCGCCTTCAAAGGGGACAACGCTACGAAACTGGTGACAACAGCGGCGATCGCTAGGAAGAGGGCAGGGCGGCGGGACGGAGTCAATGCGGGCTCCTGGGAGGGAAGGAGGCAGAGGCGCGCCCGAGCGCGCGCCAAGGCTTCCACAGGACGGAAGTTGCCGCCATCGCGCCGAACATGCGTGCCTAGACCAGCCCGGGCTGGTAGCAACAGCGGCGCGCCCTGTCCGACACCCCTCACGCCGAGCCGCCCAGACCGCCTTCAGACCAGCTGGTCCAGCGCCAACGTCAACGCCGTCGCCGCCAGACCGGTCCGCGCTGGCGACTCCTGGTGGCACTTCTCCAGGGCGTGCCGGATGGTCCGGGAGACGTCGCCGAGGATGACCTCGTCGGTGACTTCGCCCTCCCCGCCCATCAGCAGGGTGAAGGCGCGAGCCATCCCGCAGTTGGCGATGAAGTCGGGGATCACGCTGACGCCTTGGTCGGCGTACTCGTAGATCGGCCCGTAGAAGATCTCGGGGTCCGCGAACGGGACGTTGGCTCCGGCGGAGATCACCTCGAGGCCGCCGGCGCGGAGCCGTTCGACCTGCTCGAAGGTGACCAGCCGGGACGCCGCGCACGGCAGGAAGATCTCGGCGCCGAGGTCCCAGATCTTGGCGTTCACCTCGTCGAAGGGCAGCACCCCGTCGGCACGCAGCCCGTTGCCGGACTTGCCGAGGAACAGCGCGTGCACCTCCTCGGCGGTGAAGCCGTCCGGGTTGAGCAGGCCGCCGTCGCGGTCGATGATGCCTACCACCCGGGCGCCCGCCTGGGCCAGGTAGTACGCCGCGGCCGAACCCACGTTCCCCCAGCCCTGGACGATGACGCGCTTCCCGCGGACGTTCGCGCCGAGCAGGTCCGGCGCGGGCTCGTAGATCCCGTAGTAGTGGATTACCGACTCGGCGACGCCCCACCCGGTGACCAGGTCGGCGATCGTGTACTTCGCGTCCCGGTCCGGTGTGAAGCGGGGGTCCTCGACGACCTTGGAGACCCCGAGCCGCAGCATCCCGACCCGCTGCACCAGCTCGCGCTCGTCCGCGGTGAAGTGGCCGTTGACGATGCCCTGCTGCGGGTGCCAGAGCCCGTACCGCTCTGTGAGCGGGATGACGTCGTGCAGCTCGTCGACGTTCAGGTCGCCCCCAGTGCCGTAGTACGCCTTCAGCAGCGGGGTCACCGCTTTGAACCACCGGGTCAGGACGCCGTGCCGGCGCGGGTCGGCGGGGTCGAAGTCGATCCCCGACTTCGCGCCGCCGATGGCCGGGCCGGAGACGGTGAACTTCACCTCCATCGTCTTCGCCAGTGCCTCGACCTCGCCGCGGTCCAGGCCGGGCCGCATCCGGGTGCCGCCGCCGGCAGCGCCGCCGCGCAGCGAGTTGATCACCACCCAGCCCTTGGCTTCGGTCTCGGCGTCGTTCCACTCGAAGACGATCTCCGGCGGCTTCGCCTCGAAGCGGGCCAGGAGTTCCTTCATCGGGGTGTGCTGGGTGGTCGCGGTCATCGTGAGGTCTCCTCGAAGCGTGCTGCGGTGATCCGGCCGGACGCCTCGCCGAAGCCGATCCGGGTGCCGTCGGGGCCGGGGGCGGTCGCGCGCAGGACGACGACGTCGCCGTCGGCGAGGAAGCCTTCGCCGCGTTCGATCAGCGAGCCGACCTGGTCCTGGGTCGGACCCGACACGGTGCCCGAGGCGAACAGGTCCCCGGTCCGGGTGGGGGCGCCGTTGGCGGTGAGGTGGGCGAGCATCTGCGCGGGCGACCAGTACATCGAGGCGTACGGCGGCCGGCTGATCACCTCGCCGTTCAGCTCGACCTCCAGAGTGATGTCCAGACCCCACGGCTCGTCGAGGGTGAGGTAGGGCAGTGTCGGACCCTGCGTCGGGGTAGGGACCCGGGCGGCGTCCAGGGCGGCCAGCGGGACCACCCACGGCGAGATCGTCGAGGCGAACGACTTGCCCAGGTGCGGGCCGAGGGGGACGTACTCCCAGGCCTGGATGTCGCGCGCCGACCAGTCGTTGAAGAGCACCACGCCGAAGAGGTGGTCCTCGGCGGCCGTGGTCGGGATCGAGGTGCCCATCGGGTTGCCGACGCCGACGACGAAGCCCACCTCGGCCTCGATGTCGAGTCGCTGCGACGGCCCGAACTCCGGGACCGGGCCACCGCCTTCGGTGGTTGAGCTTGTCGAAACCCGCTGACCGCAGGGCCGGACGACGTCCGTTCCGGAGACCACGACCGAACCGGCGCGGCCGGTGTAGCTGACCGGCAGGTGCTTCCAGTTCGGGAGCAACGGGTCGGGGTTGTCCGGCCGGAACAGCCGCCCGAGGTTCGAGGCGTGGTGCTCGGAGGCGTAGAAGTCGACGTAGTCGGCGACCTCGAACGGCAGGTGCAGGGTCACGTCCGCGACCGGGTGGACGCCGGCGGTGGGGAGCCCGTCGAGCAGCGCCGCGGCGATCGCGGCACGGACAGCGTCCCAGCGTTCCCGGCCCTGGGCCAGGAACGGGTTCAGGCTCGGTGCGGCGAAGACGTCGTCGCCGAGCAGCGTGGCCAGGTCGACCACGTGGTCGCCGAACCGGGTCGCCACCCGCGGCGCCGACCCGGCGACCGAGTAGACGCCGTACGGCAGGTTGCCGAGGCCGAAGAGGTCGCTGTCGCTCATCGCGCCACCGCCAGGTCCAGCAGTCCGAGACCGGTCAGCTCGGCGACCGGCTCGTCGATGCTGCAGGTGCCGACCGAGCCGAGCAGGACGTCCCCCTCGGGCAGCGGCACCCGGGCGGGGTCCCGTTCCGCGAGGACGGCGGCAACCGCGTCGACCCCGGCGCCGGCCTGGGCCGTCGCGGTGGCGGCCCACAGGTTGAGGAAGCCGTGCTCCTCGAACCCGGTGACCGGGTCGGTACGGCGTACCGCGTGGTGCAACCCGGCGGTCGCCTTGAACGGCACCCCGGCCGCGGTCAGCACGACCACCGCCGCAGCGAGCTCCTGCTCACCGGGGTAGAAGTCGGCCCGGGGCCCGCCGGTCCGCAGCTTGGCCCGGTACGACGTCCCGGCCAGCGCGGCGATCAGCGGTGCCCGGCGCTCGTCGCGGGGGAGCTCGACGTAGACCGTGATGTCGGCGGGTTCACCGATCGAAGCCTGCAACTCCTCGACGCCAGCGTCGGAGACCTCGAGCGCGACCAGCCGGATCCCGGGGAGCGTGCGGGCCTGCGCGATCGCCGCGGCAGCGCCGGCGGCGTCCGGGACGACGACGGCCACGTCCAGCGGCCCCGCTCCGTCGAGGAGCGCGAGGGCGTCGAGGGCGACTACCAGCGGGCCCACGAGCCGGGAGTACGGGGCCTTCCGGTGCTGGTGGTGCGCCGGGACGGCCTCGGCCAGCGGCAGATTTCCGGGCGGGAAGACCGCCGCGTCGTCGAAGGTCAGGTTCACTGCTGGCCCCGGCTCCACGACGTCAGGTAGACCCCGTCGTCCACCGCGCGGCCCGCTTCGCCGAGCTCCAGCGGCCGGAAGGTGTCGACCATGACGGCGAGCTCGTCGAAGAACTCCACCCCGATCGACTTCTCGTACGCCCCCGGCTGCGGACCGTGGCTGTGCCCGCCCGGGTGCAGGCTGATCGAGCCGGGACCGATGCCCGATCCCTTGCGTGCCTCGTAGTCGCCGGCGACGTAGAACATCACCTCGTCGGAGTCGACGTTGGAGTGGTAGTACGGCACCGGGATCGAGAGCGGGTGGTAGTCGACCTTGCGCGGCACGAAGTTGCAGATCACGAAGTTCTGGCCCTCGAAGACCTGGTGGACCGGCGGCGGCTGGTGGACCCGGCCGGTGATCGGCTCGAAGTCGGCGATATTGAACACGTAGGGGTAGAGGCAGCCGTCCCAGCCGACCACGTCGAACGGGTGGTCCGGGACGACGTGCACGGTGCCGACGATCCCGCCGGGCCCGGAGCCGCGGTGCTTCACGTAGACCTCGACGCCCACGCCGTCGACGAGGAGCGGAGCGCCGGGAACCCGCAGGTCCCGCTCGCAGTACGGCGCGTGCTCGAGCAGCTGCCCGTACCGCGACAGGTAGCGCTTCGGCGGCGCGATGTGGCTGTTCGCCTCGACGACGTACAGCCGCAGGGGGTCGGTGCCGGTCGGCACCCAGCGGTGCGTCGTCGCCCGCGGCAGGATGACGTAGTCGCCCTCGCCGACCTCCAGCGACCCGAAGACCGTCTCGACGACCGCCGACCCGGCTTCGACGTAGACGCACTCGTCGCCGACGCCGTTGCGGTAGAGCGGCGACGGCGCCCCGACCACGGCGTAGCTGATCCGGACGTCGCCGTTGCCGAGGACGAGTCGTCGGCCGGTGACCGCGTCGGTCTCCCGCCAGCTGTCCCCGGTGAAGAGGTCGTGCAGGGTCAGGTGCCGCGGGATCAGCGGGTGGTTGGGGGTGGTGGCCTGGTCGGGCAGGTCCCAGACGCGGGCGTCGAGGATCGCCGACGGGATGTGCCGGTGGTAGAGCAGCGAGGAGTCCGAGGAGAAGCCCTCCTCGCCCATCAGCTCCTCGAAGTAGAGGGCGCCGTCAGGGCCCCGGTGCTGGGTGTGCCGCTTCGGCGGTACGTCGCCGACCCGCTGGTAGTGCGCCATGGCTAGAAGTTCCCCCGCCGCTCCTGCTCGCGCTCGATCGCCTCGAAGAGCGCCTTGAAGTTGCCCTTCCCGAAGCCGAGCGATCCGTGCCGCTCGATGAGCTCGAAGAAGACCGTCGGCCGGTCGCCGAGCGGCTTGGTGAAGATCTGCAGCAGGTAGCCGTCCTCGTCCCGGTCGACCAGGATGCCTCGCTTCTGCAGCTCCTCGACCGGGACGCGGACCTCGCCGATCCGGGCCCGCAGCTCGGGGTCGGAGTAGTAGGAGTCCGGGGTCGCCAGGAACTCGATCCCCTCGGCGCGGAGCGCGTCCACCGCGGTCAGGATGTCGTTGGTGGCCAGCGCCAGGTGCTGCGCGCCGGGGCCGTCGTAGAACTCCAGGTACTCGTCGATCTGCGACCGCTTCTTCGCGATCGCCGGCTCGTTGAGCGGGAACTTCACCCGGTGGTTGCCGTTCGCGACGACCTTCGACATCAGCGCGGAGTAGTCGGTGGCGATGTCGTCACCGATGAACTCCGCCATGTTGGTGAAGCCCATGACGCGGCGGTAGAACTCGACCCACTCGTCCATCCGGCCGAGCTCGACGTTGCCGACGATGTGGTCGAGCGCCTGGAAGAGCCGCTTCGGCGCGCCGTCGCGCTTCACGTACGTCGAGGAGCGGGCGACGTACCCGGGCAGGTACGGGCCGTCGTACCCGCTCCGGTCGACCAGGGTGTGCCGGGTGTCGCCGTACGTCGCGATCGCGGCCAGCCGCACGGTCCCGTGCTCGTCGGTCAGGTCGTGGGGTTCGTCGAGGACGGTGGCCCCCACCGTGCGGGCGTGCGCGATGCACCGGTCGACGTCGGGCACCTCGAGGGCGATGTCGATGATCCCGTCACCGTGCTTGCGGTGGTGGTCGTGCAAGGGGCTGCTCGGGTCGACGCCGCCCTTGATCACGAAGCGCACCGCACCGCTCTTGAGCACGAACGCCACGTGGTCGCGGTTGCCGGTCTCGGGACCCGCGTAGGCGACCAGGTCCATCCCGAAGGCGGAGACGAAGAAGTGCGCCGTCTGGGTCGCGTTGCCGACCACCCAGACAGCGGCGTCCCACCCGGTGACCGGGAACGGGTCCTGGGCGTCGTCGTACTCGACGAGGCCGACGAGCTGCTTGAGCATGTCCAGGTCGAGCTCGGCGAGGCGCTCCTCGCTGGTCAGGGTGTCTGCAAGTGCCATGGGTCGAGGACACCATCGCGGTCGATCAGGGGCAAGGTGTCCATCTGTGGGTGGTCAAGGTGCACACTTGTTCTAGTTGAAGGCGGTTTGAACTAGACAGTCTGCTAAGGAGAGGGTCATGCGGTCACCGACCACGCTCGACGAGATCGACATCGCGCTGCTCTCGGCCCTCTCCGCCTCACCGCGAGCCGGGGACCTGGAGCTCTCCCGGCAGACCAACGTCGCCCGGGCCACGGTCGCCAGCCGGCTGCGCCGCCTCACCGACGCCGGCGTCATCGCCGACTGGGACCCCACCCTCGACGTTGCCGCCGCCGGTTTCGAGGTCCAGGCCTACGTCACCCTGGAGATCGCCCAAGGAGCCCTGGACGACGTCGCCCGGGACCTCGGGGAGATCCCGCAGGTCCTCGAGGCGTACGTGACCACCGGCACCTTCGACGTGCTCTGCCGGGTCGCCACCCGGTCGCACCCGGAGCTCCAGGCGACGCTGGTCCGGATCGACCAGTCCTCCTCGGTGGTGCGCTCCACCAGCGTCGTGGTGCTCTCGGTGCTGATCGCCCCGCGGATGCTGCCGCTGCTGGCCAGCGGCGACCCGCTGCCGAGCCCCCGGGCACCGGCGTACCGCCGCGGGTGACTTGCGCGATCGGGTCCGCGGGGTTCTCATGGGAGGGAAGCAGTTGCACCACCCCCGCGACTGCTGCACACGAGGAACGGACCACCCATGTTCGAAGAAGCACAGCTCTACTCACCCGTGACCACCGACGAGAACGGTGAGGTCACCGTCCACCTGATCGAGGGCCACCCCGGCCTGGACGATCCCGAGTACCGGGCGCGGCGCAACGCGATCGCGGCCGCAGCCCTGGCCTGGGAGCCCGGTCAACCGATTCCGCAGATCGACTACACCGACGTCGAGCACAAGGTCTGGCAGACCGTGTGCGAGCACCTCACGCCGCTCCACGATCTCTATGCCTGCAAGGCGTTTCGGGACGCGGCCGCCGCCCTGGACCTGCCCCACGACCACGTGCCGCAGCTCGACGAGGTCACCGCCGGGCTGATGCCGCTGACCGGCTTCAGCTACGTGCCGGCACCCGGCATCGTGCCGCTCGAGGAGTTCTACGGGTCCCTGGAGGACGGCGTCTTCCACTCCACCCAGTACCTGCGCCACCACGCCGCGCCGCTCTACACCCCGGAGCCCGACATCCTGCACGAGGTGATGGGGCACGGGAACCTGCTCGCCGACCCGCAGGTGGCCCAGCTGAAGCGAGCCGCCGGAGCGGCAGCCCGCCGGGTCTCCACCCCGGAGGCACTCAAGGCGGTGGCCGACGTCTTCTGGTTCACCCTCGAGTTCGGGGTGCTCTGGGAGGACGGCGAGCTGCGTGCGTACGGCGCCGGCATCCTCTCGTCGTACGGGGAGATCGAGGAGTTCCGGTCGATGGAGATCCGGCCGCTCGACTTCGCCGCGATGGCGACCATCGACTACGACATCACCCACTACCAGCCGGTGCTCTTCGCGGCCGACTCGTTCGACCAGATGGTCGATGCCGTGGGGGAGTTCTTCGCGAGCGCCGACGACGAGACCCCGGGCCGCCTCGGCGTCCGCTGAGCCTCAGGGCGTCCAGTCATCCAGGTACGCCGGCACCCCGGGCTCGCCGCGCAGGTCGGGTGCCGGCACCGGGTCGCCGTACGACGTCACGATCGGCAGCACGCCGGCCCACACCGGCTCGTCCAGGTCCTCGGCCGGGTCGTCGGGGTCGCCGGAGCTGAGCTTCACCGACCACTCGGTCAGTGGCAGCGCCAGCACCATCGTCTGCGCCAGCTCCTTGGGGTGCGGGGGGCGCAGCGTGTCCCAGCGCCCGGGCATCCAGGCCTCGCTCATGGCCCGCAGCGCCACCGGCTTCTCCTCGTCCCGGAGTGCGACCGGGACACCGAAGACCATCGCCGAGCGGTAGTGCATCGAGGACTCGAAGGCGGAGCGGGCCAGCACCATCCCGTCCAGCAACGTGACCGTCACACAGACCTCGGCACCCGCCGCCAGGGTACGGAAGAGTCGGCTCCCGGTGCTGCCGTGCAGCAGCAACCGGTCGTCGTCACGGGCCGAGGCGACCGGGATGTTCACCGGGCTGCCGTCCTGGACGAACGCCACGTGCGCGACCCGGGCCGCGTCCAGAACCGCGTGCAGTGCGGCGAGGTCAGTGGCGGCCTTCTCGGGAACGCGACGGAGGCGGGTGCGGTCGGACATGGGCTGATTGTCGGCGTTGCTCGGTGTGGTCCGCCACGGGTTTCGAGACGGCGCTGGCGCGCCTCCTCAACGATCCGGATGGTTGAGGAAGGCCGGCACGGCCTGTCTCGAAACCGGGCTTGACCGTCTCGCAGCGGCAAAAGGCACCCGACGGGCCGCTGCCGCGTTGGTAGCGTCACCGCATGAACGCCAGCCAGCCCGCCGCTACTGCCGCCGCGAGGGACGCCCTCGCCGAGGTGATGGGCCAGCAGGCGTGGGCCGTGATCCGGGTCCGCGACAGCGGGACCGTCACCCTGGTCGGCGGTCCCCTGGTTGCGACCGAACGCCTCGCCGACATCCCGGTCGCCGAGGGTGTGCCCGAGCCCGGGCGCCGCTTCGACACCCTGGTGGCGGTGCCGTTCCGGCAGATCGCCGAGCGCGGGTACGACGTCCACGACGACGGCACCCCGTTGGCCGTCGTCCAGATCGAGTCCGAGTCCGAGGTGCCCCTGGCCGACCTGCTCGCGGCACTGCCCGACGAGGCGATCACCTTCACCGACCGGGGTGGCTTCGAGACCGACGACGACACCTACGCCGGCACCGTCGAGCGGATCATCGCCGACGAGATCGGCAACGGCGAGGGCGCCAACCTGGTCGTCGGCCGGCACTACCGCGCCCAGCTCGACGGGTGGGACCCCGAGACCGGACCGGCCAAGGCGCTGACCGTGCTGCGCCGGCTGCTCGAGAACGAGCGCGGCGCCTACTGGACCTACTGCTTCTGGACCGGTGACCGGTTCCTGATCGGCGCCTCCCCGGAGCGGCACGTCAGCGTGCACGCGGGCGCCGTCCGGATGAACCCGATCTCGGGCACCTTCCGGCTCCGCGGTCTCGAAGCCGGCGAGCGGAAGGCGAAGCTCCTCGACTTCCTCGCCGACGAGAAGGAGATCTACGAGCTCTTCATGGTCGTCGACGAAGAGCTCAAGATGATGTGCGAGATCTGCCACGAGGGCGGCCAGGTGCTCGGCCCGTTCCTCAAGCCGATGACGCACCTGGTGCACACCGAGTACCTGCTCGCCGGGCGCACCCACCTCGACGTCCGCGACGTGCTCCGGATGAGCATGTTCGCCGCCACCGTCACCGGCGCCCCGGTCGAGAACGCCTGCAAGCTGATCAAGGCCTACGAGTCCGAGGGGCGCGGGTACTACGCCGGTGCGCTGGCGCTGATCGGCCGGGACGAGACCGGTGCCCAGACCGCGGACTCGCCGATCCTGATCCGCACCGCCGACGTCTCGCCGACCGGCGCGCTCAAGGTCACCGCTGGAGCCACCCTGGTCCGCGACTCCGACCCGCACTCCGAGGTCGCCGAGACCGCGGCCAAGGCCGGCGGCATCCTCAGTGCCTTCGGCCTGGTGCCGGCCGTCGGTGGTGAGCCCTCGCAGATCGAGGACCTGGCCGGTGACGAGGACGTGCTGATCGCGCTGAACTCCCGCAACCAGCGGCTCTCCAAGTTCTGGCTGACCGACCAGGGCGGCGCCGCGCCGGCGCCGGAGCTCGCCGGGCGCACCGTCGGCATCCTGCACGGCGAGGACGACTTCGCGAACATGCTGCACCACGTCTTCGCGGTGCTCGGTATGAAGCCGACGATCATCCGGCACGAGGACTTCAAACCCGGGGGCTTCGACGGGTTCGACCTCGCCGTCGTCGGACCCGGACCGGGTGACCCGCGCGACGTGACGAACCCGAAGATCGCGACGTTCCGCGGCGCGGTCGACGGCCTGCTCGCCGGGAGCACCCCGTTCCTGGCGGTCTGCCTGGGACACCAGGTCCTCTGCGACCGGCTCGGGATCCCCCTCGCCTACAAGGACATCGTCTTCCAGGGCACCCAGTCGGAGATCGCGATCGACGGACGGTCCGAGGTCGTCGGGTTCTACAACACGTTCGTGGGCCGGGTCGGCGACGGCTACCAGCTCCCCGACGGGGTCCGTGCCGAGACCGATGGCCCGACCGGGGACATCCACCTCGTCGCGGGCCCGCACTTCCGGGGCGTGCAGTTCCACGCGGAGTCGATCCTCACCGAGAACGGTGTGGCGCTGCTGCAGCGGCTGCTGCTGGACCTGGTCCAGGACTGAGCATGAGCGCGGAGGGCGGATCCGTCGCCGCGTCCCGACAGGCTCGACGACCGGGTCAGGTCCTGGTCGTCGACCACCACGACTCCTACACCTGGAACCTGGTCCACCTGGTCGCCGGTGTGACCGGCACGTTGCCCGACGTCGTCGAGCACGACGAGCCCGGCGTCCTCGCCCGCGCCACCCGGTACAGCCACCTGGTGCTCTCGCCCGGCCCCGGGCACCCGAGCGCCGTTGGCGACTTCGCCCTCGGTCCGGACGTCTTCGCCCTCGGGCTGCCGGTCCTGGGGGTCTGCCTGGGGATGCAGGCCCTGGTCACGGCGTACGGCGGCACCGTGGAGCGGATCGAACCGGCGCACGGTGACGTCGCCGTGATCGAGCACGACGGTACCGGGGTCTTCGCGGGACTGCCGGCCCGGTTCGACGCTGTTCGCTACCACTCGCTCGCGGCCACCACCGTGCCCGACGTGCTCCGGGTGACGGCCCGGTCGGTCGGGGTGGTGATGGCGGTCGCCCACCGCGACCTGCCGTTGCACGGGGTCCAGTTCCACCCCGAGTCGGTCCTCTCCGAGCACGGCGCCCGCCTGGTCGCGAACTTCCTGGACGAGGGCGCCCGGTGACCCTTCGAGACGGTCGGGGACCGACCTCCTCAGGAGGAGGCGCGCTGGAGCAGTTCCGCCGGATCGCCGCCGAGCACGAGCGCTGCTTCTGGCTCGACGGGGGTGGCTCCCAGGGTTGGTCGGGAAGTCGCTCGATCATGGGCTGGCTGGAGCCGGACGACCTGTCGCTGACCTACGACGCCGTACGCCGGGAGGTCGTCGAGCACCCCTCCGGAGCGGTCGTCGGGGACGACGTCTTCGCCGCCGTCCAGGACCGTCTCGACGGCGACCCGGACACCTCCTGGGTCGGGTACTTCGGGTACGCCGCGCGCCCCGACCTGCCGGCGCGTTCGCAGCCGGGACTGCCGGATGCGGTCTGGATGCGGGCCCGGACCGTCCAGGTCCTGGAGGAGGAGACGGCGGCGCCGGCGTGGTCGCCGGCCGAGCCTGAGGAGTCGGCGACCCCGGAGTGGTACGCCGCCGCGTTCGACCAGGTCACCGAGCACCTCCGGGCCGGCAACTCCTACGAGGTGAACCTGACCTACCGGGCCGCGCAGGCCTCGACCGCGGACCCGGTCGACATCTACGGCCGGCTGCGCTCCACCAACCCGGCCCCGTACGCCGGCGTGCTCCGGCACGGCGACGTGTGGCTGCTCTCCGCGTCGCCGGAGCGGTTCGCGACCATCGACCGGAACCGCCGCGTCGAGACCCGGCCGATCAAGGGCACCACGCCCCGCGGGGCCACCCCGGCCGGTGACGCGCTGTTGCGTACCCGGCTGGCCACGGACCCGAAGTTCCGCGCCGAGAACCTGATGATCACCGACCTGCTCCGCAACGACCTGGCGATGGTCTGCGAGACCGGCAGCGTGGACGTGCCGAGCCTGATGGCGGTCGAGTCCTACGCCAGCGTGCACCAGCTGGTCACCACGGTCACCGGGCAGCTACGTCCGGAGGTGGGGACGGTGGCGGCGCTCCGGTCGATGTTCCCCGCCGGGTCGATGACCGGGGCGCCGAAGCTGCGCACGATGCAGATCATCGACCAGGTGGAGGAGGAACCCCGCGGCATCTACGCCGGGGCGTTCGGCTGGATCTCCGGGGACGGCCGGGCCGACCTCGGGGTGGTGATCCGGTCGCTCTACCGGGCCGGCGACGGGCCGTGGCAGCTCGGCACCGGCGGAGGCATCACGGTCCGCTCCGACGTGGACGACGAGTACGCCGAGACGTTGTGGAAGGCGGCCCGTCTCCGGGCCGCCCTCTGACGAGGGTCTCGGCAGGCTCGACCACCGAGGGTCAGGACTGAGTGGCGTCGGCGTCGGACCCGAGGGTCGCGGTGGTGGTCTCGGTCTTCCCGTCGCGGACGTAGGTGACGGTGACCTCCTCGCCAGGACGGTGGCCGCGGATGGTCGCGATCAGCGACTCGGAACCGTCGATCACGTCGTCGTCGACCTTGGTGATCACGTCCCCCTTCTCCAGCCCGGCCTGGTCGGCGGGGCCGCCGTCCTCGACGTCGCCGACCTGGGCTCCCTGGACCGCCGCGTCGGCGGCGACGTCGGAGACGGTGATCGCCAGCCGCGCGTGCGTCGGCTGCTCGCCGTTGAGGATCTGGTTCACGATCGGCATCACCTCGTCGATCGGGATCGCGAAGCCGAGGCCGATCGAGCCGGAGCCGGAACCGCCCGAGGTGCGGATCGAGGAGTTGATGCCGACGACCCGACCGCTCAGGTCGACCAGCGCGCCGCCGGAGTTGCCGGGGTTGATCGCGGCGTCGGTCTGGATCGCCGGGTATGTCGTCCGGCTGGTCTGCTGCGGCTGGCGACCGAAGCCGAAACCGGGGGAGTCCTGCTCGCTGGTGCTCACCGACACCGGGCGGTTGAGCGCCGAGACGATGCCGGTGGTCACCGTCGAGTTCAGCCCGTACGGCGACCCGACGGCGACCACCGCCTGGCCGACCTTGAGACTGGAGGACTGCCCGAGCGAGGCAGCCGTCAGACCGTCGACGCCAGCCGCCTTGATGACGGCCATGTCGGTGACCGGGTCGGTGCCGACGATGGACGCCTTCACCGTCTTGCCGTCGTTGAAGGTCACCGTGATCCTGCCGTTCTCACCGGCTCCGCTGACCACGTGGTTGTTGGTCAGGATGTTGCCGTCCTCGGACAGCACGATGCCCGAGCCCGACCCGGAGCCGTTGCCGGCGGAGACGTTGATCTTCACCACGGAGGGGAGCACCGCGGCGGCGACCTTCTCGATCGAGCCGTCGGGGACGAGAGCGGTGTTCGTCGCCTCGATCGCGTCGTTGTTCCGGACCGTGGTGGAGGAGGTCTCGTCGCCCTTCCAGGCGTCGTACCCGGCGGCACCGGCGACGCCGGCGGCGCCGCCGAGGACGAGGGCACCGACCAGGACCGCTGCGGTGAGTCCGCGCCGTGCGGGCGCGACGGCCGGCACCGGGGTCGGCTGCAGGTACGGCGGGATCGGCGGGATCGGCTGGGTCAGTCCCACGGTCGGCTCGGTCGGCTCGGTCGGGACGGACCACGGGAACTCCCCGGCGGTCCCGGTCGGAGGGGTGGGGGCGTTGTCGTCAGGGGTGTTCTGTTCCGTCATGCCCCCGAGCGTGCCCGGTGAACCTGAGAGCACTCTTTGAGCCCCCTACGACCCCCCCAAGACTTCGAGCGCCGTCATCCGCGGCCCAGGGCTGTGTTGTCGTCGCTCGAAGACCGCTCCGCTGCGCTCCGCTGAAGGTCGCCTTCGCTCCTCCGCCTTGCCCTGCACCACGTCTGACGACGCTCGTCAGTCCGCGGCGCCCTCGGGCGGTGCGGACTGGCCGGGGATGCTGAACCAGAAACCTGCGCCGCCCCCGGGGCCGGTGCCTGCCCGGACCACGCCACCGTGCCGCTCGGCGACCGAGCGGACGATGGAGAGCCCGAGACCGGAACCCGACATGCCCCGCGACTCGGCCGAGCGGTAGAACCGCTCGAAGACGTGCGGCAGGTCGTGCGCCGCGATACCCGGCCCGTGGTCGGCGACCATCAGGGTGCCTTCGTGCAGGGTGACGATGACGGTCTCGCCGGGCGGACTCCACTTGGCGGCGTTGTCGAGCAGGTTGGTGATCGCCCGTTCCAGGGCGGCCGCGTCGCCGACCACCCACCACGGCGAGATATGGACGTCGAACTCGACGTCGGCGCGGCGGCGTACCCGGGAGATCGCCTGCTCGAGCACCGCGGTCAGCTCGACGGGCTCGACGAGCGGGATGGTGGGTTCGTCTCGGGCGAGCTCGACCAGGTCGCCGATCAGGGTGGTCATCTCGCCGATCTGCGCCCGGACGTCGTCGAGCAGCTCGGCGCGGCTCTCCGTGGACAGTCCGGTGCTGGTCCCGGCCTGGGCGAGCAGGTCGAGGTTGGTGCGCAGCGAGGTGAGCGGGGTCCGGAGCTCGTGCCCGGCGTCGGCCACCAGCTGCCGCTGCCGGTGCTGCGAGGCCGAGAGCGCCCGGAGCATCTGGTTGAACGCGCTCGCCAACCGGGCGACCTCGTCGCTGCCCTCGATCGGGATCGGTTCCAGGCGCTGGGTCCGGGCGATGTCCTCCACCGCGGTGGTCAGGTGCCGGACCGGTCGCAGTCCGTTGCGGGCCACCGCCCAGCCGGCCAGTCCGGCGGTGATCATGCCGGCGACGCCGAAGAGCAGCATCACCAGGCCGAGCCGGTCGAGCATCCGGTCGGTCGCCTCCAGCGACTGCGCCAGCACCAGGGCCTGCCCGTCGCCGGCGTTGACCGCGACCATCCGCCAGCGTTCGCCGGCCGACATCACGGTGCGCGCCGAGTCGTCGTCCTGCCCGCGGGCGACCCGGACCTCCGGGGCCCCGACGCCGAAGGAGTCGCTGGTGTCGACGCTGAACGAGCGTGCCGGGACGGTGGTGCCGTCGACGAAGATGATCTTCACGTCGGCGGCGCCCAGGGCCCAGGACGGGATCCGCTGGGCGGCGAGGGTGTCGAGGGTGTTGGTGGCGGCGGCCTGGTTGGCGCGGGAGCGCAGCGAGTCGTCGAGCGCCCCGACCGTCTGGGTCCGCACCGTCGCGTACGCCGCGAACGCGACCACGCTGACCGCGAAGCCGACGGCCAGGGTGGTCAGCAGGGTGACCCGGCTGGCCAGGGAGCGGCGGTAGTGCAGGCCCGACCAGGCGGTGCTGGACGTCGGGCTCACGAGGGTTCTTCGCGCAGGACGTAGCCGACGCCGCGGACGGTGTGCAGCAGCCGCGGCTCGCCCTCGGCCTCGGTCTTGCGGCGCAGGTAGCCGACGTACACCTCGAGGCTGTTGGCGGTGGTCGGGAAGTCGAAGCCCCAGACCTCCTCGAGGATGAAGGACCGTTCCAGCACCCGGCGCGGGCGCCTCAGGAACAGCTCGAGCAGGGAGAACTCGGTCCGGGTCAGCACGATCGACCGGTTCCCGCGCCAGACCTCGCGCGAGGCGAGGTCCATCCGGAGGTCGGCGAACTCGAGGCGCTCGTCCGGATCGGTCGGGTCCGGTCCGACCCGGCGGAGTAGCGCCCGGATCCGGGCGAGCAGCTCGTCGAGCGCGAACGGTTTGGTGAGGTAGTCGTCGGCGCCTGCGTCCAGTCCCTCGACGCGGTCGCCGATGGCGTCACGTGCGGTGAGCACCAGGATCGGGACGGAGTTCCCGACCGAGCGCAGCGCCCGGGTCGTCTCGATGCCGTCGAGGCGCGGCATCATCACGTCCATCACCACGGCGTCCGGGTTGGTGCTGCTGATCCCGGCGAGGGCCTCCGCGCCGTCGGCAGCCAGCGAGACGGTGTACCCGTTGAACTCGAGGGAGCGCCGCAGGGACTCCCGTACGGCGCGGTCGTCGTCCACGACGAGGATGTGGGGCTTGGCGTCGGAGCTCACGGACCAAGAATGGCACTGACTGCTGAACGGCGCCTGAGACCGGAACTCAACGGAGCTTGCGGGCGGCGTCCCCTGCGAGTTGTCCGTACCGACCGCCGAAGAGGGCGGCGTGGACCAGCAGCGGGAAGAGCTGGTGCAGCGGTTGCCGCGCCTCCCAGCCCTCGGCGAGCGGGAACTCCTCGGTGTACGCCGCGATCACCCGGGCCTGCTGGGGGAGGCCGAAGAGGGTGAGCATCGCCAGGTCTGTCTCCCGGTGCCCGCCGTACGCCGCCGGGTCCACCAGGACCCCCCACCGCTCCGCGCTCCAGACCAGGTTGCCGGACCACAGGTCGCCGTGGATCCGGGCTGGCGGCTCCGGGGGACCGGCCAGGTCCACGATCCGCCGTACGACGCCCTCGACGGCCTCGGCGTCGGCCGGGCTCACGTGGCCGCGGTCGGTTCCGAGCCGCAGGTACGGCAGGATCCGGCGGACCGCGAAGAACTCGGGCCAGGTCTCGGCCGGCTTGTTGGGGAGCGGCAGCGAGCCGATGAACCCGTCGGCCTCGGCCCCGAAGCAGTCGGCGCCGCTCGCGTGCAGGCGGGCCAGCATCCGGCCCACCTCGGCGGCGGCCTCCGGGTTGGGCCGGGTCGGCTCCACCCAGCCGAGGATCAGGCAGTCCTCGTGGACGCCGAGCACCTCGGCAACCTCGGCGACGCCCGGTTCGGCGAGCCAGGCGAGCCCGCGCGCCTCGGCTGCGAAGAAGCCCTCCGGCGCGTGCGGCCGGGTCTTCATCAGCGCCGAGCGGCCGTCGCTGAGCCGCAGCCGGGTCGAGGTGCAGGTGTCCCCACCGGCGACCGGGCTGGTGGACACGACCGCCGAACCGAGCAGGTGCTCGGCACGCTCGGCGAGAGTCCGCATCCGGGCCACGAGCGGAGGCTATCGAGTGCCCGAGCTTGCTCGAGTGCCCCACCCGTGGCACGGCGGTGACGGTACCCGCGGTGCCGGGGGAGTGGCCGACAGCTCGTTGACGAACGCAGTGAGGATCATGGGGATCATCCTCGCCCCCGGCTCCGTGCCTGACCAGCCCTCAGGCCGGTCAGGTCTCCCGGGCCAGGTGCTCCAGCAGGGCGGTGCTGGTCCGTTCGACCATCGCCAGCACGTCCAGGAACCCCTGTGGTCCTCCGTACCAGGGGTCGGGTACGTCGGGCACCGGCGCGCTCGGCGGCACCTCGGGGTCGAAGCTGCGGAAGAGCCGCACCCGGTCGTGCCGGTCGGCGGGCAGCACCGCCAGGACGTCGTCGACGTTGGCGGCGTCCATCGCCAGGATCAGGTCGTGGTCGAACCACGCCGGTCCGAACTGACGCGCGCGGTGCCGGGTCGCGTCGTACCCGGCGTCGGCCAGGACCGCCGCGGTCCGTGGGTCCATCGGTTCGCCGGTGTGCCAGCCCGCGGTGCCGCAGCTCTCCGCGAGGACGTGGTCGACGCCGGCCTCCTCGAGCAGGGCGTTCAGGACGACGTCCGCCGTCGGCGACCGGCAGATGTTGCCCAGGCAGACCAGGGCGACCCGGTAGGTCACGAGCGGACGGGCCCGGGGTCAGTCGACATCGGGCAGCACCGCGGCCGCGACACCGGAGGCGATCGAGATGACGATGGCGCCGAACACCGCGGTCCAGAAGCCCTCGACGCGGAAGTCCAGGCTGAAGGTCTCGGCGACCTCGCTGGTGAGCAGCAGCATCAGTGCGTTGGTGACGAAGAGCATCAGGCCCAGGGACAGGATGATCAGCGGCAGCGAGAGCAGGTTGACGATCGGCCGGACCACCGAGGTGACGACGCCGAAGATCGCGCCGACGATCACCAGGGTGACGACCTGGTCGGTCCGCGTCTCAGCGCCCTCGAGGCTGATGTCCTCGAAGAGCCAGACGGCGGCACCGAGGCCGAGGGCGTTGATGACCAGCCAGAGGATGAACTTCATACCGCCACCCTAGGACGCGACTGGGGCAGCCGTGGGGGGTTCAGGTGATCGGCGGCGGACCGGCCGGGGCCGGGTGGTCGTGATCGCCCCGCGAGGCCTGCGCGACGATGATCCCGCCGACCACGGCCAGGCAGCCGACCAGCGCGACCGGTCCCAGGGACTCCCCGAACCACGCCCAGCCGAGGGCCGAGACCCCGATCGGTTCCAGCATCGCGATGACGGTGACGGTGGTCGCGCGTACGAACGAGAGGGCGGTCACCGCGGCGAAGAACGGGATCACCGTGCCGAGCAGGACGACCCAGGCGAGCGCGGCCCAGAGCGGGACCCGGACGTCGTCGAGGACGCCGAGGAGGGAGACCTGCTCGCCGAGACCGGACCGGTCGAAGCCCGTGATCGGGGCGACGGCGTTGAGCGCGACAGCGGCGAACCCGAACGACCAGAGGACCACCCGCAACGGATCGGCGTCGGCGTCCGGAACCTCCAGGGCTGCCTCCCCGACCAGGAAGTACGTCGCGAAGCAGACTGCCGCGGCGAGTCCGGCGGCGACTCCGAGCCCGTCGAAGCGGGCCCCTTGCCAGACCTCGGTGGCCGCGGCGAGCCCCAGGACCGCGAGCGCGAGCCCGAACCACAGTCCCCGGCCCACGGGTGCCCGCTGGACCAGCAGCGCCCAGAGCGCCACCAGGATCGGGGCCTGGTACTCCAGCAGCAGCGCCATCCCGACCGGGAGTCGGTCGATCGCCACGAAGTAGGTCCACTGCAGGGCGGCGACGCCCACCAACCCCTGGGCGACGAGCAGCACCAGCAGTCGGCCCCGTGGTGCCCGCAGCGCCGTACGGCGGAACGCCGCCGCGATCGCGAGCAGGACCAGGAAGGTCATCGTGACCCGGATGGTGGTGAGCATCGCGGGGTCCACCCCGGCCCGCAACGCGACCCGGGAGACGCCGGCGTTGACGGTGAAGCAGCAGGCTCCGAGGACGACCAGACCGACGCCGAGGGCGGGGCTCCGGGTGCGCACCTGGGCACTCTAGGGGCCTGCTCGTCCTGGTTCGACCCGGTTTCCTGGACTAGCCCGGTCCGACTGCCCCCGTCAGGACCCTTGCGCCCCGGCACCGGGTGGTCCCGAATTGACGTAGAGCACCCGAGGCAAGCCCCCAGACGTTGGATCGGGCAGCAGCGCCACCCCCCATGGTGCGCTGCCGTCACCACCGCTCCAGCGGAGCTTCGGGAGGTCCGCGCCTGCCGTCCCGACACCGGGCGCGGACCACGCTTTTTCCGGCTCTGTCAGGGACGCTAGCCGGCGGCCGCCGGGAGGGTGAGGGTGAAGACCGCGCCGCCGTTCGACCCCGGTGCGTAGGCGACCGACCCGCCGTGCGCCCGGGACAGGGTGTGCACGACGTGCAGGCCGAGTCCGGTGCCGGCGGCGGTGGTCCCGGAGGCGCGGCTGAACTCGCGGAAGAGCTGCGTGCGGAAGTCGTCGGGAACGCCGGGTCCATTGTCCTCGACGTCGATGCTCACCAGGGTGTCGTGCTCCTCGCTCGGGCGGATCCGCAGCACGACCGGCGGCCGGCCGTACTTGTGGGCGTTGCTGAGCAGGTTGCCGATCATCTGCTCCAGCCGGATCGGGTCGGCGTGGACCCGGCGCTCGTCGGTGACGACGACCGAGACGGTGTCCGGGTAGCGGTCCTGGATCACGCCGGCGACGACGGAGGCGGTCGGGATTGCCCGGGCGTCGATCCGCAGGATGCCGCGCTGGATCTGCGCGACGGTGAGCAGATCCGCGGTGAGGCTGTCGAGCATCCGTGCCTGCCGGAGCACCGAGGCCATCAGACGGTCGCGCTGCTCCTCGTCGAGGTCGCCCGGCTCGGCCTCGTCGATCGTCTCCGCGACCGCGCAGAGCACCGCGACCGGGCCCCTGATCTCGTGCGCGGTGGTGGCGATGGCGCTGCGCAGCATCCCGACCTCGTCGGTGATGGTGCGCAGGTAGAGGAAGAGCGAGGTGTCCGAGTGGCGCAACGTGACGTGCACCGCCTTGCCGCCGACGCCGGACTCGAACTCGGTGTCGCCGCGCAGTCGGTTCGTAGCGAGCGAGGCGGCGATCTCCGCCGCGCACTCGGCCAACGGCGTGCCGGCCGGTACCTCGGTGTCGACGAGGCCACGGGCGGCGGGGTTCATCCGCGCCACCCGGTACGGCGGATCGCACCCGACCTCGATCATCGCGAACGGGGCGAGGGCAAGCGCGTCCGACCCGTCCGCGGCGGCGCTCCGCTGACCGGGGATCCGGGTGAGGGTGCTCTCGACGAGACCGGGGTCGACCTCGACGTGCGGGGCGACCACCGGGGCGACCGGGCGACCGTCGACGACGTCGCGGATCTGGTCGAGGATGCGTCCGAGAGACGCGCCCTTCTGGAGGTAGCCGTCGGCACCGATGGTCAGCGCGCGCTCGGCCATCTGGCTCGCCCCGAAGCCGGAGAGCACGATGATCCGCGCCTCGGGCACCAGCGCGCGCAGGTGCGGGAGCGCCTGCAGTCCGTCCATCACCGGCATCGAGAGGTCGAGCAGGATGATGTCGGGCAGGCACTCCGCGACGGTCTCGATGCCGGCCCTTCCGTCGCCGGCTTCGCCGACCACGGACATGCCGCCGCGCAGCAACGCGAGGCGGAGCAGCTCGCGCAGGTCCTCGGTGTCGTCGATGATGACGACCCGCAGGGGCGCGACCTCGTTGTCGGCCGAGGTCACGGGTCCTCGGCTTCGACGGGCACGGGTGCGGTCGTCTCCAACGTCGCCGGGGTGCTGCGGACCAGCCCGGTCCCGTCGGCGTTGCCCAGCAGGTCGGTGATGATCCGGCTGGCAGCGGAGATGGAGGAGGTGAGGGCCTCCTGGGACCGACCCGGTTGGTTCAGGTCGAGCGCCATCTTCGCAACCACCAACCCCTGCAGGACGGTGTCGTTCAGCTCGAGCGCCTGGCGCTCGCGCTGGCGGAGGTCCTCGAAGAGCTGGGCGCCGTGCATCAGCGAGGAGTAGTTGCGCCGCAGGGTCCAGTAGTAGACCGCGGTCAGGGCGCCGATCACGTCCCAGAGGGCGAGCGGCCACCCCCAGGCCGACCGCATCGCCAGGCCGTCCGGGTCGTTGACGCCGAGGCTCGGGAGCAGCATGTGCAGCGCGTGTGCGCCGTGGTGGACCGAGCAGGTGAAGAAGATCGCGCCGGTGGCGGCACCGAGCGGGTTGGTCCGGAGCTGACGGCTGCGCCAGAGCGGGACGACGATCGCGAGGGTGATCAGCAAGTAGGCGACCATGATGATCGCGTTACCGACCAGACCTACCTTCCAGGAGTCCATCTCAGTGCCCCCCTTCCAGGGGTCGGTGCGGCGTACGGGTGGTCGAAGCTCATGCTGTGGCGCCGCTCGTCGCGAGCAGACCGAGCACGAGGGCCGACCCGAAGAGCCAGAACCGGGCGCTGGCCGGCCAGCGGTCCCAACGCGGGAGGCTCAGCCGGGTCGTCCGGGAAACGTCCAGGAGTCGTACAGCGACCAGCACGGTGCAGATCTCCCAGACCGCACAGGTGAGGTCCCAGGGCCCGAACGGCTCCCGCGGGTGGCCCGGCAGCCCGCTGGTCCTGCTGAGCAGCCAGAGCGTGAGGACGGCTGCGTTGCCGACGACGGCGGCGTACAGCAGTGGCCGGGACGGACGCAGCACCATCGCCACCGCCCAGCCGACCTGAGCCAGGGCGCACCCGGCGAAGAAAAGGCCGACCGAGGGCTGCGCGGCCAGGTGCGCCGGTCCGACCCCGGCGTGGACGCCGGCCGCGGCCGCGGAGCTGACCACGGCCACCGGAAGCAGGCTGCTCGCCCGCTGGGCCCGGGCGAGGACCGGACGGGCCGGTGCCGCCGTGGGGACCAGGCCGAGTGACCCGGTCGCGATCTGGGCGTGGACGGCCCGGACCCGGAGGTCGTGCTCGTCCTCGTTCCCCCCTGCCGGTGCCGTCCCGGCGAACCGGGGCGCGAGCAGGGCGACGAGGCCCAGTACGCCGGTTGCGACAACGCCGTAGTGGACACCGTGTGCGAGCGCGCTCGCGCTGACCGACATCTCGATCATCGGTGTGTCCTCCCCCTCATCACGCCCCCCGACGTGATGTCCTCCCAGCAGGGTAAGCCTTACCTACCCGAAAGCGACAGATCAGAGCAAAGACTGTCTATTCGGGCGACGACTGGTCCAGACGGACTAGGCCGAGCGGCGGACGCGCTCGGTCGAGATGACGATCGCGACGGCCACCACGATCACCCCACCGCCGGTCATGATCGCCCCGGTGACCGGCTCGTCGAGCAGCAGCGCGCCGAGCGCGACGGCGACCACCGGGTTCACGTAGGCGTAGGTCGCGACCAGTGAGATCGGGGCGTTCTCCAGGAGCCAGACGTATGCCGAGAACGCGATCATCGACCCGAAGACGACCAGGTACCCCCAGGCCAGCCAGGTGTCCGCGGAGTACTCGCCCGGGTGGGCGCGTTCGCCGCGGACGAAACCGAGGACCAGCAGCATGACGCCGCCGGTCCACATCTCGTGCACCGTCATCACGAAGGCGTCCTTCGGCAGCGTCAGGCGCGGCTGGACCCAGGAGCCGTACGCCCAGCAGGTGCTGGCGAAGAGCACGATCAGGGCGGCGTCGACCGGGATCTGCTCGTCCTGGACCCCGCCGCGGCCGGCGATCACCAGGTAGCAGAGCCCGGCCAGTCCGAGCAGGACGCCGAGGACGCTCAGGCCCCGAGGTCGGTCGCCGGCGGCGAACCGGAAGATCGTGATCATCAGCGGGGCGATCGCGATCAGCAGTGCGGTCACCCCGGACGGCGCGCCCCGGTCCTCGCCTACCGAGACGAGGCCGTTGCCGAGCACCGGGAGGAGCAGGCCGAGGGTCGCGCAGCCGAGCAGCTCGCGGCGGGTGACCCGCAGTCGCGCGAGGCCGCCGCGCAGGCTCAGCAGCAGTCCGAGCAGCACGGCTGCGACCAGGTAGCGCGAGCCCATCCCGGTCAGCGGCGGGGCCTCCTCGACGACGACCCGGATGCCGAGGTAGGTCGAGCCCCAGACGACGTAGACGATCAGCAGCGCGACCGCGATCATCCCGACCGTGGCGGGCGCCTTGGGAAGGGTGGCGGGTCGATCGGTGGTCACCCGGGTCACCCTGCCGTACGCCGCCGACAACCGGCGAGTGGTTATCCGGTCCGGGGGTTCGTTGTTACCGACGGGTTGGTTGGCGTCGCCGGGTCTGCTGTCGGTACCTTGGCAAGAGTCATGTGGCTGGCGTCACAAACGTGCCTCACCCGGTGCGGGGGATCCAGCCACTCGAGTTGCCGACGCGCGAGCGGAAACCCCGCATCCCGCCGACCACCAGGAGACGCCGTGACCCCAGTCGACCCCGCGCACAACGACGCCAGCATGGTGCAGTTGCTGACGCCCGAGGGGGAGCGCGTCGCGCACCCCGACTACGCCTTCACGGCGACGACGGCGGACGGCGGCGTCGCCGACGAGGGCGAGGTCATCCGCGGCTACTACCGGGACATGGTGCTGACCCGCCGGATCGACACCGAGTCGACCGCGCTGCAACGCCACGGCGAGCTCGGCATCTGGACGCAGCTCCTCGGTCAGGAGGCCGCCCAGATCGGCTGCGGTCGGGCTCTGCGTCCGCAGGACTACGTCTTCCCGACCTACCGGGAGCACGGCGTCGCCTACTGCCGCGGGTTGGACCCGTTGCGCATCCTCGGGCTCTTCCGGGGCGTCGACCAGGGAGCCTGGGACCCGGCGGCGCACAACTTCGCCAACTACACGATCGTGATCGGGGCGCAGACCTTGCACGCCACCGGGTACGCGATGGGGGTGCAGCGCGACGGGCTCGTCGGCACCGGAGACCGGGACCGCGACACCAGCGTGGTGGCCTTCTTCGGCGACGGCGCCTCCTCGCAGGGTGACGTCAACGAGGCGTTCATCTTCGCGGCGTCGTACAACGCACCGGTGGTGTTCTTCTGCCAGAACAACCAGTGGGCGATCTCCGAGCCGATCGAGCGGCAGAGCCGGATCCCGCTGTACCAGCGGGCGCGTGGTTTCGGCTTCCCCGGGGTCCGGGTCGACGGCAACGACGTCCTGGCCGTGCACGCGGTCACCACCGCGGCGCTCCAGTACGCCCGCGACGGGAACGGCCCGGTGTTCGTCGAGGCGTACACCTACCGGATGGGCGCGCACACCACCACCGACGACCCGACCCGGTACCGGATGAGCGAGGAGCTCGAGTACTGGAAGCTCAAGGACCCGATCGCCCGGGTGAAGGTCTACCTGACCCGCCAGGGTCTGGCCGACCGCGAGTACTTCGAAGCCGTGGAGCGGGAGGCCGACGAGCTCGGCGCCCGGCTCCGGGACGGGTGCCGAGCGTTGCCGGACCCGGAGCCGTTGAGCATCTTCGACCAGGTCTACGCCGAGCAGACGGCTGAGCTGGCCGAGCAGCGGGACACCTTCGCTGCCTACCTGGCGTCGTTCGAGGGGGTCCGCTGATGACCAAGATGACGCTTGCCAAGGCGCTCAACGCGGGGCTTCGCAAGGCGATGGAGAACGATCCCAAGGTCCTGGTGATGGGCGAGGACGTCGGCAAGCTCGGCGGCGTCTTCCGGATCACCGACGGTTTGCAGAAGGACTTCGGCGAGGACCGGGTCATCGACTCCCCGCTGGCTGAGTCCGGCATCGTCGGGACCGCCGTGGGTCTGGCGATGCGCGGCTACCGGCCGGTGTGCGAGATCCAGTTCGACGGCTTCGTCTACCCGGCGTACGACCAGATCGTCAGCCAGGTCGCCAAGCTGCACTTCCGCACCCACGGTGCGGTACGGATGCCGATGGTCATCCGGATCCCGTACGGCGGCGGCATCGGTGCCGTCGAGCACCACTCGGAGTCCCCGGAGGCGCAGTTCGCGCACACGCCGGGCTTGAAGGTCGTCACCTGCTCCAACCCGGTCGACGGCTACTGGATGATCCAGCAGGCCATCGCCGCCGACGACCCGGTGATCTTCCTGGAGCCCAAGCGTCAGTACCACGCGGACAAGGCTGAGGTCGACGAGGCCGCGGTCCCGGCGCCGCTCTTCGCCTCCCGGGTCGTCCGGCTCGGCGCGGAGGTCACCCTGATCGGCTACGGGCCGACGGTGAAGACCTGCTTGAAGGTCGCCGAGGCGGCCGCCGGTGAGGGCCGGTCGGTCGAGGTCGTCGACCTGCGCACCCTCTCCCCGCTCGACCTGGGTCCCGTCTACGACTCCGTCCGCCGGACCGGCCGGGCGGTGGTCGTGCACGAGGCGCACACCAACCTCGGCATGGGGGCCGAGATCGCGGCCCGGATCACCGAGCAGTGCTTCTACTCCCTCGAGGCCCCGGTGCTACGGGTCGGCGGGTTCGACACCCCGTACCCGCCGTCCCGGCTGGAGGAGGAGTTCCTCCCCGACCTGGACCGGGTCCTGGACGCCGTCGACCGTTCCTTCGTGTTCTGAGCAGGAGAAGCCATGTCTGAGTACCTGTTGCCCGACGTCGGCGAGGGCCTCGTCGAGGCCGAGATCGTGACCTGGAAGGTCAAGGTCGGCGACGAGATCAAGATCAACGACATCGTCGTCGAGATCGAGACCGCGAAGTCCCTCGTCGAGCTCCCGTCGCCGTACGCCGGGGTGGTGGAGGCCCTGCTGGTGCCCGAGGGCGAGACCGTGGCGGTCGGCACCCCGATCATCCGGATCGGCGACCCCGCGAGCGGGGCGAAGTCCGCTCCCGACGGCACCGCACCGGCCGTCGCGGAGGAGATCGACCTGTCCAACCCTGCCGCCAGCGGAGGCGGCGAGGGCGAGAGCCTGGTCGGGCGAAACAAGGCCGAGCGGGCGCCGGTACGCCGGGCCCGCCGGACGCTGCCGGAGGCGGCCGGCGTGCATGCTGCGAAGGCCGACCTCCACGACGTCTACAACCTCGGCGCCCCGCAGCAGCACGACCGGGTGATGGAGCTCGTCGACGCCGTGGTGGTGGACGCCCCGGAGTCGCCCGCGGTCGAGCCGACGGCGGTCGCAGCGACCGACCGGGTCCTGGCCAAACCGCCGGTCCGCAAGCTCGCCCGTGACCTCGGGGTCGACCTGGCCACTTGCCCGGGCAGCGGTCCCGGTGGCGCGGTCACCCGCGCCGACGTCGAGGCGGCCGCAGGCGCTCCGGCTGCAGCTGCGAACGTTTCGGCAGGATCGAGGACCGGGGGGAACGGCGACCGGGAGTACCGCGAGCCGATCAAGGGCGTGCGCAAGATGATGGGCGCCGCGATGGTCTCCTCGGCGTTCACCGCCCCGCACGTGACCGAGTGGGTCACCGTCGACGTCACCCGGACGACCCAGTTCGTGCAGCGGCTCCGCGCCCGCGCGGAGTTCCGCGACGTCAAGGTCTCGCCGCTGCTGGTGCTCGCCGCGGCGACGATGCGGGCGATCCGCCGTACGCCGGTGATCAACTCGACCTGGGACGAGGCCGCCCAGGAGGTCGTTTTCAAGCGCTACGTGAACCTCGGCATCGCCGCGGCCACCCCGCGCGGTCTGGTCGTCCCGAACGTGAAGGACGCCGACTCGATGTCGTTGCTCGAGCTCGCCGGGGCGCTGGCCGACCTCACCGCGGTCGCCCGGGACGGGCGCACCCAGCCGGCCGACATGGCCGGGGGCACCTTCACGATCACCAACGTCGGCGTCTTCGGGGTGGACGGCGGGACGCCGATCATCAACCCGGGAGAGTCGGCGATCCTCTGCTTCGGGGCGACCAAGCGGCAGCCGTGGGTGGTCACCGACGACGCCGGCCAGGAGGCGTTGGAGATCCGGGACGTCTGCACCCTGGCCCTCTCCTTCGACCACCGGCACGTGGACGGGGAGAGCGGGTCGCGGTTCCTGGCCGACGTGGCCTCGATGATGGAGGACCCGGCGGCGGCGCTGCTGTTCTAGGGGGACCGACCCGTCGACGTGGTCGACCCGTGACCAGCGAGGCGTCGTACCGCGTCGAGCGCTGCGGCCAGGACCAGTCCGGTGACGACCAGGGGGATCGACGCGGACGCCGGGGCGAGGAGGATCGCCCAGGGCTGGGGCTCACCCAGCGGATCCCACCCGAACGTCCACACGACGAAGCTCGGGGCCAGCACCGTGGCGGTCGCCGACGGAGCATCGCCGTACCGGCGGACGAGGAGCACTAGGCCGGCAAGCAGCACCGCGTTGCGGGTCGCCACCAGGCTCACCTCGCCGGCTCCGGTGACGAGTAGCGGCGGAGCGAACCCGAGGACGAGACCGAGCACCACGGTCGCCCCGACGGACCGTGGCGCCGCCTTGGTCTCCGGCCAGTAGATGCCCACGGGTGAGGTCTGAGCCAGGGAGACCGCGACGATCGCCGGCCCGAGGTAGACCAGGGGGACTCCGGCGACGTCGGCGAAGAGCTGGCCGGGGACCGGGGAGGTCCTGGTGCCGAGCCCCGCTCCGAGGAGGCCAACCACCCAGCTGGCCGCCAGGAACTGATCGAGGCGGCGCACCCGCAGCCAGAGCACGAGGCGGCTCAGGGCGGTGTCAGGAGTGTGCAACCCGTGATCCTTCCTCGGGCCTCGCCGAGCCAGGCGGTGATCGCTGCATCGCTCATCGGAGACCCGTTGTCCGGGTGCGTGCGTCGCGAGACCACCTCGGAGATGGTCAGGGCCGCACTGGTCGCGAACTCCTCCGCAGTACGGGGACGCGGGCAGCCGGACGGGAGTCCGAACGACGCGAGCACCAGGGAGGCGGCGATCGACCGGGGCCGGGGATGCGCCGACGCCGGCATCGGGACCGCCTGCTCGCGATCGGCGGGAGCCAGGGCCTTGGGCGGCCCCGGGTCCTGGTCCTGGGCGACCAGGAGGGGCGGCAGTGGTGCCCCTGCGACCAGGCGGCGCGCGAGATCGACTGCGGCCTCGACCGTCGGACGGGTGTGCTGGTGGTCGGCCCAGAGGCACACGGTCACGCCGCGATGGCCGTCGCAGTCGAGCGCGATCGTGCCGGACCGCGGGAGGACGTAGGGGGTCGCGGAGGCGATCGCCACGGTGAGAGCGCCCGCGACGGCCAGGGAGCCTGCGACCACGGGCCAGGTCAGGACCCGGGAGAGGCCGAGGACGAGCAGCACGAGCGCGGTTGAGGCCCAGGCGGCCTGCGTGAGCAGGTAGTCGGTGCTGGGGAGAGCTGCCGAGAAGAACCTCGGCGTGTAGGTCGAGAACAGGATCGAGGCGGGCGTCCCGGGCAGGTACGACCAGGCGGCGAGGCCGACGTACGTCGTGCCGGCCGCGATGCCGGCCACCCAGGCGGGAGTGCGCAGCACGGCTAGCCCGGTGCCGAGGAGGATGGCGAGGGTCGACAGGGAGAGGCCGTTGAGCGCCATCGACCAGTACGCCGAGGTGCCGAAGGGGGCGATCACGCCGACCGCACCCCAGAAGCCGAGCCACCCCAGGAACGACCACGACAGCGGCGCCGCTAGCACCGAGATCACCCGGCGCAGGCGACTGGTTGTCGTGGCCAGCGTCAGCACGTCCGACTGGGTGCTGAGGCAGCTGCGACGGGTCGCCAGGTATCCGGCGAAGGTCGCCGAGGGCGCCCAGAGGAGGATCGCGAACCCGGCTTCGGCGCTGACCGACATCGAGGTTCCGGTGGCGGTTGTCACTCCGGGCGATACCAGGACGAGGCAGGCCGGCGCGGCGACTGCCGCCCACCAGCGCAGGGGCGAGGTGCGCACCAGGAGCCACGCGGAAGCAGTCATGGCAGCGGGACACCGAGGAGGGCGGCGAACGCTGCCTCGAACCGGCGGTCGTGGTCATGGTCGAGGAACTCCTCACCCTTCCCGCTCCACGTGATCCCGTGCGGCGTCAGGACGTGGACCCGGTCGGCGACGTCGATGTCCGAGGGGACGTGGGTGCTCATCACCACCACGGTTCCCGGGGCGCTCGCGGCGCGCAGGCTCGAGACGAACCGGGCGCGGGCAAGCGGATCGAGCGCCACGGTGGGCTCGTCGAGAAGGACCACGGCGGGAGTGCCGACGAACGCGAGGAGGAGGTTCACCCCTGGGCCTCGCCCCCGGAGAGGTGGTCGGCCCGGCGGTCGGCGAGATGCGCCAACCCCATCTCGTGGAGGACGTCGTGCTCGACACGAGCACCCCGCAGGTGGCAGCAGTAGCGGACCAGGTCGATCACCGTGAGATGCCCGGGCACGGTCGGGTGCTGGGGCATCAGGCAGAGCCGGCTGCCGTCGAGAGGGCCGGACGAGCCGTGGTGCACCAGCCGGGCGACGCTACCGGGGCTGCGGAGCCGGGGATTGACCAGCGACGTGAGCAACGTGGTCTTCCCGACGCCGTTGACCCCCAGCAGGACGTTGACGCCAGCGGCGAAGGTGGCGTCGACCTGGAGCTCGCGAACGCGCCGGCGGAGCCCGTAACGCTCGAGCTCCAGGCGGGGACCCGAACAGACTGTGGGGTCGCGGGTCATGCGTCGGAGCCGTCGCCTTCCCAGATGACCTTGTGATCGTTCCCGGTGTAGACCCGGACCTCGAAGTCCCGCAACGAGCCGCCCCCGCGGGTAGTGCGACTCTCCCAGCCGTACTGGCTCTTCCCGTTCCCGCACACCTCGGCGACCAGGAACCCCTGGTCGGGCTGGAAGACGTAGTCCCAGTTGCCGCGAAGGCGGGCGCACTTGCCATCGGCGGCCGTGTCCGCGACGGTGCCCGAGACGATCGTGTGGGCGTCGATCGTGACGTGGCCCCCGGCCCATGATCCTGCGCGCGAGCCCTCGAAAGCGACGGCGACGGCGCTCGGTGCGGTGAGTACGACAGCGATGAACGCGAGCGCGGTGGCGCGGGGTGCTCGTGGCGGCATGGGTCCTCCTGGGTCGGGTCCAGCCCGGAGCAGGGTCCGGTCTCGGGCGTTCCCTGACCTTGGCCGCAGAGCGCGGGGGTCAAACGACCGGGCGCAGGCCTGTGGACAACTCGCGAGTCATCGGAACCTGTCCCGCAGAAAAGCCAGGTCCCCCTCGTACGGCGCCCTGTTCCCCCGAACCAGGTGCTGCACGAGGGGGACCTGTCGTCACCCCCGACGACTTCTACGGACAGCCGAGGAACCGGTCCAGCTGCGAGCCTTGCGGGCACGCCGAGACCCCGGACGCGGCAGCGCTCGGGTCCAGGTAGCTGCGGTAGAAGCCGAGGGCGAAGAGGGCAGCGACGAAGAACGGCAGCCACAACCACGCTGCGTCCCACACCACCTGCTTCGTCCTCATGCCGGTCTAACGACAGAGGCCAGCGTCAGGTCACGGCCCGGTTACTGGTCCTTGAACCGGATCAGGCCGGCCAACGTCGGCATGTACGCCGCCCCGTCAGGGCCGAGGTAGATCGAGGCATAGTGGTTGTTCCACTGGATGCCGTTCCCGGTCTTCTGCATCCAGCGGGTGGCGCCGGTGCGCACGTCGAGGGCTGCGAGGTACCAGCTGTCGTCGAGGAAGTTCGACTTCGGCTTCGCGTACAGGTACAGCAGCCCGTTGCCCAGCGAGACCTTCGGAACCGGGGTGGGCGAGACGATCGGGTTGGTCCAGTCGACCTGGCAGGTGTTGTTCGGGTTCAGCGAGACCTTGGCCACGCCTCCGGTGGCGGTGGCGCCGAACATGGTGCTCTGCACCCCGGTGTACCCGTAGTTGTTCTCCACGATGACCGAGCGCTTGCCGCCGCGGGTGCCGCCGGCGTACACGAGGCTGTTCTCGGTGTTCGAGGCGCCGGCTCCGAAGACCGGGACCGAGCAGAGCAGCCGGTTCGCGTTGCCGCCGGTGCGCCGGTAGAAGAGCACGTTCATCCGGGGCTCGGCGTTGTCGGTGATCACCACCAGGTCGTCCCCGATCACCGTCGGAGTGGTGCCGGAGCCCTGGGAGAGCTGGCCGGGCTTCAGCTGGGTGCCGCGGTCGTAGCTCTCCGACCAGCGGACCTGCGGCTGGCCGGCAGCGTCGGCCTCGACGGCGTAGAAGGCGTGGTCGGTGACGACGTAGATCGCTCCCGACTCGTCGCCGGAGATCGAGTTGAAGATACCTTCACCGTCGGGGAACTTCATCGTCTTGATCGAGCCCGTCGCCGGGTCGATCACGCCGACCCGGCCCTGCTGGGTGACGAAGAAGATGTTGCCGCTCCAGTCCGGCAGGGTCGCCACCAGGCAGTCGTCCTCGGGGATGAGGGGGGCGACGTCATAGGTGCCGATCCGGGTGAAGCCGCCCTCGTCGACGCGGACCTTCCAGACCTCCTTCTCGATCGTGAGCACGTAGGCCACGTCCTCGGCGTCGAGGGAGAAGTAGGTACCGCCGCAGATGTCGGTGAAGGGGTTCTGCAGGGTGAGCAGGTTGCGGGTCGACGTCGTCAGGTCGCTGCCGATCGTGCGCAGCGTGGTCGGGTCGATCAGGCGGAGCTTGAAGCCCTCCAGGCCGCCGCAGAGGCCCACGATCCGGTTCCGGGAGTCGAAGGCCATGGTGGCGCACTCGGAGACGCCGTACGTGGCGGAGCGCACGCTCAGGTTCCGACCGACGGGCCCGCTGACCTCGTAGGCGTCGGAGGCGTAGGCGTCGTTGTGCATCGAGCTGGTGCCGTTGGGCGAGAGGAACGGGTTCTGCTTGATCTCCTCGTGCGGCAGCGGGTTCGCGGTCGCAGGGGTGCCGATGAACTTCTCGGTGAGGAAGTCCGTGGGGAGCGCCGGGATCGGCAGGAGCCCGTTGGCGCTGCCCGACGAGGCGGGGATCAGTACGGCGGCGGCGGCGACCAGGGCGACTGCGGTGAGGCGAACGCGGTTCATAGGAACTCCAACGGGCGAGAGGGCGGGAGGGTACGGGGTTCTAACAAACTCCGTTGGTCAGCTCGGGAAGGTGGTGAGCTCGTTGCTGCGCGGGGGGCGGGTGTTCAGGATCGCGTCGGTGCCGCCGTCGACCAGGATCATCGTGCCGACCAGGAGGCTGGCCTCCGGCGAGAGCAGGAACGCGATCAGCGCCGCCACCTCCTCGGGGCGGCCGGGACGGCCCAGGGCGTTCGGGTAGAGGTCGGCGAAGGGACCGAAGACCGGGTCAGCGCGCAGCGTGTCGGTCATCGGGGTGGCGATCAGCCCCGGGGCGATCGCGTTCACCCGGATACCGGCGCCGGCCCACTCCGGCTTCACGCCCTCGCGGCGGGCCCAGCTGGCCAGCGCGAACTTGGACGCCGGGTAGACGTTCACCGCCTCGTGCTCGGCTGCTGCTGCCCGGGCGGCGTCCTCGTCACCGTCGAGGCAGGCGCCGACGGTGTCCTCGGGCCACCCGGGTTGGCAGGTGACCGAGTTCGAGGCGAGGAGCACCACCGCTGCCGAGCCGTGCTGCGCCATCAGGTCGCGCAGACCTTCGGCGAGACCGATCGCTCCGAAGTAGTTGATCGAGATCAGCAGCGCCGGGTCGGTGCCGGTGTACCCGGCGATCCCGGCGCAGGGGACCAGCCCGGCGATCCCGTCGGGGGCCAGGTCGCGCACGGCGCGGACGGCCTGCTCACGCCCGGCAGGGGTGCTGAGGTCGGCTTCGATCTCGGCACCGCGAAGGTCGATCCCGAGCACCCGGTGCCCGTCGTCGCGGAGGCGGGCGGCGGTCGCTGCGCCGATGCCGGAACCGGCGCCGGTGATCACGTAGGTACTCACGCGCCCTAGTGAAACTGAAACAGGTTCTAGTGTCTAGGTCGAATCGGGCATACTGCCCGGTCGACGTACGAGATTCGACCGGTTGGAGGGCCGAACTCAACGATCAGGGGACGCCGGTGGCGAACCGGCGGGCTCGTACCGCGACCGCGGACGCGGGATCGGACCCGAACAGCGCCGACAGCTCGTGCTCCAGGACCGCACCCAGGCGCCGGCAGAACGCCTCCGCCTCGTCCGCTGCGTCCGGCAGCTCCGGGACGATCCGGTCGACCACCCCGACCGCGAAGAGGTCCAGGGCCCGCACCTTCTGGGCCCGGGCCATCTCCGGGGCGTGCTCGGTGTCGCGGTGCACGATCGCGCTCGCGCCCTCTGGCGGCAGCGGGGAGAGCCAGGCGTGCTGGGCCGCCACCACCCGGTCCGCGGGGAGCAGCGCGAGGGCCCCGCCCCCGTTGCCCTGGCCGAGCATCAGGCACAGGCTCGGGGCCTCGAGGGTGACCAGGTCGGCCAGGCTGCGGGCGATCTCGCCGGCCAGACCGCCCTCCTCGGCCTCCGGGCTCAACGCGGCGCCCGGGGTGTCGATCACGGTGAGCAGCGGGATGCCGAGCTCGACCGCCAGCCGCATCCCGCGGCGGGCCTCGCGGAGCGCGCCGGGCCCCATCGGTCGGTCGGTGGTCTGGCCGCGCCGGTCCTGGCCGAGGAAGACGCACGGGGCGTCCCCGAAGCGGGCCAGCGCGATCATCAGGCCCGGGTCGGCCTCGCCCTGGCCGGTGCCGTTGAGCGGCACCACCTCGCTGGCGGCGTACCGGAGCAGGCGGCGTACGCCGGGCCGGTCCGGCCGGCGGGACCGCACCACGGCGTCCCAGGTGTCGACGTCGGGGATCTCGGCCTGCGCGATCTCGGTGGTCGGCGCGGACGGCCGGGCCAGCAGGATGCTCAGCGTCCGGTCCAGCAGCCCGGCGACCTCCTCGGCCGGGACGACGCCGTCGATGATCCCGTGGGCGTAGAGGTTCTCCGAGGTCTGCACCTCCGGCGGGAACGGTCGGCCGTACAGCGCCTCGAAGACCCGGGGGCCGAGGAACCCGACCAGGGCGCCGGGCTCGGCGATGGTGACGTGCCCGAGCGAGCCCCAGGAGGCCATCACGCCACCGGTGGTGGGGTTGCGCAGGTAGACCAGGTACGGCAGGCCGGCGTTCTTGTGCGCCGCGATCGCCGCCGAGATGGTGATCATGTGCACGAAGGCCGGGGTGCCCTCCTGCATCCGGGTGCCGCCGCTGACCGGGGCGGCGACCAGCGGGATCCCCTCCGCGGTGGCCCGTTCGATGCCCGCGACCAACCGGGTCGCCGCCGCCTGGCCGATGGATCCGGCCAGGAACCGGAACTCGCAGGCGATCACCGCGACCCGGCGGCCGCGGACGGTGCCCTCGCCGGTCAGGACCGATTCGTCGACCCCCGACTTCTCCGCGGCCGCGGCAAGCTCGGCGGCGTACTCCGGGCTGATCGCGCCGTACGACGGCGGCGTGTCCCACGAGGCCCAGGAGCCGTCGTCGAGGACGAGGTCGATGAGCTCGAGCGCGCTCAGCCGTGCCGGGGGCGGGGGTGCGGTCACGCGCGGATCGTACGCCAGCCGGACGTTGCTGAGAGGATGCCCGGGTGCAGATCTCGGTGGAGGACCCGGCCGGTGCCGAGGTGGCGGCGTTCCTGGGCGAGCACCTGGCGGACATGTACGCCACCTCTCCGCCCGAGAGCGTGCACGCCCTCGACGTCGCAGCGTTGCGGGCCCCGGAGGTCACGTTCTGGACGGCCCGCTCCGACGGGGCGCTGCTGGGCTGCGGGGCACTGAAGGAGATCGCCCCCGACCACGGCGAGATCAAGTCGATGCGCACCACCGCGGCGGCCCGGGGACAGGGTGTCGCGGCGGCCCTGCTCGCGCACGTGGTGGCGACCGCGCAGCAGCGGGGCTACGTCCGGTTGAGCCTGGAGACCGGGACCGAGGACTACTTCGCGCCGGCCCGCCGGCTCTACCGGCGGCACGGGTTCGTCGACTGCGAGCCGTTCGGTGACTACGTCCTCGACCCCCACAGCGTCTTCCTCACCCGCGAGTTGTCAGGTCCTTCTCCAGCAGGCTGACCAGGTGGCCGTTGGCCTCCTGCCGGCCGACCTCGACGAACCCACGTGCCCGGTGGAACGCCAGCGACGGCTCGTTGGGCGGGTCGAGGTTCACCTCCAGGCACAGCACCGGACCGAGCTCGGCGGCACGCGCCTCGATCGCGTCGTACACCCGGGAGGCGACGCCGCTACGACGGGCGACGGTGTCGACGACAATCCGGTCCAGGTAGAGGAACGAGCGGTGCCGTTCGCTGAACCAGCGGTAGTTGGGCCCCTCGATGCCGGCCCCGGCGGCGAAGGTGATCACGAACCCGACGTCGAGGCCGGCGTGGGTGATCACCGCGGCCGTGTCGGAGGCGGTGACCAGCTCCTCGAGCCGGGCCTGGTCCAGGGGGGCGAGCAGCTCCACGTGGGCCTGGTTCCAGGCGAGGACGGCGGCGTGGTCGGCCGGCGTGATCGGGCGCAGCACCTTGCTCGAGATCGGGGTCACGGGTAGGCGATCCCGGTGGCTCTCTCGCTCAGCTCCCAGAGGGTGCGCTGGGCGGCCTGGTCGTGGGCCTTGCGGCGCGCCTTGACGATCGTCGGCGGCCCGGACATCTCGCCCAGGTTCGCAGGTCCCACGTACGTCGAGCCGGGCAGGTCGGCGGTCGCGGCCATCAGCGTGGGTAGGGCGCCGTACTCGGCCTTCTGGCCGAGCAGGTTCGTCGCGGCGGTCATGATCCGCCCACCGGCCCCGCCGGTCTTGCCGACGAGCTCGGTGGCCGAGTAGCCGGGGTGGGCGGCGACCGCGATCACCGGGAGACCGGCCGCCCGGAGGCGTCGGTCGAGCTCGAAGGTGAACATCAGGTTGGCCAGCTTGGACGCCGCGTAGGCACCCCACTTGGAGTAGCGGCCCTCCTGCACCCGCGGGTCGCCGAGGGGGGCCCGCCGGGCGAGCTTGTGGGCGTTGGAGGCGAGCGCCACCACCCGACCGTTCCCGGAGGCGATCAGCTGGGGGAGCAGCAGGCCGGTGAGCGCGAACGGACCGAAGTGGTTGGTGCCGAGCTGCATCTCGAAACCGTCCCCCGTGCGCTGGTAGGGCAGCGCCATCACGCCGGCGTTGTTGATCAGCACGTCGACGGGGCCCAGGGCGGCGATCTCCGCGGCGCCGCGGCGGATCGAGCTGAGGTCCGCGAGGTCCATCCGGACCTGGTGCAGCACCGCCTCGGGCGCCAGCCGGCTGATCTCCGCGGCGGTCCGGGCGAGCTTCTCCGCGGACCGGGCCACCAGCACGACCTCGGCCCCGGCGCGGGCCAGCTCGCGGGCGGTCTCGGTGCCCAGGCCGGCGGTGACACCGGTGACGACGAAGCGCTTGCCGGTCAGGTCGGGCAGGTCGGCGAGGGTCCAGGGCGTGCCGGTGTCCCGAGCGCTCACGGAGTCACCGCGAAGTTCGACAGCACCGCGCGACCGAGCTCGGCGTCGCCCTCGTACGTCGGCGCGGTGGAGTCGAGCCCGCGGCGGCCGCCGGCGAGGACGACGAAGTCCTGGGGGCTCAGTGAGATCCGCACGGTCGGGTCGGCCAGGGGCTCACGGGCGGCTGCACGGCCGTCCTCGCCGATCGCTGCGCTCCAGCTCAGCCC
>JBFJNH010000007.1:0-76898 GCA_041618295.1 Marmoricola sp.
ATCGCCGAGGTGCTGTTCTCCGGCGACCTGCTCTTCGCCGGGTCGATCGGCCGGACGGACCTGCCTGGCGGCGACCACCCGACGATGCTGCGCAGCCTGCGGGAGAAGGTGCTCACCCTGCGGGACAACGTGGTGGTGCTCCCCGGGCACGGTGAGCAGACCTCGATCGGCCAGGAGCGGGCGACCAACCCGTTCCTGCTCGACCTGATCGACGGCGACCCCTCGGTCCCGCCGATCACCCGGGGGTTGTGATGGCGGGGAAGCCGAGCCCGCTCAGCGGGTACCCGGAACTGCTGCCCGCGCAGCGGATCGTCGAGACCCAGGTCATCGCCGAGCTGTCCCGGGTCTTCGAGCTGCACGGGTTCGCCAACATCGAGACTCGCGCTGTGGAACCGCTCGACCAGCTCCTGCGCAAGGGGGAGACCTCCAAGGAGGTCTACGTGCTGCGCCGGCTCCAGGAGGAGGGCGACCCGGACGCCGGTCAGCGTTCGACCTTGGGCCTGCACTTCGACCTCACCGTCCCGTTCGCGCGGTACGTGCTGGAGAACGCCGGCAAGCTCGAGTTCCCCTTCCGGCGCTACCAGATCCAGAAGGTGTGGCGCGGGGAGCGCCCGCAGCAAGGGCGGTTCCGGGAGTTCACCCAGGCCGACATCGACGTCGTCGGGCAGGGCGAGCTGCCGTTCCACCACGACATCGAGGTGGCCAGGGTGATGGCCGAGGCACTGGCCGCGCTGCCCATCCCGCGGGCGACCCTGCAGATCAACAACCGCAAGGTCCTCGAGGGCTTCTACCGGGGGCTGGGGATCACGGATCCAGAGGAAGCGATGCGGGTGGTCGACAAGCTCGACAAGCTGCCGGCGGAGAAGGTGGCCGAGCTGCTGGTCTCCGACGCGGGTACGACCCCTCAGGCCGCGCGAGCGGTGCTCGCGCTCGCCGAGATCCGGACTCCCGACGCGACGTTCGTGGCGGCCGTCGAGGCACTCGGGGTCTCGGACCCGCTGCTGAGCGAAGGCCTGCAGGAACTGGCGCAGGTCGTCGACGGCTGCCGGGGGATCAAGGGCGTCGACGTCGTCGCGGACCTACGGATCGCGCGCGGCCTCGACTACTACACCGGAACGGTGTTCGAGACCCGGCTCGCCGGGTACGAGCAGCTGGGCTCGATCTGTTCGGGCGGGCGCTACGACCGGCTCGCCTCGGACGGCCGGACGACCTACCCCGGCGTCGGGATCTCGCTGGGACTTTCCCGGGTGATCGTCACCCTGACCGGCGACGGGCTGACCGCCGACCGGTCGGTTCCGAGCGTGGTCCTGGTGGCGGTGACCGACGAGGAGAGCCGCGCCGCCAGCGATGACCTCGCAACCCGGTTGCGCTCCCGCGGCATTCCCTGTGAAGTGGCTGCTGCGGCGCAGAAGTTCGGCAAGCAGATCCGGTACGCCGAGCGCCGCGGCATCCCGTACGTCCTGTTCCCGGCGAACGCGGCGGACGAGCAGCCGCAGCTCAAGGACATCCGCAGCGGCGACCAGGGTCCGATCGACCCCGACGCCTGGACGCCCCCGGAGGCAGACCTCAAGCCCGCAACCGGGGTTTCGACAGGCTCAACCAACGACCAGGAGACAACGAAGTGATCCGCACCCACGACGCCGGCACCTTGCGCGCCGAGCACGTCGGCCAGACCGTCACCCTCGCCGGATGGGTGGCCCGTCGGCGCGATCACGGCGGCGTCGCGTTCATCGACCTGCGCGAGGCCAGCGGCGTGGTCCAGGTGGTCATCCGTGACGAGGCGGTCGCCGGACGGCTGCGCAACGAGTTCTGCCTCAAGGTGGTCGGCGAGGTCGTCGCCCGTGATGCGAAGAACGTGAACCCGGGCGTACCGACCGGCGAGATCGAGGTCGTGGGTTCCGAGATCGTGGTCCTCAGCGAGTCCGCCCCGCTGCCGTTCCCGATCGACGAGCACGTGGAGGTCGGTGAGGAGGCCCGCCTCAAGCACCGCTACCTGGACCTGCGGAGGCCGGCTCCGAACGCCGCGCTGCGGTTGCGCAGCAACGTGAACAAGGCAGCCCGGGACGTGCTCGCAGCCCACGACTTCGTCGAGATCGAGACGCCGACGCTGACCCGGTCGACCCCCGAAGGCGCCCGCGACTTCCTGGTGCCCGCCCGCCTCGCGCCGGGCAGCTGGTACGCACTGCCGCAGAGCCCCCAGCTCTTCAAGCAGCTGCTGATGGTCGCCGGGATGGAGCGGTACTACCAGATCGCCCGGTGCTACCGGGACGAGGACTTCCGGGCCGACCGGCAGCCGGAGTTCACCCAGCTCGACCTCGAGATGAGCTTCGTCGAGCAGGACGACGTGATCGCGCTGACCGAGGAGATCCTGGTCGCCCTCTGGAAGCTGATCGGGTACGACGTCCCGACGCCGCTGCCGCGGATGACCTACGCCGAGTCGATGCGCCGCTTCGGTTCCGACAAGCCGGACCTGCGGATGGGCGTCGAGCTCGTCGAGTGCACCGAGTACTTCGCCGACACCACCTTCCGGGTCTTCCAGGCGCCGTACGTCGGTGCTGTGGTGATGCCCGGGGGAGCGAGCCAGCCGCGCAAGCAGCTCGACGCCTGGCAGGAGTGGGCCAAGCAGCGCGGCGCCAAGGGCCTGGCTTACATCCTCGTCGGGGACGACGGCACCTTGGGCGGCCCGGTCGCCAAGAACCTCACCGAGACCGAGATCGCGGGTCTCGCCGCCCACGTGGGCGCGAACCCGGGGGACTGCATCTTCTTCGCCGCCGGACCGGTCAAGCCCTCGCGGGCCCTGCTGGGTGCCGCTCGGCTGGAGATCGGACGCCGCTGCGGCCTGATCGACGAGGACGCCTGGAGCTTCCTCTGGGTCGTCGACGCGCCGCTCTTCGAGCCGGCGGACGACGCGACCGCCTCGGGCGACGTCGCGGTCGGCAGCGGCGCCTGGACCGCGGTGCACCACGCGTTCACCTCGCCCAAGGACCTGGACACCTTCGACACCGACCCGGGCAACGCGCTCGCGTGGGCCTACGACATCGTCTGCAACGGCAACGAGATCGGTGGCGGCTCGATCCGTATCCACCGCGAGGACATCCAGAAGCGCGTCTTCGCCATCATGGGGATCGGCGAGGAGGAGGCGCAGGAGAAGTTCGGCTTCCTGCTCGAGGCGTTCGCCTACGGTGCTCCGCCGCACGGCGGTCTGGCACTCGGCTGGGACCGGATCTGCGCGCTGCTGGCGAAGGCCGACTCGATCCGGGACGTGATCGCGTTCCCGAAGAGCGGCGGAGGTTACGACCCGCTCACCGCGGCTCCGGCGCCGATCACCGCCCAGCAGCGCAAGGAAGCCGGCGTGGACGCCGCTCCCGCGACGAAGGATCTGTCCTCGGAGCAGTGAACCGGGGGTATCCCCGGCCCAGTTGACGGTCGTAGTCATATCGTTATCCGCTGGAGATCACCTCGAGGCTCCTCGTCCCGTAATGTCGCGTGCGGCGCAGGTGGCCGACGATCTTGTCCGCCGGCGTCGGCCATGACCGACCTACGACGTCGATGAGGTGCAGATGTCCGTTCCGGAGTCCCAGCTCGAGTTCGGAGACGTCGCTCCCACGGAGGTCACCGAAACCGGGGACACCGTTGTCGGGAAGTCGCCGATGCAGCTCGCGATGGCGCGCTTCCGTGCGGATCGCAAGTCGATGGTCGCGCTCGGCATCGTCGTCTTCTACGTGCTGGCAGGCCTCGCCGCTCCGCTGATGGTCAAGGTCGGGGTGATCGATCCGTACGGGATCAACCTCGACCTCCTCGACGAGATCTCACTTCCGGTTGGTGACTGGTGGGGAATCAGCGGGGACCACTGGCTGGGCGTGGAGCCAGGCGTGGGCCGCGACGTACTCAGCAGGCTCTGGTACGGCATCACGTTCTCGCTGGCGATCTCGTTCACCGCGGCGGTGATCGCCATGGTGATCGGGGTCGTGCTCGGCATCATCGCCGGGTTCAGCGGCGGCTGGGTCGATGCGATCATCGGTCGCCTGATCGACCTGTGGCTGTGCTTCCCGCAGATCATCATGCTGATCGCGCTGTCCACCATCGTGCTGGCCTTCCTCACCGAGGACCTGGGGATCCCGCCGGGCAACGGCGCCCAAGCCGTCTTCGTGATCGTGGTGCTCGCGCTGTTCGGGTGGATGCCGACAGCACGGCTGATCCGCGGTCAGGTGCTGAGCATCCGGGAGACCGAGTTCATCGCAGCGGCCCGACTCTTCGGGGCGAGTCGTCGGCGGATGTGGTTCCGGGAAGTCCTGCCCAACCTCTGGGCACCGATCCTGGTCAACTTCACCCTGATGCTCCCCGCCTTCATCTCCGCCGAGGCGGCGCTGTCCTACCTCGGGGTCTCGATCAAGGCGCCGACCCCGACGCTGGGCAACCTCCTCAAGGACTCGGTGAAGTTCGCCCAGGCCGACTTCCTGTACTTCGTCGCACCAGCGTTCCTGCTCGCCGTCATCGTCGTCGCGTTCAACCTGCTCGGCGATGGACTTCGAGACGCGCTGGACCCGAAGTCGTCCAGGTAACAGAGATTTCGTGGTGGTACCCACTGCCACGATCCAGTCGCCCCGCAACTGGAGCGGCAACCGTCAACAAGGAGTGGAAATGGGAAAGTTCTTGAAGAGAACCTCCGTATTCACCGTGGCCGTAGCGATGGCTATCGGCGTCGCGGCGTGCGGGGAGTCTGACGACGAGCCCGGGTCCGGGACCGGGGGTACCGCCCAGAAGGGTGGGACGATCACCCTGCTGGACGTCCCGACCAACTACGAAGGTACCGACCCCGCCTCGATCTACTACGGGCACCAGATCGCCGGCTTCCGGCGCCTGGTCTACCGCTCCCTGGTCGCCTACCCGATCAGTGACGACCCGGTGGTCTCCGGTACGCCGGTCCCCGACCTGGCCACCGACACCGGGACCACCCCCGACGGTGGCAAGACCTGGTCGTTCACGCTCAAGGACGGCATCAAGTGGGAGGACGGCTCGGACATCGTCTGCGAGGACTTCCAGTACGGGATCTCGCGCTCGTTCGACGAGAACATCGTCCACGGCACCGGTCCGGGCACGACCTACATCAGCACCCTGGTGGGTACCGAGGGCTACACCGGTCCGTTCACGTCGACCCCGGCCCAGCAGAAGGCCTTCGACGAGCAGGCCGTGACCTGTGACGGCAAGACGGTGACCTACAACTTCACCGAGGCGTTCCCCGACTTCCCGCAGTCGGTGGCCTCGTTGTTCGTGACCGACCCCTACAAGAAGTCCTTCGACAAGGGCACGAAGAACCTCTACACGGTCTTCTCCAGCGGCCCGTACAAGATCGAGGGCAACGTGTTCGACGCTGCCAAGGGCGCGACGTTCGTCCGCAACGAGAACTACGACCCGGCCACGGACGACCCGGAGAACCTGCGTCAGGCGAACCCGAACGTGTGGCGCGTCGAGCTGCTCCAGGACCAGAACCCGATCTTCGACCGCTTGATCGCGGACTCGGGTGACGACAAGACCGCCCTGGCCACCGCCAACATCCTCTCCGACAAGTACTCGGAGATCGTCGGTCCGGTCGCCGAGCGCACCACCAAGGTCGCATCGCCGTACACCCGGTTCATGCAGATCAACAACCTGCGCGTGACCGACCAGAAGGTGCGGTTGGCGCTCACCACTGCGATCGACCGGGCCGGTGGCCTCAAGGTCCTCGGCGGCGAGAACTACGGCTCGGTCAGCTCGACACTGGTCTCGGCGTCGACTCCGGGCTACCAGCCGAACCCGGCGTTCGCCGACATCCCGGAGAGCGGTGACCCCGCTGCGGCAAAGGCGTTGCTGGCCGAGGCAGGCAAGGACGGTTACCCGATCAAGGTCTCCTACGGGCAGAGCGACGTGACCGACAAGCTGTTCGCCCTGTTCAAGCAGAACTGGGAGGAGGCCGGATTCAAGGTGACGCTGAACGCCATCTCGCCCGACGCGAACCCGGGGTACTACACCCAGATGAGCGAGAAGGACAAGGACACCGACGTGTTCTACTCCGGCTGGGCGTCCGACTGGCCGTCGCTGCTGGCGGTGACCCCGGTCATCCTGGAAACGGAGAACCCCGGCTTCAACTACGGGTACTACTCCAACGCTGACGTCGACAAGCTGTTCGCGGAGGCCCGCACGGCCATCGCCGCCGGCGACGTCGACGGCATGATCGAGAAGGCGCAGCAGGCCGACGCCCTGGCGGGCGAGGACGCTGCGTACATCCCGTTCCTGCAGCAGTCGAACTACTTCCTGTACGGATCGAAGATCGGCGGGTTCCTGCCCGACGTGGCTTCGTCCTTCTACCCGGACCTCGGGGCGATGTACGTCAAGTAGTTCCACACATGACGCTGGGTGGGCGCTCACGCGCCCACCCAGCACCATGCAGGTCGCGCGCCTCGCCAGGGAAGGCCGTGACCACGCAGCGAGAGGGAGGAAAGGGAGCCGATGACGGCGTACATCATCCGGCGGATCCTCGTCGGGCTCGGACTGCTGCTGGCGATGGGCGCGGTGACGTTCGTGCTGTTCTTCGCAGGCGGTGACCCGTCGCGGTCGTTGTGCACGCGGCAGTGCACACCGGAGCGCCTCGAGGCGATCAGCAAGAACCTCGGCTACAACCAGCCCGTCCACACGCAGTACACGGACTTCCTCAAGGGACTCGTCGTCGGCCGGGACTTCCCCAGCGACCCGGAGTACCGCAAGGTCCTGGAGGAGACCCGCCCGGACCTGATCACGCACTGCGCAGCTCCCTGCCTGGGGTACTCCGAGAGTCGCCAGCAGACGGTGAACGCACTCGTGGCCGATGCGATCCCGGTCACGGTGTCGGTATCGGTGGTGGCGTTCGGGCTCTGGATAACCTTCGGCGTGCTGCTGGGTGTCACCGCCGCGGTGTTCAGGGGCACGCTGACCGACCGCGGTCTGGTCGCGGTGACACTCGTGATCTACGCGATGCCGACGTTCTTCGTCGGCAACTTCCTGCTCAAGTACGTCGCGCTCAAGTGGCAGATAGTCGACTACCCGGCCTACGTACCGTTGACCGAGGGGGTCTGGTCCTGGTTCACCGGGCTCCTTCTCCCGGCGATGACCTTGGCGTTGTTCTTCATGGCGGCCTACGTCCGGATGACCCGCGCCTTTGTGCTGGAGTCGATGGGCGAGGACTACATCCGTACTGCCCGTGCCAAGGGTCTGCCGGCGCGCGTGGTGCTCTTCAAGCACGGTCTGCGTGCCGCACTGACCCCTCTGGTGACGATGGCTGGTCTGGACTTCGCGGCGCTGCTCGCGGGATCGGTCATCACGGAGAACGTGTTCAACTTCCAGGGCCTCGGCCTGCTGGCGGTGAACTCGAACAGCAACAAGGACCTACCGACACTGGTTGCCCTGGTGCTGCTGGCCGGTGCGGTCGTCATCGTCATGAACATCATCGTCGACATCCTGTACGCGGCGATCGACCCGCGGATCCGGGTCGTCTGAGGCAGGAGAGATCTCGTGAACCAGAACGCTCCCTACCTATCGGTCCGTGACCTCGTGGTGCACTTCCCGACGCCCGACGGTGTCGTGAAAGCGACCGACGGACTCTCCTTCGACCTCGATCGCGGCAAGACGTTGGGCATCGTCGGCGAGTCCGGGTCGGGCAAGTCGGTCTCGAGCTCGGCGATCCTGGGACTGCACCGCGGGTCGAGCGCCCAGGTCAGCGGCCAGATCCTGCTCGACGGCGTCGATCTGCTGGCCCTCTCCGATGAGGAGATGCGGTTGCGCCGCGGCCGCGAGGTCGCGATGATCTTCCAGGACCCGCTCTCGGCGATGCACCCGTACTTCACCGTCGGCAGCCAGATCGCCGAGGCCTACCTGGTCCACAACAACGTCAGCAAGAAGGCGGCCCGGGCGAGGGCGATCGAGATGCTCGACCGGGTGGGCATCCCGCAACCGGACCGACGCGTCGACGACTACCCCCACCAGTTCTCCGGGGGCATGCGGCAGCGCGCGATGATCGCGATGAGCCTCATCAACGACCCGGGACTGCTGATCGCCGACGAGCCGACCACCGCGCTCGACGTCACGGTGCAGGCGCAGATCCTGGACCTGCTCCAGGACCTGCAGCGCGAGTTCAACTCCGGGATCATCATCATCACCCACGACCTCGGCGTCGTCGCCGAGACCGCTGACGACGTCCTGGTGATGTACGCCGGCCGTGCCGTCGAGTACGGACCCTGCAAGGAACTCCTCACCCACCCGGAGATGCCGTACACCTGGGGTCTCCTGGCCAGCGTCCCCGACGTCCAGGGCGACACCGACGCGAAGCTGATCCCGATCCCCGGAAGCCCGCCGAGTCTGCTCACCCCGCCGGCGGGATGTGCGTTCCACCCGCGTTGCCGGCACCGCGACAAGGTCCCTGCCGACCTGTGCTCCACCACGCTTCCGGACCTCACCCCGTCGCGCAGCGGAGGCAACCACGTCAAGCGCTGCCACCTGGTCGACCCCGACGAGGTCTACCGCGTCGAGGTGCTGCCCGAGATCTCTCCTGAACCTGCCGAGGAGGCCCCGTGACCGAGATCGACACGAACCCAGGCCCAGGGGCGGGGGTGGCGGTCGGGGTGCCGGACCCGATGCTCGAGGTCCACGACCTCAAGATGTACTTCCCGGTGAAGTCCGGCGGCATCATCCGACGGACCGTGGGTCACGTCCAGGCGGTCGACGGGATCTCCTTCGCCGTCCCCGCCGGTGGGTCGTTGGGCCTGGTGGGCGAGTCCGGATGCGGGAAGTCCACCACGGGTCGCTTGATCACGCGTCTGTACGACCCGACCGCCGGCTCCATCAAGTTCGACGGCAAGGAGATCGCCCACCTGTCGCGTCGGGAGATGCTGCCGATGCGCCGGGACATCCAGATGATCTTCCAGGACCCGGCGACGTCGCTGAACCCGCGGCACTCGGTCGGCTCGATCATCGCGGCGCCGCTGCACATCCACAAGGTGCTGCCCGAGGACAAGATCCAGGCGCGGGTCGAAGAGCTCCTCGAGATCGTCGGGTTGAGTCCGGAGCACTACAACCGCTATCCCCACGAGTTCTCCGGCGGACAACGCCAGCGGATCGGGATCGCACGGGCGCTGACCCTGCAACCGAAGCTGCTGGTGGCCGACGAGCCGGTCTCGGCGCTGGACGTCTCGATCCAGGCACAGGTGATCAACCTGCTCCAGGACCTGCAGCGTGAGTTCAACATCGCCTTCCTGTTCATCGCCCACGACCTCGCCGTGGTCCGCCACTTCTGCCCCGAGGTCGCCGTGATGTACCTGGGCAAGATCGTGGAGATCGCGGACCGGAACACCCTCTACGGCCGTCCGCACCACCCCTACACGCAAGCACTGCTGTCCGCGGTGCCCGACGTGAAACAGGCCCAGGTCGGTGGGCGGCGCGAGCGGATCCGGCTCACGGGTGACGTGCCGAGCCCGATCAACCCGCCGTCGGGCTGCCGGTTCCGTACCCGGTGCGAGTTCGCCCAGGAGATCTGCACGCAGGTGGAGCCTCCGCTGCTGCAGATCGGTCCCCGCCACAAGGTGGCCTGCCACTTCGCCGGCGAGCTCGGGGCGCACCCGGTCGAGCCGATCCCGCAGAGCGCCAACGGCGGCGTCGGAGCTCCGGCCAACCAGCCGAGCTACGAGCCGGACTGGCTGGACCTGAGAACCGGGCAGGTCACGGGACCGTAGCCGGCAGCACCTAGGGTGGCGACGTGGAGGACCAAGGACTGTTCGAGGCCGCGCCCTCGGTTCCGAGCGGCGGGGGAACCCTGTCCGGCCTCGGCACGTCGTTGGCAGGGCACGCCTCGGCCCCGCTCGCCGTACGGATGCGGCCCCGGACGCTCGACGAGCTGGTCGGTCAGCAGCACCTGCTCGCCCCGGGGTCGCCGCTGCGCCGGTTGATCGAGGGTGACCAGTCGATGTCCCTGCTGCTGTGGGGGCCACCGGGCACCGGCAAAACCACCGTGGCCGCGATCGTCTCCGGCCAGACCAACCGCGTGTTCGTCGAGGTCTCGGCGGTCGCTGCGGGGGTCAAGGAGGTCCGTGCGGCCATCGACGCCGCGCGGACCAGGTTGGTGGCCACCGGTCAGGAGACGGTGCTCTTCGTCGACGAGGTGCACCGGTTCACCAAGGCCCAGCAGGACGCCTTGCTCCCCGGCGTGGAGAACCGTTGGGTCACCCTGATCGCGGCCACCACCGAGAACCCGCACTTCTCGGTGATCTCACCGCTGCTCTCGCGTTCGCTGCTGCTGACCCTGGAGCCGCTCACCGATGACGACATCCGCGACGTGGTGACGTCGGCGGTGAGCGACGAACGCGGTCTCGCCGACTCCGTGAAGCTCGACGACGACGCTCTCGACCACCTGGTGAGGTTGGCCGGGGGCGACGCGCGCCGGTCGCTGACCTACCTGGAGGCAGCCGCCGGTGCCGCGCTCGCGACGGCCTCGACCGCAGGGGCTCCTGCGATCGTCGACCTGGCGACCGCTGAGACGGCCGTGGACCGGGCTGCGGTCCGCTACGACCGGCAGGGTGACCAGCACTACGACGTGATCAGCGCGTTCATCAAGTCGGTCCGCGGCTCCGACGTCGACGCTGCGCTGCACTACCTCGCCCGGATGTTCGAGGCGGGGGAGGATCCGAGGTTCATCGCCCGCCGACTCGTCATCCTCGCCAGCGAGGACGTCGGCCTCGCGCACCCGTCGGGCCTCACCACGGCTGTCGCGGCTGCCCAGGCGGTCCAGCTCATCGGCATGCCGGAGGCGCGTCTCAACCTCGCCCAGGCGACCATCGAGCTGGCCTTGGCGCCGAAGTCGAATGCCGTGATCAAGGGCATCGACGCCGCTGTCGCCGACGTCCGCGCCGGGAAGATCGGTGCGGTGCCGCCGCACCTGCGTGACGCCCACTACCCGGGCTCTCAGGCCCTCGGGCACGGCGCTGGCTACCGCTACGCCCACGACGAGCCGTACGGCGTCGCCGAGCAGCAGTACGCCCCGGACGTGGTCGTCGACGCCGTCTACTACCAGCCGACGGGCCTGGGCGCCGAGTCCGGCTTCCGCGAGCGCTGGGAGCGGATTCGGCGGATGATCCGTGGCGGGTAGGGTTCCCTGCCATGGGAAGTGACTTCGCCGAGGTGGGCCTCGCTGCGCTGGGCGGTGCCGTCGTGGCACTGCTCGTCGTCGCGCTGGTCGCGCTCGTGCGGCGTCGCAACCGCACCCGCGCCGATCTCGAGGCGATGCTCGCCGCCGCCCAGCGCGAGAGCGACGACCTCCGCGCCCGGTTGGAGGAGCTCACCGCGCTGCTCACCGTCGTTCCCGGCCGAAGTCCGACCGAGTCCGCGGCGTACCTGATCACCGACGCGGGTGGCGTCAGGTCCGACCTGGCAGTCCCGGCCGAGGAACCGGTCGCCGTGCCGGACCGGTTGGTCCTCACCGCGACGGTCGGGGTGCCCCTGGTCAAGGCGGCCGCGCTCGGTCACGGCTTGCGCAAGGCGTTCTCCGCCGAGTCCCGCAACCGGATCTGGTTCGAGGTGCGGCGGGAGGTCCGAGCTTCCCGGAAGCGACGGCGTCAGCTCCTCAAGCAGTACCAGCGCCAGATCCGCGCCGACGAGCGTGCCCGGGAGGGGATGGCATGAGGCGCGGCTTCTGGTTCGTCGCCGGCGCCGGCGCCGGCGTCTACGTCATGGTGAAGGCCCGCCGGGCAGCCGAGGTGTTCACCCCGGAAGGGCTCCGCGACCGGGTCTCCGGCCTGGCGGTTGGTGCTCAGCTGTTCGCCGATGAAGTTCGCGCCGGCATGGTCGAACGCGAGACCGAGCTGCGCGACCGGCTCGGCTACGTCCTCGATGCGCCGCCGGCGCTGGAAGCACTCCCGGCCGCGGCCGACCCGGCCAACGGCTCCGAGCACCACGAGTTCCCCGCGCCCCCCGCCCTGGAAGGCAGTCACTAGATGTCCCCGGAAATCGGTACAGCCGACATCCGCCGCCGCTTCGTCGAGCACTTCGAGGCCGCCGGTCACACGGCGGTACCCTCCGCGCCGCTGCTGGTCGACGACCCGAACCTGCTGTTCGTCAACGCCGGCATGGTGCCGTTCAAGCCGTACTTCCTGGGTCAGGAGACGCCGCCGTACCCGCGGGCGGTCAGCATCCAGAAGTGCGTGCGCACCCCGGACATCGAGGACGTCGGCAAGACGACCCGGCACGGCACCTTCTTCGAGATGTGCGGCAACTTCTCCTTCGGTGACTACTTCAAGGCCGGCGCCATCGATCTCGCGTGGGACCTGATCACCAAGCCGGTCGCCGACGGCGGGTTCGGTCTCGAGGAGTCCCGGCTCTACCCGAGCGTCTACGAGGAGGACCCCGAAGCGGTCGAGCTCTGGCGCAAGGCCACCGGGTTGCCCGACGAACGGATCATCCGGCTCGGCAAGAGCGAGAACTACTGGTCGATGGGCGTTCCCGGTCCCGGCGGCCCCTGCTCGGAGATCCTCTACGACCGCGGCCCGGCCTACGGCGCGGACGGCGACTTCGGTGCCGAGGACCGTTACCTGGAGATCTGGAACCTGGTCTTCATGCAGGACGAGCTCTCCGAGGTCCGCAGCAAGACCGACTTCGACATTGCCGGCTCGCTGCCCAAGCAGAACATCGACACCGGTATGGGCCTCGAGCGGGTCGCGTTCCTGCTCCAGGGCAAGGCGAACATGTACGAGATCGACGTCATGTTCCCGGTGATCGAGCGGGCCCAGGAGCTGACCGGGAAGCGGTACGGCGCCGACCCGAACGACGACGTCCGGTTCCGGGTGGTGGCCGACCACGTCCGCTCCTCGATGATGCTGATCGGCGACGGCGTGACTCCCGGCAACGAGTCCCGGGGCTACGTGCTGCGCCGGCTGCTGCGCCGTGCGGTCCGGTCGATGCGGTTGCTCGGCTACGAGGACCGGGCACTGCCCGAGCTGCTGCCGGTGAGCCGCGACCTGATGGCTCCCGGCTACCCGGACCTGGTCGGGGACTGGGACCGGATCGCGCAGGTCGCGTTCACCGAGGAGGACGCGTTCCGCAAGACGCTCCAGACCGGGACCACGATCTTCGACCTCGCCGCGGTGGAGGCGAAGGGCGCCGGGGCCACGGTGTTGTCGGGGGACAAGGCGTTCGCGCTGCACGACACCTACGGGTTCCCGATCGACCTGACCCTGGAGATGGCCTCGGAGGCCGGTCTGAGTGTCGACGAGGACGGTTTCCGGCGACTCATGGCCGAGCAGCGTGACCGCGCCAAGGCCGACGCGCGCGCGAAGAAGGGTCAGCACGCCGACACCGGCGTCTACCGCGGGATCCTCGACGCCCACGGCCCGACGGAGTGGTTGGCCTACGAGACCCTGACGACCGAGTCGATGCCGCTCGCCCTGCTCGCCGGGGGCACTCCGGTCTCGGCTCTCGGCGAGGGTGAGATCGGCGAGCTGGTGCTGGACCGCACCCCCTTCTACGCCGAGTCGGGTGGGCAGGTTGCCGACGCCGGGACCATCGAGTTCTCCGGTGGCGTGCTGGAGGTGCTCGACGTCCAGCGCCCGGTCCGCGGCCTCGTGGTACACCAGGTCCGGGTCCTCGAGGGTGAGTTCACCGTCCCCGAGAAGCCGGCCGAACTGCTCGCGAAGGTGGATCCGGAGTGGCGCACCGGTGCCCGCCAGGCGCACTCCGGCACCCATGTGGTGCACGCAGCGCTCCGGGAGGTCCTCGGGCCCACGGCCCTCCAGTCCGGCTCGTACAACCGCCCCGGGTACCTCCGGCTGGACTTCGGGTGGGCCAGCGGCCTGTCCGAGGCGCAGTTCAAGGACCTCGAGGCGGTCGCGAACAACGCGCTGCGCGCCGACCTGCCCGTCGGGTGGGACTACATGACCCTCGAGCAGGCGAAGAACTGGGGCGCGATCGCGCTCTTCGGGGAGACCTACGACGACACCAAGGTGCGCGTCGTCGAGATCGGTGGGCCGTGGTCGCGCGAGCTCTGCGGCGGCACGCACGTCGACCACTCGTCCCAGATCGGCACCATCGTGCTCACCGGTGAGTCGTCCGTGGGGTCCGGGAACCGCCGGATCGAGGCCCTCACCGGCCTGGAGGGCTTCGCCTACCTGGCTCGGGAGCGTGATGTCGTCGCACAGCTGACCGGCCTGCTCAAGACCCAGCCGGACGACCTGGTCGGCAGGGTCGGCGACCTGGTCGAGCGCCTCCGGACGGCGGAGAAGGAGATCGAGAAGATCCGCCTCGCGCAGCTGCTGGCCGGCGCCGGGGAGCTGGCTGCGGGAGCCGTCGATCTCGGCGGGGTGCTGTTCGTCGGCAAGGTCGTCGACGGCGCCGGAGGTGGCGACGTCCGGACGCTGGCTCTCGACGTACGCGGTCGGATGCCGGCCGACCGCCCATCAGCGGTCCTGGTGATCGGCGTCCAGGACGGGAAGCCGTCCCTGGTCGCCGCCGTGAACGAGGCCGGTCGCGCGGCCGGGGCCTCGGCCAACGACCTGGTCCGCGCCGCGGCCGCGTTGCTCGGCGGGAAGGGTGGCGGCAAGGACGACGTGGCCCAGGGCGGCGGAACCGACGCGACCCGGGTGTCCGAGGCCCTGGACGCCGCCCGTGCCGTCCTCGCCCCGCGCTGACCATGGCCGAGGACACCGCATCGAGCCCACGGGGCGTCCGCGTCGGGATCGACCCCGGCGACGCCCGGATCGGGGTGGCCTCGTGCGATCCCGGAGGGGTGCTGGCAACACCGGTCGAGACGGTGCCGCGCGGTGACGGCGATCTGGACAGGATCGTGGCTCTGGTCGAGGACCTGGGTGCGGTCCTGCTCTACGTGGGTCTGCCACGTTCGCTGAGCGGGGGTGAAGGGCCCGCGGCGGGTAAGGTGCGAACGTTCGCCCAGGACCTGGCGGTGCGGGTCGCCCCGCGCCCCGTCCACCTGGTCGACGAACGTCTGAGCACGGTCACCGCCGAGGGGGTGCTTCGTGAGCGGGGTAAGAAGGGGAAGAAGCGGCGGGCTGTCGTGGACCAGGCGGCCGCGGTCGTGATCCTGCAAGGAGCGATCGACGCCGAGCGCACCCAGGGCAAGACCGTCGGCGAACAGGTCGTGGTGGCCTCGGCCCCCGCGACAGCACCCGGTACTGAGGAGAAGAACCAGACGTGAGCAGCATCGGACTGGGCCCCGAGGGCGAGAGCGTCGACGACGAGCGCGTCGGTCGGGACGACGTACGACCGCCGCTGCCGCGGGCCGGTTCGCGCCGCGCCACGGACGGCACGCGTCGTCAGCGGGGCTGCCTGCCGCTGCTGCTGGTGCTCGCGCTGATCCTCGTGGGCGCTTACTTCGGTGGCGGCTGGGCGCTGGACAAGGTCCGCGACCTGGCCGGCTCCGACCCCGACTACAGCGGTGCCGGGACCGGCACCGTGGTCGTCGAGATCGAGGAGGGCGACACCTCCGCGGCGATCGGCCGGACCCTCGAGGAAGCCGACGTGGTGAAGAGTGCCGAGGCGTTCGTCGCAGCCGCGACGGCCGACGACCGGTCCCGCGGCATCCAGGTTGGCTTCTACGAGCTGCGTCTGCAGATGAAGGCGACCGAGGCGCTGGCGCTGCTGATCGACCCGGCGAACCTGGTGCAGGCGCGGGTGGTGGTTCCCGAGGGCTTCCGGACGAAGGACGTGGTCAAGGCGATCGTCGCCGAGACCGAGCTCACCAAAGCCCAGGTGGAGGCGGCGCTGGCGAAGACCGATGAGCTCGGACTCCCGCCCGAGGCGAACGGTGAGGTCGAGGGCTACCTGTTCCCGGCGACGTACACGGTGGTGCCGGGGCAGACGGCCACCCAGCTGCTGCGCCAGATGGTCGCCAAGACCAAGCAGGTCGAGGAGGAGCTCGACATCGCGACGAAAGCGAAGGCGCTCGGGCTCACCCCGAAGGAGATCCTGACGATCGCGAGCATCCTGGAGTACGAGGGCAGCCGCGACGAGGACTACCCGCGGATCGCCCGGGCCATCTACAACCGGCTCGACATCGGGATGCGGCTGCAGTCCGACGCCACGGTCGCCTACGCGAACAACCTCACCGGGACGGTCTGGACGACGCTCGAGGAGCGGAACAACCGGTCGCCGTACAACACCTACGTGCACACCGGTCTGCCACCCGGACCGATCGGTTCCCCGGGGAAGAAGACCATCGAAGCCGCGCTGAACCCGGCCCAGGGGCCGTGGTTGTACTGGTTGGTGGTCAACCTTCGCACCGGTGAGACCCGCTTCAACGAGACCTACGCCGGTCACCTCCGCGACAAGGAGGTCCTCGACCAGTACTGCCGGACCTCGGACGCCTGCTGAGCCATGTCCGACGTTGAGGTCATGAAGTGCGCCGTGCTCGGCTCGCCGATCGAGCACTCGCTCTCGCCGGTGCTGCACCGGGCCGCGTACGCCGAGCTGGGCCTGCGCTGGACCTACCAGGCCATCGACGTCGAGGAGCGTGAGCTCGCCGCGTTCATCGCGGGCCTGGACCGCACCTGGCGCGGCCTGTCCCTGACCATGCCGCTGAAGCGCACGGTGATGCCGATGCTGGACGGCTGCGACGAGTGGGCCCGGGTCTCCGGGGCTGCCAACACGGTCCTGCTCAACCACGGTGCCCTGACCGGGTACAACACCGACATCCCGGGAGCCATCTCCGCCCTCCAGCAGCGGGTTCCGGGCCCGTTCACCGAGGCGGTCGTCCTCGGGGGCGGGGCGACCGCTACCTCGATGCTGATCGCCCTGGGCGAGCTCGGGTGCGAGCACGCCAGGTTGCTGGTCCGGGAGCCGTCCCGCGCGGTCGAGACCCTGGAGGCCGTCGGACGCTTCGAACGGGGACCCCAGATCGAGGTCGGCACGCTCGGTGACCCGGTCGGGGCCGTCGACCTCGTCGTCTCGACGATCCCGGCGGCCGCCCAGACCTCCTGGCTGGTGAGCAGTGCCGATCCGTGCCCGGTCGTCTTCGAGGTCGTCTACGACCCGTGGCCGACGCCCCTGGCCGCGGCTGCCCTGGTCTCCGGCCGCATCCTGGTCAGCGGCCTGGACCTGCTGATCAACCAGGCCGCGCTCCAGGTGGAGCTGATGACCCACCGGCCAGCACCCATCGCGGCGATGCGGGCCGCCGGTGAGGGAGCACTCGCGGCGCGGTCGGACCGATGACCTGGGCCGATCAGGGGCACCCGCTGGCGGCGGTGCTCGCGGGGATCGTGGCCGCGGCGCTGGGGTGGTTCGTCCCGCGGCTGATCGCGGCCCTCCCCGAACCCGAGCCCGAACCCGAGCCGGAAGCCGGTTCCGGGTCTGATCTCGGGTCTGACGCGGACGAGGCTCCGGCGGCGCCGACCAAGATCCTCTACGTCGACCTCGCGTCCCGTCCGCGGCTCGCGTCCTGGACCGCGTCGTACGCTCTCGTCGCCGGCGCCGTTCTCGGCGCCTCGGTCGGCCTGGAGTGGTCCTTGCTCGTCCTGGTGCCGCTGGTGCCGGCGTGCGTGGCGCTCGCCGTCATCGACTGGCAGACGCGGCTGCTGCCGACCCGGATCGTCCTGCCGAGCACCGGCGCGGCGATCCTGGTGGCCGCGGGGGTCGCCCTCGGCACCGACGACACCGACGCGTTGGTCCGGGCCCTGATCGCGATGCTGGTGGTCCGCTCGCTTTTCTGGGTCCTCTGGTGGTTCCGTTCCTCGGGCATGGGCTTCGGCGACGTCCGGCTCTCGGCGCTGCTCGGGTTCGTGCTCGGCTACCTGGGCTGGGCGGAGGTGGTGATCGGGACCTACGCGAGCTTCGTGGTCTTCGTCGTCCCGGGGATGGCGGTCGCGATTGCGCGCCGGGACCGGACGTTCCTCAAGACCCGGGTGCCCTTCGGGCCGGCCATGATCGTGGGCGCCCTGATGGGCATCGCGGTAGGTCCGGCGATCGCCGTCGGTCTCGGCTACTGACGGGCGCTGCGGACGCCGGTCGCGAGCGTGAAAGACTTGGGCCATGCTCCGTTGGCTCACCGCGGGGGAGTCTCACGGCCCCTCGCTCGTCGCAATCCTCGAAGGCCTGCCCGCGCACGTGCAGGTGACCTCCGACGACATCGCTGACGCGCTCGCGCGTCGCCGCCTCGGCTACGGCCGCGGCGCCCGGATGAAGTTCGAGCAGGACGAGGTGACCATCAACGGTGGTGTCCGGCACGGGACGACCCAGGGCGGGCCGGTGGCGATCACGATCGGCAACTCCGAGTGGCCCAAGTGGGAGACCGTGATGGCGGCCGACCCGGTCGACCCGAGCCTGCTGAAGGAGACCGGCCGCAACGCCGCGCTGACCCGGCCGCGACCCGGTCACGCCGATCTCGCCGGGATGCAGAAGTACGACTTCACCGAGGCCCGTCCGGTCCTGGAACGGGCGTCCGCGCGGGAGACCGCCGCCCGGGTGGCGTTGGGTCGGGTCGCTGCGAACTTCTTGGCACAGATCGGCGGGATCGAGATCCTCTCGCACGTCGTGGAGCTCGGCGGCGTACCGGCCCCGGCCGGCTCGGTCCCGCAACGCGGTGACACCCCTCGGCTCGACGCGGACCCGGTCCGCTGCCTCGACGCCGAGGCTTCGGCCGCGATGGTTGCCCGGATCGACCAGGCGCACGACGAGGGCGACACCCTCGGCGGTGTGGTCGAGGTCGTCGTGCACGGGCTGCCGCCGGGCCTGGGCTCGCACGTCCACTGGGACCGTCGTCTCGACTCGCGCCTGGCCGGCGCTCTGATGGGCATCCAGGCGATCAAGGGCGTCGAGGTCGGTGACGGCTTCGAGCTCGCCGCCAGCCCCGGTTCCCTGGCCCACGACGAGATCGTCACCGAAGACGGCTCCCTGCGCCGTGTCACCGGTCGCGCCGGCGGCACCGAGGGCGGAATGTCGACCGGGGAGGTCCTCCGCGTCCGGGCCGCGATGAAGCCGATCGCCACCGTCCCGCGCGCGCTGCGCACCGTCGACGTGGCCACCGGTGAACCGGCGGTCGCGCACCACCAGCGGTCCGACGTCTGCGCGGTCCCGGCTGCCGGCATCGTCGCCGAAGCGATGGTGGCCCTGGTGCTCGCCGACGCGGTCCTGGAGAAGTTCGGGGGCGACTCGGTCGGGGAGACCCGGCGCAACCTGGAGAGCTACCTCGGCTCGCTGAGGTACTCGTGACCGGACCCGGGAGTGGCCCCAAGGCCGTCCTGATCGGGTCGATGGGCGCCGGCAAGACGACCGTGGGCGGTCTGGTGGCGGCCGCTCTCGGACTGGACTTCCTCGACACCGACCACGTCGTCGAGCAGGTCGCCGGCAAGCCGGTGGCGGAGATCTTCGTCGACGACGGCGAGGAGCACTTCCGCGAGCTCGAACGAGCGGCGGTGGCGCAGGCACTGACCCAGCACCAGGGCGTCCTCGCGCTCGGCGGCGGTGCCGTCCTCGACGAACGGACCCGGGCCCTTCTCGCCGACCAACCGGTGGTCTTCCTGCAGGTGGGCCTCTCCGACGCCGCCTCACGGGTCGGGCTGGGCGTCTCCCGTCCGCTGCTGCTGGGCAACGTCCGGGGGAGGATCAAGCAGCTCCTCGACGAGCGCACCCCGATCTACACCTCCGTGGCCCGCTACACGGTGCCCACCGACGGCCTCAGCGCGGCCGAGGTCGCCGACCGGGTGCTCGCCTGTCTGCGCGCCGAGGTGCAGGATGGGCATCATGGCTGAGACAGGGACCTCGACCGAGACCCGGATGCACGTCGGTGGCGCCTCGCCGTACGACGTCGTGGTCGGTCACGGGGTCCTCGGGCGCGTGCCCGAGATCCTCGGCGGGTCGCCGCAGCGGGTGGCGGTCTGCTACCCCGAACCGTTGGTGAACCTCGCGGACCGCGTGATCGCCGGGCTCGGCGACTACGACGTGCTCCGGCTGGTGCTGCCGGACGGCGAGATCGCCAAGACCGGCAGGGTCGCCCTGGACGCGTGGGAGAAGCTCGGCGCCGCCGGGTTCACCCGTTCCGACGCGGTCGTGACCGTGGGCGGCGGCGCGACCACCGACATGGGCGGTTTCATCGCCGCGACCTGGCTGCGCGGCGTCCGCGTCGTGCACGTGCCGACCACGCTGCTCGCCATGGTCGACGCCGCCGTCGGCGGCAAGACCGGGATGAACACCGGTGCCGGCAAGAACTTGGTCGGTTCCTTCCACGAGCCGGCCGGGGTGGTCTGCGACCTGGACGTGCTGAGCAGCCTCGCCGCACCCGAGCTGATCGCCGGCCTCGGTGAGGTGGTCAAGTGCGGCTTCATCGCCGATCCCGAGATCCTCGCGCTGATCGAACGGAACCCCGCAGACGCGCTCGAGCCGCGCTCGGCGGAGCTGCGTGAGCTGGTCGAGCGCGCCATCGCGGTGAAGATCGCTGTGGTCGTCGACGATCTCAAGGAGGTAGGGGGTTCCGACGGCCACCCCGGCCGCGAGGTTCTCAACTACGGCCACACGATGGCGCACGCCATCGAGAAGGCCACGTCGTACCGGATCCGGCACGGCGAGGCGGTCGCACTGGGGATGGTGTACGTCGCCGAGCTGGCCCGCCTGGCCGGGGTCCTCGACGACGACCTGGCTGCCCGGCACCGCACCGCCCTGGTCGCGGTGGGCCTGCCCACCCGTTTCGACGAAAGCGGGTTCGGGGCCGGTTTCGACGAGCTCCTGGCCACGATGCGGGTCGACAAGAAGTCCCGCGGCTCCCAGCTGCGCTTCGTCGTCCTGGACGGACTGGCCCGGCCGCGGATCCTCACGGATCCGTCCGAGGAGCACCTGCGGGCGGCGTACGACCACTTGGCGGGTGTCCGGTGACCCGGCCGGTGCTGGTCCTGAACGGGCCCAACCTCGGCCGCCTCGGCCGACGGCAACCCGAGATCTACGGCTACACCTCCTACGACGAGCTCGCCGACCTGTGTGTCGGTTGGGGACGCGACCTCGAGCTGGAGGTCGAGGTGCGCCAGACCAACCACGAGGGCGAGCTGCTCGACTGGCTCAACGACGCCGCCGACCAGGAGATCCCGGTGGTGCTGAATGCCGCCGCCTGGTCGCACTACTCCTACGCGATCTACGACGCCTGCGCCCAGCTGGTCGCGCCGCTGGTCGAGGTGCACATCTCCGACCCGGAGTCGCGGCCCGAGGTGTTCCGGCACACCTCGGTGGTCTCGCCGTACGCGCTGGCCGTGATCGCCGGCTACGGGATCGACGGTTACCGGATGGCGCTGGAGCAGATCGCCCGGTCCTGACGTCGCGCCGGCTCGGGTCCTGCTGGGGTCGTGGGCGTGCGCGCCTGTCCGGGCGGGGAGGCTAGACTCTCCCGTCGGCCCGCTCCCCGGAACGTGCCGATCCACGACGACGACCGTCGCCCGGTAACGACGAAGACAAGGTTTCAGCGCGCATGGCAACCACGAACGACCTCAAGAACGGCATGGTTCTCCTCATCGACGGTCAGCTCTGGGCCGTTACCGAGTTCCAGCACGTCAAGCCCGGCAAGGGCCCGGCGTTCGTCCGGACCAAGCTGCGCAACGTCGAGTCCGGGAAGAACGTCGACAAGACGTTCAACGCGGGCACGAAGGTCGAGACCGCCACGGTCGACAAGCGGACCATGCAGTACCTCTACAACGACGGCACGTCCTACGTCTTCATGGACACCGCGACCTACGACCAGCTCGAGGTCTCGCCGGAGATCATCGGGGACGCGGCCAACTACCTCCTGGAGAACCAGGAGGCGATCGTGGCGACCAACGACGGGCGCGTGCTCTTCGTCGAGCTCCCGGCCTCGGTCGAGCTCGAGGTCACCTTCACCGAGCCGGGCCTGGCCGGCGACTCGGCCACCGGCAGGACCAAGCCGGCCACCCTGGAGACCGGGCACGAGATCCAGGTCCCGCTCTTCATCAACCAGGGCGAGAAGATCAAGGTCGACACCCGCGAGGGCGGCTCGTACCTCGGCCGCGTCAAGGGCTGAGTCGACACCTCTGATGAGCGCTCGCTCCAAGGCCCGTAAGCGGGCCCTCGACCTGATCTTCGCCGCCGAGGCCCAACGCATCTCCGTCGACGACCTGCTCACCGCGCAGCAGGATGCGGGGGAGGGACCGGCGAACGAGTACACGGTCACCCTGGTCCGCGGCGTCCACGAGCGCCGGGCCCGGCTCGACGAGCTGATCTCGACGTACGCCGAGGGCTGGACGATCGATCGGCTTCCGGCCGTCGACCGCAACGTCCTACGCCTGGGGATCTTCGAGATCCTGTACGTCGACGACGTCCCCGACGCGGTCGCGGTCAGCGAGGCCGTCAACCTGGCACGCAACCTCTCCACCGACGAGTCGCCCGGATTCGTCAACGGCGTCCTGGGTCACGTGGCCCGCGACAAGGAGAGCCTGACCGCCTGAGACCCGGGTCACCGGGCCGTAAGGTTCCGGGCCTGGTCGGTGCCTCCTGTGCCTGGTTGGCTGGGGGCATGAGCACTGCGAGCACCCCACGGGAATGTGACGTCGTCGTCCTCGGTCTCGGGCCCGGCGGTGAGCACGCGGCGATCCTGCTGGCCCGGGAGGGCCTCGACGTGGTCGCCATCGACGAACGCCTGGTCGGCGGCGAGTGCCCCTACTTCGGCTGCGTGCCGTCGAAGATGATGATCGCCGCGGCCACCCGGCTGCGCGACGCCCGACGCGTCGACCACCTGGCCGGCACCGCCGCGGTGCAACCGGACTGGTCGCCGGTCGCGGACCGGATCAAGGACGAGGCGACCCACGACTGGGACGACGCGGTCGCCGTCGGGCGTCTCGTCGAGGCGGGTGCGACCTTCGTCCGCGGCCGCGGTGCGATCACCGCGCCGCGCGAGGTGACCGTCGACGGGGTGGCCTACCGGGCCCGCCGCGGCATCGTCCTGAACACCGGGACGGCGCCGTCGGCACCGCCGGTCCACGGCCTGGCGGAGACGCCGTTCTGGACGAACCGGGAGATCGTCCGGCTCACCGACCTGCCCGGGTCCCTGGCCGTCATCGGGGGTGGTCCGATCGGCTGCGAACTGGCCCAGGTGATGGCGACCTTCGGGGTCGCGGTGACGGTGATCGAGGTCGCGGACCGGTTGATCGCGGTGGAGGAGCCGGAGGCGTCCGAGGTCCTGACCGCGGCGTTCCGGGCCGAGGGGATCGAGGTCCTCACCGGGGTGCACATCGACGAGGTCAGCCACGCCGACGACCGGTTCACGATCGCGCTGGAGGAGGACCGGACGGTGGTCGTCGACCGGCTGCTGGTCGCGGCCGGGCGGCGTCCGAACCTGGCTGGGATCGGCCTCGAGCACGTCGGTCTCGACCCGCAGGCGCGAGCCCTGGACCCCGACGAGCGGATGCGGGTCACCGACGGGGTCTGGGCGGTCGGGGACATCACCGGGAAGGGGGCGTTCACCCACGTCTCGATGTACCAGGCCGACATCGCGGTCCGCGACATCCTCGGCCAGGACGGCCCCGTTGCCGACTACCGTGCGGTCGCCCGGGTGACCTTCACCGCGCCCGAGGTCGGTTCTGTCGGGATCACCGAATCCGCTGCCCGCGAGCAGGGACTCGACGTCGTGGTCGCGACCGGCGATCTCGGCGCCCGCGGCTGGCTCGCCCGCGAGACCGGGATGATCAAGCTGGTGGCCGACCGCGGTCGTGGGATCCTCCTCGGCGCCTGCGCGGTGGGACCGAGCGGGGGCGAGGTGCTCTCGATGCTCGCGACCGCAGTGCACGCCGAGATCCCGATCGCGACCCTGGCGGAGATGCACTTCGCCTACCCGACCTACTACCGGGCGGTGCAGCCGGTGCTGCGGGCGCTGCTCTGACCTGGCGCGGCGTGAGTGCTCTCACGCCAGCCGTCGGCGGCTTCGTGGGGGCTGCTAGAGTTCCTCGGAGTTCGACATCCTTTAACGAGCCGTCCTGTGAGGCGGAGAAGGAGGTCAGGCGTCTATGGCTCTGCCGCCGCCTACCCCGATGGACGCTGCGCATTCCGCAGGGCGCACCGTCCTCGACGCCCGTGATATCGCCCGGGCACTCACCCGCATCTCCCACGAGATCCTCGAGCGCAACAAGGGCTCGGAGGACCTGGTGCTGCTCGGGATCCCCAGTCGCGGTGTCCACCTGGCCCGTCGGATCGCCAGCCGGATCGCCGAGGTCGAGGGCGTGGAGGTCCCCGTCGGGTCCCTCGACATCACCATGTACCGCGACGACCTGCGGATGCGCCCGGCGCGGACCCTCTCGCCGACCGAGATCCCGACCGGCGGTATCGACGACAAGGTCGTCGTCCTGGTCGACGACGTCCTGTACTCCGGTCGGACGATCCGCTCCGCGCTCGACGCGATGAACGACATCGGCCGCCCCCGGGTCGTCCGGCTCGCGGTCCTGGTCGACCGCGGACACCGCGACCTGCCGATCCGCGCCGACTTCGTGGGCAAGAACCTGCCGACCTCGGCGGCCGAGAAGGTCGCCGTCCGGCTCGCCGAGTACGACGGAGAGGACTCGGTGACGATCCGATGACCAAGCACCTGCTCAGCGCCGGTGACCTGACCCGGGACGACGCCGAGCTGATCCTGGCCACCGCCGAGGAGATGCGCTCGCTCGCGGACCGGCCGATCAAGAAGCTCCCCGCCCTGCGCGGCCGAACTGTCGTGAACCTGTTCTTCGAGGACTCGACCCGGACCCGGATGTCCTTCGAGGCCGCCGCCAAGCGGTTGTCGGCCGACGTCATCAACTTCTCCGCCAAGGGCTCCTCGCTCTCCAAGGGCGAGTCTCTGAAGGACACCGCGCTGACGCTCGAGGCGATGGGCGCCGACGCGGTCGTGGTCCGGCACTGGGCCTCGGGGGCGCCGTACAACCTCGCCAACGCCGGCTGGTCGCGCTCGACCGTGGTCAACGCCGGGGACGGCACCCACGAGCACCCGACGCAGGCACTGCTGGACGCGTTCACGATGACCCGCCACCTCGGAAACCTGGACGGGCGCCGGGTCGCGATCGTGGGCGACGTGCTGCACAGCCGAGTGGCCCGCTCCAACGCGTTGCTGCTGCAGACCCTCGGTGCCGAGGTGACCCTGGTCGCCCCGCCCACCCTGCTTCCGTACGGCGTGAACACCTGGGGCGTCGAGACCGGGTACGACCTGGACGCGGTGCTCCCGAAGGCCGACGTGGTGATGATGCTGCGGGTGCAGCGCGAGCGGATGAACGACTCCTACTTCCCGAGCGCTCGGGAGTACTCGCGTCGCTACGGGCTCGACGCCCGTCGGATGGCGACGCTGCAGGACCACACCATCGTGATGCACCCCGGCCCGATGATCCGCGGCATGGAGATCACCGCCGACGTCGCCGACTCGTCCCGCTCGGTCATCGTCGAGCAGGTGACCAACGGCGTCGCCGTCCGGATGGCCGTGCTGTACCTGCTCCTCGGCGGCAGCGAACCCGCCTTCGGCGGAGCCGAGAGTGTGCACAGCGGCGGAGCCGAGAGTGTGCACAGCGGCGGAGCCGAGAGTGTGCACAGCGGCGGAGCCGAGAGTGTGCACAGCGGGAGCGCCGAGGCCCCCACCCCGACCGACGGAGACCTGTCATGACCTCGTACCTGATCACCGGCGCCCGGATCCTCGGGGGCGAGCCGACCGACATCCTGCTCGCGGACGGCCAGGTGGCCTGGGTCTCGACCGACCCGTCCAGCGAGCGCCCCGACACGGGGGACGCCGAGGTCGTCGACGGTACCGGCCTGATCGCGCTCCCGGGTCTGGTCGACCTGCACACCCACCTGCGTGAGCCCGGCCGCGAGGACGCCGAGACCGTTGAGACCGGCACCCAGGCGGCTGCGCTCGGTGGTTTCACCGCGGTGCACGCGATGGCGAACACCGACCCGGTCGCCGACACCGCGGGCGTCGTCGAGCAGGTCTGGCGGCTCGGCCGCGAGGCCGGCTACTGCGACGTGTTCCCGGTCGGAGCCGTCACCGTCGGCCTCGCCGGCGAGCAGCTCGCCGAGCTCGGCGCGATGGCCGACTCAGCCGCCCGGGTCCGGGTCTTCTCCGACGACGGCAAGTGCGTCGCCGACCCGGTGCTGATGCGGCGGGCCCTGGAGTACGTGAAGGCGTTCGACGGGGTCGTCGCCCAGCACGCCCAGGAGCCCCGGCTGACCGAGGACGCCCAGATGAACGAGGGCGAGCTCAGCGGCCGGCTCGGGCTGCGCGGGTGGCCCGCCGTCGCCGAAGAGGCGATCATCGCGCGCGACTGCCTGCTCACGGCCCACGTCGACTCCCGGCTGCACGTCTGCCACGTCTCCACGGCGGGCTCGGTCGAGATCGTGCGCTGGGCGAAGAGCAAGGGCTGGAACGTGACCGCCGAGGCTTGCCCGCACCACTTGCTGCTGACCGACGAGCTGGCGGCGTCGTACGACCCGATCTACAAGGTGAACCCGCCGCTGCGGACCGCAGCCGACGTCGAGGCGCTCCGGGCCGGTCTGGCTGACGGCACCATCGACATCGTCGCCACCGACCACGCGCCGCACCCGCACGAGGACAAGGACTGCGAGTGGCAGGCGGCGGCGTTCGGGATGCTCGGCCTGGAGACGGCCCTCTCGATCGTGCAGCAGACCATGGTCGACACCGGGCTGATCGACTGGGCCGGCGTCGCCGAGCGGCTCTCCTACGCCCCGGCCCGGATCGGAAGGCTGACCGACCACGGCCGCCCGATCGCGGTCGGCGAACCTGCCAACGTCGTGCTGTACGACGCCGCCGCCACCCGGGTGATCGAGGCCAGTGAGATGTCCTCGCTCTCCCGCAACACGCCGTACGCCGGGCGCGAGCTGCCCGGCCGGGTGGTCGCGACCTTCCTGCGCGGCATGCCGACCGTCCTGGACGGAAAGCTCGCCTGATGGGTTTCTTCAACCGTTCGGACCCCTCGGTGCCCCCGCTGGTTCCGATCCCGCCGATTCCTGACCTGCCGCCGGCCAAGCTGCAGGCCTCCGCGCGCTACCTGGGCACGCTGGACGCGAACGGTGAGCGGGTGGTCGGGCAGAGCCTGGCCGCCCGGAGCGCTGCCCGCCTCTCGCTCTCGACCGAGGCGCTCGACGTGGTCCGGATCGCCGGGTCGTTCCGGATCCGCACCGAGGCGTTGCGGGGCGCGCGCGCCGGCGAGCGGTTCGCCGGCAAGCCGGTCTCGGACCTGCTCCTGGTCCGCTGGGAGCACGAGGGTCGCGCCTGGGAGACGGGGTTCCGGATGGACGCCGCCCGCAGTGTCCGGGACGCGGCGAAGGCACAGCTGGGCAAGGGCAAGGCGTTCGTGCAGCCTGAGGTGGCGGCGTGGGTGCGCACGATCTCGAAACTCTCCCGCGGCAACGCGGGTAACACCACAGAGAAGGACAACGCATGACCGAGGCAATCCTGGTCCTGGAGGACGGACGGACCTTCCGCGGCGAGGCGTACGGCGCCGAGGGCGAGACCTTCGGCGAGGCCGTCTTCTCCACCGGCATGTCCGGGTACCAGGAGACGCTGACCGACCCGTCGTACCACCGCCAGGTGGTGGTGATGACCGCCCCGCACGTCGGGAACACCGGCATGAACGACGAGGACCCGGAGTCGTCGCGGATCTGGGTCAGCGGGTACGTCGTCCGCGACCCCGCCCGGGTGCCGAGCAACTGGCGCTCGCAGCGCAGCCTCGACGAGGAGCTGCGCACCCAGGGAGTGGTCGGGATCAGCGGCATCGACACCCGGGCGCTGACCCGGCACCTGCGGGAGCGGGGCGCGATGCGGGTCGGGATCTCCACCCTGACCGCGGATCCGGAAGCGCTCCTGGAGCGCGTGCTCGCGTCGGGGGAGATGGCCGGTGCCGAGCTCTCCGGCGAGGTCAGCACCACCGAGGCGTACGTCGTCCCGGCGGTGGGCCCCACGGTCGCGACCGTCGCCGCGGTCGACCTCGGGATCAAGGCGAACACCCCGCGGATGATGAGCGAGCGCGGCATCGAGGTGCACGTGCTGCCCGCCGACGCGACCATCGAGGACGTCCTCGCGGTGCAGCCGGACGGCCTGTTCTTCTCCAACGGCCCGGGTGACCCGGCGGCGACGACCGGCCAGGTCGCCCTCCTCCAGGACGCGCTCGGACGCGGACTGCCCTACTTCGGCATCTGCTTCGGGAACCAGCTCTTCGGGCGGGCCCTGGGCTTCGGCACCTACAAGCTCAAGTACGGGCACCGGGGGATCAACCAGCCGGTGATGGACCGGACCACGGGGAAGGTCGAGGTGACCGCGCACAACCACGGATTCGCGGTCGACGCGCCCCTCGAGGGGAGCACCACCACGCCGTACGGCGAGGCGACCGTCAGCCACGTCTGCCTCAACGACGACGTGGTCGAGGGTCTCGAGCTGCGTGACGGTGCCGGTGGGCTGAAGGCCTTCTCCGTCCAGTACCACCCCGAGGCCGCGGCGGGTCCGCACGACGCGGCGTACCTGTTCGACCGTTTCCTCCAGCTCATGCAGAGCTCGTCCAGCAGCAACCGGAAGGCCTGACGTGCCCAAGCGCGAAGACATCAAGTCCGTCCTGGTCATCGGCTCCGGGCCGATCATCATCGGTCAGGCCTGCGAGTTCGACTACTCCGGCACCCAGGCCTGCCGGGTCCTCAAGGAGGAGGGCATCCGGGTCATCCTGGTGAACTCCAACCCGGCGACGATCATGACCGACCCCGAGTTCGCCGACGCGACCTACGTCGAGCCGATCACCGTCGAGTTCGTCGAGAAGGTGATCGCCAAGGAGCGCCCGGACGCGCTGCTGGCGACCCTCGGCGGGCAGACGGCCCTCAACTGCGCGATCGGGCTCTCCGAGGCCGGCGTGCTGGAGAAGTACGGCGTCGAGCTGATCGGCGCCAGCATCGAGGCGATCCACCGCGGTGAGAACCGGGAGATGTTCAACGAGATCGTGCACAAGGTCGGGGGAGAGGTCTCCCGCAGCGTGATCTGCCACTCCATGGACGACTGCCTCGGTGCGGTCGCGGAGCTGGGCTACCCGATCGTGGTGCGGCCGTCGTTCACGATGGGCGGCACCGGCTCGGGGATCGCCTACGACGAGACCGACCTGCACCGGATCGCCGGCGCCGGTCTGGCGGCCAGCCCGACCACCGAGGTGCTCCTGGAGGAGTCGATCATCGGGTGGAAGGAGTACGAGCTCGAGGTGATGCGGGACACCGCCGACAACGTGGTGATCATCTGCTCGATCGAGAACCTCGACCCGATGGGGGTGCACACCGGGGACTCGATCACGGTCGCCCCGGCGCTGACCCTGACCGACCGCGAGTACCAGCACCTGCGCGACCTGGCCATCGGGATCATCCGCGAGGTCGGTGTCGACACCGGGGGCTGCAACATCCAGTACGCCGTCAACCCCGCCGACGGCCGGGTCATCGTGATCGAGATGAACCCGCGGGTCTCCCGCTCCAGCGCACTGGCCTCGAAGGCGACCGGGTTCGCGATCGCCAAGATCGCCGCGAAGGTCGCGATCGGCTACACCCTGGACGAGATCCCCAACGACATCACCCGGGAGACCCCGGCCTCCTTCGAACCGACCCTGGACTATGTGGTCGTGAAGGTGCCGCGGTTCGCGTTCGAGAAGTTCCCGACCGCCGACGCGACCTTGACCACGCACATGAAGTCGGTCGGCGAGGCGATGGCGATCGGCCGGAACTTCACCGAGGCGCTGCAGAAGGCGCTGCGCTCGCTGGAGAAGAAGGACTCGGTCTTCGACTGGCACGCGGAGTGGGTCGACCTCGACAAGAACGCCCTGCTGGAGGAGATCAAGGTCCCGACCGACGGTCGTCTCAAGCGCGTGATGGACACCATCCGGTCGGGCGCCACACCGGCCGAGATCCACGCGGCCACCGGCATCGACCCGTGGTTCGTCGACCAGCTCGCGCTGATCAACGAGATCGCCCAGGAGGTCATCGAGGCCGCCGAGCTCACCCCGGCGCTGCTCCGCAAGGCGAAGCGGCACGGCTTCTCCGACGGACAGCTGGCGAAGATGCGCGGGCTGAGCGAGGAGGTGGTTCGCGGGATCCGCCACGCGCTGGGGGTCCGGCCGGTCTACAAGACCGTCGACACCTGCGCGGCCGAGTTCGCCGCGCAGACGCCGTACCACTACTCCTCCTACGACGAGGAGAGCGAGGTGCAGCCGCGGACCCGGCCGGCGGTGATCATCCTCGGCAGCGGCCCGAACCGGATCGGTCAGGGCATCGAGTTCGACTACTCCTGCGTGCACGCGTCGCTGGCGCTCTCCGAGGCCGGCTACGAGACCGTGATGGTCAACTGCAACCCCGAGACCGTCTCCACCGACTACGACACCTCCGACCGGCTCTACTTCGAGCCGCTCAGCCTCGAGGATGTCCTGGAGGTGGTCCACGCCGAGACCCTTGCCGGTCCGATCGCCGGCGTGATCTGCCAGCTCGGCGGCCAGACCCCGCTCGGGCTCGCCCAGGGCCTGGAGGACGCGGGCGTCAAGATCGTCGGCACCTCCCCGGCAGCGATCGACCTCGCCGAGGAGCGTGGCGCCTTCGGCCGGCTGCTCAAAGAAGCCGGTCTGGTGGCCCCGAAGCACGGCACCGCGGTCTCCTTCGAAGACGCCCGGGAGATCGCGGCCGAGATCGGCTACCCGGTGCTGGTCCGACCGTCGTACGTGCTCGGTGGCCGCGGGATGCAGATCGTCTACAACGACGACTCGCTGCGCAAGTACATCGAGGAGGCGACCGGCACGGTCGGGATCACCCCGGACCGCCCGGTGCTGGTGGACCGGTTCATCGACGACGCTGTCGAGATCGACGTCGACGCGCTCTACGACGGCACCGAGCTGTTTCTCGGCGGCGTCATGGAGCACATCGAGGAGGCCGGGATCCACTCCGGTGACTCCTCGTGCGCGTTGCCGCCGATCACCCTCGGCGCTGCCGAGATCAGCCGGATCCGGGAGGCGACCGAGAAGATCGCCCACGGCATCGGCGTGGTCGGCCTGCTGAACATCCAGTTCGCACTCGGGGCAGACGTGCTCTACGTCCTCGAGGCCAACCCGCGGGCCAGCCGGACGGTTCCGTTTGTCTCCAAGGCCACCGCGACCCCGTTGGCCAAGGCGGCCGCGCGGGTGATGCTCGGTGAGTCGATCACCTCGCTGCGGGCCGCCGGGGTTCTCCCGGCCCGCGACGGCGGGGACCTGCCGTCGGACGCTCCGATCGCGGTCAAGGAAGCAGTGATGCCGTTCAACCGGTTCCGGACCCCGGAGGGTGCGTTCGTGGACACGGTGCTCGGCCCGGAGATGAAGTCGACCGGCGAGGTGATGGGCTTCGACGCCGACTTCGGTACGGCGTTCGCGAAGTCCCAGACCGCGGCCTTCGGCTCCTTGCCGACCTCCGGTCGGGTGTTCGTGAGCATGGCCAACCGGGACAAGCGCACGATGATCTTCCCGATCAAGGTGCTCGCCGAGGCCGGCTTCGAGGTGCTGGCGTCCCAGGGCACCGCCGAGGTGCTGCGCCGCAACGGGATCAAGGCCACCGTGGTGCGCAAGCACTTCGAGGGCACCGGCCCGAACGGCGAGCCGACCAGCGTCCAGCTGATCCACGAGGGACAGGTCGACCTGATCATCAACACCCCGCACGGCACCACCCAGGGCGGTGACTCGCGGATCGACGGCTACGAGATCCGGACCGCGGCGATCCTGACGAACACCCCGTGCATCACCACGGTGCAAGGGCTGGCGGCGGCCGTGCAGGGCATCGAGGCGCTGCGATCGGGCAACATCGGGGTCCGTTCGCTCCAGGACTGGGCCCTCGCTGCGAAGGCCTCGGAGGCGACCGGTTGAGCACGCCGTACCGGGTCCTGTTCGACAAGGTCCTGACGCACACGGACCCCGAGCAGGCGCACCACGCCGCGTTCGCCGGGATCCGCGCTGCCGGCCCTGCGCTGCGCACCGCTGCGCGCCTGCTGCCCGCCCGGGCAGGTGTCCGGCGGATGGGTCTGGACTTCCCGGCGGTGCTCGGGCTCGCTGCCGGCTTCGACAAGAACGCCGTCGGGATCGACGCCCTGGGCGCCCTCGGCTTCGGGTCGATCGAGATCGGGACCGTCACCGGTGAGCCGCAGCCCGGCAACCCCAAGCCGCGACTGGTCCGGTTGCCGGCCGATCGCGCCGTCGTCAACCGGATGGGTTTCAACAACGACGGGGCCGAGGTGGTGGCCGAGCGTCTCCAGCGGCGGTCGGCGAGCCTGTCGAGACGCGGTGACCGACGTGGTTCTCCCGTCCTGGGGATCAACATCGGCAAGACCAAGGTGGTGCCCGAGGAGGGCGCCGTCGCGGACTACGAGAAGAGCACCACCCTGCTGGCGCCGTACGCCGACTACCTGGTGGTCAACGTCTCCTCGCCGAACACACCCGGTCTGCGCGACCTCCAGGCGGTCGAGAAGTTGGACCCGTTGCTGCGGGCGGTACGCCGTCGCGCCGACCAGGTCACCGAGACCCGGGTCCCGTTGCTGGTCAAGATCGCGCCCGACCTCAGCGACTCCGACGTCCTCGCCGTCGCCGACCTCGCCACCGCGCTCGGCCTGGACGGGATCGTCGCCACCAACACCACGATCTCCCGGTCCGGGTTGGTCTCCTCGGCCGAGGCGATCGAGCGGGCGGGCGCCGGCGGGTTGTCGGGTGAGCCGCTCCGGAAGCGGTCCCTGGAGGTGCTCCGACTGCTGCGCAGCCAGGTGGGGGAGGACCTCACGCTGATCGGCGTCGGCGGGATCGCCGGGGTCGAGGACGCGGTCGAGCGGTTGGCCGCCGGCGCGGACCTGCTCCAGGCCTACACCGCGTTCATCTACGAGGGCCCGTTGTGGCCGCGGCGGATCAACGCCGCCATCGCGAAGGAGCAACGGCGATGACTGCTGCGGCCAGTCCCGGACCCGGTACCTTCGGCGCGCGTCTGCGTGCCGCGATGGACGCCCGGGGTCCCCTCTGCGCGGGCATCGACCCGCACGCCTCCCTGCTCGCCGCCTGGGGCCTGCCCGACACCGTGGACGGGCTACGAGCCTTCTCGCTCGGTGCCGCGGAGGCGCTCGGGCCGGTCGCGGCCGCGATCAAGCCGCAGTCGGCGTTCTTCGAACGGTTCGGCTCCGCCGGGATCGCGGTCCTCGAGGAGACCATCCGGATCTGCCGGGAGGCGGGCGCCCAGGTGGTCCTGGACGTGAAGCGGGGTGACATCGGGTCCACCGCGCAGGGGTACGCCGACGCCTACCTGGATCCGGCCTCACCGATCGCGGTCGACGCGATCACCGCGAGTCCCTACCTCGGTTTCGGGAGTCTGGACCCGATGATCGAGACCGCCCGGAAGCACGGCGCCGGTGTGATCGTGCTGGCGCTGACCTCGAACCCGGAGGGCCCGCAGTTCCAGCACGCGAGGACCGCGGACGGGCGAACCGTCGCCGGCGCGGTCCTGGACAGCCTCCGGGAGGCCAACGCGGGGGAGTCACCGCTGGGTTCGTTCGGCGCCGTCGTGGGTGCCACGATCAGTGAGCCCGGGACCGACCTCGGAACCGACCTGGGCATCGACCTCGACATCCACGGGCCGCTGCTGGTGCCCGGTATCGGCGCCCAGGGCGGCACGGCCGACGACGTACGGCGGATCTTCGGCGGAGTGCTGGGCCAGGTGCTCCCGTCGAGCTCCCGGGAGATCCTGGGGGCAGGACCGGACGCGCAGGCGCTCCGGGACGCCGTCGAACGTGCCAACACCGAGTTCGAGGCACTGGCGTGATGAACACGCGCCTCGTCGCACTGGCCCTGATCGTCGCGCTGGCGGTGAGCGGCGTCGGCACCGGAGTGTTCCTCATCCTCGGCTCCGGCGACGACTACTGCACCGAGCTCGCCGCGGCGCAGGAGATCTTCGTCGACGACGGCACCGGGCGTCAGCTGGTCGCCGACCTGCCGACGTACCGGGGTCTCGCCGCCGCGGCCCCCGACGACCTGCGCGACGAGTGGCAGGTCCTGGTGGGGGCGATCACCTCGCTCCGCGACGCGATCGACGACGCCGGGATCGAGCCCGGCGACTACCTCGGCTCCGAGCCGCCGGCGGATCTCCCCGAGGAACGCCTGGCCGCGATCCGGGCCGCGGCGAATGCACTCTCCTCGGCGGACGTGGTCACGGCTGCCGGGAGCATCGAGCAGCAGGCTAGGGACGTCTGCAAGCTCCAGCTCGGCCTCTGAGCCGTCATCCGCGGCACCGGGCCTCGTTGTCCTCGCTCGCAGGCCGCTCCGCTGCGCTCCGCCGGAAGGCCAGCTTCGCCGGGAGGCGAGCTCCGCTGCGCGGTCTCACTTCCGGCCCTGGATTGCAGCAGGGCAGCCCTGCTGACTAGGGTGACGCAACCCGGATGTGTTCCGGAAGCACCAGCACGAACCAACCCGGAGGTCCTCCCCGTGGCTCTGCCACCGCTCACTCCCGAACAGCGTCAGGCCGCTCTCGACAAGGCTGCTGCGTCGCGTCGGGAACGCGCAGCGGTGAAGAACCGGCTCAAGCACTCGGGGGCGACGATCGCCGAGGTGCTCGCCGAGGGCGAGACCAACCTCGTGATCGGCAAGATGCGGGTCAGCGAGCTGCTGCAGTCGATGCCCGGGCTCGGAAAGGTGCGGGCCGCCCAGGTGATGGAGCGCCTCAAGATCTCCGAGAGCCGTCGGGTCCGCGGACTCGGTGCGAAGCAGATCGCTGCGCTGGTCGCCGAGTTCCCCTCCGGTGAGTGAGTCGCAGGCTGCGCCGCCGTCCCGGCTGACCGTGCTGGCAGGCCCGACCGCGGTCGGGAAGGGGACGGTGACCGCCTGGCTGCGGGAGCACCACCCGGAGATCTGGATCTCGGTCTCGGCCACGACCCGCAAGCAGCGCCCCGGTGAGGTCGACGGGGTGCACTACCACTTCGTCGACGACGCCGAGTTCGACCGGATGATCGCCGACGGCGACCTGCTCGAGTGGGCGGTCGTCCACCAGCACGCCCGCTACGGCACCCCCCGCGGCCCTGTCGAGGCCGCTCTGGCTGAAGGGCGGAGCGCGCTGCTGGAGATCGATCTGCAGGGTGCCCGCCAGGTGCGGACGACGATGCCGGAGGCCCGTTTCGTCTTCCTGGCACCGCCATCCTGGGACGAGCTGGTGCGCCGGTTGGTCGGTCGGGGGACCGAGACCGAAGCCGAACGGGAGCGTCGGCTGACCACCGCGCGCGAGGAGCTGGCGGCCGAGGCCGAGTTCGACGCGACGATCGTGAACTACACGATTCCCGCTGCCGTCGAAGAGTTGGTAGAGTTGATGAGGTCCTGAGGCACGTCTGCCCGGGATTGCCGCGGAACCCCGCGTACTTCTAACCGTCTGAGAGGCTCGATGAGCGTGTCCGGCACCCAGCCCGTTGCTTTGGGGATCACCAACCCCCCGATCGACGACCTGCTGACCAAGACCGACTCCAAGTACAAGCTGGTGCTCTACAGCGCCAAGCGTGCTCGGCAGATCAACGCCTACTACTCCCAGCTCGGCGAGGGCCTGCTGGAGTACGTCGGCCCGCTCGTGGACACCCACGTCCAGGAGAAGCCGCTCTCGATCGCGATGCGTGAGATCGCCGAGGACCTCCTGGTCTGCGAGGACATCGACCCCGACGAGGCGGACCAGGCGACCGCCTGACCTGTCGGTCGATGAGCCACTCCATGCCGTCCGAGCAGTCCCGCCCCCACGTCGTTCTCGGCGTGAGCGGCGGGATTGCTGCGTACAAGGCCTGTGAGCTGCTCCGCCGTCTCACCGAGTCCGGTCACGACGTGACCGTGGTTCCGACGGCGGCCGCGCTGGAATTCGTCGGCGCACCGACCTGGTCCGCGCTGAGCGGCAAGCCGGTCAGCACCGACGTCTGGACCGACGTGCACCAGGTCCCGCACGTCCGGATCGGGCAGACCGCCGACCTGGTGGTGGTGGCTCCGGCCACGGCCGACCTGCTCGCCAAGGCAGCGCACGGACTCGCCGACGACCTGCTCACCAACACGCTGCTCACCGCCCGCTGCCCGGTCGTCTTCGCCCCGGCGATGCACACCGAGATGTGGGAGCACCCCGCGACGGTCGCCAACGTCGCCACCTTGCGCGAGCGCGGTGCCCTGGTGATCGAGCCTGCCGAGGGTCGGTTGACCGGAGCCGACACCGGCAAGGGCCGGCTTCCCGAGGCAGCCGAGATCTACGCGATCGCCACCGACCTCCTCGCCCGCGGCGGCGCCCGGTCCCAGGACCTGGCCGGCCGCCACGTCGTCGTCTCCGCCGGCGGCACCCGCGAGTACCTGGACCCGGTCAGGTTCTTGGGCAACCGGTCCTCGGGCCTGCAGGGCTACGCGCTGGCCCGCACGGCGGTCGCCCGCGGTGCCGAGGTCACCCTGGTCGCGGCGAACGTGACGCTGCCCGACCCGGCCGGACTCAAGGTCGTCCGCGTCGAGACCACCGCCCAGCTCCAGGCCGAGGTGGTCGCCGCGGCAGGGGCAGCCGACGTGGTCGTGATGGCGGCCGCGCCCGCGGACTTCCGTCCGGCGGAGTTCACCGACGCGAAGATCAAGAAGGCCGAGGACGGGTCCGCCCCGGACATCCGGCTGACCCAGAACCCGGACATCCTGGCCCTGCTCTCCCACGAGCGCCCGAACCCGGGGCTGGTGGTGGTCGGCTTCGCGGCGGAGACCGGTGACGAGTCCGGAACGGTCATGGACCACGCCCGCGCCAAGCTGGCCCGCAAGGGCTGCGACCTGCTGGTCGTCAACGACGTCGGTGGCGGCAAGGTCTTCGGCGCCGAGGAGAACGAGGCCGTGATCCTGGGGGCCGACGGCACCTCCGGTCAGGTCCCGCGGGCCTCGAAGAGCGCGGTCGCGCAGGCGATCTGGGACCGCGTCGTTCCACTGCTCGCCGAACGTTGAGATTTCCCGACCCGTTTTCTGAGATGCCGTCTCAGCATGAGGACTCGCTCGTTAGGGTGGCGGTTCCGCACCCATCTTGGACTTACTGGCCGCAACCCGGCCGGGGAAACAGCAGGAGACACAAGTGACTGGACGTCTGTTCACCTCGGAATCCGTGACCGAGGGACACCCGGACAAGATCGCCGACCAGATCAGCGACACCGTGCTGGACGCGCTGCTGACCGACGACCCGCACAGCCGCGTGGCAGTCGAGACCCTGATCACCACGGGCCTCGTCGTCGTCGCCGGTGAGGTGACGACCAAGACCTACGCCCCGATCGCCCAGCTCGTCCGGGCCAAGATCCTCGAGATCGGCTACGACGCCTCGGAGAAGGGCTTCGACGGCGCGTCCTGCGGCGTGCAGATCGCCATCGGCGCCCAGTCGCCCGACATCGCCCAGGGTGTCGACCAGGGCTTCGAGGCCCGGGTCGGCGGTTCCGGCGACGACCTGGACAGCCAGGGCGCCGGTGACCAGGGCCTGATGTTCGGGTACGCGTGCGACGACACCAAGGAGCTCATGCCGCTCCCGATCTCGATGGCCCAGCGTCTCTCCGAGAAGCTGACCGAGGTCCGCAAGAACGGCACGCTCGACTACCTGCGCCCCGACGGCAAGACCCAGGTCACCATCGAGTACGACGAGAACGACCGCCCGGTCCGCGTCGACACTGTGGTGCTCTCCACCCAGCACGCCGACGGCATCGACCTCGACGGCACGTTGGCGCCGGACATCAAGAAGCACGTCATCGACCCGGTGCTGGACACCTTCGACATCCCGTCCGAGGGCTACCGGCTGCTGGTCAACCCGACCGGCAACTTCGTCGTCGGTGGCCCGATGGGTGACGCCGGTCTGACCGGCCGGAAGATCATCGTCGACACGTACGGCGGTATGGCCCGCCACGGTGGCGGTGCCTTCTCCGGCAAGGACCCGTCGAAGGTCGACCGCTCGGCGGCGTACGCGATGCGGTGGGTCGCGAAGAACGTCGTCGCCGCGGGTCTGGCGACCCGCTGCGAGGCCCAGGTCGCCTACGCCATCGGCAAGGCCGCTCCGGTCGGCGTCTTCATCCAGACCTTCGGCACCGGTGTGGTCTCCGACGAGGAGATCCAGAAGGCCGTCCTCGAGGTCTTCGACCTGCGTCCGGCCGCGATCGTCCGCGACCTGGACCTGAAGCGGCCGATCTACGCCAAGACCGCGGCGTACGGCCACTTCGGCCGTGAGCTCCCCGAGTTCTACTGGGAGCGCACCGACCGCGCTGAGGCGCTGAAGAAGGCCGCCGGCCTCTGACCCCAGAGCACCGCTTCTGCGCCCTCCAGCCCGCGACCGGGTCGGAGGGCGCAGTGCGTTGTCGCTCCGTCCTGGTTGGATAGCCGCATGACCGATCCTGACGAGCAGCTGTCGCTGCCCGGGATCGTCCGCGCCGAGGCTCGCAAGGCCCGGGCGCCGGTGGAGAAGAAGGCCCCGGAGCGTGCCGCGACCGACCCGGTGGCCCAGGTCCTGGTCGACCTGCCGCTGGCACATCTCGACCGACCCTTCGACTACGCCGTCCCGGCGGGGATGGCGGACACCGCCGTCCCCGGGACCCGGGTCAAGGTCCGGTTCGCCGGCCAGGACGTCGACGGGTACGTCGTAGCCCGGGTCGCGGAGTCCGAGCACCCGGGCCGGTTGGCCTACCTACGCCGGGTGGTGAGCGCCGAACCGGTGCTCACCGGCGAGATCGCCGCGCTGGTCGGGGAGATCGCCGCCCGGTACGCCGGTACCCGCTCCGACGTGCTCCGGTTGGCGATCCCGGCGCGGCACGCGACGACGGAGAAGGTCCCGAGCGCGCCGGCTCCACCGATCACCGCCCGGCCGGCGTCCGCGCCCTGGGCTGCCTACCCCGGTGGGGTGGCGTACCTCGAGGGGCTCGCGGCTGGGGGCACGCCGCGCGCGGTCTGGTCAGTCGGCCCGGGGGACGACCCGTCCGCACTGCTGGCCGATGCGGTGGTGGCGACTGCCGCGTCCGGGCGCGGCGCCCTGGTCTGCCTCCCGGATGTCCGCGACGTCGGCCGACTCGACCGCGCGCTCCAGGACCGCCTGGACCCGAGCCAGTACGTGGTCCTCACCGCGGACGCGGGTCCGGCCAAGCGCTACGCGGCCTTCCTGGCCGTGGCCCGCGGCGCCGTCCGGGTCGTGATCGGCACCCGTGCCGCCGCATTCGCCCCGGTCCGTGACCTCGGTCTGGTGGCGATCTGGGACGACGGGGACGACCTGTACGCCGAGCCGCGGGCGCCGTACCCGAACACCCGCGAGGTACTGCTGGTGCGGGCACAGAGCACCGGCTGCGCGGCTTTGCTCGCCGCGCACGCACGCAGCGTGGAGGCGCAGTACCTGGTCCGCAACGGCTGGGCCGGCGAGATCGCGTTGCCCCGTGAGGTGCTCCGCGGGCGGGTCTCGGCCCGGGTCACCGGAGACTCGGACTTCGACCTGGCGCGGGACCCGAACGCGCGGACGACCCGGCTGCCGCGCGAGCTCTTCGAGGTGATGCGCGAGGCCCTCGCCACCGGACCGGTTCTCGTGCAGACGCCGCGGTCCGGCTACGCGACCCGGCTCGCCTGCGACTCCTGCCGCGCGCCTGCCGCCTGCCTGAGGTGCCACGGCCCGCTCCGGATCAGCGGACCGCAGTCCCCGCCGTCGTGCTCCTGGTGCGGCACCGACGCCCCGGCGTGGACGTGCGCGGAGTGCGGTGGCCGGGGGTTGCGGGCGCCGGTGCTCGGTGACCTGCGCACCGCGGAGGAGCTCGGTCGGGCGTTTCCCTCGGTGCCGGTGCGGACCTCCTCGGGCGAGAAGGTGCTCGTCGAGGTGCCCCAGCGGCCCTCCATCGTGGTCGCGACGCCGGGGGCGGAGCCGAGCGTGTCCGGCGGCTACGCGGCCGTGGTGCTGCTCGACACCTGGCTCCTGGTGGCACGAGCCGATCTTCGGGCCGAGGAGGAGGCGCTGCGGCGCTGGCTCAACGCCGCGGCCCTGGTCCGTGCCGAGCGCGGTCAGGTGGTCGCGGTCGGCGACCACGTGCGGGCGTCCTTACAGGCCCTCGTGCGTTGGGACCCGGCCGGGTTCGCCCTCCGGGAGATCGCCGAACGGCAGGGCGCGCACCTGCCGCCGGCCTCCCGGGTCGCCACGATCACGGGTCCGGGCGACCTGCTCGAACCAGCCCTCGGCTCGCTCGTGCTGCCACCCGGAGCCGAGGTCCTCGGTCCGGTCGAGGTCGAGGACGAGCACCGCTACGTCGTCCGGGTGCCGCGTACCGCCGGCGCCCAGCTGTCCCGGGCCCTGCTCGACCTGCAGGCGCAACGGTCGGCCCGCAAGGAACCGCACCTCAAGGTCGAGGTAGACCCCGCCTCGCTGTGACGGGCCGGCCCTGGATGGCCCCTAGACTTGGTCGGGTCCAGACGAAGGAGGACGTGTGTCCATCAGGCCGATCCGGTTGTTCGGCGATCCCGTGCTGCGTACGCCCGCGGTGGAGGTGACCAGCTTCGACAAGGAGCTCCGCACCCTGGTCGCAGACCTCACCGAGACGATGCTGGACGCCCCTGGTGCCGGCCTGGCCGCGCCGCAGATCGGTGTCGGTCTGCGGGTCTTTACCTGGAACGTGGACGGCCACCTCGGTCACCTGGTCAACCCCCGGCTGGAGCTCTCCTCCGAGACCCAGGACGGTGAGGAGGGGTGCCTCTCGCTGCCCGGCCTCTCGATCGACTGCCTGCGGGCGCTCTCCGTGGTCGCGCACGGCTTCAACATGCACGGAGATCCGGTGACGATCGAGGGCTCCGACCTGCTGGCCCGCGCGATCCAGCACGAGACCGACCACCTCGACGGGATCCTGTTCATCGACCGGCTCGACCGGGAGGCGCGCCGCGGGGCGATGAAGGCCATCCGGGAGTCCGACTGGTTCTCCGCCGGTACCCAGGTGAAGATCTCGCCGCACCCGACCAACGGGTTCGGCCTGTGAGGGTCGTCTTCGCCGGGACCCCGGAACCCGCCCTGCCCGCACTCCGGGCGATCGCGGCCAGCCCGCACGAGCTGGTCGGGGTGATCACCCGCCCGGACGCTCCCGCGGGCCGGGGCCGGAAGCTGGTCGCGTCCCCGGTCGCCCAGCTGGCCGAGGAGCTCGGCGTGCCGGTGCTGAAGCCGGAGCACCCGCGCGACCCCGACTTCCAGGACGCCCTGCGGGCGCTGCGCCCGGACTGCTGCCCGGTGGTCGCGTACGGCGCGCTGCTGCCGCAGTCGGCGCTGGACATCCCGGTGCACGGTTGGGTGAACCTGCACTTCTCGGTACTTCCGGCCTGGCGCGGCACAGCGCCGGTCCAGCACGCGATCTTCGCCGGTGACGAGGTCACCGGTGCGACCACCTTCCGGATCGTGAAGGAGCTCGACGCCGGTCCGACCTTCGGGCTGATGACCCAGCTGATCCGCGACGACGACACCGCCGGCACCCTGCTCGCCAAGCTCGCCGAAGGCGGAGCGGGGCTGCTGGTCGCCACCCTCGACGGCATCGAGGACGGCTCCCTGGAGGCCCGCGAGCAGCCGGACGAGGGAGTCAGCTTCGCCCCGAAGATCCTGGTCGAGCACGCGCGCATCGACTGGGACGACCCGGCCCTGGCGATCGATCGCCGCGTCCGCGCGTGCACCCCGGGTCCGGGGGCCTGGACCACGTTCGCGGGGGAGCGGATGAAGATCGGCCCGGTCACCCTGGGCGCCTACCCCGCGGACGCCGACGCGTTGGCCCCGGGTGTCCTGGCGGTCACCAAGAACGCGGTGTACGTCGGGACCGCGACCACCCCGGTCCGGCTGGGGGAGGTCAAGGCTTTCGGCAAGAAGCAGATGGCTGCCGCCGACTGGGCGCGCGGTGTCCAGATCGATCCCGGCACGGTGCTCGGCGCGACGGACGCCTCGGCGTGACCGACCGCCCGGCCACCGCGGCCGACGTCGACGCCGTCGCCGGGAGCCTGCCGGAGACCGAGCTCGGCATCTCCTGGGGCGACCGGCCGACCTGGAAGGTTCCGCGCGGGCCGAAGGGCAAGGGGTTCCTGCTCTACCGCGCGCCGCGGAAGGACGCGGTCGACCCGGTGACCGGCGAGCCGTACGACGACCTGATCGTGATCATGACCGCCGACGACGCCGACAAGCAGGCCCTCGTCGACGACCCGGGCACCCCGTTCTTCACGATCGACCACTTCCGGAACTTCAACGCCGTGCTGGTCCAGGCCTCGCGCCTCGGTGAGATCGGCCGTGCCGAGCTCGCCGAGGTGATCACCGAGGCGTGGCTGCGGATGGCGCCGAAGCGGCTGGCCCGGGCCTTCCTGGAGGGCGGTGACCGTGCTCAGGAGTGACCCTGCCCGGTTGGTCGCCTACGACGTCCTGCGGGCCGTGGGGGAGAAGGACGCCTACGCCAACCTCGAGCTCTCCCGGTTGCTCCGCGAGCAGCGCCTGACCGGCCGGGACGCCGCACTCGCCACCGAGCTGGTCTCCGGGACCCTGCGCCTGCGGGGCACCTACGACGACGTGATCGACCGGCTGGTGCCCAAGAAGCTTGACCCGCCGGTGCGCGACGCGCTCCGGCTGGGTGCCCACCAGCTGCTCTCGATGCGGGTGCCGACCCACGCCGCCGTCGACACCACGGTGAACCTGGTCAAGGAACGGATCGGGCACCGCCCCGCCGGGCTGGTCAACGCGGTCCTGCGCAAGGTCGCCGCCCGGACCTGGGACGAGTGGATCGAGGGACGCTCGCTGGCGGCCCGCACGGCGCATCCGGAGTGGATCATCGACGCACTCGGCCAGGCGCTGGCCCGGCCCGAGGAGCTCCCGGCGCTGCTTGCCGCGGACAACGCCCGGCCTGCGGTCACCCTGGTCGCCCGGCCCGGTCTGAGCACGCGTGCGGAGCTCGGTGGGACCGCCTCGGACGTCTCGCCGTACGCGGTGGTGCTGGACAGCGGTGACCCCGGTGACCTGGCCGCCGTCCGCGAGGGACGCGCGGGTGTCCAGGACGCCGGCTCCCAGCTGGTCGCGCTGGTCCTGGCCCGCGCCGGGATCGAGGGTCGTGACGAGCGCTGGCTCGATCTCTGCGCCGGCCCCGGGGGGAAAGCCGCGCTGCTCGCGGCGATCGCCGCCGAGCGCGGTGCCGGGGTGCTGGCGCACGAACGTCAGCCGCACCGGGCGGCCCTGGTGGCCCAGGGGGTGCGTGCCGCCCGCGCCGGTGTCCTCGGGGTCGTCGCCGGTGACGGCACCCGACCGGCGTGGGTCGACGGCACGTTCGACCGGGCGCTGGTCGACGCGCCGTGCAGTGGGCTGGGGGCGCTGCGGCGGCGTCCCGAGAGCCGGTGGCGGCGGACCGTCGGCGAGGTTGCCCAGCTCGTCGACCTCCAGGTCGCGCTGCTCGACGCGGCGCTCGACGCGGTCCGACCGGGTGGCGCGGTGCTCTACGCCACCTGCTCGCCGGTGGTCGCGGAGACCGCGGGCGTGGTCGCCGCGGTGCTCGGTCGCCGGGACGACGCCCTCCTGGAACCGGCACTGGACCTGATCGGCGACGTCGTCGACGCCGAGTCCGCCCACCTGCCGGGAGCAGTCCAGCTCTGGCCGCACCGCCACGGCACCGACGCCATGTTCCTCGCCCTCCTCCGCCGCCGTTGAGTTGGGCCTCATGACCCGTCGAGTCGCGGGTTCTGACGGCACGAGTCGTGGCGTCGGCCGCGCCACTACGATGGAGGGGCTATGGGAATCCAGATCACGCCGAGCGTCCTGAACGCCGACCTCGCCCGCCTCGCCGACGAGGTCGCCCGCATCCCCAGCTCCGACTGGATCCACGTCGACGTGATGGACAACCACTTCGTCCCCAACCTCACGCTCGGGTTGCCGGTCTTCGAGTCGCTCGCGAAGGCCACCGCCACCCCGCTCGACGCCCACCTGATGATCGCCGACCCGGACCGCTGGGCCCCTGCGTACGCCGAGGCCGGCGCCGGCTCGGTCACCTTCCACGCCGAAGCCGCCGCCGCGCCGGTCCGCCTCGCCCGGGAGCTCCGCGCCAAGGGGGCCCGCGCCTCGATGGCGCTCAAGCCCGCCACCGGCATCGACCAGTACGCCGACATGCTCGGCGAGCTGGACATGCTGCTGATCATGACCGTCGAGCCCGGTTTCGGGGGCCAGAAGTTCCTCGACCTGTGCCTGCCGAAGATCCGCCGGGCCCGTGAGCTGATCTCCGCCGCCGGGCTGGAGGTCTGGTTGCAGGTCGACGGCGGCGTCTCGCTGGAGACGATCGAGCGCTGCGCCGAGGCCGGCGCGGACGTGTTCGTCGCGGGATCTGCGGTGTTCTCGGCCGAGGACCCGGATGCGATGGTGCGCGATCTCAAGAAGCTCGCCGAGGGCGTCGCCGTCCCGGAGTGAGTGGCCTCACAGCGGACACCTGAGGCACCGGACTCCGTCCTGTGGCAGGCTTGTCCCCAACGAGTGAGAACTCGCGTGCACTGGGATCGGTGAAAGTCCGAGCCGGCGGTTAAAGTCCGCGACCCGTCCGCAGCCAGCGGCCGGTTGACCAGGTGGAACTCCTGGACCGACGGTGAAAGTCCGGATGGGAAGAGCACGCTGGGTCCGACCAGGGCGTCCGACGGCGTCCGGGTGCGCGACCCGTGCACTTTTCCCAGCACCCCTCTCCAGTCCGCGAGCCGGATCAGGAGAGGAGCAGTGCGATGAGCGAGTCGAACGCGATCGACCGCGCGATGCGTCGCGCCCTGGACCTGGCGCGCACCCCCGGTGTCCCGCTCGGCCCGAACCCGCGCGTCGGCTGCGTCCTGCTCGCCCCCGACGGCACCGAGATCGCGGAGGGCTTCCACCGTGGCGCCGGTACGCCGCATGCCGAAGCCGCCGCGCTCGCCGAGGCCGGAGAGTCCGCACGCGGCGCGACCGCCGTGGTCACGCTGGAGCCGTGCAACCACACCGGGCGGACGGGTCCGTGCGCCCAGGCGCTCGTCGACGCCGGTGTCGCCCGCGTGGTCTACGCCCAACCTGACCCGAACCCGCGCGCGGCGGGCGGTGCCGCGACCCTGCGCGCCGCCGGGATCGCCGTGGAGATGGGCCTGCACGAGCACGACGCCCGCCAGTTGAACCGAGCCTGGACGTTCGCGATGGAGCACAGCCGACCGTTCGTCACCTGGAAGTTCGCCACCACCTTGGACGGGCGCAGTGCCGCCGTGGACGGCTCCAGCCGGTGGATCTCGAACGCCACCTCCCGCCGCGACACCCACCGTCTGCGCGGTGAGTGCGACGCCATCCTGGTCGGCACCGGCACGGTCCTGCGCGACGACCCCGAGCTGACCGTTCGCGACGAGGTCGACCAGCCGCTGCCCCGGGAGCGGCAGCCGCTGCGGGTCGTGATGGGGGACCGGGACGTGCCGACCGGTGCCCGGGTCCTGAACGACGCCGCCGAGACCGTGCACCTCCGCACCCGGGACGTAGCCGAGGTGCTAGGCGCACTGCACGCCCGCGGCTGCCAGCACCTGTTCCTCGAAGGCGGCCCCACGGTCGCCGCCGCTTTCCTGGGAGCCGGGTGCGTGGACGAGGTCGTCGGGTACGTCGCGCCCAAGCTGCTCGGGGCCGGGCGCAGTGCCGTGGCTGACCTGGGAATCGGATCGATCGCCGGAGCGCTGGACCTGGTGGTTACCGACGTCACCGTGCTGGACGGGGACGTCCGGATCACCGGCCACCCGCGCAGACCCGTCGGAAAGGACGCTTGATGTTCACCGGAATCGTCGAGGAGCTCGGGCGGGTCTCCGCCATCGAGCCGCTGGCCGACGCCGTACGCCTCGCCGTGGAAGGGCCCCTGGTGACCGGGGACGCCGGCGCGGGGGACTCGATCGCGGTCAACGGGGTCTGCCTCACCGTGGTCACCAATGCGGACGGCGTCTTCACCGCCGACGTGATGCAGCAGACGCTCGACCACTCCGCGCTCGGTGCGCTCGAGGTCGGCACCCGGGTCAACCTGGAGCGTGCGGTGACGCCGGCGACCAGGCTCGGTGGCCACATCGTCCAGGGGCACGTCGACGGGACCGGCGAGATCCTCGCCCGGGAGCCGAGCGAGCACTGGGAGCGGGTGACGATCTCGTTGTCGGCAGACCTGAGCCGCTACCTGGTCGACAAGGGCTCGATCACCGTCGACGGGATCAGCCTGACCGTCGCCGAGGTCGCGGCCCCCCGAGACGGTGACGGAACCTTCGCGGTCTCCTTGATCCCCGAGACCCTCGCCCGCACCACCCTGGGTTTCAAGCAACCCGGCGACCCGGTCAACCTCGAGGTCGACGTGATCGCGAAGTACGTCGAGCGGATGCTCGGCGGCCACGAGTCGAACCAGTCCAACCCTGCAGCGAAAAGATGGTGAGCACGGCATGACCAACGATCCCCAGAACCCGGACCTCGACCTCGGGGTGCACGCACCCCAGCACGAGGGCATCCGGCTGGACCCGGTCGAGGAGGCGATCGCGGACATCGCGGCCGGCAAGGCAGTCGTGGTCGTCGACGACGAGGACCGCGAGAACGAGGGCGACATCATCTTCGCCGCCGCCAAGGCGACCCCCGAGCTGATGGCCTTCACGATCCGCCACTCCAGCGGCGTCATCTGCGTCCCGATGCCGGCCGAGATGCTCGACCGGCTCGAGATCCCGCTGATGACCCCGCACAACAAGGACAAGCTCCGGACGGCGTACACGATCTCGGTGGACGCCCGCGACGGCGTCAGCACCGGCATCTCCGCGGCCGACCGGGCGCACACCGCACGGGTGCTCGCGGACTCCGCGACCGAGCCGTGGGAGATCACCCGCCCGGGTCACGTGTTCCCGCTGCGCTACCGCGAGGGCGGGGTACTGGTCCGCCGCGGGCACACCGAGGCGGCCGTGGACCTGGCGAAGATGGCGGGCTTGACCCCGGCAGGCGTCCTGGTCGAGGTGGTCAACGACGACGGCACCATGAAGCGTGGGCCGGAGCTGCGCGCGTTCGCCGACGAGCACGGCCTCAAGATGGTCTCGATCGAGCAGATGGTGCACTACCGGCGGCGTACCGAGACCCACGTCCTCCGGGTCGCCGAGACCCGGCTGCCGACGGACCACGGCGACTTCACCGCCTTCGGCTACCGGATCACGGTCGACAACTCCGAGCACATCGCGCTGGTGTACGGCGACCCGGCGGCCCTGCGCGACGGCGAGCCGGTGCTCGCCCGGGTGCACAGCGAGTGCCTGACCGGTGACGTCTTCGGGTCCTCGCGCTGCGACTGCGGTCCGCAGCTCGACGAGGCGCTCGAGCGGATCGCCCAGGAGGGGCGCGGCGTGGTCGTCTACCTGCGCGGGCACGAGGGTCGGGGGATCGGGCTGCTGGCCAAGCTGCAGGCCTACCAGCTCCAGGACGGCGGTCGTGACACGGTCGACGCCAACCTCGACCTCGGGCTCCCGGCCGACGCCCGGCACTACGGTGCGGCGACCCAGATCCTGCGCGACCTCGGGGTCACCTCGGTCCGGTTGCTGACCAACAATCCCGACAAGACCTCCAGCCTGGCGTCGTACGGGATCCCGGTGACCGAGCAGGTGGGGTTGACCCCGCGCCCGAACGGCCACAACATCGCCTACCTGCGGACCAAGCGCGACCGGATGGGTCACGACCTGCCGGGGCTGGCGACCGAGAAGGACGAGACCACCACGACAGGAGTGACCTCATGAGCGGTGAGGGAAAGCCCGGCGACCAGCCGTTCGACTGCCACGACCTCCGGGTCGCGGTGGTGGCGGCGAGCTGGCACGAGAAGGTGATGGACGGTCTGCTGGCCGGCACCACGGATGCGCTGCGCCTGCACCAGGTGGACTCGCCGGTGGTCGTCCGGGTCCCCGGCTCCTTCGAGCTCCCGGTGGTCGCCGACGCACTGGCCCGGCAGGGGTTCGACGCGGTGATCGCCCTCGGGGTGATCATCCGTGGTGGCACGCCGCACTTCGAGTACGTCTCGGCGGCAGCGACCGACGGCCTGAACCGAGTTGCCCTGGACCACGGCATCCCGATCGGGTTCGGTCTGCTGACCTGCGACAACGAGGAACAGGCGCTCGACCGCGCCGGCCTCGACGGCTCGCACGAGGACAAGGGCTACGAGGCCACCAGCGCGGCGCTGCAGACCGCGGTGACGCTGCGCAAGATCCGCCGCCGCGAGCATCTCGCCTCCTGAGGTCGGTCGAAAAGGACTGGCCGTCGCCCACTAGGCTGACCCCCGTGAAGACGTTCGAGGAGTTGTGGGTCGAGCTCAGCGAGAAGGCTGAGACGCGCCCGGAGGGCTCCGGCACCGTGGCGGCGCTCGACGCCGGCGTGCACTTCATCGGCAAGAAGCTGGTCGAGGAGGCTGCCGAGTCCTGGATGGCGGCCGAGCACGAGGGGCATGAGCGGGCGGCCGAGGAGATCAGCCAGCTGCTGTACCACGCGCAGTGCCTGATGCTCGCCGCCGGAATCTCGCTCGACGACGTCTACTCCCACCTCTAGGACCCTGATGACGGTTTCGACAAGCTCCACCACCGGGTCGAGCAACGGCAACGGAGCCCCGCTCCTGCGGATCGCCCTGCCCAACAAGGGCGCCCTGTCCACGGCGGCCTCCGAGATGCTCCGCGAGGCCGGTTACCGGCAGCGCTCGGACTCCAAGGAGCTCAGCCTGCTCGACACCGCGAACGGGGTCGAGTTCTTCTACCTGCGGCCCCGTGACATCGCTCTGTACGTCGGCGAGGGCACCCTGGACATCGGTATCACCGGGCGGGACCTGCTGCTCGACTCGGGCTCGGCTGCGGTCGAGGCGATGCAGCTCGGCTTCGGACGCTCGAAGTTCCGGTTCGCAGCCCGCCCCGGGGTGCTGGCCACCCTGGCCGACCTGAACGGCAAGCGGATCGCGACGTCGTACGTGGGCGTCGTGGAGCGGTACCTGGCCGAGCAGGGTATCGACGCCCGGGTGGTCCACCTGGACGGCGCCGTCGAGACCAGCATCCAGCTCGGGGTGGCCGACGCGATCGCGGACGTCGTCGAGACCGGGAGCACCCTGAAGCAGGCCGGACTCGTCATCGTCGGGGACGTGATCATGGAGTCCGAGGCGGTCCTGATCACCCGGGCCGGGGTGGAGCCGGAGGGTCTGACCACGTTCCGTCGTCGGCTCGAGGGCGTCCTGGTGGCGCGCTCCTACCTGATGATGGACTACGACATCCCCTCCGACCGGCTCGAGGCGGCGATCACGCTGACCCCGGGACTCGAGGGACCGACCATCTCGCCGCTGCACCGCGAGGGGTGGGTCGCCGTCCGGTCGATGGTGCCCCGCGCCGGTGCCCAGCAACTGATGGACGACCTCTACGAGATCGGTGCGCGTGCGATCCTGCTGACCGACATCCACGCCTGCCGGTTGTGAGTCCGGTCGTGACCGCCGATCCGGTGACCCTGCCGCACAGCTGGCGCCCCTTCGGGGCCCGGATGATGGGCGCGATGGCGGGCTTCGCGCTGCTCGTCATGACGATCGCCGTCTGGATCGCGTTCGGTGAGGACGTCCGCTCCCGGTTCAGCTTCCTGCAGCGGGCGACCCTGGTCCTGCTCGGCCTGCTCGCGTTCTCGGTCTGGTACGCGCTGATGCGCTCCCGGGTCACCGCGGACGCCGCGGGGGTGACCGTCGTCAACGGGTACCGCACCCGCCTGTACGCCTGGTCGCAGATCGTCGCGGTGCACCTGCGGCGCGGTGCCCCGTGGGCGGAGATCGACCTGTCCGACGGGACCTCGGTCTCGGCGATGGGGATCCAGGGCTCCGACGGTGAACGAGCGCGGCAGGCGGTCCGGGACCTCCGCCGCCTGGTCGCGGAGAACACGCCCACCGAGCGCAACGACTGATCCTGGCCGGCTTCCGGTGCGCGACGCCGTCAGGTGAGGAGCACGAGGTCCGCGCGGTCGCGGGTCCGTTCAGCGGTGAAGAGCCGCTGCTCGTCGGCCATCCAGGCCATCCAGTGCTCGCGTACCTCCGCTCCGTCGCGGGCCAGACCGCGTTCGAGGCGGACCTCCGCGTTCGTCTCCACCCAGACCAGGAGTCTCGACCAGGCGGACCACCGACGGTTGCCGGAACCGACGCCCTCCAGGATCAGCAGGTCCGTCGGGTCGACGACGTGCTCCTCGGCGTAGGCGTCCGTGGGCCAGTCGTAGCGGCGGTACCGGCCCGGCTGCCCGGCAGCCAGCGGCTCCAGGATCCCGAGGACGTGGGGGTCGACCGAGAACAGGCCGGACCACCCGGGGTAGAGGTCGTCCATCCGCAGCACCCGGGCGCCGGACAGGGCCGCGACCTGGTTCGCCAGGGTGGTCTTCCCCGACCCGGCGGGCCCGTCGATGCACAGCAGTCGGGTCGTACCCAGCAACGGCGGGGCGTCCCGCAACCGTTCCAGTACGACGGCCGGATCGGTCACCAGGCGCATCCGAGCCCGCGGTACGACGGCACCGTCGCGCTGATCGTGTCCCCGCTGAGCAGGTGCACCAGGTTGGTGTGCTCCGCCAGTTCGCCGGACTTGGCGTGCCGGAACCAGACCCAGTCCCCGATCTCCAGGCCCGAGGCCCCGGGCCCGGTCAGCGGCGACTGCACCTCGCCGGCACCTTCGAGCCCGGTCAGCGTCAGGCCCGGGGGAGCCCACGGCGTCGGGACCCGGTCCTTGCCCGGCGGACCGCTGGCGATGAAGCCGCCGCCGGCGACGGTCACCACCCCCGGACCGGGCTTGCGGACCACCGGGACCCCGAAGAACGCGGCGGGACGCGGGCGGAAGCTCTGGTAGTGGTCGAACAGGGTCGGTACCAGCAGCCCGGAGCCCGCAGCGATCTCGGTGACCGCCGAGTCCGCAGCGGACGCCTCGACGCTGCCCGAGCCGCCGCCGTTCCAGAACTCGAGGTCGACCAGCTCGGCCAGCCGCGCGGCGATCCGGCTGCGGCGTTCGGCCAGCTGGTGCATCGACGCCGACTTGATCCGGCGGACGACGAGGGACTTGGCGAGCTGCCCGGGGACCTCGTCCTGGACCCCGGCGACCTGCCCCTCGTAGGTCATCACGCCGACCAGGGTGAAGCCCGTCCGGGCGACCACGGTGCGGGCGAGGTCGAGGACCGCCTCGTCGTCGTGCAGCGGGGAGCGTTTCGGGCCGAGGTGCGCCGGTCCGAGCCGCAGGCCGGCGTCGACGTCCAGGGCGATCCGCACCGGGGCGACCGATCCCGGCCCCCGGACCGAGTCGATCAGATCCAGGTGGGTCTCCGAGTCGACCATCAGGGTGATCGCGGACAGCGCGGCCTCGTCGAGAAGGAGTCGACGCAGCGCGCTGATGTCGACGGTGGGGTAGGCGAGCACCACGTCGTCGCTGATGCCGTTGTCGACCAACCAGAGCCCTTCGCGCAGGGAGTAGCCCAGGATGCCGGCGAACCCGGGGCGGGCGAGCGCCCGCTCGAGCAGCGCGGGGATGCGCAGCGACTTGGAGGCGACCCGGATCGGCGTACCGGCGGCGCGCCGGAGGAGGTCCTGGGCGTTGGCGTCGAAGGCGTCGAGGTCGACCACCACCAGCGGAGTAGCGGGGTCCTCGAGCGTGTCGACGGCGGTCGAGAGCCGGCGGGCCGTTGCGCGGCGTACGGCGTCCTGGTCATCGGTCACGGGGTCAGCCTACGGAGCCGCGGTGCCGCTCGGGGACACCGTTTGGGAGGATGCTCCGGTGGCAATGGAGCGAGTGATCCCCGATCCCGGGTTCGGAGACGACGACGGCAGCGCCGACCCCGCGGTCACCGCGGTGCTGGCGACGTACGACGCGGACCCGGCGACTGGTCGGGCCGCCGTGCTCGAGGTGCTCCAGGACAGCCGGGTGCTGGTCCCGGTGCTCGCCGTCCTGGGCGAGGTCGAGTACGACGCCCAGGGGCTGGCCCACGACAAGACCAGCGACATGGCCACCGTGCTGATCACCGGCCGTGACGGGCGTACGGCGCTGCTGTCGTTCACCTCGTCGACCGCCCTGGAGGCCTGGAACCCCGAGGCGCGTCCGGTCGCGGTGGAGCTGCGCAAGGCGGCGCTCTCGGCGATCCAGGACGGCGCCGACGCGCTCCTGGTCGACGTCGCCGGCCCGGTCCTGTTCGCGATCGAGGGTGAGGACCTCCGGGCGCTGGCCGAGGGGCTGGTGCTGCGGCGCGTCGCTGCCGGGGGACAGGACGGTTGGGGCTGGACCCGGACCGTGTGACCGGAGCCGGTGATCTCGTCGATGTGACGCGGAGGCTGCCAGCCTGTACCCTGGTCGAAGACCGATCGGACGTCTGGGTTCACGCCTGCACGCCCGATCCGACAAGTGGAGGCCTCCTCCCACCCGCACCGACCGCAGCACCACCAGGTCGTCGGGTCCGGTCCAGTGGTTCGGCGCGTGCGCCGCAACCTCTGTCCCAGGGGCTCCCATGCGTCGGCACGGGAGCCTTTCGCCTTGAAGAGGTGCTCCGCGTGGTCGTCCCAGTGAAACGACCCAGGAGGACACATCAGCACTGAGCTGCGCATCAACGACCGGATTCGGGTTCCCGAGGTCCGTCTCGTTGGCCCCAACGGTGAGACCGTCGGCATCGTGCCGACCGACCAGGCCCTCAAGCTTGCCCAGGAAGCCGACCTCGACCTCGTCGAGATCGCTCCCCAGGGACGGCCGCCGGTCTGCAAGCTCATGGACTACGGGAAGTTCAAGTACGAGAACGCCCAGAAGGCCCGTGAGGCTCGCCGTAACCAGACGAACGTGGTCATCAAGGAGATGAAGCTCCGGCCGAAGATCGACGCGCACGACTACGAGACCAAGAAGGGTCACGTCGTGCGGTTCCTCCGCCAGGGCGACAAGGTCAAGATCACCATCATGTTCCGCGGCCGCGAGCAGCACCGCCCCGAGCTCGGGTTCCGGTTGCTGCAGAAGCTCGCCGAGGACGTCACCGAGCTGGGCTTCGTGGAGTCCTCGCCGAAGCAGGACGGCCGCAACATGATCATGGTCCTCGGACCGCACAAGAAGAAGGCAGAAGCGAAGGCGGAGGTCAAGGCGGAGAAGGTCGAACGGGCCGCGACGCTGGAAGCCGAGAAGGCGGAGATCGAGGCCGAGATCAAGGCCGCGCACACCGGGCCTGCCGCGCAGAAGAAGGAACGCAAGCGTTCAGAGAACCTCGATCCCGAGATCGAAGCCTGAGAAGAGGAAGAACAGATGCCGAAGAACAAGACGCACTCCGGGGCCAGCAAGCGGTTCCGGGTGACCGGGTCGGGCAAGATCCGTCGCCAGAAGGCCGGGCTCCGCCACAACCTGGAGAAGCAGTCCTCCCGGGTGCAGCGCCGCCTGTCCGGCACCGCCGAGGTCGCCAAGGCCGACGTCCCCCGCGCCAAGAAGCTGCTCGGTCTCTGAGCTAACCACTATCGGTCGCTTGTACTGAGGAGGGCGCGCAGCGCCCGTCTCGAAGTGAGCTCAGTCGAGACCAAGAACTTTGAAGGAGTAACACAATGGCACGCGTCAAGCGGGCGGTAAACGCCCAGAAGAAGCGCCGGGTCGTCCTCGAGCGCGCCTCCGGTTACCGGGGTCAGCGCTCGCGCCTGTACCGCAAGGCGAAGGAGCAGGTCACCCACTCCCTCGTCTACAGCTACAACGACCGCCGCAAGAAGAAGGGCGAGTTCCGCAAGCTGTGGATCCAGCGGATCAACGCCGGCGCCCGGGCGCAGGGGCTGACCTACAACCGCTTCATCCAGGGCCTGGCGCTGGCGGGCATCGAGGTCGACCGCAAGATCCTCGCCGAGCTGGCCGTCAACGACGTCCCGGCGTTCACAGCTCTCGTCGAGGCTGCCAAGGCCGCCCTGCCCGAGGACGTCAACGCCCCGGTCAGCGCCTGACGACTCCGGTCGTCGAGCCTGCGAGACGTGCTGACATGACCGCTCTGACCAGCGGGAACGGTCGCGTCAAGGAGGCCAGGAAGCTCAGCCGCCGCTCGGTACGCACCGAGCGGCGGCTTTTCCTTGCCGAAGGCGCGAAAGCGCTCACCGAGGCGCTCGACCTCCCCGGTTGCCTGGTCGAGGTCTTCGCCACCGCGACCGCGACCGCCGCGAATCCCGAGCTGGAGACCGCGGTCCGTGACGCCGGGCTCCCGTGGCAGGTGGCTGCCGACGACGCGGTCGCGTCCCTCTCCGGCGCACAGGCGCCTCAGGGTCTGGTGGCGGTCTGCCGGTACGTCGACCGCCCGCTCGAGGTCGTCCTCGGCGGCACGACGGTCGTGATCTGCGCCGACGTCCGTGATCCCGGCAACGCCGGGACGATCATCCGCACCGCCGATGCGAGCGGTGCCGCTGCCGTGGTCCTGGCCGGCAACAGCGTGGACCCCTACAACGACAAGACGGTGCGGGCCACCGTGGGCTCGCTCTTCCACGTGCCGATCGCGACCGGCGTCGAACCGCTGGAGGCGGTGGCCGCGGCGAAGTCGGCCGGCTACCGGGTCCTCGCCGCCGACGGCGCCGGGGAGGTCGACCTGTTCGCTGCTGCGGACCTGCTCGACGGCCCGGTCGCCTGGCTGTTCGGCAACGAGGCGTGGGGGCTGCCCGACGAGCTCGCGGCGGCGGCCGACCACCGGCTCTCGATCCCCATCCTGGGTCGCGCGGAGAGCCTGAACCTGGCGACCGCCGCGGCGGTGTGCCTCTATGCCTCTGCCCAGCGGCGTGGCACCGTAGTGGGATGAAGTCGTTGAGGACCCCCCTGGGTCTGGTGCTCGTCCTGGTCGGTTTGGTCTGGACTGCCCAGGGGATCGGTTGGCTCGAGGGGAGCCCGATGACCGACGAGACGCTGTGGGCCGTGATCGGCCCGGTGGTCGCCCTGATCGGAGCCCTCGTGGTCGTGCTCGGTCTGCGCGGGAAGTCGGACCGCGATGTGCCCTGAGCAGGTCTTCGTGAGCACCGCGGCCCGGACGGGCGTCACCGACCCGCGTCCCGCGCGCTAGGTGCCGCCCGTGGAGCACCCCGAGCGTGACCTGTGGGACGCGCTGCCCGATGGCGTGGTCATCGCGGACGGCGAGGGCGTGGTGCTGCTCGTCAACGCGCCCGCGCGCCGGATGCTGGGTGACCAGGCCTTCCCGGGTGCCCGCCTGGCTGACGCCCTGACCCTGCAGGACCAGGACGCCGGGGACTGGTACTCGCAGGTGCGCCCGTACGACGGCCTGTCGACCCGGTCCGGGGTTCCCGAGCAGAGCTGGCTGCTCCCCGACGGCACCGAGGTGCTGGTGACCACCCGGCTCGCACGGGCCCACCCTGGCGGACCGGTCGACCGGGTCAGCCTGGTGCTGCGGACCGGTCGGGGCCGGGCCCGGCTCGACCGGGAGCGCTCCGACCTGGTCGCGACCGTGGCGCACGAGCTCCGTTCGCCGTTGACCGGGGTCAAAGGTTTCGTCAGCACCCTGCTGAGCAAGTGGGACCGGCTCAACGACGAGCAGAAGAAGCTGATGCTCACCACGGTCGCCAACGACGCCGAGCGGCTGTCCCGGTTGATCGCCGAGCTGCTCGACGTCGCCCGGATCGACACCGGTCGGCTCCCGCTCTACCGGCGCCCGCTGGACGTCGTCCCGGTGCTGGAGCGGGTCGTCGACTCGGTGCGCGCGGGGACCAGCCGGACGGTCACCCTGGTGGCACCCGGGGCGGCGAAGGCCTTTGCCGACCCGGACAAGTTCGTCCAGGTCGTCACCAACCTGATCGAGAACGCTGTCCGGCACGGGGAGGGCGAGGTGACCGTGGCGGTCGAGGCGCTCGACGGCGTCGTCCGGGTGACCGTCGACGACCAGGGTGCGGGAATTCCCGAGGCGCTCCGGGCCCGGGTCTTCACCAAGTTCTGGAAGCACGGCACCCGCGGCGGGTCGGGGCTGGGGATGTACATCGTCAACGGCCTGGTGCGGATCCACGGCGGGGAGTTGCGGATCTCCGATGCCCCGGGCGGCGGAGCCCGGATCGTCGTGGACTGGCCCGCGGAGGACCGCCGGGTCTGAGGCGGGCAAACCCGGGTGAGCCCGTCGCCGTCGTTCTCATAGACTGCACCCCGATCATCCGACGAGAGGCATCCATGTCCGGACCCAACAGCTCCTACGACCCTGTGCAGGTGACCCCGCTGGGGGAGGAGCAGGTCTTTGCGATGCGCGACGCGGCGTTGGCGGCGATCGCGGCCGCGGCCGACCTGGAGGCGCTCAAGCAGGTCCGGACCGAGCACGCCGGTGACCGCTCTCCGCTGGGACTCGCGAACCGGGAGATCGGCGCGCTGCCGCCACAGGCCAAGAAGGACGCCGGGATGCGCGTCGGTCAGGCACGCGCTGCCGTCAACCAGGCACTCGCGGCCCGTCAGGAGGTCCTGGAGGCCGAGGCCGAGGAGCGGATGCTGCGCACCGAGACGGTTGACGTGACCCTGCCCTGGGACCGTGCCTCGCTGGGTGCCCGGCACCCGATCACGATGATGTCCGAGCGGATCGCCGACATCTTCGTCGCGATGGGCTGGGAGGTCGCCGAGGGTCCGCTGGTGGAGGCCGAGTGGCTGAACTTCGACGCCCTCAACCTGGGCGCCGACCACCCGGCCCGCACGATGCAGGACACCTTCTGGACCGAGCCGGCCGAGAACAACGTCGTGCTGCGTACGCACACCTCGCCCGTCCAGGCGCGGACGATGCTGACCCGTGAACCTCCCATCTACGTCGTCTGCCCGGGTCGGGTCTTCCGGACCGACGAGTACGACGCCACCCACAGCCCGATGTTCCACCAGGTCGAGGGGCTGGTCGTCGACGAGGGCATCACGATGGCCCACCTGAAAGGGTCCCTGGACCACTTCGCCCAGGCGGTCTTCGGCGAGGGGATCAGCACCCGGTTCCGACCCTCGTACTTCCCGTTCACCGAGCCCAGCGCCGAGGTCGACCTGATCTGCTTCGTCTGCCGCGGTTCGGGCATCGGGGACGACGGTGCTGCGGTCTGCCGGACCTGCCGCGGCGAGGGGTGGATCGAGTGGGGTGGCTGCGGCGTGGTCAATCCGCGGGTGCTGGTCGCCTGCGGCGTGGACCCGGAGCGCTACACCGGCTTCGCGTTCGGGATGGGCATCGACCGGACGCTGATGTTCCGGCACGGCGTCGGTGACCTGCGTTCGTTCTTCGAGGGCGACGTCCGCTTCTCCCGCGCCTTCGGAACGGAGATCTGATGAAGGCCCCAGTTTCCTGGATCCGCGAGTACGTCGATCTGCCGGCGGAGGCGACCACCGACGAGCTCGCCGCCCGCTTGACCGCGCTCGGCCTCAAGCTCGAGGCGCTCGAGCGCCCCGGATCCGACATCACCGGCCCCTTGGTGATCGGACGGGTGCTGACCAAGGAGTCCGAGCCGCAGAGCAACGGCAAGACCATCAACTGGTGCTCGGTGGACGTCGGCGATGCGAACGGCACCGGTGAGCCTCAGGGCATCGTCTGCGGTGCGCACAACTTCGAGGCCGGTGACATGGTCGTCGTGGTGCTTCCCGGCGGAGTGCTCCCGGGTGGGTTCGTGATCTCCGAGCGGAAGACCTACGGTCACCTGTCGGCCGGGATGATCTGCTCGGCCAAGGAGCTGGGTCTGGGCGACGACCACTCGGGGATCATCGTGCTCCCCGCCGACGCCGGGAACCCCGGCGACGACGTCCGGGAGCTCCTGCACCTCGACGACGAGGTGATCGAGTTCGAGATCAACCCGGACCGCGCGTACGCGCTCTCGCTGCGCGGAGTGGCCCGGGAGGCGGCGTTGGCCTTCGGGGCCCGGTACACCGATCCCGCGCTGCGGGAGACCCCGGCACCGGACGACCAGGGCTATCCGGTGCTGGTCGACGACCCGGATGGCTGCCCGGTCTTCGTGGCCCGCACCGTCTCCGGGTTCGACCCGTCCGCTCCGACGCCGCGCTGGATGGCCCGGCGGATCCAGCTCGCCGGGATGCGGCCGATCTCGCTGGCCGTCGACGTCACGAACTACGTGATGCTCGAGCTCGGCCACCCGATCCACGGGTACGACGCCGACCGGCTCGCCGGCCCGATCCGGGTCCGCCGGGCGCAGGAGGGCGAGAAGCTCACCACCCTCGACGGCGCCGAGCGGACCCTTGTTGCCGAGGACCTGGTCGTGACCGACGACTCCGGCCCGATCGGGCTCGGTGGTGTGATGGGCGGGGCGACCACCGAGATGTCGGAGACGACCACCCGGATCCTGGTGGAGGTCGCGTCCTGGGACCCGGTCTCGATGTTCCGCACCGGTAAGCGCCACAAGCTGACCTCCGAGGCCGGCAAGCGCAACGAGCGCGGCGTCGACCCGACGATCCCGGAGGCCGCTGCTGACCGGGTGGTCGAGCTGCTGGTGACCTACGGCGGCGGCGTCGCCGACAGCGGCGTCACCAAGGTGGGCACCGCGCCCACGATCGGCACCATCACGATCGGTGCCGACCTGCCCGCACGTATCACCGGGATGGCGATCCCCGCGGACTCGGTGATCGAGAACCTGCGTGCGGTCGGCTGCACGGTGTCGGGTGACGACGAGCTGAGTGTCGTGCCGCCGCCGTGGCGCCCGGACGTCACCGACCCGTTCGACCTGGTCGAGGAGGTCGCCCGGATCGTCGGCTACGACCGGGTTCCCTCGGTGCTGCCGCCGGCGCCGGCCGGACGCGGTCTGACGCCTGAGCAGCAGTTCCGTCGCCGGGTCGGCCGCACCCTGGCCGGTGCCGGTTTCGTGGAGGTGCTCACGTTCCCGTTCGTGGGGGAGAGCGCCTTCGACACCCTGGGGATCCCCGACGGTGACGTCCGGCGCAGCGCGCTGCGGTTGGCCAACCCGCTCTCCGCCGAGGCCCCCTTGATGACCACGACGCTCCTGCCGGGCATCCTTGAGACGCTGGCTCGCAACGTCGGTCGCGGTACCACGGACGTGGCCATCTTCGAGGCGGCTCCGGTGACGCTCCCGCGCGCAGGGGCGGTCGCGCCGATCCTCCCGGTCGACCGACGTCCGACCGAAGCGGAGTGGGCTGCGCTCCAGGGTGCCCTCCCGGACCAGCCCCTGCACCTGGCGTTGGCGCTCACCGGCGACCGGGACCCGGCCGGCTGGTGGGGTCCGGGGCGGCAGGTGACCTGGGCCGACGCCGTCGAAGGCGTGCGTACCGTCGCGTCCGCACTGGGCGTGACGGTGACCGTCCGGGCCGCCGAGCACGCCCCGTGGCACCCCGGTCGCTGCGCCGAGCTCCTCGTCGGCGACCAGAGCGTCGGGTTCGCCGGCGAGCTGCACCCGCGGGTGTGCAAGGCAGCGGGCGTCCCGGCGCGGACGGCTGTAGCGGAGGTCGACCTGTCCGCCCTGCTGGGCGCCGCGGTTGCGATCGTGCGCGGACCGGACTTCTCGACCTTCCCGGTCGCGAAGGAGGACGTGGCGTTGCTCGTCGACGCGGACGTTCCGGCCGAGAGCGTCGCGGCGACGTTGCGTGAAGGAGCCGGCGAGCTCTGTGAGTCCGTGCGGCTCTTCGACGTCTACACCGGGGAGCAGATCGGGGAAGGACAGCGATCGCTGGCCTTCGCGCTGCGCTTCCGGGCCCCGGACCGGACGCTGACCGAGGCGGAGACCGGCGCAGCTCGCGACGCGGCGGTCTCTCTGGCCGCCGAGAGGCACGGCGCGGTCCAACGCTGACCGGACGGCGGAGCCGTCAGCCGGGCCGTACGCCGGAGAGCTGGGCGACGACGACGTACGCCGTGCCGGTGGCGTCCCCGGAACGATCGGCGCGCAGCCCGACCAGGATCAACCGACCAGGCACCTTCGCTGCGAAGGCGTCGTTGTTGGCCAAGCCTCCGGTAGGTCGGTCCGCGGCGGAGACGACCGTGTAGGTCAGCCGACCCCGGTCGGTCCGGAGCGTCACCGCGGCGCCGGGCTTGAGACGGGGGAGCCTGCCGAAAGCGCCCGTGCCGTCCGGTCGGGTGGTGCCGACGATGTAGACGGTGTCCGTGCCGGGGCTCGCCGGCAGACCACGGGACCCCCAGCGCGCCACTTCGTCGGTGGATGCGGCCCGGAACGATCCGTTGCGGGCTTCGATCGAGTTGTCGAAGCCGACGTCGAGGAACGAGCCAGATGCCAGGCGGCGCGGCACATCGGGTGCCAGCCGCGGTAGCGCGGGTGGGGTCGTCTTGGTGGGCTTGGCGGTCGGTGTCGTCGTGGGGGCGGCCGTGCTGGTCGCCGTCGTGCTCGCCGTCGGGACGCCGAGCGCCCCGCGGTCGGTGACCGGGTCCGCGTCGTCGCTGGCTTGGTTGAAGGCGAACCAGGCCAGCGGGAGCATGACCACGGCGACCGCGAGCGCAGCGGCACGGCCGGAGACGCGGGGTCGCTCCTTGACGCGCGTCGCGCGGTGACTGCCTGCCAACTGGGGTCCTCGAGTGCGGTTTCGTGGTCGCTGACCGGATGCCACGAGTCTAGGGCGGTTCTGTCCCCGGACCGTGGAGACACCCGGTCGCGGGAACATGCAGAACTATGTATAGTCATACATATGAGTGGGATCAAGGTCGCGGTCGCCGGTGCCAGCGGGTACGCCGGGGGCGAGGTGCTGCGCCTGCTGCTCGGTCATCCCGACGTCCAGATCGGTGCGTTGACCGCCGGTGCCAACGCCGGGGAGTCCCTCGGGTCGCTGCAGCCCCACCTGATCCCGCTCGCCGACCGGATCCTCCAGGACACTACCGTCGAGGTGCTCTCCGGGCACGACGTGGTCTTCCTCGCGCTCCCGCACGGGCAGTCCGCCCAGTACGCGCAGGAACTTGGCGACGACGTGGTCATCATCGACTGCGGGGCCGACTTCCGGCTCGCCGACGCGACCGTCTGGGAGCGCTACTACGGTTCCCCGCACGCTGGCTCCTGGCCCTACGGGCTGCCGGAGCTGCCCGGTCAGCGCGCACTCCTCGCCGGAGCGCGGCGGGTGGCTGTCCCCGGGTGCTACCCGACCGTCTCCTCCCTGGCTCTCGCCCCCGCGGTGGGCGCCGGACTCGTCGACCCGAGCGACGTCGTCATCGTGGCGGCGAGCGGAACCAGCGGCGCCGGCAAGGCCGCGAAGACCCACCTGCTCGGCAGCGAGGTGATGGGCAGCGTCTCGGCGTACGGCGTCGGCGGAGTACACCGGCACGGCCCGGAGATCGTCCAGAACCTCGCCGCGCTCACGGCCGCGGACGTGAAGGTCAGCTTCACGCCGTTGCTGGTCCCGATGCCCCGCGGCATCCTGGCGACCTGCACGGCTCCGGTTCTCGACGGGGTCACCACCGAGGACCTGCGCGCCGCATACGCGACCGCGTACGCCGACGAACGGTTCGTGCACCTGCTTCCCGAGGGGCAGTGGCCGACCACCAAGGCCGTCCACGGCTCCAACAGCGTCCACCTCCAGCTGACGGTGGACCCTGCAGCCGGTGGCCCCGCCGGGAGGGTCGTGGTCGTCGGCGCCGTCGACAACCTGGCGAAGGGCACCGCCGGCGCGGCGGTGCAGTGCATGAACCTCGCTCTGGGGCTCCCCGAAGCGACCGGCCTGAGCACGATCGGGGTTGCACCATGACAACCGACGGAACCACCCACACCCTGCACCGGTACCCGGAGAAGCTGGTGGTGGCCTCGTTGGCGGCCGGGGCCGACATCCCGGACTGGGCCGAGTCGGCATCGCTGTTCGCGATCATCGCGACCGCGACCGAGACCACCGTCATCTGCGCGGGTCGTTCGGTGCCGAAGAAGGTCCAGCAGCACGGTCCGTTCACCGCGTTCGCGGTCGAGGGGCCGCTCGACTTCGCGTTGACCGGGGTGCTGCACGGCCTGCTCGCACCGCTGGCCGAGGCCGGGATCAGCGTCTTCACCGTCTCGACGTACCCGACGGACTGGCTGCTGGTGCCGACCGAGAAGGCCGACACCGCCGCCGAGGAGTGGCGACGACGAGGGCACACCGTCTCCCTCGCCCCTGTCGCCACCCCTGGAAAGAGTTGAATCCATGAGCGTCACCCACCCCGCTGGCTTCGCCGCTGCCGGCGTCGCCGCAGGCCTGAAGTCGACCGGAGCCCAGGATCTGGCCCTGGTCGTCAACCAGGGTCCGAACGCGGACTCCGCCACCGTCTTCACCAGCAACCGCTGCAAGGCCAACCCCGTCCTGTGGAGCCAGGAGGTCGTCAAGGACGGAGTCGTCCGGGCCGTTGTGCTCAACTCGGGCGGAGCCAACTGCTACACCGGGGCCGAAGGCTTCCAGACCACCCACGCGGTGGCCGAGCAGGTCGCTTCCGGACTCGGGATCGGTGCGATCGACGTGGTGGTCTGCTCGACCGGCCTGATCGGCCTGGTCAACCCGCGGCAGAACCTGCTCGACGGCGTCGACGCTGCCGTGGCCGCGCTCTCCTCCGACGGCGGTGACGACGCCGCCCGCGCGATCATGACCACCGACACCGTTCCCAAGCAGGTCGTCGTCGAAGGGGCGGGCTGGAGCATCGGCGGGATGGCGAAGGGCGCGGGCATGCTGGCGCCGCAGCTGGCCACGATGCTGGTCGTCATCACCACCGACGCCGTGGTCCCGGCCGCCGAGCTCGACGCCGCCCTGCGCGCCGCGACCCGGGTCAGCTTCGACCGGCTCGACTCCGACGGCTGCATGTCGACCAACGACACCGTCACGGTGATGGCCAGCGGAGCCAGCGGGATCACCCCGACCTCTGCCGACTTCACCCACGCCCTCACCCAGGTCTGCACCGACCTGGCGATGCAGCTGCTCCAGGACGCCGAGGGCGCCGACCACGAGATCGCGATCAGCGTGCTGAACGCGGCGACCGAGGACGACGCCGTCGAGGTCGGGCGCAGCGTCGCGCGGAGCAACCTGTTCAAGGCAGCGGTCTTCGGCAAGGACCCGAACTGGGGTCGGGTGCTGGCCAGCGTCGGCACCACCGCGGCGGCCTTCGACCCGGCCGATCTCGACGTCGCGATGAACGGTGTCTGGGTCTGCCGCAACTCCACTCCTGCCGAGGACCCGGCGGGAGTCGACCTGAGTGCCCGGGAGGTCACCGTGACGATCGACCTCAAGGCCGGTGCCGAACGGGCGACCGTCTGGACCAACGACCTGACCCACGCCTACGTCCACGAGAACAGCGCCTACAGCTCATGAGTACGGAGAACGAGATGCGTCCTGCGGTCGAGCCGACCAAGGCGGTCACCCTGGCCGGGGCGTTGCCCTGGCTGAAGGCCTACCACGGCAAGATCGTGGTGGTGAAGTACGGCGGCAACGCCATGGTCGACGACGAGCTCAAGAGGGCCTTCGCCGAGGACGTCGTCTTCCTCCGGATGGCGGGCTTCAAGCCCGTCGTCGTGCACGGCGGCGGACCGCAGATCTCGCAGATGCTCGACCGGCTCGGGATCGAGAGCGAGTTCAAGGGCGGCCTGAGGGTCACCACCGACGAGGCGATGGACGTCGTCCGGATGGTCCTGGTCGGGCAGGTCCAGCGCGAGCTGGTCGGTCTGATCAACCAGCACGGCCCCCTGGCGGTCGGGCTCTCGGGGGAGGACGGCGGACTCTTCACGGCCCAGCGGACGAACCTGGTCATCGACGGCGAGGAGATCGACCTCGGGCTGGTGGGAGAGGTTGCCTCGGTGCGGCCCGAAGCCGTCCAGGACGTCATCGAGGCGGGCCGGATCCCGGTGATCTCCTCGGTCGCGCCGGATCCGGACGGGGCGGTGCACAACGTCAATGCGGACACGGCCGCAGCCGCACTCGCGGTCGCGCTGGGAGCCGAGAAGCTGCTCGTGCTCACCGATGTCGAAGGTCTGTACCGGGACTACGGCAACAGCGACGACGTGATCGGCGAGATCAGCCCGGAGTCCTTGGCCGAACTGATGTCGTCGCTGGACAGCGGGATGATCCCCAAGATGCAGGCCTGCCTGGACGCGCTGAACGGGGGAGTGCCGCGCGCGACGGTGGTCGACGGACGTGAGCCGCACGCGGTGCTGCTGGAGATCTTCACCGACGAGGGTGTCGGTACCCAGGTGCTCCCCGGGGTGCAGACCAAGATCCGGAAGGCGAAGGAGTCCTCATGACCGAGCCGGGCGCGAACCTCAAGAAGCGGTACGCAGCCGCGTTGATGAACACCTTCGGTGAGCCGCGGCTCGCCCTGGTCAGGGGTGCGGGGGCGCACGTCTGGGACGAGGACGGCAACGAGTACGTCGACCTGCTCGGCGGCATCGCGGTCAACGCCCTCGGTCACGGTCACCCGGCCCTGGTCGCGGCGGTGACCGATCAGATGCGGACGCTCGGTCACGTCTCGAACTTCTTCACCTCGCCGGCGCAGGTGGAGCTCGCTGAAAGGCTGGTCGGGCTGCTCGGGGAGTCCGGAACGGGTCGGGAGGCACGGGTCTTCTTCACCAACTCCGGCGCCGAGGCCAACGAGGCCGCCTTCAAGGCGACCCGGCGCACCGGCCGCACCCACCTGGTCGCCGCCGAGGGCTCTTTCCACGGCCGGACCATGGGGGCCCTGGCGCTGACCTCGAAGGCCGCGTACCGCGAGCCCTTCGAACCTCTGCCCGGCAAGGTCACCTTCGTCCCGTACGGCGATACCGAGGCCCTCGCGGCGGCCGTGACGGAGGAGACCGCAGCAGTCATCCTCGAACCGCTCCAGGGCGAGGCCGGCGTGCTGGTCCCACCGGCCGGGTACCTCGCCGCAGCCCGGGAGATCACCCGGGCGCACGGGGCGCTGCTGTGGCTCGACGAGATCCAGACCGGAATGGGTCGGACCGGGTCCTGGTTCGCCGCGGCGACCGACTCTGCGGTCGACCCCGACCTGGTCACGGTGGCGAAGGGCCTCGGAGGCGGTGTTCCGATCGGAGCCTGCATCGCCCGCGGCGCGGCTGCGGGCCTCCTGGAGCCCGGCAACCACGGGACGACCTTCGGCGGCAACCCGGTCGCCTGCGCAGCGGCGTTGGCCGTGATCCGGACCATCGAGGACGACGGGCTCCTGGAACGCGCCGTGGTGCTCGGTCAGAAGCTCCGGGACGGGCTCGCCGCCGACCCCCGGGTCGTGGAGGTTCGCGGCGAGGGGCTGCTGATCGGGGTCACGCTGACAGAACCGGTGAGCGCCGAGGTGATGCTCGCCGCGCAGACGGCCGGCTACCTGGTCAACAACGCGACCCCGGAGCGGATCCGGTTGGCGCCCCCCCTCGTCCTCACCGACGAGGACGCCAGCGCCTTCCTGGCCTCGTGGCCGCTGATCCTCGACGTTGCTTTCGGAGGTGCCCGATGACCCCGTCTCCCGGAACCCGCCACTTCCTGCGGGACGACGACCTGACTCCCCAGGAGCAGGCAGAGATCCTGGACCTGGCCGCACGCCTCAAGGAGTCGCCGTACGAGGCGAAGCCGTTGGCCGGGCCGAAGACGGTCGCGATCATCTTCGACAAGCCGACCTTGCGCACCCAGGCCTCGTTCGTCGCCGGGATCGCCGAGCTCGGCGGCAACCCGATGATGATCGACGGCAACCTGGCCCAGATCGGTACCCGGGAGTCGATCGCCGACGTGGCCCGGGTCCTCGGGCGCCAGGCCAGCCTGATCGTCTGGCGTACCTACGACCAGAGCCGGATCGACGAGATGGCCCAGTACGCCGGCGTCCCGGTCGTGAACGCGCTCACCGACCAGTTCCACCCCTGCCAGACACTGGCCGACCTGCTCACGATCCGCGAGCACAAGGGGGACGAGAACGGCGGTCTGGCCGGGTTGTCCATGACCTTCCTCGGTGACGCGGCGTGCAACATGAGTCACTCCTACCTGCTCTCCGGAGCCCTCGCCGGGATGCACGTCCGGGTCAGCGGGCCGGCTGGCTTCGAACCGGATCCGGCGATGCTGGAGCGGGCGCAGCAGATCGCGGCCGGCACCGGCGGCTCGGCTGCCTTCGTCGCCGATCCGCAGCAGGCTGCGGCCGGCGCGGACGTGCTGATCACCGACACCTGGGTCTCGATGGGCAAGGAGGAGGAATCGGCTGATCGGGCCGAGGTCTTCCGTCCGTGGCAGCTCAACCGCGAACTGCTCGCTCTCGGAGCGCCGGACGCGATCGTGCTGCACTGCCTGCCGGCGTACCGGGGCAAGGAGATCACCGCCGAGGTTCTGGACGGTCCGCACAGCGTCGTCTGGGACGAGGCCGAGAACCGGCGCCACGCCCAGAAGGCTGTCCTCACCTGGTTGGCGACGCGATGACCACCGGCGCGCACGGTCACATCCCGCTCACCAAGAGCGCGCGCCAGCAGCGGATCGTCGAGCTCCTGGCGACGACCGAGGTGCGTTCGCAGACCGAGCTCGCCGATCTGCTCAGCGCCGCTGGTGTGCACGTCACCCAGGCGACCTTGTCGCGCGACCTGGTCGAGCTGGACGCGGTCAAGGTACGGGTCCCCAACGGCACCCTGGTCTATGCGGTCCCCGGCGAAGGCGGCGACCGTACCCCGGTCGTCGGCCGCGAGTCCGCTGCCTCCGAGGCCCGGCTGGCCCGGCTCTGCGCCGAGCTGCTCGTCTCCGCGGACGCGTCGGCCAATCTGGTGGTGCTGCGGACACCGCCCGGTGCGGCCAGCTTCCTGGCCTCGGCGCTCGACAAGGCGGAGCTCAGCTCGGTCCTGGGCACGATTGCCGGGGACGACACCGTGCTGGTGATCTCCCGCGACCCCGCTGGCGGCGAGCCCCTGGCCCAGCGCCTGCTCGCGCTCGCGAACGGCACCCACCCCGATAACTGATCCGAACTCCACGGTCGTCGAGCCTGTCGAGACGCCAGAACGCACGAGGATTCTCATGAGTACCGAAGGAACGACGGGTACCGGCAAGCTCTGGGGCGGCCGTTTCGCAGGTGGGCCCAGCCCCGAGCTCGAGGCGTTGTCCCGCAGCACCCACTTCGACTGGAGGCTGACGCCCTACGACCTGGCCGGCTCCCAGGCACACGCCCGGGCCTTGCACGCGGCCGGGCTGCTCAGCGACACCGACCTGGCCGAGCTCCAGCGGGGGCTGGCGGTACTGGGCGAGCGGTTCGCCGACGGGAACCTGCAGCCGGACCCGAGCGACGAGGACGTCCACGGCGCCCTGGAGCGCCTGCTGCTCGCCGAGATCGGTCCGGAGATCGGCGGCAAGCTCCGCGCCGGTCGTAGCCGCAACGACCAGATCGCGACCCTCTTCAAGGTGTTCCTGCGGGACCACGCCCGGATCATCGCGGGCCAGGTCCTGGTCCTCGTCGACGCCTTGGCCGGCCAGGCCGAGACGCACCTGGGTGCGATCATGCCGGGGCGGACCCACCTGCAGCACGCCCAGCCGGTGCTGGTCTCGCACCACCTGATGGCGCACGCCTGGCCGCTGCTGCGCGACGTCGACCGGCTGGCCGACTGGGACCGGCGAGTGGCTGCGGAGTCGCCGTACGGCGCCGGGGCGCTGGCCGGGTCCAGCCTGGGGCTGGACCCCGAGCAGGTCGCTGCGGACCTGGGGTTCACGGGCTCGGTCGCGAACTCGATCGACGGGACGGCGGCCCGCGACTTCGTGGCCGAGTTCGCCTTCGTGACCGCGATGATCGGTGTCGACGTGAGCAGGCTCGCCGAGGAGGTCATCCTCTGGGCGACGAAGGAGTTCGGTTTCGTCACGCTCGACGACGCGTTCTCGACCGGGTCGAGCATCATGCCGCAGAAGAAGAACCCGGACATCTCCGAGCTCGCCCGCGGCAAGGCCGGCCGGCTGATCGGCGACCTGACCGGTCTGCTGGCAACGCTCAAGGCGCTCCCGTTGGCGTACAACCGTGACCTGCAGGAGGACAAGGAGCCGGTCTTCGACGCGGTCGACACCCTCGAGGTGCTGCTCCCGGCCTTCGCCGGACAGATCGCCACGCTGACCTTCCACACCGGGCGGATGGAGGAGCTCGCCCCGCAGGGGTTCTCGCTGGCGACCGACATCGCGGAGTGGTTGGTGCGCGAGGGGGTGCCGTTCCGGGTCGCCCACGAAGTCGCCGGAGCCTGCGTACGCCGCTGCGAGGAGCTTGGCATCGAGCTGCACGAGCTCGCCGACGAGCAGTTCGCCGCGATCGACCCGTCGCTGACGCCGGCCGTGCGCGCGGTGTTGACCAGCGAGGGGTCGGTCGGCTCCCGAACCGGTCGTGGCGGCACGGCCCCGGTCCGGGTGGCCGAGCAGTTGGCCGAGCTCAAGGAGCGTGCCGCGGCCGCCCGCTCCTGGTGGTGACCGTCAGGGCTCGGGTGGCTTAGATCGGCGGACCGATGTGGCTGTTGGCCCGGAGGTCCGGGGGTTCCGTGGTGGCTGGCCGCTCCTGCTTCGAGACCTGGTAGATCCCGCGACCGACCCAGAACACTCCGAACAGGACCGCCAGGTAGGCCTGCACCAGGAGTCCGACGAGGATCAGACCGACGCCGAACACGGCGAGGGACGTCCCGCTGAGCTGGATCGCCCGGAGGAATGCCGGCCACCACCGCTGCCACGCGCCGAGCCGCTGGGGCCCGGGACCCCAGTCCTGGTCCGGCTGCGGCAGCAGGAGATCCCCGGGGACGTGCTCGTCGAGCAGGCGGACGGCCTTCGCCCCGTCGTGCCAGTCGGCGGGGTCGACGGCCAGGTTCCAGCCGTCCCGACTGAGGACGACCCGCTTGCCGTCGGAGTAGGCAAGGGTGCCCACCGAGTCCTCCAGACACACCGCCAGGCGCCGCCCGTCGTCGTGGACCTGGACTCCGGCCGGCCCGACGGTCAAGCGGGTACGGTCGGCGGGCCAGTTGATGCTGCGGAACTCCTGCCCCGGGGTCGGGCCGGTATCGGGTCGTTCGATCACGGTCAGCCCGGGTACCTCGGTGGCGTCCGCCGGTCGTCCCAGCAGCAGGCTGCTCCGGAGGTCCGCCAGTTCGCCGCCGAGGGAAGCCGGGGCGAGCGCCGTGATGCCGGTCAGGATCTCCTCGGCGGTCTCGACCTCGAAACCCATCAGCGTCCGCGAGGCCGCCCGCCACGCGAAGGTGGCCGCGTTGTACGGGTCGGTGTGGACCTGGACGTACTGGTCGACGACGTTCTGCAGCGCCTCCTCGCTGGGGCCGCTGGAGGCGAGCCGGTCCACGATCCCGACGACGACCTTGGCGGCGTCCGGGTAGGCAGCGATGTCGATATCGGCGCCGGCCAGGACGACGGCAGACTCGGCATCCACCGGCTCGTAGCTGGCCCACGGCGCGTAGGCCGCGCCCGCCTCGTTGCGCAGGTGGGTCCGCAGCTCCTCCTGGAGCAGCGCGGGAACGAGTGTCGCCGCGGGTGACCGTGGGGCCACGCCGGTCAGGATCACCCCGCGGTTCTCGACGTAGGAACCAGGAAAGGTCTGCTCGCAGGGTACGGCGACCGGGATCGGGACTCGGCCGTCCCCGTCGGGAAGATGGATCCGCAGACCGGCCGGGGGTGGACCATCCAGCGCGAGCACGGCGTTGGACCGGGTGAACGTGCGGTGCGCGAGCGAGGTCAGTGACTCGGCGCTCGCGCGTCCGAGGCCGAGCTCGTCCATCGCGCACAGCCCGGGTCCTCGCGCGCCGTAGCGCCAGATGAAGGCATCGACAGCCATCCCGCCACGGGTCCGTCCCTCGGCGCGGAGCACGTTGCGCTCGCGGTCGAGGTCGGTGAAGTCGGGATCATTGAGCCAGCTCGTCGTGGCGCGGAGATGATCGGCGACCAGGTCTACTGGCCCGTGGGCGTCGAAGGTGGTCTCCAGGAAGGAGACCGACCCGTTGATGGCGAGGGCGCCGCCGCCGCGTCCGTGCAGGGCCATGTGCTCGATGAGGTGCAGCCACCCTGCGCGGGGCACCTGCTCGTCGACGAGCCCACTGCGGAAGCGGAGCGTCGCAGCGAGCGTCGGGCGACCGGTCTCGACCCAGAAGCACGGGACGCCGTCGATCTCGGTCTGGTGAATCTCGGTCACGGTCGGTCCTCCCATCAGGTGTTCGGACGGTACCGGGAACCGTGGGTTCGACGCGCTGGTTTTGTGGCGCTCCTCGATTCGCCTCGCGGCACTCCGGGCTGGAGGTCCACGCGGGCCGGGACGGCTCGGACGAGGCCCTGCACCGGCACCGCGAAGTCGCGGACAACCAGCGCTTCGGCGACTAGGTTTGGTGGGCCCGCACTCGGCGGGCGGATCACGGAGGCACGAGGACATGCGCAGGAGCGGGGCAATCGCCGCAGGGCTGGTGCTGGGAGTAGGGCTCCTCAGCGGCTGTGGCGGAGACGACGGGGACGCCAAGTCCAGCGGTGGTGACTACTGCGACACCTTGAAGGCCTCGGCCGCGGCCGTGAAGTCCTTCACCGGGGAAGGGGCCACGCCGGACTTCGCCAAGTTCGACGAGTTCATCGACGCTGCCCGGGTCCTCGAGGACAGTGCGCCGAGCGAGCTGGCCGACGACTGGAAGGTCGTCGTCGACGGCATGGACCAGATCACCACTGCCTTGGCTGATGCGGGGATCACGCTGGAGCAGCTGATGACGGCGGTGACGACCGGGCAGATGCCCGAGGGGGTCGACCAGGCCAAGCTCGTGGCCCTGGCCCCGAAGCTGCAGAGCCTCGGCGGTGGTCAGATCGAGGCCGCGACCAAGACGATCGGCCAGCACGCCAAGGACGAGTGCGGCGTGGAGCTCGCGGCGACCAACTGATCGCACGGTCGAGGCCGGGCCGGGCCGGTAGCCAGGTCGGAAGGGAGATTCGATGGCCTACGTGATCCTCCGGGGAGATTCCGGCGGCGGCGCGAGCACGGTGTCGATCGGACCGCTCACGGACCTGAAGGCGCTCGATGTCTTCGGGTCGGTCCACGAGCACTTCGCCAGCAAGGGCGGGGTGACCGTCTGGGTCGGGGACACCGAGGCGATCTGGGTGCCGTCCACGTGGTCGGTGCGCTTGGAGCTGGACCGGCCGATCGCGGGGCGTCGCGATGACGACAACCAGTTCCGCGGCACCCTGCGCTGACCGATGTCGGACCGGTCGTGACCGCACGGGGTCGGCTCCAGGTTCTCGACGGGCCGGCGCCCGAGGTCGCACGGCGACTGCTGGGTGCGGAGGTGCGACACGGTGAGGTCGCCGTCCGGATCACCGAGGTCGAGGCGTACGCCGGTGCGGGCGCGGACCCGGGTTCGCACGCGCACCGCGGGCGGACGCGGCGCAACCAGGTGATGTTCGGACCGCCCGGGCATCTCTACGTCTACCTGATCTACGGCATGCACTACTGCTGCAACGTGGTCTGCGGCCCGGACGGCACCGCCGCCGCTGTCCTGATCCGCGCCGGCGAAGTCGTCGACGGGCTGACGCTGGCACGGTCCCGCCGCCCGCGTAGTCGCGACGTCGACCTGGCCCGTGGTCCCGGACGCCTCTGCGCGGCGCTCGGTATCGATCTGTCGCTGGGCGGGACCTCACTCGTCGAGGGGCCTGCGCGGCTGACCCTCGACGAACCGCTCGCGGCGGCGCGGATCTCGACCGGTCCCCGGGTAGGTCTCCGGCTGGGTGCCGAGCGCCCCTGGCGCTTCTGGATCACCGGGGACCCGACGGTGAGCAGGTACGTCGCCGCCGCACCGCGACCGAGTCGGGCTCGGAGGTCCGCGGACCATGACACCTGAACTAGAACGCGTTACAGTTTCTCCATGACTCTGCCGTCCTCGCTCACGCCTGACCTGCTCACCCGCCTCACCGGCATGGTGGTCTCCACCAGCGGCCGCACCTACCCGCTGACCGAGGTCTACACCGGCGACAAGGTCCTCGACCTGCCGCAGTCCAGCCCGGAGGACGTGCAGACGGCGTACGCGACGGCGCGCAAGGCTCAGGCGGTCTGGGCCTCCTGGCCGCTGAAGCGCCGGATCGAGGTGATGAAGGCGTTCCACGAACTGCTGCTCCAGAACGGGCTGATCATCGCCGACCTGATGCAGGTCGAGACCGGCAAGGCGCGACGGATGGCGTTCGAGGAGACCTGCGACGTCCTGATGGTGACCAGCCACTACATCAAGGCGGCGCCGCGCATCCTCAAGGAGAAGAAGCACGGGGGAGTCGTCCCGATCGTCTCCACCTCGACCGAGGTCCGGTTGCCGAAGGGCGTCATCGGCCTGATCTCGCCGTGGAACTTCCCGTTCGCGACCAGCCTGTCGGACGCCATGCCCGCGCTGATCGCCGGCAACGGCGTGGTCCTGAAGCCCGACAACAAGTCGACGCTCAACGTCGCGTACGGCGTCGGTCTCCTCTACGAAGCCGGTCTGCCGGAGGGTCTGATCCAGATCGTCTGCGGTGAGGGTCCGGACATCGGTCCGACCATCGTCGAGAACGCCGACTACGTGATGTTCACCGGTTCCACCGCGACCGGCCGGGTGATCGGCGCCCAGGCGGGCCAGAACCTGACGGGGTGCACCCTGGAGCTCGGCGGCAAGAACCCGCTGATCATCCTCGACGACGCCGACCTCGACGAGGTCGTCCCGGGTGCGATCATGGCCGCGTACCTGAACACCGGCCAGGCGTGCATGCACATCGAGCGGATCTACGTCTCGGAGAAGCGGAAGGACGAGTTCATCACCCGCTTCGTGCAGGCCGCCCAGGCGATCCAGGTCGGTGCCAGCTACGACTTCAGCCCGGACATGGGCTCGCTCGTCTCGGTGCCGCAGCGCGAGCGGGTCCAGTCGCACGTCGAGGACGCGGTCGCCAAGGGCGCCACGGTCCTGACCGGCGGCAAGGCCCGCCCCGATCTGGGCCCGGCGTTCTTCGAACCTACCGTGCTCACCGACATCACACCCGACATGATCCTGGCGAAGACCGAGACCTTCGGGCCGGTCACCTCGATCTACACCTACAGGACCGTCGACGAGGCGGTCGCGATGGCCAACGACACCGACTACGGTCTCAACGCCAGCGTCTGGGGCAAGGACCTGAAGGCCGCCGAGGCTGTGGGGCGGCGGATCGAGGCCGGGAACATCAACATCAACGACGGTCTCGCCGCGTCGTACGCGAGCAAGAAGAGCACCTCCGGAGGGTTCAAGACCTCCGGTGTCGGCAGCCGTCACGGTGACGCAGGCATGCTGAAGTACACCGACGTGCAGAACGTCGCGGTGCTCAAGAAGCAGGTCCTGTCGAACCCGCCGGACACGGACTGGGACAAGAACGTCGACAAGACGGTCAAGGGCCTGCGCTTCATGCGCAAGCTGGGCATCCGCTGATCTCCCGCGGGTTGAGGAGGTCGCGCAGCGACCGTCGCGAAACCCGGTTGGTCCAGGTGGCGACCGGTACGGCAGGCTTGACCCTGTGACCGTTGATCCCCACCTCCTGGACGACCTCGAGTGGCGCGGCCTGATCGCCCACTCGACGGACCTCGACGCGCTGCGCGCTGCGCTGACCGCCGGGAGCGTGCGGTTCTACGTAGGTTTCGACCCGACGGCCCCCAGCCTGCACCTGGGCAACCTCGTCCAGATCCTCACCGCACGGCGGCTCCAGCAGGCCGGCCACACCCCGTTCGCGCTCGTCGGCGGGGCGACCGGGATGATCGGCGACCCGAAGGAGTCGGGGGAGCGCAGCCTGAACACCCTCGACACCGTCAAGGACTGGGTCGAGCGGGTCCGGGCCCAGATCGAACCGTTCCTCGAGTTCAGCGGCGAGAACGCGGCGACGATGGTCAACAACTACGACTGGACCGCGTCGCTGTCGACCATCGACTTCCTCCGTGACATCGGCAAGCACTTCCCGGTCAACCGGATGCTCGCGCGCGACGTGGTCAAGAGCCGCCTCGAGGCCGGGATCAGCTACACCGAGTTCAGCTACGTGCTGCTCCAGTCGATGGACTTCCTCGAGCTGTACCGGCAGTACGGCGTCACCCTCCAGTTCGGCGGCTCCGACCAGTGGGGCAACCTGACCGGCGGCGTGGAACTGGTACGTCGTGCCGACAACGGGAAGGCCCATGCCTTCGCGACGCCGTTGATCACCAAGTCCGACGGTACGAAGTACGGCAAGACCGAGGGCGGGGCGCTGTGGCTCGACCCCGAGATGATGTCGCCGTACGCGTTCCACCAGTTCTGGCTCAACGTCGAGGACGCCAAGGTGGGCGAGCTGCTCCGGGTCTTCACCTTCCTCGGCCGCGAGGAGATCGAGGACCTCGAGGCACAGACCGCAGAGAAGCCCTTCCTCCGTGCCGGGCAGAAAGCGCTGGCCGACGAGGTCACCACGCTCGTCCACGGCGAGGCCGAGACGATGCAGGCCAAAGCGGCGGCGCAGGCGCTCTTCGGGAGCGGGGACCTCGCCGAGCTGAACGCAGCCACCCTCGGTGCGGCCCTCCGCGAGGCGGGAGCCACCCGCGCACCCGCGGGCACGCCGTACGTCGACCTGCTGGTCAGCACCGGCCTGGTGAAGAGCAAGGGCGATGCCCGCCGGACGATCAGCGAGGGCGGGGCCTACCTCAACAACGAACGGGTCACCGACCCCGACTTCGTGCCCGACTCCTCCCACCTCATCGCGGGGACCTGGTTGGTACTGCGCCGGGGCAAGCGGAACCTGGCCGGCGTCGAGATCGGCTGACTGCTGTGGGGACGTGGCTGTCGTCGCTGGAGGCCGAGGCCCGCCGCGTCCTGCCCGACCACGTCTTCGAGTACTACCGCCAGGGCTCCCGCGGGTCGGTCACCGCGGGCGAGGCGGTTTCCGCCTGGGAGCGACACCGGCTGGTACCCAGGGTCCTGCGCGACGTGCGCGAGGTGGATCTGTCGACCGCCCTGCTGGGGGAGCCGTACGCAGCCCCGTTCGGAGTCGCCCCCACCACCCTGCAGCGCGCCGCTGATCCGGCCGGGGAGGTGGCCACGGCGCGGGCCTGCGCAGGGTCGGGGATCCCGATGGTCCTCTCCAGCAACGCGTCCGCGACGTTCGCCGAGGTCGAGGCGACGGGAGTGTCCTGGTGGCTGCAGGCGTACGTCACCGAGGACCGGTCCCGGATGCAGCCGATGCTGGAGGCCGCGGTGGCCGCCGGCGCGGATGCCGTGGTCCTGACGGTGGACACGCCGGTCGTCGGCACCAAGGACACGGCCAGTGGGCGCACCGTGTTCGACCAGGTGCCCGACGCGTGGGTGGGAACCAACCTCGGCGTCGCCGCAGGTGCCCCGAAGGCGCGCGACCTGGGCCCCGACGACATCGGGTGGCTCCGGGAGCGGACCGGTCTGCCGGTGGTGGTCAAAGGCGTCCTGCACCCGGAGGACGCCCGGATCGCGATCGCCGCGGGGGCTGCTGCCGTCTGGGTCTCGAACCACGGTGGCCGCCAGCTCGACCGGGCCGCGCCGACCGCCGACAGCCTGGCGGGTGTGGTCGCAGCGGTTGACGGAGCCGCCGAGGTGTACGTCGACGGGGGAGTCCGCGACGGCATCGCCGCGTTGACGGCGCTGGCGCTGGGTGCCGACGCGATCTTCCTGGGTCGACCACCGCTGTACGCACTGGCCACCGCAGGTGCTGAGGGGGTGGCACGGCTCTTCCGGGACCTCGGCGACGAGCTCGTTGAGGCTCTTCGGCTCGCTGGCTTCACCCGTCCGGCCGACGTTCGGGGTCCTGGTGGGAGCCTGGTGCGGGGGACTTCGTGAATGACAGCGCTGTGGTTCCGACGGACGTCTACAGCTCCTCACCGGGTCCGAACGGCTGGTCGCGGAGGCCCGTTCGGACCACAAAAGGACCTCTGACCTGCGGAAACAGGGAATGTGGCCCGGACCACACAGACTCGATTTGACGAAGCCCGAAGAGACCCATAATGTTCTCTCTGTCGCCCGGTGCGGCGGGACGCAAAGCCGAGAGGCTGGGCGTCCGGCCCGGAACGACCACCCCCCTTGCAGGTTCCTCTCACGAGGCGGAACGAGTGCGCGCACAAGCGGCCTCCGACCAGCTCAGATGAGGGATCGGCGCAAGGGAACCGGGCCAAGAAGCCGATTTGACTCGGCACGCCAAGACCGGTAAGTTTCACCAGGTTGCCCCCCAACAGGTCGAGAGACCAGGTTGCGGTGCGCGCTTGATCCTTGAGAACTCAACAGTGTGCCAAAAGTCGACGAATTAGTTTGATACCCGTCGGCACGATTCGTCCGGATTCGTCCGGGCGTTGATGGTCGATGGTTCCTTTGGTAAGAAACGAATAATTCTGACAATATTGTCAGTGATTCGGTCTCTTGCCAGGAGAAAAACATCTAAGAGATTTGTCAGCCGCTTCGGTGGTTGGCGCTAGATTTCAATGGAGAGTTTGATCCTGGCTCAGGACGAACGCTGGCGGCGTGCTTAACACATGCAAGTCGAGCGGTAAGGCTCTTTCGGGAGTACACGAGCGGCGAACGGGTGAGTAACACGTGAGCAATCTGCCCTTCACTTTGGGATAACTTCCGGAAACGGAAGCTAATACCGAATACGACCACTTCAGGCATCTGATGGTGGTGGAAAGTTCCGGCGGTGAAGGATGAGCTCGCGGCCTATCAGCTTGTTGGTGAGGTAACGGCTCACCAAGGCTTCGACGGGTAGCCGGCCTGAGAGGGTGACCGGCCACACTGGGACTGAGACACGGCCCAGACTCCTACGGGAGGCAGCAGTGGGGAATATTGGACAATGGGCGAAAGCCTGATCCAGCAACGCCGCGTGAGGGATGACTGCCTTCGGGTTGTAAACCTCTTTCAGCGGGGACGAAGCGAAAGTGACGGTACCCGCAGAAGAAGCACCGGCCAACTACGTGCCAGCAGCCGCGGTAATACGTAGGGTGCGAGCGTTGTCCGGAATTATTGGGCGTAAAGGGCTCGTAGGCGGTTTGTCGCGTCGGGAGTGAAAACACTGGGCTTAACCGAGTGCTTGCTTCCGATACGGGCAGACTAGAGGTATGCAGGGGAGAACGGAATTCCTGGTGTAGCGGTG
>JBFJNH010000008.1:0-76123 GCA_041618295.1 Marmoricola sp.
CCGGGATCGCGGTGTCACCCGGCTGGATCACCGACGACTCCTTCAGGTACGGCGCGCCGTCCGTCCGGGGTGCCAGCTCGACGTACTGCTCACCGACCGCGGACTTGTTGCCGACGGTCGCCAGGGTGTCGGCCGGGATCTCGTCCCACGTGTTGTCGATGTCGAGGACCACGTCCACACCGTCGGTGATCAGCCGCATGTCCGAGACCCGACCGATGCCGACGCCGCGGTAGGTCACCTCGGCACCCACGAAGATCCCGCCGGACTGCGCCAGGTGGGTGTGCACGTCGTAGGAGGAGTCGTAGACCAGCTTGTCCAGGCGGGCATAGCGGGCGCCCACGTAGGAGACCCCGACCAGCGTGATGAACACGAAGACGAGGAGCTGTCGCTTGGTGCGCTGCGTCAGCACGGTCCACGCCCTCTCGTCGTTCGTCGACCGGAGCGGGCGACACCCGGTCCACAGTGTCACACCCGTCCCGGCGGCGCAGGTCGAACCCCGCGGATGCGGGGCAGGTCACACGCCCGGGGACGCCGCAGCCGGGTCAGTGGGTGATGTCGACGAAGCGCGAGTAGTGACCCTGGAAGAGGCAGGTCACGTCCCGGATCGGCCCGTTGCGGTGCTTGCCCACGATGATGTCGGCCTCGCCGGCCCGCGCCGACTCCTTCTCGTACATGTCCTCGCGGTGCACGAGCATCACGATGTCGGCGTCCTGCTCCAGCGAGCCGGACTCACGCAGGTCGGAGACCATCGGCTTCTTGTCGGCGCGCTGCTCGGAGCCACGGTTGAGCTGGGCCAGCGCCACGATCGGCACCTCGAGCTCCTTGGCGAGGAGCTTGATCTGCCGGGAGAATTCGGAGACCTCGACCTGGCGCGACTCGACCTTCTTGCCCGAGGTCATCAGCTGGATGTAGTCGATCACGATGAGCTTGAGGTCGTGGCGCTGCTTGAGCCGACGGGCCTTGGCCCGAATCTCCATCATCGTCATGTTCGGGCTGTCGTCGATGAACATCGGCGCGCTGGAGACGTCGCCCATCTTGCGGGCCAGCTTGCCCCAGTCCTCGTCGCTCATCCCGCCGTTGCGGATGTTGCCGAGCGGGATCCGGGCCTCGGCACTGAGCAGCCGCATGGTGATCTCGGCCTTGCCCATCTCGAGGCTGAAGATGACGCTGGTGAGGCCGTTGTGGATCGACGCCGCCCGGCAGAAGTCCAGGCCCAGAGTCGACTTCCCGCTACCGGGACGGCCGGCGACGATGATCATCTGGCCGGCCTGGAGCCCGTTGGTCAGCTCGTCGAGGTCGGCCAGGCCGGTGGGCACGCCGCGCAGCGAGCCGTCGTGGTTGGAGATCGCCTCGATCTCGTCGAGGGTCGCCTCCATGATCGCGTTGAGCGGGAGGTAGTCCTCCGAGGAGCGGTTCTCGGTGATCGCGTAGATCTCCGCCTGGGCCCGGTCGACGGTGTCGTCGACCATGCCCTCGCCGGCGTAGCCCATCTGGGCGATCTTGGTGCCGGCGTCGACCAGCCGGCGCAGGATCGACTTCTCCCGGACGATGTCGGCGTAGTAGCTGGCGCTGCTGGCGATCGGGACGCTCGCCGAGAGTGTGTGCAGGTACGGCGCCCCGCCGATCTTGACCAGCTCGCCGCGGCGGCTGAGCTCGGCGGCGACCGTCACCGGGTCGGCCGGCTCGCCGCGGGCGTACAGGTCGGTGATCGCGTCGAAGATGGTCTCGTGGGCAGGCCGGTAGAAGTCGTGCGCCTTGGCGACCTCGAGGACGTCGGCGATCGCGTCCTTGGAGATGAGCATCGAGCCCAGGACGCTCTGCTCCGCGTCGACGTCCTGCGGCGGCATCCGGCCGGCCCAGTGCTCCTGGCTGCCGTGCTCGCCGCCGGACCCGCCGAAGGCGGCGAACGCCGGGGTCGGCTCGGGGCCTTCGCCGGGGTAACCGCCCGGGAACGGGGACGCCTCGCCGACACCGGCCGAGTCCGTCATGCTCATCCCTGCTCCCCCTTCCCGGATCGTGGTTCCTACGACGATAGGTACCGCTCCCGACACATCCGGGCACCACGCTCGGAGGGTCGGACTGCGCGACACTAAGTCCTCCGCCGACGGCCGACCAAGCCCGTCCTCCACAGGCTCCTGTGGATAACCCTGTGGGCGGTGTGGAACACGCGCGAATTCCTGTGCACAGGGTGGTGATTACCCTGTGGACGCCGAAAAAGTTTGGCCAATCTCCACGCCTCTGACCTGCGGTTTCATGCCGAACGGCCTTGTGGAGAAAAGATTTCGGTCTGGTTTCCGTTCACTGTTTCGTCATCTGGGACCGACCGGTAACTAAGTCGACAAAACCGCTGAGCGATCAATTACCCACAGGCTTCGAGGGTTATCAACAGGGTCGAAACAGGGCATACCCTCGCGCACATGTCGGCATCACGTGCGGGGTCTCGTGGGGGGTCACGTACGGGGTCACGTACGGTCGACCGCGAGATCCTGCGCCTCGCCGTACCCGCGTTCCTGGCGCTGGTCGCCGAGCCTCTCTTCCTGCTCGCCGACTCCGCGATCGTCGGCCACCTGGGCACCCCGGAGCTGGCCGGACTCGGCATCGCGGGCGCGGTCCTGAGCACGCTGATCAGCCTCTGCGTCTTCCTCGCCTACGGCACCACCGCGACGGTGGCCCGCAGGATCGGCGCCGGCGACCTGCGCGGAGCGCTCACCCACGGCATCGACGGCCTCTGGCTGGCCACCGGGATCGGCCTGCTCACCACCGCCGTCGGCTGGTTCGGTACGCCGTTCCTGGTGGGTCTCTTCGACGCCGGGCCGGCCGTCGCCGAGCAGGCCGAGCGCTACCTGCGGATCGGCGTCCTCGGCGCGGTCCCACTGCTGGTGATGCTGGCCGCGACCGGGATCCTCCGCGGCCTTCAGGACACCCGGACTCCGCTGGCCGTCGCCGTCGCGGGCAACCTCGCGAACGTCGTCCTCAACCTCTGGCTGGTCTACGGCCTGGACCTGGGGATCCGCGGCGCCGCGCTCGGCACGGTGCTGGCCCAGGTCGGCTCCGCAGCGGCGCTCCTGGTGGTGGTGACCCGGGCCGCCCGGAGCCACGGCGTGGATCTGCGGCCCTCGGCGACCGGGATCCGGCTGGCGGGCCGGGCCGGGGTGCCGCTGCTGCTGCGGACCCTGACCCTGCGCGCCGGCCTGCTGGTGATGACGTTCGGGGCCGCGACGCTGGGGGATGCCGACCTGGCTGCGATGCAGATCGCGATGACGCTCTGGACGTTCCTGGCCTTCACCCTCGACGCGATCGCGATCGCCGCCCAGGCGTTGACCGGGCGCTACCTGGGCTCCGGGGACGTCGCCGGGACCCGTGCGGTGACCGGCAGGATGCTCCGCTGGGGGACCTGGTCCGGCGTCGTCACCGGGCTGCTGCTGGCAGCGGCCGCCCCGTTCCTGGGGCCGCTGTTCACGCCGGACGAGGCGGTGCAGGACCTGCTGGTCGGTGCCCTGCTCGTCGCCGCGCTGGCGCAGCCGGTCGCCGGGGTGGTCTTCGTCCTGGACGGGATCCTGATCGGTGCCGGCGACGGCCGCTACCTCGCCTGGGCGGGTCTGCTGGTCCTGGTCGCCTTCGCGCCGGCGGCGTGGTGGGCGATCAGTGTCGGGGCGAGCCTTGTGTGGCTCTGGACGGCCTTCGGGGTCGCCTTCATGGGCGGACGACTCGTCGTCCTGGCGGCGCGAACGCGGACCGATGCGTGGATGACCGTAGGGTGACCCCGAACCGGAGGTAGCGCACGAATGTCACCACTGCAGCGGATCGCGATGGGCCTGGTGCTCCTGGCGGCGCCGAGCGGGTTCCGGATCGGCGAGTACGTCTGGGACGCGCTTCCCGACCCGCTGGGCTGGCTGCTGATCCTGTCCGGTGTCCTCGGGCTCCGCGGCCACCTGGACGTCATGGTGCTGGTACCGCTGACGTGGGTCGCGTTCGCGGTCAGCATCGTCCAGTGGGTCCCGCCGCTCTTCGAGCAGCTCCTGCCGGCCGACGAGATCGCCGGAGCCTCGATCAAGTGGGCGTTCTTCCTGCCCCAGGCGGTCTTCTTCGCGGTCCTTGTCCGCCTGATCGGTGCTGCGGGGCTCGCCCAGCAGCCGCGGGACAGGTACGTCGCCGGCAGGTTCGGCGTCCTGCTCTGGGCTGCCGGGGCCCTGATCCTGCTGCCAGCGGTCGCCTTCGGCACCCAGAACGAGGACCTCGTCGAGCCGACCCTGATCGCGATCGGCCTGGTCCCCTGGGTCTTCGTCTACTACCTGTTCCGGGTCCACCGCCGGGAGTGGCTCGGCGGCCCCGGTCCGCTGCTGATCCAGCCGAGGCCGCACGAGCCCGGGGACGACCCTTCGTGACGGGCCTGGCGGCCCTCCTCAGGACAGACGAAGGCCGCCCCGACTAGCGGTGCGGCCTTCGAGCTGGAACGGTGGTCGAGCTTGTCGAGACCGATCAGGCGGAGACGACGTTCAGGTTGACCTTCGCCTCGACCTCGTCGTGCACCTTCACGGTGACGGTGTGGGCACCGAGCGACTTGATCGGGTTGGCGACCACGATGGTGCGCTTGTCGACCTCACCACCTGCTTCGGTGATCGCCGAGGCGATGTCGGCCGCGGTGACCGCGCCGAACAGCCGGCCGCCGTCGCCGGCCCGGACCTTGACCTGGAAGGTCGATCCCTCGAGCTTGGCCTTCACCTCGGCCGCGTGGTCCGCGTCGCGAACGGCGCGCGAGTCACGGGCCTTCTTGATCGACTCGATCGTCTTCTCGCCGCCCTTGGTCCAGCGGATGCCGAACCCACGGGGGATGAGGTAGTTGCGGCCGTAGCCGTCCTTGACCTCGACAACGTCGCCCGGGGCACCGAGACCGGTGACTTCCTGCGTCAGGATGAGCTTCATCTCTTCAACTCCCCCTTCTCAGCGAGCCGTCGACGTGTACGGGAGCAGGGCGACCTCACGGGCGTTCTTCACGGCCGTGGCGACGTCGCGCTGGTGCTGCACGCAGTTGCCGGTGACGCGACGGGCACGGATCTTGCCGCGGTCGGAGATGAACTTGCGGAGGAGGTTGGTGTCCTTGTAGTCGACACCGGTCGCCTTCTCCTTGCAGAACTGGCAAACCTTCTTCTTCGGCTTGCGGATTACTGCCTTAGCCATTGTGGTGCTCCCTTTCAGTGAGCCCGGCGCAGTCGAGACTCAACTGCTCGTGCCGGAATGGTGGGCGGATGATGGTGGATGTGGTGCTGGATCAGTTTCGAGACGTGTCATTGCGGCTTCGCAGGCTCAGCCGCAGACACCCTCAACCTGACCGTCTCCTCGCTGCTTCGCGAGCTCAGCAGCGGACGGTCAGAACGGGGGCTCGTCGGAACCGCCGGGCACTGCCCACGGGTCCTGCGCCGGCGGCTGACCGCCGCCGTTGCCCGCCTGCGGGGCTCCCTGCTGGCCGCCCCAGGAGCCGCCACCCTGTGCAGGAGCGGACTGGGAGGGCTGGCTGGCCCAGGGGTCGTTGCCTCCCCCGCCGGAGAAACCGCCGCCACCGTCGCTGCGAGCAGCGCGGGTGACCTTGGCAGTCGCGTACTTGAGGCTCGGGCCGACTTCCTCGACGTCGAGCTCCATGACGGTGCGCTTCTCGCCTTCACGCGTCTCGTACGAGCGCGCCTTGAGGCGACCCTGCGCGACGACCCGCATCCCCTTCTGGAGGGACTCGGCGACGTTCTCCGCCGCCTGCCGCCAGATCGAGCAGTTCAGGAACAGCGTGTCGCCGTCCTTCCACTCGTTGGTCTGCCGGTCGAAGTTGCGCGGGGTCGACGCGATCGTGAAGTTCGCGACGGCCGCACCCGAGGGTGTGAAGCGCAGCTCCGGGTCACCGGTGAGGTTGCCGACGACGGTGATGAGGGTCTCGCCTGCCATGGTTTCTCCCTAGGATTTCGTGCTACCGAGTGGCTGGTCCGAGCTCAGTGAGCGTCGGGACGCAGGACCTTAGTACGCAGCACCGACTCGTTCAGCGTGAGCTGACGGTCGAGCTCCTTGACGGTGGCCGGCTCGGCCTGGAGCGTGACGACGGCGTAGATGCCTTCGGCGTTCTTGTTGATCTCGTAGGCGAGACGACGGCGACCCCAGATGTCGACGTTGTCGATAACGCCTCCGTCGTTCCGGACGACGTTGAGGTACGTGTCGAGCGACGGGGCAACCGTCCGCTCCTCGAGCTCCGGGTCGAGGATGACCATGAGTTCATAGTTACGCATAGCTGTTCTCCACCTCCTTCGGACTTGGCGGCCACGGCGTTTCCGTGACAGGAGGGCTAGCGTTGCCGCGCTCTCATCGGGAGAGAGCGACGGGCAAGGGTAACCGGAGCGGGGCCCGGGGCGCCAATCCTGTCCCTCGCTAGCGGGGTCAGTAGAAGATCACACCGTAGACGGCCGTCGGAGAGTCGATGTTCCCGGCACCGCCAGGCAGGATCGGGCCGCTGGTACCTCCGTTGGAGTACTTCGCGTAAACCTTGACCCGGTCTCCGGGACGGAAGTTGATGAGCTTGACCGCCAGCCGGCTAGCCGACGTCGTCCGCACGCATGAGCCGTACTCGCCGCCGGAAAGGCTGCGCCACACTCCGTTGACCAGGATCTCGCCCGAGATACGCACGCACTGGTTCGGGTGCGCAGGGTAGACGGACACGGTCAGGCTCGGGGCCGGACTGTTGTCCAACCGGTGATAGCCGTTCACCACCGACCGCGACGGACTTGTGATCACGACCTTGGCCCGAACCTTGACAGACCTGATCGCTGACGTCGGCGCATAGTCCTCGTCACCGGCAAACTTCACCAGGAAATTCGTGTTGTAGGTCAGGTACGGAACCTTGACGACCAGCTTACGACTGGACGCGCCGACCGCAGCGGTCTTGATCAGCCGGAGGTCCCGTCCGTATGCGCGTGCATAGAGACTAACCGTCCGGCTGAGGGTCGGTGCTCCCAGGGTGATCGTTACAGTGGCGGTAGTGCGGTAGTCATAGGCGGATTTGTCCGTGGTGATCGTCAACTTCGGCGGCGGACCCACGGGAGTGACGACGACTGTGTTCGCGTCGGTGTCCAGGGACCGCACGACTGCGTAGAGGTACACGCTGCCGTACCCGATGCCCCTCCGCGCGATCTCGTTGCGCGACCCCACGCGGACCGTCGCCTGTTGCACCGACCCCGGCCGATAGACCCCGAGCACACCATTGCTGAACAAGGCCACGCCCAAACGCCCGTCAGCCCGGAAGTCCATCGCCTTGGCCGTACTCGGGCCGTAGGTCCGCACTAGGGCAAGATCCGCGGTCGCGAATGCGCTGACGCCGTCGCTGCCGCCGACAGCGACGACCTCGGTTCCCTCGGGATTCACGGCGAGGTCCTGGGGGATGTTCGAGAAGGCTCGAGACGCTCGCACCGTGGCTGTTGGCACGACGTCAGCGGTGACGTCTAGGACGGCGACCTGACCTCCCGCGGCGACGACTAGCACCGTCGGCGCGGCCGCCACCGACTCCATCAAGACCGTCGTGTTCGTGGTGTTCGGGGACCCTTTCAGGACGAGGCCGTCGGTGGCGATACCTAGGGTGACCGCGTCGTCCGCAAGGTCGACCGCGCCGAGACCTGGCGTTCCGCCCGCGCAGTCCCCGTGACTGAAGAAGATCTTGCCCGCGGCCGCGGCTACGGCCTCGGGGCACGAACTCGCTCCCGTCTGGATCGTACGGACCACCGACGCTGTCACCGGATCGACTACTGCGATTCCGTCGGCGACCGCCACGACAAGGAAGTCACCATCCGGGGTCAGGGTCATGGCCCGGGCTCCCGCTACGGCGGGAATCGTCATGGCCTGTTTGCCAGCGAGATCCGTCGCCACCAAGGAGCCCCCGGACACGAAGACCCGCCCGTGCGGCTCGTCGACGACGAGGTCCCGGACAATGGTGATACCGATTCCTGCGGCACCAGCCGGGCTCGTGCCCGACACCCCGAGTGCCAGCAGAGTGGTGAGCAAGACGATCGACGTGAACAGTCTGAGCGGTCGCACCTGGTCTCCTCTGATTGTGGCCCAGCGGACCGAGAACACCGAGTCTAGGAAGACTCGAGGTGCTTGTCTTCGGAGTCCGGAGTCCGGAGCGCGGGCGCGGCCTCGCCGTTGCAGAGTCTGTCCCACGACTGCCTCCTAGGCTGGGGCCATGAAGATCTCCATCGGCGCCCACGTCGACCAGACCGACCCGATCGCCGAGGCCCGCGCCCGGGACACCACGCTGGTGCAGTTCTTCCTCGGGGAGCCGCAGAGCTACAAGGGCCCCGAGATCCGCTACCAAGGTGGCGGAGACGGGGCTTCCGCTGCACTCAAGGCCGACGCCGAGGCGGCCGGGGTGGACCTGTACGTGCACGCGCCGTACATCGTGAACGTGGCCACCACGAACAACCGGATCCGGATCCCGAGCCGCAAGCTCCTCCAGCAGCACGTCGACGCGGCCGCCGAGATCGGCGCGAAGGGACTGATCGTGCACGGCGGCCACGTCGGAGCCGAGGACGATCCCGCGAAGGGCTTCGACAACTGGCGCAAGGCGGTCGAGGCGACGGACCTGAAGGTCCCGCTGCTGCTGGAGAACACCGCCGGCGGCGAGAACGCGATGGCCCGGCACCTCGACCGGATCGCCGCGGTCTGGGCCGCGATCCAGCAGGCGGACGGCGCCGAGAACGTCGGCTTCTGCCTCGACACCTGCCACGCCTGGGCAGGCGGGATCAAGCTCGCCGACGCCGTCGGGGAGATCCTCGCGATCACCGGCCGGATCGACCTGGTGCACGCCAACGACAGCCGCGACGACTTCGACTCCGGAGCCGACCGGCACGCCAACTTCGGGGCCGGTCGCCTCGACCCGGACGAGTTCGCCGGAGTCGTGCGGGACGCCGGCGCTCCGGTGATCTGCGAGACCCCCGGGGGCGCACCGGAGCACCAGGAGGACATCGCATGGTTGCGATCCCGCCTCTGAACCCGGCGGGGATCGGCCGACGCGGTCTGCTCCTCGGCGGTGCCGGGATCGCCGCGGCCGGCCTGGTCGGCTGCGGTCGGGACGAACCCGACCTCGGCAGCCCGATCGCGTTCCCACGAGCCGTCGAACGGATTCGGTACGCCGACGACCACCCTGACCAGCACGGCTTCCTCGGGGTCCCGGTCGACGGGGAGGAGACCGCGAAGGCCCTCGTCGTGCTGATCCACGGCGGCTACTGGTTCCGGGGCTTCGGTGCCAACCTGATCGCCGAGGCCGCGACCGATCTGCGCACCGAGGGCTTCGTCACCTGGAACGTCGAGTACCGCCGCACCGGAGGAGGCGGCGGCGGGTACCCGAGCACCTTCACCGACATCGCGAACGCCATCGACTACATCCCCCGGCTGCCGTTGAAGCGGGAGTACCCGGTGGCCTTGGTCGGTCACTCCGCCGGTGGGCACCTCGCCGTCTGGGCGGCCTCCCGAACCGCGCAGACACCCGGTGGCCCGAGCGCCGTGAAGATCACCCACGCCTATGCCCTCTCCGCCGTCCTGGACCTCGAGGAGGCCGAGCAGAAGCAGTTGGGCAACGGGGCGGCGGCACTGCTGATGGGCGGTCCGGCACGGCAGTTCCCGCGGCGCTACGACCTCGGCGACCCGATCCGCCTGGTGCCGGCGTCGTGCGCGGTCTCCGCGATCCACGCCGCGGACGACACCATCGTCCCGACCAGCCAGAGCCGGTCCTACGTCCAGGCGAACCGGGCTGCCGGCGGCGAGGCGACCTTCCAGGAAGTCGCCGTGGACCACCTCGACATGGTGCGACCGGACTCGGCCTCCTGGAAAGCGGTCCGCCAGGGTCTGACCGACCAGTTCGGCTGAGTTCCCGCAGCCCGGTGGCAGTGGCCCTGTCGCGGCGGCGGTGGCGCAGCACCTAGGCTCGGTCCGTGCCCGCCGAGAAGAGATCCTCCCCGCTCTCCGTCCGGACCATCTCCGCCGAGGAGCACCTGGCGTTCCTGCGCAGCCTGTCCTCGGCCAGCTTCCTGCAGACCCCGGCCTGGGCTCGGGTGAAGAGCGAGTGGAAGGCCGAGTCGCTCGGCTGGCAGCGTGCCGACGCGGGTCCCGACGAACCCCTCCTCGGCGCTGCGCTGGTCCTCTACCGCCAGCTGCCGAAGGTGAAGCGCTACCTGGCCTACCTCCCCGAGGGTCCGGTCATCGACTGGGAGACCGACGACCTCGGTTCCTGGTTGACCCCGATGGCAGCGCACCTCAAGGAGCAGGGCGCTTTCGGGATCCGGATCGGCCCCCCGGTCATCACCCGCCGCTGGGACGCCGCGGTGATCAAGGAAGGCATCGCGGACGACACCGTGACGACGCTGACCGACCTGCCGCCGACCGGGCGTAGCCGCTCCGGTGCGGCCGTGGTCTCCCAGCTGCGCGAGCTCGGCTGGCAGTGCCAGTCCGTCGCGGGCGGGTTCGCCGCCGGACAACCGCAGTACAACTTCCAGGTCCCGCTGCACGACACCGACGGTCCGCGCACCGAGGAGGCCGTCCTCGCCGGGATGAACCAGCTCTGGCGACGCAACATCAAGAAGGCGGCCAAGGCCGGCGTCGAGGTGCGGGTCTCCGACGGCTCCGCAGAGGACCTCGCAGCGTTCCACGCGCTCTACACGCACACCGCCGAGCGGGACCACTTCACCCCGAGGCCGCTGGGCTACTTCCGCACCATGTACGACGCACTCTCCGCGGAGGACCCGGACCGGATCCGGCTCTACCTGGCCACCCACGAGGGCGACCTGGTCGCCGCCACCCTCTGGATCCGGGTCGGCGCCCACGCCTGGTACTCCTACGGCGCCAGCTCGACCGAGAAGCGCGACGTCCGCGGCTCCAACGCGGTGCAGTGGCGGATGATCGCCGATGCGATCGCCGCCGGCGCCCACGTCTACGACCTGCGCGGCATCACCGAGACGTTGGCGTCCGACGACCCGCACCTGGGCCTGATCCAGTTCAAGGTCGGGACCGGCGGCGAGGCCGTCGAGTACGTCGGGGAGTGGGACCTGCCGTTGAACCGCGCCATCTACGCTGCCTTCCAGCTCTACCTGAAGCGAGGACGGCCGTGACGGAGCGAAGCGAGGGAACCATCAGGTACCGCGTCCCCGGTGCCTCATCGGCGCCCGCAGCGAAGCGAGGACGGCCGTGACGGAGCGAAGCGAGGGAACCATCAGGTACCGCGTCCCCGGTGCCTCATCGGCGCCCGCAGCGAAGCGAGGACGGCGATGAGTCTCGTGTTGCACGTCGACGGCGACCGCTGGCGGTCCCACCTCCGCACCGTCGCGGAACAGCGTCCCGGCCTGGTCCCGGTCCTCAAGGGCAACGGGTACGGGTTCGGTCTACCCCGGCTGGCCCGCAAGGCCGGGTGGCTCGGCGCGGACACCGTCGCGGTCGGGACGACCCACGAGCTGGCCGAGGTGGCCCCGCGCTTCGACGGCGACCTGCTGGTCCTCACCCCGTGGCGCCCGTTCGAGACGGCTGCGCTCGAGGGCCTCGACCCCGGCCGCGTGCTGCACACGGTCGGCCGGCTCGCCGACCTGCAGGCCCTGATCGAGCAGCCCGGCCGGGCCCGGGTGGTGCTGGAGCGGATGACCTCGATGAAGCGGCACGGCTTCACCGCCCGCGGGCTGCGCGAGGCGGTCGCGCTGGTCCGGTCCCGTGGCGGCGTCCGGATCGAGGGCGCCTCGCTGCACCTGCCGCTGGCCCCGGCGGCCGGCAACGGCGCCGAAGCCGCGCTGCTGATGACCGACCTGGTCGCTGCGGGCCTGCTCGAGGCGGTCGGACCGGGCCGGACCGTCTGGGTCTCGCACCTCACCGCGGCTGAGGTCGCCGAGCTCTCCCGCCGCTACCCCGAGGTCTCCTTCCGGCAGCGGATCGGCACCGAGCTCTGGCTCGGCGACCGCGGCGCGCTCCGGGTCGTGGCGCACGTCCTGGACAGCCACCCGGTCGAGCGCGGCGAGACCTTCGGCTACCGCGGCCGGACGCTGCCGCGCACCGGCACCATCCTGGTGGTCTCCGGCGGCACCGCCCACGGCATCGGCCTGGAGGCCCCCACCGGCGACAGCAGCGTCCGGGCCCGGGCGAGCTCGCTGGCGCGCGGCGGTCTGGACGCGGTCGGCCTGGTGCGGTCGCCGTACACGGTGGCCGGCAGGAGCCGGTACTTCGCCGAGCCCCCGCACATGCAGGCCTCGATGCTCTTCCTGCCCTCAGGGGTTGCGGTGCCCGAGATCGGCGAGACGGTCGAGGTCACGGTCCGGTTCACGGCCACCACCTTCGACGTCGTCTCCGTCTCCTAGGTCGTCCGCCCCAGGATCCGCCACGGGATCAGCTGGCGCCGTCCAGATGTCGCGGACGATCAGCGCGCACAGGTAGAGCTCGCCCAGCACCCGGACGATGATCGCCAGGTGGTACGCCGTCGGGGTGTCGCCGGCCGAGGGCGTCAACCACCCGCCGAGGTAGAGCCAGACCGCGCCGAAGTAGACCAGCTCGCAGGCCTGCCAGATCAGCAGGTCCCGCCAGCGCGGCCGCGCCAGGACCGCGAGCGGCAGCAGCCAGAGCACGTACTGCGGGGAGTAGACCTTGTTCAGGATCAGGAACGCCGCCACCACGAGGAACGCGACCTGGGCGACCTGCGGGCGACGCTTCGCGGCGAGTCCGAGGACGAAGACCGCACCGCAGGCCAGCACGAACCCGACTGCGGAGACGATGTTGATGCCGTGCGCGGTGGTCTCCGCGCCGCGCTGCTGGAGCACCAGCCAGAGCGAGCCGAGGTCCGCTCCCCGGTCGGAGTTGAAGGTCCAGAAGACCTTCCAGGCCTCGATGTCGCCGAGGATCGCGGGCACGTTCACCAGCAGCCAGGTCAGGGCCGCGGTGGACACGGCCACCGCCAGCCGCCAGGTCTCCTTGCGCCGGACGGCGTCGATCAGGAACGCGCCGAGCAGGAAGAGCGGGTAGAGCTTGGTCGCGAAGCCGAGGCCGACCATCACCCCGGCGAGCAGCGGTCGGTCGCGCGACCACGCCCAGAGCGCACCCGCGGTGAACAGCACCGCGATCAGGTCCCAGTTGACCAGCGCGCTGACCAGCAGCACCGGCGAGAGCGCCAGCCCCATCGCGTCCCAGGGCCGGCCCGGGCTCGCGCCGGAGAGGAAGAAGACCGCACCCAGCCCGCACAGGAAGAGCCCGAAAGCGGTGAGCAGGAAGTAGGTGTTGATCTCCTTGGTCATCCCGCGCAGACCCCAGAGCTCGTTGACCGGCGTGGCCGCCCGGATCTCCTGGGCCGGGCCGGACGGCACCAGTCCGGTGACCTTCGAGACCGCCCAGGCGAAGTAGGAGATCAGGACCGGGTACTCCATCGGCTGGTAGCGCTCGGTTGCGTCGAGCCGCTGCAGCGGCGTCCCGTACTGCGGGGTGTCATCGGAGTAGGGCCACTGCTGCTCGGCGAAGCCGCGCCCGGTGTAGAGGTACGGCACGTCGGAGTAGCACATGTTCCGGTACCGGACGTCGTCGTCCGACCAGTCCGTCGCGCCGCAGGGGTACTTCTGCACCAGGCCGAGCGCGAAGACGACCGTGAAGACCGCGAGCAGCACCCGGATCGGCGTCCACCACGAGTGCGGCCGGAACCGCCGGCCCGGCGGGCCGCCGACCACCTCGCTCAGCTCGGTGACCACCGGGTCGACGCGCGACGGTTCGTTCACGGATCGCAGGGCGGCGCCGGGAACTCCCCACAGCTCGGTGGCTCCGTCGGGGTCGCGGTCGGCGTCGGCGTCGGTGTGGGGGTCGGCGTCGGCGTCGGCGTCGGGGTGGGGGTCGGCGTCGGCGTCGCTGTCGGGGTCGGGGTCGGCGTCGGCGTCGGTGCCGGCTCGTGGCCGCTCGACGGCGCGTCGCCGTCGAGGTTGGCCGGCTTCGGGAACTGCACGACCGGCAGGTCCTCCATCATCCGCTTCATCAGCGCCGCCCAGGTCCGCGCCGGGAAGTCGCCACCGAAGAACGACGGCAGGTAGCCCTGGAGCGGCTCGACACCCTTGCCGCGGACGTACATGACCGCGCTCGCGACCTGCGGCGTGTAACCCACGAACCAGGACGAGATCACGTCACCGTTGTCGTTGGTCGCCGTCCCGGTCTTGCCTGCCGCCGGTCGGCCGATCTTCCCGTTGCGGGAGCCGGTACCGCGCTGGACGACCTGCTGGAGAGCGAAGCTGGTGTCCGCCGCGATGTCCTTGGAGATGGCGCGCTCGCCCTTCTTGGGCGAGGTGTAGAGGACCTCACCGTCGCTGGCCCGGATCACCTTGGTCACCACGTGCAGGTCGTTGCGGACACCGCCGTTGGCGATGGTCGCGTACGCCGACGCCATCGAGATCGGGCTGATCGTCGCCGAACCCAGCGAGACGCCCACGTTGGCGTCCAGACCCGGGGCGTTCTTCGGGATGCCCAGCGCGCTGGCCATGTTGACGATCTTCTTCGGCCCGTTGTCCATCGCCTGGGTCATGTCGACGAACGCGGTGTTGACCGACTTCTCGGTCGCGGTGAGCAGGCTGATCCGGGAGCCGTAGGACTGGCCCCGGCCCTCACCCTGGTTGCTGAACTCCACACCACCGGGGAACCGGTAGGGCGAGTTGCCGTCGAAGGTGTCACGCAGGCTGAAGCCGTCCTTCAGGCCGGCGGCGACCGCGAACGCCTTGAACGTCGATCCCGGTGCGGCACCGAGGTTGGCCCAGTTGAGCTGGCTCTGCAGGTAGTCCTGGCCGCCGTAGAAACCGAGCAGACCGCCGGTCTTCACGTCGACCGAGGCAGTGGCGACGTGCAGGTTCTTGTCGGACAGGCCCGACGGGCGCTGCTCGAGGACGGCTGCCTTGGCCTTGCGCATCGCCTCGCTGGTGAACGTGGTGACCACCCGCAGACCGCCGGCCTGGATCTCGGCGTCGTCGAAGCCGATCCGGAGCAGCTCGTTCTTGACCATGTCGAGCATGAAGCCCTTCTGGCCGCCGTACAGGTTCCGTTCGGTCTGCGGCTTCACCTCGGGGAGCTTGTTCTCGATCTCGGCGCCCTGGGTCTCGCTGATCGCACCGGTCTCGACCATGCTGCGCACGACGTAGGAGTACCGGTTGAGCAGGGCCTTCCGGGAGGCCTCGCTGCGGTCGGGGCTCAGGAAGCTCGGCGAGTTCAGCACCGCCGCCAGCATCGCGGCCTGGGGGGCCTTCAGCTTCTTGGCAGGGATCCCGAAGAACGCGTTGGCGGCGGCCTGGACGCCGTACGCCCCGCGGCCGAAGTAGATGGTGTTGAGGTAGCCCTCGAGGATCTGGGACTTCGACTGCTGCTGCTGGATCTTCAGCGACAGGAACGCTTCCTTGATCTTGCGCTTGAGAGTCCGCTCCTGGGTCAGGTAGAGGATCTTCACGTACTGCTGGGTGATCGTGGAGGCGCCTTGGGTGGAGTTGCCCTGGGCGTTGGAGAACGCAGCGCGCACGATGCCCTTGGGGTCGATGCCCTTGTTGGTCCAGAACGACCGGTCTTCAGCGGCCACGACGGCGTCACGCATCACCTGCGGGACGTCCGCCAGCGGGATGGACTCGCGGTTCTGGGTGGCGAACTGACCGATCTTGGAGGTGCCGCCGGCGTAGTAGACGTTGGTGGTCTCGGCCTGGAACGCGGCGTTCGGGTCGGGGATGTCGGTGGAGCGGTAGGCGAAGTAGAAGACCGAGACCATGAGCAGGGTGCCGACGACACCGGCGATCAGCCCGTAGCGCAGCCACCGGCGGAAGAGCTCCTTGCGGGTGGGCTTCACCTTGCGGCTCTTCGGGCGGCTCTTCGGGCGGCTCGTCGCGCCGCTCTTCGCGCCGCTCTTGGATCGACTGTTCGTACTGCCACTCACGGTGTTCGGACTCCAGGGGAAGGGCTGGTCGGGTGGTGCGGACCCCGCTGGGCGCGGTCTGGTCCAGGGTCGAGCGTACGGCGTCGGGCCTGAGACACACAGTCGCCGCCTGTGGCGAGCCTCTCAGAGATGAACACCTGATGAATTGGATCTTCGATATATCGATGCGATAGGTTACCTCGATACGCCGGGCCGATACGTACGACCGATACGTCGGGCCACCCGGTACGGCCACCCCGGAGAGGAGAACGCGATGCCGAGCAAGGGAGCAACCCTCGAGCTCGCAGTCCTCGGGCTTCTCCAGGAGTCCCCGCTGCACGGGTACGAGCTGCGCAAGCGCCTCAACCTCCTGCTCGGCTGGACCCGGCTGCTCTCCTACGGCTCCCTCTACCCGGCCCTGAAGCGGATGCTCCGCTCCGGTTGGGTCACCGAGGTCGTCGCGACCTCGACCACCGTCTCCCGCCGCCAGCGGATCGTCTACCAGATCACCCCGGCCGGCACCGAGTACTTCGCCTCCGAGATCACCGACGCCGGCCCCGCCGCGTGGGAGGACGAGAACTTCAACATGCGGTTCGCGTTCTTCTCCCGCACCGACGCCGCCGTCCGGCTCCGGATCCTGGAAGGCCGCCGCTCGCGGCTCCAGGAGCGGCTCGACCGGGCGCGGGCCCTGAGCAGCGGATCGGACCGGTACCAGACCGAGCTGCGCCGGCACGCCGCCGAGTCCGTGGAGCGCGAGGTGCGCTGGCTCTCCGACCTGATCGAGGCCGAGCGCACCAGCCAGGACCGTTCCGGCTCCCGCAAGACCCCAACATCTAGTACCGCACCAGCACCCAGCACCGAAATCAGCACCGAAATCAGTTGAGCACCAATCCAGCAGGAGGAGAAGCCATGGCGAAGGTTCGCGTAGGCATCGTGGGAGTCGGCAACTGTGCCACCTCCCTCATTCAGGGCGTCGAGTACTACAAGAACGCAGACGCGGACGCTGTCGTCCCCGGCCTGATGCACGTCATGTTCGGGGACTACCACGTCCGCGACGTGGAGTTCGTCGCCGCGTTCGACGTTGACGCGAAGAAGGTCGGTTTCGACCTCTCGGACGCGATCAACAACTCGGAGAACAACACCATCCGCATCTGCGACGTGCCGCCGACCGGCGTCACCGTGCAGCGCGGCCAGACCCTCGACGGCCTGGGCAAGTACTACCTCGAGACCATCGAGGTCTCCGACGCCGAGCCGGTCGACGTCGTCCAGACGCTCAAGGACGCCCAGGTCGACGTCCTGGTCTCCTACCTGCCGGTGGGTTCGGAGCAGGCCGACAAGTTCTACGCGCAGTGCGCGATCGACGCGGGCGTGGCGTTCGTCAACGCGCTGCCCGTCTTCATCGCCTCCGACCCGGTCTGGGCGAAGAAGTTCGAGGACGCCGGCGTCCCGATCATCGGTGACGACATCAAGAGCCAGGTCGGTGCCACCATCACCCACCGCGTGATGGCGAAGCTGTTCGAGGACCGCGGCGTGGTCCTGGACCGCACCTACCAGCTCAACGTCGGCGGCAACATGGACTTCAAGAACATGCTCGAGCGCGAGCGCCTGGAGTCCAAGAAGGTCTCCAAGACCCAGGCCGTGACCTCGAACCTCAACGGTCCGCTGTCGGGCAAGGTCCACGACCGCAACGTCCACATCGGTCCCTCGGACTACGTGGCCTGGCTCGACGACCGCAAGTGGGCCTACGTCCGCCTCGAGGGTCGCGCCTTCGGCGACGTCCCGCTGAACCTGGAGTACAAGCTCGAGGTCTGGGACTCCCCGAACTCGGCCGGCATCATCATCGACGCCATCCGGGCGGCGAAGATCGCGCTGGACCGCGGCATCGGTGGCCCGCTGCTCTCGGCGAGCTCCTACCTGATGAAGTCCCCGCCGGTGCAGCGTCCCGACGACGAGGGTCACGCCTCCGTCGAGGCGTTCATCAAGGGCGAAGTAGAGCGCTGAGGAACGAAGCGCTGTACGTCTCGCCCGCAGGTTGAGCGAGCTCCGTGGCTGAGGGACGAAGCCGCGACGAGCGAGTCGAAACCAGGCGAGGTCGAGCGCTGACCCAGCACCACCTGCACGACAACTGATTTCGGCGTCGAGCCCCGGACCACCCGGTCCGGGGCTCGACCAATTCACCGGTCGGGCCCGTTTCCCACCCGTTGCGTTCAGGTTTCATCTCCGACAAGGGGATGCGCAGTCCTCCCGAACTCGCCTACGGTCGTCGCATGAGCGATGAAACGACACCCCCGCCGCCCCCACCACCCCTCCCCGCCTACGGCTCGGTCCCGCCGCCCGCAGCCGGGTACGGCGCCCCGGTACCGGGCCCGCCACCGCCTGGCGCTCCAGCCGAGTGGCTGCAACGCGTCCTGGCAACGCTGATCGATGCGGCGCCCATCATCGGCATCGTGATCGTCGAGCAGGTCCTGTTCGCGATCATGCCGGGGTTCATCGACGTCCTGGTGGCGCTGGCCGCGCTCGCCGCGATCCTCGGGTGGTGGGTCTACAACTACGGGATCCAGCAGGGCACCACCGGCTACACCCTCGGCAAGGGGTACGTCGGGATCAAGCTGATCGGTGACCAGACCGGCCAGCCCGTCGGCACCGGGATGGCGATCGCCCGCGGGTTCGTGCACATCATCGACGCACTGCCGTGCTACCTCGGCTACGTCTGGCCGCTGTGGGACGAGAAGAAGCAGACCTTCACCGACAAGGTGCTGACCCACTCGGTGATCACCGCACCCAAGGCGTAGGCCGCGACCAGGTCCGTCACCACCTCACGCCCGGCATCCCACCTAGGATGCCGGGCGTGACACTTCCCGGTGCGGCCCCCGCGAGACCGCCCGCGAGACCGCCCAGCGCCGGGACCCTCCGTGCGGGGTGGCGGGTCGTCGCCGCGGCACCGGACCGGATCCTGATCGCGACCCTCGCGTTCAGCCTTCCCGCGATCGTGGTGCACGTCGTGCTCCAGCACCTGATCAGTACCCGGGTCGCCGGGACGTCGCCCTGCGTGCGGGACTACCTCGGCACCGTCGTGTACGCCGAGTGCCTGCCCACGGACGCCCGCGGCCAGCTCGGCGTCCTGGCCGGGCTCTTCGTCGTCTTCCTGCTCGCGCACCTGGTGGTGGCCGGGATCTACGGTGCCCTCCTCGACGTCCTGGACGACGTACCGGTCCGCGGCCCGTACGCCGGTTGGCGGCTCCGGAGCGTGCTGCCCGCAGCGCTGATGCTCGCCACCGCGATGACGCTGGCCGCGGTGTTCCTGGTGCTCCCGGCGATCGTGCTGATGTTCCTCACCCGGTACGCCCTGCTCTTCGTGGTCGACCGCGACCTCAACCCGTTCGAGGCCGTCGTCGCCAGCGTCCGACTGGTCGCGCACCGCTTCGCCAGCGAGCTCGGCTTCGCGGTGCGCTCGGTGCTGCTGATGCTGCTCGGCGCGATCGCCTGCGGCCTCGGCCTGTACCTCGCGGTGCCCGTCGTCCTCGCCGCGCAGGCGATCCGTTACCGGGAGACCCCGCTGTAACGGGTCAGCGCGGGCCGTGGGTGTTCAGCCAGAGGACCGGTCCGGGCAACGCGCTGCCGAGGTCGCGGACCGCCGCGAGCGCCTTCCCGGTGTACACCGGCTCCAGGTCCAGGCCGATCTCGCGGGCCCGGGCCACCATCTCGATCGAGGCCGGGGTCGGGTCGCCGTACGTCGTGCCGAGCCAGTCATCGGCGGTGGTCAGGTCCGCGGCCGCGATGGTCGGGATCTCGCCGGCGCCCCGGGAGCGGAGCAGGTCGGCGGTGGCGTTGGCGAGCCGGGCGATCACCGGGGCGTCCAGCGGGAACGCGTCGTTGACCACCGCTCCGAAGACCCGCGTCTGCAACCCGGCCAGGCGGAAGCCCAAGGTAAGCCCGGCAGCGGTACCACCCGACCCGATCGGCGCGACGACCGTCGCCGGCTCGGGCAGCTCGCCGGCCGCGACCTGGGCGGCGATCTCGAGCGCGGTCTCGACGTAGCCCAGCGTGCCGACTGGGTTCGACCCGCCCGCCGGCAGGTACCACGGCAGGGTGCCGCCCCGGACGTTGCTCAGGACCAACCACGGCGCGGCCAGCTTCAACCGGCCGACCGAGGGGTACCGGTGCAACCGCGCGCCGGACGCCTCGAGCCGGGCCAGCTGCTCACGGACGTGGTCGTCGACGGGCTGGTCGACCAGTCCGAGCACGGTGCCGAACCCGTGCTCGCGACCGTAGAGCGCGCAGGCCAGGCCCCAGTGGGTGCCGATCCCCCCGACGGTGAGGAGAGTCCGGACCCGGCGCCGCCGTGCCTCGGGCAGGATCCACTCCAGCTTGCGGACCTTGTTGCCGCCCCAGGCGCCGTCCCCGAAGACGCTCTCGTCCTTGAGCCAGAGATCGACGCCGTCAACCAGGCCGGGCAGGCGGCGGACCGGTGTGGGTGCGGTCCCCAACGCGACGTGGCCCAACCCGGGGCCCGATCCGGGCGCCCGCGAGTCGCCCCGAGCAAGTGCGGGCCAACGCCGGTGCAGCAGAGGTTCGCGGGTCACCCGCGCAGGCTACTGCCGACTACTCCTCGACGCCCGCCCCGTCCTGGTCGGCCGCCCAGGCCAGCAGCGCGGCCTTCGCGTCGTCGTACGACATCGGCCCGTTGTCCAGGCGCAGCTCCAGCAGGAACCGGTAGGCCTCGCCGACCCCACGACCGGCGGGGATCCCGAGGATCTCCATGATCTGGTTGCCGTCCAGGTCGGGCCGGATCGAGGCCAGCTCCTCCTGCTCCGAGAGCCGGGCGATCCGCTCCTCGAGCTCGTCGTAGGTGCGGCGCAGCCGGTCCGCCTTGCGCTGGTTGCGCGTGGTGCAGTCGGCCCGGGTCAGGATGTGCAGCCGCTCCAGCAGCGGGCCGGCGTCACGGACGTAGCGCCGGACCGCGGAGTCGGTCCACTGCCCGTCGCCGTAGCCGTGGAACCGCAGGTGCAGCTCGACCAGGGTCGCGACCGCGTCGATCTCGTCGTTGGAGAACTTCAGCGCCTGCATCCGCTTCCGGGTGATCTTGGCGCCGACCACGTCGTGGTGGTGGAACGTGACGGTGCCGTCGCCGGCGAACTTCCGGGTCTTCGGCTTGCCGACGTCGTGCATCAGCGCCGCGAACCGCGCCACGAAGTCCGGGCCGCCGCCGGGCAGCCGGTGCTCCAGGTCGATCGACTGCTCCAGCACCGTCAGGGTGTGCTCGTAGACGTCCTTGTGCCGGTGGTGCTCGTCGCGCTCCAGGGCCAGCGCGGGCAGCTCGGGGAGGACGTACTCGGCCAACCCCGTCTCCACCAGGAGCAGCAGACCGTCGCGCGGTCGCGGCGAGCAGATCAGCTTCACCAGCTCGTCGCGGACCCGTTCGGCCGAGACGATCGTGATCCGCTCGGCCATCGCCGTCATCGCGGCGCGGACCTCCGGCGCGACGGTGAAGCCCAGCTGGGCGGTGAACCGGGCCGCGCGCATCATCCGGAGCGGGTCGTCGCCGAAGGAGTCCTCAGGACGGCCCGGCGTCCGGAGGACCTGGTGGGCCAGGTCGACGATGCCGCCGTACGGGTCCTCGACGGTCTGCCCGGGCAGCGAGACCGCCATCGCGTTGACGGTGAAGTCACGGCGGCCCAGGTCACCCGCGAGGCTGTCGCCGTAGGCCACCTCCGGCTTGCGGCTCTGCGCGTCGTACGTCTCCGAGCGGTACGTGGTGATCTCGATGAGCCAGTCGCCGTGGCGGCAGCCGATCGTCCCGAAGTCGCGGCCGATGTCCCAGATCGCGTCCGCCCACCCCTTGAGCAGCCGCTCGGTGACCTCGGGGCGGGCCGAGGTGGTGAAGTCGAGGTCGTTCTGGAGCCGACCGAGCATCGCGTCGCGGACCGGACCGCCGACCAGGGCGATCTGCTCGCCGACCGCCTCGAAGCGGGAACCCAGCTCGTCGATCACCGGGGCGATCCGGAGCAGCTCGGCGACCGCGCGGGCCTGCACCTCCGACATGTTCATGGGCTCAGTCATCCCGGGGGAGGCGGCGGGACGAGCGACGGCACGGGGACACGGGAGGTCACTCTATCGGCGCAGCTCCCCGGAGCACGCACCGGAACAGTCGGCGTCCAGCGCACGCAGGTCGCGCACCGGGTGCACCCACCCGACTCGTTAGCATCGCGGGTGTGACCCGTCCCCGCAGCACGCCCGGATCCCGGTCCGGATCCGTCTCCCGGCTGCGGCGACTCCGGCCGGTGCTCGCCGCGGCACTGGTGGCCGTGCTGCTCCCGGCCCTGGGACCCGGACCCGCGCACGCCGACGACGAGGAAGAACCGGCACCGCTCAGCGTCGCCCTGACCCGCCTGGTCCCCGCGGCGATCCCGGAGACCGGGAACCTGACCCTCATCGGCACCGTGACCAACGACTCCGCCGAGACCTGGATCGCGGTGAACGTGCACCCGTTCATCAGCCGGTCCCCGATGACCACCCGGGCCGAGGTCGCCGCCGCGACGCAGACCCCGTTGTCGACGGACGTCGGCACCCGGTTGGTCGAACCCGGTCAGTTCGAACCCATCGGGGACCTCGCCCCCGGGATGTCCCGGCCGTTCCGGATCTCGATCCCGGTCGCACAGCTCGGCACCGAGATCACCGGTGCGGAGGGGGTCTACTGGATCGGCATCCACGCGCTCGCTCAGAGCCCGGACGGCTCCCGTGCCGTTCAAGGCCGCGCCCGCACCTTCATCCCGCTGGTCCGTCGGCCGAAGACCACCTCGGTCGCGATCGTCGTACCGGTGCGCGAGCGGGTACGGCGCGACCCGTCCGGCCGGGTGCTCGGCACCACCGGCTGGTCCGACAGCCTCGCCCCCGGCGGGCGCCTGGGCCGCCTCGCCGGCATCCTCAGAACCGCCGGCACCCAGGACCTGACGATGCTGGTCGACCCGTCCGTCCTGGAGGCCGTGGCCGCCCTGAGCGCCAACAACCCGCCTCTCTCCCTCGGTGCGGGCGAAGCCACCGATCCCAGTCCGGCACCGACGCCGGTCTCACGCGCAGCCAACCGGCTCGAACCGGGTGACCGCGCGAACGCCGAGGCCTGGCTGGAGGAGGTCCTCGCCGCTGCCCGCCGCCACACCGTCCTGCGACTCCCGTACGCCGATCCCGACGTCAACACCCTGGCCCGCCGCGCGCCGGGGGTGCTGGAGCTCGCCGGGGAGGTCTCGGCCCAGACCTTCGAGCGTCTCGAGATCACCGGGACGTCGGTCGTCGCACCACCGGACGGGTGGCTGGACGACGAGCTGCTCCCGCAGCTCGGCACCGACCCGCTCCTGCTCGTCTCCGACCACGGCAGACCGCGGCCGCGGACCCAGTGGACGACCGCCGCGGGGCAGGACCTGATCCTCGCCGACGAGCAGACCGCCAGCGGCGGCCCCGGTCCCGGCGCACCGTTGGACGCCCTCGCGCTTCGTCAGCGGATCGTCTCCGACGCCGCGCTCCGGGTCGGCCGGGTCTCCGGCCAGCTGGTCGTGGTCCTCCCCGACGACTGGGACCCGGGCCCGGGCTGGCAGCTCGCCGACCTGTTCGCCGGGCTCGACCTGCCCTGGCTCGACCTGGTCCCGTTGCGCCGGGCGGAACCCGGGACCCCCACCTTCGGATCTGCCTTGGGCTACCCGGCGGAGCAGACCGTCCAGGAGGTCCCGCAGGTCAACCTCGACGCGACCCGGACGCTCCTGCGGACGACGGACTCGCTGGTGGAGCTGATCCGCTCGGAGAACGACATCGCGCACGACCTGTCCGGGGTCGCCCTCACCGCGGTCTCGATCCACGCCCGCGGAGACCGGGCCCGAGCCCGCGGTCAAGTGCTCGCCACCAACGCGAAGATGCTCGCCCGTCTCGGCCAGGTCGAGGTGGTCGGCACCGACTTCGTGACCCTCTCCGGAGGGTCGGGGACGCTGGCCGTCACGGTGGTCAACGGGCTCGACCAGCCGATCACCGTCGGCGTCGAGCCCCGCACCGCCGCCTCCGGCGTCGAGATCGAGTCGACCGAACCGTTCGCCCTGGCGCCCGGCCAGCGGACAGTGCTGCGCCTGAAGGCGAAGGCCTCCGGCGTCGGCGTCAACCAGGTCGTCCTGACCGCCGTGACCGAGGCCGGCAGCGAGATCGGTACGCCGCTGGTCTTCAGCCTGCGGACCAGCCAGGTCGGCAACCTGGTCTGGACGGTCCTCGGGGCCGGCGCGCTGCTGCTGGTCGTGATGATCGGCCGCCGGATCAGGCGCGGCTTGCGCGAGCACCGCTGGCGGCGCGGATGAGGCGGCCACGATGACGACCCCCGAGGTGCCCGAGGAGCCGCCCGAGGAGCCGCAGCAGCCGACGGTGCTCCGCTCGAGCGCGTTGATGGCGGCCGGGACCGTGGTGTCCCGGCTCTCCGGGTTCGTCCGGGCGGCGCTGCTCGCCGCCGCGCTCGGGACCGGGCTGCACGCGGACATCTTCAACATCGCCAACACCGTCCCGAACATGCTCTACATCCTGCTCGCGGGCGGTGTCTTCAACGCGGTCCTGGTGCCGCAGCTGGTGCGCTCGATCAAGAACGACCCCGACGGCGGCGAGGCGTACACGAACCGGGTGATCACCCTCGGCGCGCTCTTCCTCGCCGTCGTCACGGTGGTCCTGGTGATCGCGGCGCCGCTGGTGATGCGGGTGCTGGTGAACCCGCTGTACTTCACAGGCGAGTACGCCGCCGAGCGCGAGTCGATGATCGACTTCGCGCGCTACTGCCTGCCGCAGGTCTTCTTCTACGGGATGTTCGTCCTGGTCGGTCAGGTACTGAACGCCCGGGGCAGCTTCGGCCCGATGATGTGGATGCCGATCGCGAACAACCTGATCTCGGTGCTCGTCGTCGCGTCCTACCTGATCACCATCGGGACGGCGTCGGAGGCTGAGCAGTCCGGGCCGTACTCCAGCGGCGCCGAGGCCCTCCTCGGGATCGGCTCGACGTTCGGGATCGCGGTCCAGTTCCTGCTGCTGATCCCGTTCCTGCGCAAGTCCGGCTTCCGGTTCCGGCCGCGCTTCGACTTCCGGCACACCGGCTTGGGTCGGACCCTGCGGCTGAGCACCTGGACGGTGCTGTTCGTGATCGTCAACCAGCTCTCCTACACGGTCGTGGTCCGGCTGGCCTCCGGCGGTACCGCCGCCGGGACCGACGGCACCGGCTACACGATCTACTCCAACGCGTTCCTGCTGGTGATGGTCCCGCACTCGATCATCACCGTCTCGCTGGCGACCGCCGTGCTGCCCCGGCTCTCGGCGTACGCGCACGACGGGGACCTGCGCGCCCTCGCGAGCTCGGTGACCTCGACGCTGCGCTCTACGTACGCCCTGGTCCTGCCGGTGCTGGCACTGGTCCCGGTGCTCGCCCCCGACCTGGTCGACCTGGTCTGGGGGTACGGCGCCGCCGAGGAGTCCGCGTCCGACTTCGTGCCCTCGGTCTCGCTCTTCGCGGTCGGGATCCTGTTCTTCACCACGCACTACCTGGTCCTGCGCGGCTTCTACGCCCTGGAGCGGACCCGCCAGGTCTTCTGGAACCAGTGCGCGATCGCCGCGGTGAACATCGGCACCGCCATCGCCCTGACCCGGGACATCGACCCCGCCGAGACCGCTCCCCGGCTCGTGGTCGCGTACGCCGTCGCGTACGCGTTCGGTGCCGCGCTCTCCTACCGCCAGCTCTCCGGGATCGTCGGTGGCCTCGGCGGGCGCCGCCTGCTCCGGTTCGCGGTCCGGATGACGATCGTGGTGGGGCTCTCGATCGGGGTCGCCTGGTCGGTCCGTCTCGGCCTCGACGAGACCCTGACCGGCGACGACACCGTGGCGACCCTGCTCCGGCTGGCCCTGGTCGCTGGCGGTGGTCTCGGCGCCTACCTGCTGCTGGCCCGACTCTTCCGGCTCGACGAGGTCACCGAGGTCACCTCGCTGGTCACGTCGCGATTGCGGCGATCGCGATGACTCCCGCCCTTACGATGGCCCGGTCGACGAGGGCAAGGAGGGCCTGAGCAGTCATGAGCGACCAGCTCCCGCTCGCCATGAGCCCCGGCTCCATGCTCGACGGCCGCTACCGCCTCGAGGTGCTGCTCTCCGAGCACGACGGTGCCCGGTTCTGGCGCGCCACCGACACCGTGCTGGCGCGCAGCGTCGCGGTGCACGTGGTGGCCAGTACCGACCCTCGGTCCCCTGCCGTGCTCGAGGCCGCCCGCACCTCGGCCCGGGTCACCGACCCGCACTTCCTCCGGGTGCTGGACTGCGACGACGTCGACGGGATCACCTGGGTGATCAACGAGTGGGGGGAGGGCACTTCCCTCGACGTGATGCTCGCCCAGGGACCGCTGCCGCCGAAGCGGGCAGCCTGGTTGACCCGCGAGGTCGCCGAGGCGATCTCCGCCGCGCACGCCCAGGGGTTGCACCACGGCCGGTTGAACCCCGAAGCGGTCCTGCTCACCGAGTCCGGGGCCGTGAAGATCATCGGGTTCGTGGTCAACGCCGCCTTCGAGCGGAGCGCCAACGGGGACGGCGCGGCCGGTACCGCGCCGTACGGGGTGATCAGCGACCGCGAGGCGGACGTGATCGACCTCGCCGGCATCCTGTACGCCGCGCTGACCGTGCGCTGGCCCGGGGTTGCGCCGTCCGCGCTGGCACCGGCACCGCGCGAGGGGAACCGGCCGCTGCGACCTCGCCAGGTCCGGGCCGGCATCCCGCGGACCCTGGACGCGATCTGCGACCGGGTGCTGCACAAGGAGGCTGCCCAGCACGTCCTCCCGATCGAGACCGCGCACGACATCGCCGCAGCCCTCAGCGACTACGTCGGTGACCCGGCGGCGGCTGCACCGGTCGACGTGCCGAGCATGCACGACGACCCCGAGGCGATGCCGGCGCCCGACGAGACCTCCACCGACCTCGCGGCGGGCCCCGCGGCGGTCGTCGAGCCGGTCCCCGCGCCGGAACCTGAGTCCGACCCCGACCCGGACCCCGACCCGGACCCCGACCCGGAACCCGACCCCGTCGCTGATCCGGCGCCGGTGTCCGCCGACCCGGCACCGGACCCGACGGTCGACCCGGCACCGGACCCGACGGTCGACCCCGACGCGACGATGGCCGCGCCCCCGCCGTTCTCCCCCTCGGGTATCGAGCTGATCGAGCCGGAGGAGTGGGAACCGGCCGCCCCGCCGCCCCCGTTCGAGGCTCCGGTGGCCCGGCCCCTGTTCGCCGAGGAAGAGCGTCGGGTACCGCCCGGCGCGCCCGTACCCGGCGACGCCGCCGACCAGGCGCACGGCGGGTGGCCGTTCGCCGCCGACGAGCCGGCCCGCCCGCCGTACGGCGAGGAGCCCCGGCGACGGATCTGGCCGGCGGTCCTGTTCGCTCTCCTCCTGCTGGCTGCGGTCGCGGTCGGCGCCTACCTGCTCTACCAGGACCAGCAGGACGCAGACGCGGAGCCCGCACCACGGGCCTCGGTGACGCCGACGACCGCACCGCCGATCCTGGTGACCGGCGAACCGATCACCATCGTGCGGGCCGGCGACTTCGACCCCGAGGGTGACCCGCCGGAGGAGAACCCCCGACAGGTCCCGCTGGCCATCGACGGCAACGCGACCACCGCCTGGAAAACCAGCGTCTACACCCAGGCCCCGCTCGGTGGCCTCAAGAGCGGCGTCGGCCTCGTCCTGGACCTCGGATCCCAGCAGGAGATCGGGTCCATCGAGATCCAGGTCATCGGGACGCCGACCGAGATGGAGTTCTTCGCCACCCCCGCCGGCCTCGACGAGGCCCCGGCCGAGCTCGCCGACGCCGACCGCCTCGGCGCCATCACGTCCGCAGGACCCACCACCCTGTTCAGGGTCGAGCCCGCAACCACCACCCGGTACGTCATCGTCTGGCTGACCAGGCTTCCCGCGGTCGACCGGGGGTTCCAGGGTCAGATCGCGGAGATCACGGTCCGGTCGTGAGCGGGTCGACGGCGCGACGGCTCCTGGACCTCTCCGACCACGAGCTGATCCGGGTCCACGGGGAGGGCGATCCGGACGCCTTCGGGGTGCTCTTCACCCGGCACCGCGACCGGCTCTGGGCCGTGGCGCTGCGCACCACCGGGAACCCCGAGGACGCCGCCGACGCGCTTCAGGAGGCGATGATCTCGGCGTTCCGGCGCGCCGAGGACTTCCGCGGCGACGCCCAGGTGACGACCTGGTTGCACCGGATCGTGGTGAACGCCAGCCTGGACCGGCTCCGTCGCAACAAGGTCCGCGCCGCCCAACCGCTCCCCGACGACCTGGAGGAGTACGCCGGCCGCGGTGCCGTCCTCGGCTCCGCGGATCCGGGGCACGACCCGGAGGACGCCGCGATCCGCTCCGACCAGCGGCGCGCTGTCCGCGACGCCCTCGCGACGCTTCCTCCCGACCAGCGGGCCGCACTGGTCCTGGTCGACATGGAGGGGTACCCCGTCGAGGAGGCCGCCCGGATCCTCGGGTGTCCGGTGGGCACGGTGAAGAGCCGTTGTGCCCGCGGCCGACATCGGCTGCTTGCGCTGCTGGAGGAGACTCGCGTCACCGGAACCGCAACGCCCCGGTCCGCGTCAGATCCAGGAAGCCCCGCCGACACAGGTGGACCGACCAACCGAGGAGGTGCACGATGAACGACCAGGAGAACCCGGAGCCCGACTTCGACGACCCGGCGTACGACGACCTCCGTGCCCTGCTCGCGGACGCGCGGGTGACCGCGCCGGTCCCGGCCGACGTGGCCGCCCGGCTGGAGGAGACCTTGGCGGGGCTGACCGCCGACCGCCGCGACGCCGTACCGGACCTGGCGGAGTCGCCGGCCGTCGTCGTACCGCTGCACCGGCGCCGCCGGGTCGGCGCACGGTTGCTGGCTGCCGCCGCGGCGGTGGTCGTGGTCGGTGCCGGCGGAGTCGGGATCTCCCAGGTGCTCGACACCGAGAACGCCGCCGACATGGCGACCGCGGAAAGCGCCCCGGAGCCGGCTGTCGGAGACGAGTTCGGGCCGGTAGCCCCGCAGTCCGCGGAGTCGGGTGGTCCGCAGCACGAGACGCTTGACCCGCTGTCGGACGACCTGGCTCGACACGGCGTCGTGCTGCAGTTCACCAGCGCCGGGTTCGCCGACGAGGCCGCCGCGTTCCAGCTCCCGCCGTTGTTCCAGGACGATCTGGACGCCTCTCCGACACCGAAGGCCGCTGCCGGGGAGACGCCCAGAGACGACGCGTTCGCCTCGGACGGGGCCACCCCCACGCCGCAGTGGCGGTCGACGGCCGGCGGGACCTCGACCGAGTCCAGCAAGGTGCCGGCCGACAGCCGCTACTTCGCCGCGAAGGCCGCCTGCCCGGGTCCGGTCGGGATCGCGGCCACCCTGGTCCCGATCCAGCTCGACGGGCGGCCTGCCGCACTCGCGCTCTACGCGTCGACCACCGAGGGGCAGCGTTTCGAAGCCTGGTCCTGCGACGGATCCACCCTGCTCGCCTCGACCGTCGTCCCGCGCTGAACGCCTCCGCTCCCCGCCGGGAATGGAGCATGCCTAGGATCTGTTCTGGCACCGGACCCCTACAGAGCAGGCAGACCATGTCGAACGAGTTGCGCAACGTCATCATCATCGGTTCCGGCCCCGCCGGCTACACGGCCGCTGTGTACGCCGCCCGCGCCAACCTGGAGCCGCTGGTCTTCGAGGGTGCGGTGACCGCCGGCGGTGCGCTGATGAACACCACCGAGGTCGAGAACTTCCCGGGCTTCCGCGACGGTATCCAGGGCCCGGCCCTGATGGACGAGATGCGCGCCCAGGCTGAGCGCTTCGGCGCTGAGCTGGTGGCCGACGACGTCATCGAGGTCGACCTGACCGGTGACGTGAAGGTCGTGAAGACCGAGGAGGGCACGTTCACCGCGCGGGCGGTGGTCCTGGCGATGGGGTCGGGCTACAAGAAGCTCGGCAACCCCGACGAGGACCGGCTCTCCGGCCACGGCGTCTCCTGGTGCGCGACCTGCGACGGCTTCTTCTTCCGCGACCAGCACATCGCCGTTGTCGGCGGTGGCGACTCAGCCGTGGAAGAGGCGACGTTCCTCTCCCGCTTCGGGTCCAAGGTGACCCTGGTCGTACGTCGCGACGAGCTCCGCGCCTCGAAGATCATGGCCGAGCGCGCCTTCGCCGACCCGAAGATCGAGATCGCTTGGAACTCGGCGGTCGAGGCGATCCACGGCGACGACAAGCTCACCGGCCTGACCCTGAAGGACACCGTCACCGGCGAGACCCGGGAGCTGGACGCGACCGGCCTGTTCATCGCGATCGGCCACGACCCGCGATCGGAACTGCTCGGCGGCCAGGTGGACCTGGACGACGAGGGCTACGTGCTGGCCGAGGGCCGCAGTACCCGGACCAACCTGGCTGGCGTCTTCGCCTGCGGGGATCTGGTCGACCACACCTACCGGCAGGCGATCACCGCCGCCGGCAGCGGGTGCGCCGCGGCCCTCGATGCCGAGCGCTACCTGGCCGATCTGGACCACGCAGCCGCCACCCAGGTCGCGGCGTCCGTCTGACCACCGAATCCTGGGCTCGACCACGCGAAACATCGAGTGGTCCAGCCTGGTTTCACTGGTTACCCAGTGAAACCGGCGGCGGCGGGGAAGATTCGTCCCCGGAACCGTGTTCAATCAGAGCAACCCAACCGAGCGAACCTAGGAGCAACCCATGGCCAACCTTCAGGCCGTCACCGACGCCGACTTCGAGGCCGAGGTGCTGAAGTCCGAGACCCCCGTCCTGGTCGACTTCTGGGCCGAGTGGTGCGGGCCGTGCCGCCAGGTCGCCCCGATCCTCGACGAGATCGCCCAGGAGCACGGCGACAAGCTGCGCCTGGTGAAGATGAACGTCGACGAGAACCCGGTCACCCCGGCTCAGTACCGCGTGACCGGCATCCCGACCCTGAACGTGTACCAGAACGGCGAGGTCGTGAAGCAGATCGTCGGCGCCAAGCCGAAGGCCGCGCTGCTGCGCGAGCTCGCCGACATCATCGGTTCCTGAGTCGGCCTCCCGGCCCGCCTCGACGTACTGATCTCGACGGCTGAACCACCCCGCGCGTCCGGAACCCTTGGTTTCGGACGCGCGGGCTTTTACGTTGACTGTGCTTCAGTTGACCTGCGACGAACGCTCGGGAAGGCTCGTCGTTCCGCGATACGAAGGGGAGCTGCGTGAACACGATCTTCCAGAACGGCGACTCCGGACCCGCCGTGACGCAGATCGTCGGCATCCTCGCCCAGGTCGGCCTCCTCGACCACACCGGTCCGTTGCCGACGTCGTACGACGACCGGGTCGAGCTCGCGGTCCGGACGTTCCAGCAGCAGCGCGGCCTGCACGTCGACGGTGTTGTCGGCGTTGCCACCTTCCGCCGTCTCGACGAGGCCCGCTGGAAGCTCGGTGACCGGATCCTGACCCACCTCCCCGGCAACCTGATGGCGGGCGACGACGTCTTCGCCCTCCAGCGCAGGCTGCTCGAGCTCGGCTTCAAGATCGGGCGGGTGGACGGCTACTTCGGCCCGGAGACCGAGGCCGGATTACGCGACTTCCAGCGCAACGTCGGCATCCCGGCCGACGGCACCTGCGGCCCGTTGACCCTCAAGATGCTCGCCCAGCTGGCCCCGATGGTCAGTGGCGGTGCCCCCAACGCGATGCGCGCCCAGGAGCGGATCCGGGACGCCGGTCCGCAGCTCGGCGGGAAGATCGTCGTCATCGACCCCTCGCCGGGCCACCACCTCCCGGCGGAGTACGCCGAGGCCGCCGCCGAGATCGTCCACGACCTCGCGGCCCGGATCGAGGGTCGTCTGGTGGCCACCGGGGTGCAGGCCTTCCTGACCGCGTCCCGGGCCGGTCGGCACCGCGCTGCGGAGACCGTTCCGCACGTGGAGGAGGTCGAGCGGGCCACGTTCGCCAACCGGACGAACGCGCACCTGTGCATCTCGCTGGCGGTGGACGCGTCGGCCAACCCCGACGCGTGCGGCGTCGCGACCTACTTCTTCGGCTCGGAGGAGCACAACACCCGCTCCTCGACCGGCGAACGGTTCGCGGGTCTGGTCCAGCGCGAGATCGTGGCGCGGACCGATCTGGTCGACCTGCGCTGCCACGCGAAGGCCTGGGAGTTCCTGCGCCGGACCCGGATGCCGGCGGTCCAGCTGGACGCCGGGTACATCTCCAACCCCGGCGATGCCCGTCGGCTGGCCGATCCCGGGTTCCGCGACGTGCTCGCCGAGGCCGTGGTCGTCGCCGTCCAGCGCTTCTACCTGAGCCCGGAATCCGACGCCCACACGGGGATCCTCCGGCTCAGTGAGCTCCGCTCGGCGCTGAGGGCCGACGGCGGCTGAGCTGCCCGCGCGGGGCAGGGTGCGGCGCGGGCTGGCCGACGGGGCGTTTCACGACACCCAGGATCCGTTCCGCAGCCGCCTCGAACTCTTCCTTCCACCGCACGGTGGTGCGCAGGTCCATCCGCATCCGTGGGTAGCGCGGGTGCGGCCGGTGGGTCTTGAATCCCACGGCGAGCAGGAAGTCCACCGGGAGCACGCACTCCTGCTCGCGGGGACGGTGCGCCCCGAAGGCCTCGACCGCGCCGATCCCGCCGTGCCGGATCACGTCCTTGGCCATCGACTGCACCAGGACCCGCCCGAGCCCCTGGCCCCGGTACGCCGGGTCGACGTACGTGCTGCCCAGGAGCACGGCGTCGGTGCTGACCGGCGCGGTGGCGAAGCCGTCCCCGCCGGGGAGGTGGACCGCCGGGGCCCAGATCAGGTGGCCGACCGGTTCGTCGTCGATGTGCAGCACCCGGCCGACCGAGCCCCACTCGCGGAGCATCGTAGAGAGCCAAGCGGCCTTCTCCTCGGCCTCGTGGCCCCGGATCTGGCGGCGGCGTACCGGGTCGAACTCCCAGAAGGTGCAGGTGGCGCCGTGTCCCGGCAGCCGGGCGAGGTTGTCCAGCGTCAGTCGGTCGACCTTGCGCGCCATGGGTCCAGCGTAAGGCGGCTCCGGGACGGTGTCAGCGACCCCGGGCGGCCGTCAGACGCGCAGGGTGTCGAGGAAGTCGCTGATCCGACCGATCGCCTCGGTGAGGGTGTCGACATCGGGGAGCGTCACCAGGCGGAAGTGATCGGGTTCGAACCAGTTGAAGCCGGTGCCGTGGGTGACCAGGATCTTCTTCGCCCGGAGCAGGTCGATGACGAACTTCTCGTCGTCGGTGATCCCGAACTTCGCGACGTCGAGCTTGGGGAAGCAGTAGAGCGCCCCGTGCGGCTCGACGCAGCTCACACCGTCGATCTCGTTGAGCAGGCGGGCCGCCAGCTTGCTCTGCTCGTAGAACCGACCGCCGGGGCCGATGTACTCGTTGATGGACTGGTAGCCGCCCAGGGCGGTCTGGATGGCGTGCTGGGCGGGCACGTTGGAGCACATCCGCATGTTCGCCAGCAGGGTCAGTCCCTCGAGGAAGTCCTCGGCCATGTGCTTGGGGCCGGAGACCATCACCCACCCGGCCCGGTAGCCGCAGACCCGGTAGGCCTTGGAGAGCCCGCTGAAGGTCAGGCAGAGGACGTCGTCGCCGGCGAACGTCGCCGTGTGGTGGTGAACCGCGTCGTCGAAGAGGATCTTCTCGTAGATCTCGTCGCTGAAGATCACCAGCTGGTGCCGGCGGGCGATGTCGACCAGTCCGCGGACGGTCTCCTCGCTGTAGACCGCACCGGTCGGGTTGTTCGGGTTGATGATGACCAGCGCGTGGGTGTTCTCGGTGATCTTGGACTCGATGTCCTCCAGATCCGGGTTCCAGCCGTTCTCCTCGTCGCACTTGTAGTGCACCGGGACACCCCCGCCCAGCGTGACCGCGCCGGTCCACAGCGGGTAGTCGGGCGCCGGGATGAGGATCTCGTTGCCGTCGTCCAGGAAGGCCTGGAGCACCAGCGAGATCAGCTCGGAGACACCGTTGCCGATGAAGACGTCCTCGACCTGGGTCTCGGTCAGTCCGCGCCCCTGGTAGTACTGCGCCACCGCCGTACGCGCGGAGTAGATGCCGCGGGAGTCGCTGTAGCCCTGCGACTCGGGGAGGTTGTGGATCATGTCGGCGACGATCGCCTCAGGCGCCTCGAACCCGAACGGCGCCGGGTTGCCGATGTTGAGCTTGAGGATCTTGTGACCCTCAGCCTCCAGCCGCTGTGCCTCGACCAGGATCGGACCACGGACGTCGTACCGGACATGCTGGAGCTTTCGGCTCTGGACGATGCGGCGCATGGGAGCAAGTCTCGCAGAGCGCGCGGTGCGGCCGCTCGTCAATATCGTCCCACCGGGCGCGCCAGGGGTTGCGGGCGCGTGAAACGATCGGCTCGACACTCCCCCGGCGTTTGAGGACGGCCCATGCGTGACTTCGTGTACCCCGTGGTGATCGCCGCGGCCAAGACCTGGTTCAAGGTCGGCGCAGTCGATATCCGGATGACCGGGATGGAGCACATCCCGACGGAAGGGCCGGCGCTGCTGGCGGTCAACCACCTGTCGTTCGTGGACTACATCATGGCGGGCTACCCAGCCGTCGAGCGCGGCCGGCTGACCCGGTTCATGGCGAAGAAGGAGATCTTCGACCACCCGGTCGGCGGGCCGGTGATGCGGTCGTTCCACCACATCGCGATCGACCGCGGTGCCGGTCGGGAGGGGCTCGACACCGCCCGCCGCTACCTGGATGCGGGCGAGGTGGTCGGCATCTTCCCCGAGGGGACGATCTCCCAGTCCTTCGAGCTGCAGCCGTTGAAGACCGGTGCCGTCCGGATCGCCGCGGACGCCGGGGTCCCGTTGATCCCGATCGTGCTCTGGGGCACCCAGCGCTTTCTGACCAAGGGGCGGCCCCGCGACTTCGGGCGTGGCAAGACCGTGAGCATCGAGATCGGTGAGCCGTTGCACCCGACCACGTCGGACGACGCTACGACGGTGACCGCCGATCTCGAGACCCGGATGCGGGCGATGCTCGACCGGCTGATCACCGCCTACCCGGCCGACCAGCAGCCTCCCGGGTCGTGGTGGCTCCCGGCGTCGTACGGCGGCTCGGCACCGACCCCGGAGGAGGCCGCCGCGATGTACGCCGAGGAGCGTCGACTGCGTGCTGAGCGGAAGGCAGCGAAGGCCAAGGGCGACCGGAAGCCGTCGTCGTCCTGAGCCGTGCAGGCCGCTGACCTGCGGTTTTACAGATCTAGCCGTCTATCGTTCTAGCCATTTACTGATTTGTCGACTTATCGGTAAAAGGCTTAACGGCTAGATCGGCCTGTCGTCCCGGTTGCGCGGGTCGATGACGCCGACGATGCGTTCCAGGTCGGCCAAGGAGGCGAACTCGATCGAGATCTTGCCCTTGGACTTGCCGAGGGTGACCTTGACCCGGGTGTCCAGGCGATCGGACAGGCGGTCGTTGAGCTCCGAGAGCCCCGGCGCTGTCGGACGGTTGGCCTTGAACCGGACGGTCTCGCCCTCGTCGTCGGAGACCCCGACCGCGACGATCTCCTCGAGGCCCCGGACCGAGATCCCCTCGGCCACCACGCGAGCAGCCAGGCGGTCCTGAGCCCCCGGGTCGGCGACCCCCAGGAGGGCCCGGGCGTGCCCGGCCGAGAGGACCCCGGCGGCCACCCGACGCTGGACCGCGGGCGAGAGCTTCAGCAGCCGCAACGTGTTGCTGATCTGGGGCCGGCTCCGCCCGATCCGGGTGGAGAGCTCCTCGTGGGTGCAGCCGAAGTCGTCGAGGAGCTGCTGGTACGCCGCCGCCTCTTCCAGCGGGTTCAGCTGGGACCGGTGCAGGTTCTCCAGGAGGGCGTCCCGGAGCATGTCGTCGTCGCCGGTCTGCCGGACGATCGCCGGGATCGTCTCCAGGCCGGCAGCGGTGCTGGCGCGCCAGCGGCGCTCCCCCATGATCAGCTCGTAGCGGTCCTCGCCCAGGCTCCGGACGACGATCGGCTGGAGCAGTCCGACCTCGGTGATCGAGTGGACCAGCTCGGCCATGGCCTCCTCGTCGAAGACCTGGCGGGGCTGCTTGAGGTTCGGCGTGATCGCCGCGATCGGCAGCTCGGCGAAGTACGCCCCCGCGACCATCTCCGGCGTCCCTGCGGTCGTCACGGCACCCGGACCGGCCTCGACCTCCCCGGGCTCCGGCTGCGTCGGGATCAGCGACCCCAACCCGCGGCCGAGACCGCGCCTCTTCTCGCTCATGCCTGTCCGTCCTTCGCGCTGCCCTTGATCGCCATCTCGCGCGCGGCTTCGGTGTAACTGAGCGCACCCGGCGAGCCAGGATCGTATTGGATGACGCTCTGCCCGTAGCTAGGGGCCTCCGAGACCCGGACCGAGCGCGGGATCGCGGTGCGCAGCACCTGGTCCGCGAAGTGCTCCCGGACTTCCTCGGCGACGCCGGCGGCCAGGTTGGTCCGAGCGTCGTACATGGTGATCAGGATGGTGGAGATGGAGAGCTCGTGGTTCAGGTGGGCCTTGACCATCTCGACCGTCTCGATCAGCTGCCCGAGACCCTCCAGCGCGTAGTACTCGGCCTGGATCGGGATCAGCATCTCCACCCCCGCGACCAGCGCGTTGAGGGTCAGCAGTCCCAACGAGGGCGGGCAGTCGATCAGGACGTAATCCAGCCGGTCTTCCGCGGTGCTTCCGATCGGCGAGTACGCCGCGAGCGCCTTCTTGAGCCGACTCTCCCGGGCGACCACGCTGACCAGCTCGATCTCGGCGCCGGCGAGGTCGATGGTGGCGGGGACGACGAAGAGCCCGGGGATCTCCGGGTGCTCCTGAACCGCTTCCGCCAGCGTCATCCCGTCCACCAGCACGTCGTACGACGACGGTGTCCCCCGGTGGTGCTCCACCGCGAGGGCAGTGGAGGCGTTGCCCTGGGGATCGAGGTCCACGACGAGGACCCGGAGACCCCCCTGGGCCAGAGCCACGGCGAGGTTGACGGTGGAGGTCGTCTTCCCGACCCCGCCCTTCTGGTTGGCCACGACCATCACCCGGGTGTGCGGCGGGCGCGGGAGCGGGTCGCTGAAGCTGATCCGCTCGCGGGCGCGCAACTCCGCCTCGATCGCGCGTGCCAGGGGCGTCGACGGGTCGCTGTACGGCGCCGGGGTCGCCTCCAGGTCGGCGGCGGTCAGGATTGTCGGCGCGTCCGTGGTGCTGTCCTGGCCGCTCTCGGGGATGGTTTCCTGGTCGGTCACGCTGTACTCCTGGGGCGTTGTTTCACGTGAAACAGGCATCGTGCCTGTGGATAACTACGGGCGTACTGTGGATATCTACGCTTGGCCCGTCATCGAGACCGGTGGATAACCACGAGAACTGGTTCTAGCCAAGAACCGTGACGAGTCACGGCTTTCAACGTTTGTGGATCCTGACCACGCGCACCGGCGGATCGAGGATGTCGGAACCGAGCTCGATCACACCGTCGACGTGACCACGCTCCCGGGTGATGACCCGACCAGCGGTCGCCACCTCAGCTTCCGCAGAGGAGCCTTTCATGGCGAGGAACGACCCGCCAGACCTCACCAGGGGCAAAGACCACCGGCTCAACCGGTCCAGGGGCGCCACCGCACGCGAGGTGACCACGTCGAACTGCGCGGATCCGTGGAGCTCCTCGGCACGGCCGCGCCGTACGACGACGTTCGTGAGGCCGAGTTCGGCCACGGCCTCGTGGAGGAAGGTGGTCCGCCGGAGCAAGGGCTCGACGAGCGTGACCCGGAGATCGGGGCGCCGGATGGCCATCACCAGGCCGGGCAGGCCGGCGCCGGATCCGATGTCACAGACCTCAGCATCGGCCTCGACGGCATCGGTGACCACGGCGCAGTTCAGCAGGTGCCGGTCCCAGAGGCGCGGGACCTCCCGCGGCCCGATCAGGCCGCGGACGATGCCCTCGGTCGCCAGCAGGTCGGCGTACGCGACCGCGATCGGCAGAGCATCGGAAAACACCCTCTGCGCCACGTCGGGCGCAGAGGGTGTTTCACGTGAAACATCAACGGGCTCGCTCACGCGGGCAGGACCACCACGAAACGTCGGGGCTCCACGCCGTCGGACTCCGACTTGAGGCCAGCAGCCGCCACCGCGTCGTGGACGACCTTGCGCTCGAACGGTGACATCGGCTCCAGCGAGACCGGCTCACCCGACGCCTGGACCTCGGCTACCACGGCCGCCGTCTGCGCCTCCAGCTCCGTACGGCGCGCGGCCCGGTGACCGGACACGTCGAGCATCAGCCGGGAGCGCTCGCCGGTCTCGCGGTAGACCGCCAGCCGGGTGAGCTCCTGAAGCGCTTCGAGCACCTCGCCGTTCTCACCGATCAGCTGCGGCAGGTTCGCCCCCACGATCGACACGGTCGCACGGTCGCCCTCGACGTCCATGTCCAGGTCCCCGTCGAGATCCGCGATCTCGAGCAGTTCCTCGAGGTAGTCGGCAGCGATCTCGCCTTCCTGCTCCAGACGCTTGGTCCGCGACGGTCGGGCCTCGCCCGACCCTCCGTCCTCCGTCGCCTCCAGCTCGGCGTCGTCGATCACGACGTCCTCGGTCTCCGTGGTCTCGCTCAATTCACTTCTCCCTGATCGGTGCTTTCGCCTGACGGCGAGGGGTTCTTGGGCGCCTGGGCGCGGCGCTGCTGACGCGTCTGCTTCTTCGGCTGCTGACGCTGGGCCGGCCGGCGCTCCGGCTCCGGTTCGGCAACGAGGGTGTCGCCGTCCGGGGCCGGCTCACCCTTCGCGGCGCGCTTGGCCGCGTCACGCTGCTGCTTCGCCTTGAAGGCCTCGGTGTTCGGCGCCGGGTTGTTGCGGATCACGTAGAACTGCTGACCCATCGTCCAGAGGTTCGACGTGGTCCAGTACAGGAGCACACCGATCGGGAAGGCGATGCCACCCACCGCGAAGACCACGGGCAGCACGTACAGGAGCAGCTTCTGCTGCTGCGCGTACGGGCCGGTCAGGGCATCGGCCGGCATGTTCTTGCTCATCAGCTGCCGCTGGGTGAGGAAGGTGGTGGCGGTCATCGCCAGCACGAGGACGATGGCGATGATCCGCACCGTGGAGTTGTCCGCGTTGAGGAAGGTCGAGGAGATCTCGCCGCCGAACAGCTTGGCGTCAGCCAGGAGCTTGGCCCGGTCGTCGCTGAGGACACCGTGTCCCCGGCCCTTCTTGGCTGCCTGGTCGAGCAGCCGGAACAGAGCCAGGAAGATCGGCATCTGCACGATCAACGGCAAGCACGAGGAGAACGGGTTCGTCCCGGTGTCCTTGTAGAGCGCCATCGTCTCCTGGGTGAGTCGCTCCCGATCGTGGCCGTACTTCTTCTGCAGCTCCTTGACCTTGGGCTGGAGCAGCTGCATGTTGCGGCTGGACTTGATCTGCTTCACGAAGAGCGGGATCAGCGCGGCGCGGATCACGATCGTCAGACCGATGATCGAGAACGCCCAAGCAACGCCCGATTCAGGCCCGAAGACAGCGCCCCAGACCTCGTGCCAGCCCACCAGCACCACGGAGACCGCGTAGTACAGCGGCGTCATGATGAAACTGCCGATATCGCCGAGGAAACCCACTCAGACTCCTTGAGTCGTGTTCACAGTGCCCAGCTCCTGCTGGTCATTGACGTCCTTCTTACCCGGCACCGGGTCGTAGCCCCCGGGGGACCAGGGGTGGCACCGGGCGAGCCGCCGTACGGCGAGCCAGCTGCCCTTGATGCTTCCGTGCGCGGTGACCGCTTCCAGCGCGTACGCCGAGCAGGTCGGGTGGTACCGGCAGACCTGCCCGTACAGCGGGCTGATCGCGAACCGGTAGGCCTTGAGCAGGCCGATCAAGAGGTACTTCATGCTCGACCCAGACAACGATCGAGCTCAGCGCCGAGCCCGCCGGAATCCGCCCGGGCCGCGTCGGGAAGTGCGCGGACGACGAGCATGCTGCCGCCAGGGAGCGTACTGATCCGCTCCCGCATCAGATGGCGCAGTCGTCGCTTCACACGATTCCGGGTAACGGCCGGGCCGACCGACTTGGCGACCACGAACCCGACCTTCGTCGGTTCATTAATCGCTTTGTCGACATTCGGCCCCAGGAGATGCACGACCATCAACGGTCCACCACTACGGCGTCCCCGCCGGACCACGTGCCGAAAGTCCTCGGCGCGGGTCAGACGGTTCGTTGAGGGAAGCACATCAGGCCGCGGGCCTCAGACGGCGAGGCTGTTGCGGCCCTTGCGGCGGCGGGCGGACAGGATCGCGCGGCCGGCGCGGGTGCGCATCCGGAGGCGGAACCCGTGCACCTTGTGACGACGACGGTTGTTCGGCTGGTACGTACGCTTGCTCATGAAGATCTCCACGCGCTTCTGTTGGGATGCCGGTCTTGGGAAAGGCATTGCGGAACGTGTCCACCCGGCTCGCACGACGCAGAACGTCGCCAGTCGGCCAGGAGCCCCGGGAAGGAACTCCTCGACAGGTCAACTGGCACCGCCTGCCCGCGCGAAGGACCCAGATGGGCCCGGTCGTGGACATGCGGCACCGGTCGAACCGGTTTCGACCTGCCAACGGTACGTGCCGGGCGCCAGAAGGGTCAATTCGCGATCCGACCGACGAACCCAGTAGGCCACAAAAGAACCGATGCTGCACGTCCGAGGCCCCACAATCCCGCCGACACGCCGACGAAACGCGGAAACCTGTGGACAACCGGTTGATCCAGCACCGCTTGAGTTGTTAGGTTCCGCTGACCGGCCCACCTGAATAAGCGGACAAGCTTGCTCAATTGAACGCTCGCGCACCCTGCACAACCTGTGGACAAAGGTGTGGACCGGACAACCAGGACGAGGGGAGCGCGACGCGCACGTGGAGTCAGCAACAGGTACTACGGGTCCCACGGGTCGCGAGCTCGATGCACTCTGGCCGGTCATCCTCGACAGCCTGGCCCCGAACCAGCGGGTGTGGCTCGCCTCCAGCAAGCCGGTGATGCTCGCCGAGTCGACCGCCGTGATCGCGGTACCGAACGAGTTCACCCGTACCCAGCTCGAGGGTCGGCTGCGCACCCGGCTGGAGGACGCCCTCAGCGACAGCCTCCACCGTCCGATCCGGATCGCGGTCAGCGTCGACGAGACCCTCGCGCCACCCGAGGCCGGAGCCGCTGACCCGGCACTCCTCGACGGCGCCGACGAGGCGTCCGACCTGGAGATCGACGAGGACCTGGGCGACCTCGTGGCCGAGTACCCGCCGGGATCCCCCTTCAATCCCCGGCCACAAAACTATACGTCGCCATATGGTCAAAACGCTTTGTCGACAAATATCCAGGTAGGGGCATCGCTCACGACCGGGATCCCCGACAGCCCGCTCAACCCCCGGTACACCTTCGAGACCTTCGTCATCGGTTCCTCCAACCGGTTCGCCCACGCCGCTGCGGTCGCGGTCGCCGAGGCTCCCGGCAAGGCGTACAACCCGCTGCTCGTCTACGGGGACTCCGGTCTGGGCAAGACCCACCTGTTGCACGCCATCGGGCACTACGTGCGCAGCCTCTACACCGGGGCCAAGATCCGGTACGTCTCCTCCGAGGCGTTCACCAACGACGTCATCAACGCGATCAAGGACGCGAACACGGCCGCCCTCCAGCGTCGGTACCGCGACGTCGACGTCCTGCTGATCGACGACATCCAGTTCCTCGAGGGCAAGCAGCAGACGCAGGAGGAGTTCTTCCACACCTTCAACACGCTGCACAACGCCAACAAGCAGATCGTGATCAGCTCCGACCGACCGCCCAAGCGTCTGACCCAGCTCGAGGACCGCCTTCGGAACAGGTTCGAGTGGGGTCTGCTCACCGACGTGCAACCGCCCGACCTGGAGACGCGGATCGCGATCCTGCGCAAGAAAGCAGCCGCGGACCGCCTGCACGCACCGGCCGACGTGCTGGAGTTCATCGCCAGCAGGATCCAGACCAACATCCGCGAGCTCGAGGGCGCGCTGATCCGGGTCACGGCCTTCGCCAGCATCAACCACCAGGAAGTCGACATGACCCTGGCGGAGATCGTGCTGAAGGACCTGATCCCCGAAGGCGGCGAACCCCAGGTCACCGCCGGGCTGATCATCGCCCAGACCGCGTCGTACCACTCCTTCAGCATCGAGGACCTCTGCGGCCCGAGCCGGACCCGCGCCCTGGTCACCGCCCGCCAGATCGCGATGTACCTCTGCCGCGAGCTCACCGACCTGTCGCTGCCGAAGATCGGCCAGCAGTTCGGCGGCCGCGACCACACCACGGTGATGAACGCCGAGCGCCGGATCCGCAAGGAGATGCCCGAGCGCCAGACCGTCTACAAGACCGTCAACGAGCTGACGATGCGCATCAAGCAACAGGCGAAGCAGTCCTAGTCCCGTGGCCGGCGACCTGCGGGACTTCCTGTGGTTCAACGGGCGTGTTTCCGTGGACACCGTGGGGACTACCTGTGGAGAAGCGGACGCCGTCGCGCACAGGCCACCCCGCGAACCACAGGACCTTGTGATTACTCCCCACCTCCTCCACACCCCCTGGGGATCCGAAAAGTGTCGGTGACCTGCAGTTTCATCAGTTCTCCACAGAATCCACCGCCCCTACTACGACGACTAGATCTCTAATTGACCCTTCGCCGAATCACAACCGGGAAGGACCCCAGGATGGGGACAACCTCCCGGTCGACGCACGAGCGTGGCAGGATGCCCAGTCCCAAGGCATGAGCCCTCGAACCTTGAGCCACCCCCGCAGGAGGAAACACCCGTGAAGTTCCGCGTCGAGCGCGATGTCCTCGCCGATGCCGTTGCCTGGACGGCCCGCGCTCTCCCCTTGCGTCCCAGTGCCCCCGTTCTCGCAGGCCTGCTGATCGAAGCCGGGAACATCGACGGTGCCGACGGCCTGCAGCTCTCCACCTTCGACTACGAGACCTCGGCCCGCGCCACGCTCAACGCCGACGTCTCCATCGAGGGCCGTGCCCTCGTCTCGGGCCGACTCCTGGCCGACATCTGCCGCAGCCTTCCGAACAAGCCGGTCGAGATGTCGATCGAGGGGCCGAAGGTCACCCTGACCTGCGGGTCGGCGCGCTTCAGCCTCCAGACGATGCCGGTGGAGGACTACCCGTCGCTGCCGCCGATGCCTGAGGCCCGAGGGCGGGTCAAGAGCGAGCTCTTCGCCCACGCCGTCGGTCAGGCGGTCACCGCGGCGGGCCGCGACGACATGCTCCCGGTCCTGACCGGTGTCCGGCTCGAGCTCGACGGCTCGTCGATCTCGATGCTCGCCACCGACCGGTTCCGCCTCTCCCAGCGCGAGCTCGATTGGGAGCCGGGCAGCCCCGACATCTCCGCCGCGGCCCTGGTTCCCGCCAAGGTCCTCGCCGACACCGCGAAGTCCCTGACCGGTGGGTCGGAGATCTCGATCGCACTGTCGGCCTCGGGTGCCGGTGAGGGGATCATCGGATTCGAAGGGTCTGCCGGAGGCGGCGTCCGGCGTACGACAACCAGGCTCCTCGACGGCGAATTCCCCAAGGTCCGCTCGCTCTTCCCGAGCGAGCACCTGACCCTGGCGCGTGTCGACCGGTCGGTGCTCATCGACGCGGTCAAGCGCGTCGCCCTGGTCGCGGAGCGGAACACCGCGGTCCAGCTCGCCTTCGGCGACGGTGTCCTGACCCTCGACGCCGGTTCCGGCGAAGAAGCGATGGCGAGCGAGTCGATCGAGGCGAACATCAGCGGCGACGACCTCACCACCGGGTTCAACCCGCAGTTCCTCCTCGACGGACTCACCGCGCTGGAGTCTCCGTTCGTCGAGCTGGCGTTCACCACCGCCGCCAAGCCCGTCGTACTCTCGGGAGTGGACTCGCTCGACGGCGGCAGCACCGCCTCCGACGCGAGCTTCAAGTACCTCCTGATGCCGCGCCGGTTGCTCTCCTGACGGAGCCGCGCAGACGGGCACCAGGAACAGCGGGGCAGCCACCCTCACCGGGCTCCAGCAGACGTAGAAGGACGGACGGAAGGCTGAGCAATGGATCTGGGACTCGTCGGACTCGGCAAGATGGGTGGCAACATGCGCACCCGGCTCCGCAACGGCGGCCATACCGTCGTGGGGTTCGACCGCGATCCTGAGCTGGCCGATACCGACAGCCTGGCAGCCATGGTCGAGCAGCTGCCGAGCCCCAAGGTCGTCTGGGTGATGGTGCCCGCCGGAGCCGCGACCGACGCCACGATCGTCGAGCTGGCCGACCTCCTCGGACCCGGTGACGTCGTGGTCGACGGGGGCAACTCCCGCTGGACCGAGGACCTCCGCCACGACGAGCTGCTCGCCGCCCGCGGCATCGGATTCGTCGACTGCGGTGTCTCCGGCGGGGTCTGGGGCCTGGAGAACGGTTACGCACTGATGGCCGGTGGACGGGTCGAGGACATCGCCAAGGTCCAGCCGGTCTTCGACACCCTCAAGCCGGAGGGCGACTTCGGCTGGGTCCACGCCGGCAAGGTCGGTGCGGGGCACTTCTCCAAGATGGTCCACAACGGCATCGAGTACGCGATCATGCAGTCCTACGCCGAGGGCTGGGAACTCCTCGAGTCGGTCGACCTGGTCGAGAACGTCACCGACGTGTTCCGCTCCTGGCGCGAAGGCACCGTGATCCGCTCCTGGCTGCTCGACCTGCTGGTGGCAGCCCTCGAGGACCGACCGGGGCTGGAGGGCATCCGCGGCTACGCGGACGACTCCGGTGAAGGTCGCTGGACCGTCGAGGCCGGTATCGAGCACGGCGTCGCCACCCCGGCGATCACCGCGGCGCTCTACGCCCGGTTCGTCTCCCGCCAGGACGACAGCCCGGCGATGAAGGCGATCGCGGCGATGCGCAACCAGTTCGGCGGTCACGCCCTCCACACCCAGCCGCCGCCCGGCGGGGACGTCAGCCCCGAGTAACCACCGTGTACGTCGCCCACCTCTCCTTGCACGACTTCCGGTCCTACGCGACCGCCGAGGTGGAGATCGGCCCCGGCGCGACCGCCTTCGTCGGCCGCAACGGGCAAGGGAAGACCAACCTGGTCGAGGCGATCGACTACCTCTCGAGTCTCTCCTCGCACCGTGTCGCGGCCGACGCCCCGCTGGTCCGCCGCGGCGCCGACCAAGCGATCATCCGGGCCGCGGTGGTCCGCGACGAACGCCGCGCGGTGCTCGAGATCGAGATCAACCCGGGCAGGTCGAACCGGGCCCGGATCAACAGGTCCCCGCTGCCGAAGGCCAAGGAGTTGCTCGGCCTGGTCAAGACGGTGGTCTTCTCCCCCGAGGACCTCGCCCTGGTCAAGGGCGACCCCTCGGACCGACGCCGCTTCCTGGACGACCTGCTGGTCCAGGTCGCGCCCCGCTTCGCGGGGACCAGGTCCGACTACGACCGGGTCCTGAAGCAGCGCAACTCCCTGCTCAAGACCAGCAGGGTCAGCCGCCGGGCCCGGGAGAACGACGAGACCCTGATGTCGACCCTCGCCGTCTGGGACGCGCGCTTGGCCGAGCTCGGCGCCGAGATCATGCGCCGGCGGATCGATCTCGTCGACGACCTGACTCCCCTGACCGGCAAGGCCTACGAGATCGTCGCGCGGGGGGCTACCCGCGACGACGCCGTGCTGAGCTACAAGCCGAGCCTGGAGATCAGCGAGGCCGCCGACCTCGAGCAGGCCCTGCTGGCCGAGCTCGAACGACGTCGTACCGAGGAGCTCGACCGCGGCCTCACCCTGGTCGGACCGCACCGCGACGAAGTGGTGCTGACCCTGGGCGAGCTGCCGGTGAAGGGCTACGCCAGCCACGGAGAGTCCTGGTCGTTCGCCCTCGCGCTCCGGCTGGCGTCCTACGACCTGCTCCGCTCCGAGGGAGACGACCCGGTGCTGATCCTCGACGACGTCTTCGCCGAGCTCGACACCAGCCGTCGCATCCAGCTCGCCGAGATGGTCTCCGGTGCCGAGCAGGTGCTGATCACCGCCGCGGTTCCCGAGGACATCCCCGAGCAGCTGCGCGGCCGCCGGTTCACCGTCGCCGCCGGGGAGGTGACCCTCGATGCCTGAAGACGAGTCCGACCCGGTCGTCGAGGCTGACGGGGCCTCGGATGGCGTCTCGGCAAGCTCGACGACCGACGGCGAACCTGACCACGACGACGGCGGACTGGACCTGGCCCGGAGCATCGCCCGGGGGCTCGCCGGCAAGACCGGTCCTCTGCGCCGCAAGGGACGCAAGCAGCCGTTCCTGCCGCGGGCGAGCTCCGCCCACCCCGACGACCGGGACCCGCAGACGCTGGACTCGACGCTCGGCAGGTTCGTCACCGAGCAGGGGTGGCAGACCGAGCTCCGGGTGCACGGGGTCTTCACCCGCTGGCCGGCGATCGTCGGGCGCGAGGTCGCCGAGCACGTGACCCCCGAGTCGTACGCCGAGGGCCGGCTCGTGGTCCGGACCGACTCCACCGCGTGGGCGACCCAGATGAAGCTCCTGGCCGCGACCGTCGTACGGCGGCTCAACGAGGAGCTCGGCGACGGCACCATCGAGGTGATCGACGTCCTCGCACCGCAGGCACCGAAGTGGACCAGCGGCCGGTTCCGGGTCAAGGGCCGCGGGCCGCGCGACACCTACGGGTAGGCCCGACTCGCCGCCGGGCCACGATCCCGTCAGGGGCGATCTCAGGGCCTCGGGGTCGTACCGGACCTCATCGGAGCCCCTGAAACCGGGTCCAAGGGACTCTCGGGGGCCTCTGAGGGCACATTTTCGGCCAAGAACCCCCCAAACCTGTGAGCCCATCCGTGATTTGAGGGCCCTGACGGGTAGACTGAGGCTTCGGTCGTCCGAGCTGCGCGACGGCCGTTTCTGTGTCGCGAGGCGTTCGCCTTCCGCACCTGTCACACCAAATGAAGAGGAAGCCGTGGCTGACGCAAGCCAGACCGAAACGGAGCAGTCCGAGGCAGGGACCAACGGTTCCGCCGTCGAGGCCGGCAACTACGACGCAAGCGCGATCCAGGTCCTCGAGGGGCTCGAGGCGGTCCGCAAGCGTCCCGGCATGTACATCGGTTCCACCGGTGAGCGCGGCCTGCACCACCTCATCTGGGAGGTCGTCGACAACTCCGTCGACGAGGCGCTCGCCGGTCACTGCGACCGGATCATCCTGACCCTCCAGGCCGACGGCGGCGTCCGCGTCGAGGACAACGGCCGCGGCATCCCGACCGACATCCACCCGACCGAGGGCATCTCCGCGTTGACCATGGCGTTGACCATGCTGCACGCCGGTGGCAAGTTCGGCGGTGGCGGCTACAAGGTCTCCGGCGGTCTGCACGGGGTCGGCATCTCGGTGGTCAACGCCCTGTCGACCCGGGTGATCGCCGAGGTGAAGAACCGCGGTCACCTGTGGCGGCAGAGCTTCACCGTCGGAGTCCCGGACGCCGACCTCGCCGAGGTACGCCCGATGGAGCCGGGCGAGCGCACCGGCACCACCATCACCTACTACGCCTCGCCCGAGATCTTCGAGACCACGACGTACAACCTGGAGACGGTGACCAACCGGATCCGCGAGATGGCCTTCCTCAACAAGGGCCTGGAGATCATCGTCCGCGACGAGCGACCCGAGGTCGAGGGGCTCGAGGACATCCTCGACGACCCGATGCAGAACGACGACGTCGATGCCCAGGTCGACCCGATGTCCGACGACGAGCAGGACGCCCAGGAGGCCACCGAGGGCGCTGAGTCGGTCCGCAAGGGTGGCGTGCTGGAGCGCCGTTTCAAGTACGACCGCGGCCTGGTCGACTACGTCGAGCACCTCAACCGCCGCAAGGTGGTGGCCAACCAGACCGTGATCAGCTTCGAGGCCGAGACGCCCGAGGGCGTCGAGAACCACATGAGCCTCGAGCTCGCGATGCAGTGGAACACCTCCTACCAGGAGTCGGTGCACACCTTCGCGAACACGATCAACACCCATGAGGGCGGCACCCACGAAGAAGGCTTCCGCGCCTCGCTGACCACCCTGGTGAACAGCTGGGGTGAGGAGTGGGGGCTGATCAAGAAGCGCGAGGACCGGGTCTCCGGCGACGACATCCGCGAGGGCCTGACCGCGATCATCTCGATCAAGCTGGGCGAGCCGCAGTTCGAGGGTCAGACCAAGACCAAGCTCGGCAACACCGAGGCCAAGGGCTTCGTGCAGCGGATCGTCAACGACCAGCTCGGTGCCTGGCTGGAGCAGAACCCGGCCGAGGGCAAGGAGATCATCCGCAAGTCCCAGGCCGCGGCCCAGGCGCGGTTGGCCGCCCGCAAGGCGCGGGACCTCGCCCGCAACCGCAAGGGGCTGCTCGGCGGTGGGGGACTGCCCGGCAAGCTGTCGGACTGCCAGTCGACCAACCCCGAGGAGTGCGAGGTCTTCATCGTCGAGGGCGACTCGGCCGGTGGGTCCGCCCGTCAGGGCCGGGATCCGCGGGTGCAGGCGATCCTGCCGATCCGCGGCAAGATCCTCAACGTCGAGAAGGCCCGGATCGACAAGGTGCTCGCGAACACCGAGGTCCAGGCGATCATCTCCGCGCTCGGTACCGGCATCCACGAGGAGTTCGACCTCGAGAAGCTGCGGTACCACAAGGTCGTGCTGATGGCTGACGCCGACGTCGACGGCCACCACATCAACACCCTGCTGCTGACCCTGCTGTTCCGGTTCATGAAGCCGCTCATCGAGCACGGCTACGTCTACATGGCGCAGCCGCCGCTCTACCGGATCCGCTGGAACAAGCCGGCGGAGCACGAGTTCGTCTACTCCGACTCCGAACGCGACGCGATGATCGCCGACGGTCTCGACCAGGGCAAGAAGCTCCCCAAGGAGAACCCGGTCCAGCGCTACAAGGGTCTCGGTGAGATGAACGCCGAGGAGCTGTGGGACACCACCATGAACCCGGACGCGCGGCTGATGCTCCAGGTGACCCTCGACGACGCCGCTCAGGCCGACGAGGTGTTCTCAACGCTGATGGGCGAGGACGTCGAGCTCCGCCGGTCGTTCATCCAGCGCAACGCCAAAGACGTCCGGTTCCTCGACATCTGACCCCCGACCGTTGGTTGAGGAAGGCGCGCAGCGCCTGTCTCGAAACCTCGTACGACGAAAGACGAGCACATGACTGAGACCCCCACCGAGAGCTCGGGCCCCGGCGGTCGGATCGAGCCGATCGAGCTGCAGACCTCGATGCAGCGCGCGTACATCGACTACGCGATGGCGGTCATCGTCGGCCGGGCGCTCCCCGATGTACGGGACGGGCTGAAGCCGGTGCACCGCCGGGTCCTCTACGCCATGTACGACGGTGGGTACCGCCCCGACCGCGGCTTCTCCAAGTGCTCGCGCGTCGTCGGTGACGTGATGGGTCAGTACCACCCGCACGGCGACACCGCGATCTACGACACCTTGGTCCGGCTCGCGCAGCCGTGGGTGATGCGGGCCCCGCTGATCCACGGCCAGGGCAACTTCGGCTCGCCGGGCAACGACTCCGCGGCGGCGATGCGGTACACCGAGTGCCGGATGGCGCCGCTGGCCCTGGAGATGGTCCGCGACATCACCGAGGAGACCGTCGACTTCCAGCCGAACTACGACGGCCGCTCCGAGGAGCCGACGGTGCTGCCGTCGCGCTACCCGAACCTGCTGGTCAACGGCTCGGCGGGGATCGCGGTCGGGATGGCCACCAACATCCCGCCGCACAACCTGCGCGAGGTCGCCGAGGGTGCGCAGTGGGCGCTCGAGCACCCCGACGCCACCCGCGAGGAGCTCCAGGACGCGCTCATCGAGCGGATCAAGGGGCCCGACTTCCCCAACGGCGCGCTGATCGTCGGCCGCCAGGGCATCGAGCAGGCCTACCGCACCGGCCGCGGCTCGGTCACCCAGCGCGCGGTCATCGAGATCGACGAGGACGCCAAGGGCCGGACCTGCCTCTCGATCACCGAGCTGCCCTACATGGTCAACCCGGACAACCTGGCGCTGAAGATCGCCGAGCTCGCCGACTCCGGCAAGGTGCAGGGCATCTCCGACGTCCGCGACGACTCCTCGGGCCGGACCGGCCAGCGCCTGGTCGTGGTGCTCCGCCGCGACGCCGTCGCCCGGGTGGTGCTCAACAACCTGCTCAAGCACACCGAGCTGCAGACCAACTTCTCCGCGAACATGCTGGCCCTGGTCGACGGCGTCCCGCGGACGCTGACCATCGACCAGTTCATCAGCAACTGGGTCAGCCACCAGATCGAGGTCATCCAGCGCCGGACCCGCTTCCGGCTCGCGGACGCCGAGAAGCGCGCCCACATCCTGCGCGGCCTGGTCAAGGCGCTCGACATGCTCGACGAGGTGATCGCGCTGATCCGGCGCTCGCCGGAGGTCGACGACGCCCGCACCGGCCTGATCCAGCTGCTGGACATCGACGAGATCCAGGCCAACGCGATCCTCGACATGCAGCTGCGGCGGCTGGCAGCCCTGGAGCGGCAGAAGATCGTCGAGAGCCTCGCCGAGATCGAGCTGGAGATCGCCGACCTCAACGACATCCTCGCCAGCGAGGCCCGGCAGCGCTCGATCGTCTCGGAGGAGCTTGCCGCGATCGTCGAGAAGTACGGCGACGACCGGCGTACCCAGATCATCGCAGCCGACGGCGACCTCTCGATGGAGGACCTGATCCCCGACGAGGACCTCGTCGTCACGATCACCCGCGGCGGCTACGCGAAGCGGACCCGCGCCGACCAGTACCGGACCCAGAAGCGGGGCGGCAAGGGCGTGCGCGGCGCGACCCTGCGCGGCGACGACGTGGTGGACCACTTCATCTCCACCTCCAACCACCACTGGTTGCTGTTCTTCACCACCGCCGGCCGGGTCTACCGGACCAAGGCGTACAACCTCCCCGAGGCGTCCCGTGACGCCAAGGGCGGTCACGTCGCCGGGCTGCTCAGCTTCCAGCCGGACGAGAGCATCGCCCAGGTGCTGGCGATCCGCGACTACGAGCAGGCGCCGTACCTGGTGCTGGCGACCAAGAACGGTCTGGTCAAGAAGACCAGGCTCGGGGACTACAACTCACCCCGCCAGGCCGGCGTGATCGCGATCAACTTCCGTGAGGACGACGACGAGCTGATCGGCGCCGAGCTGGTCAACAGCGAGGACCACATCCTGCTGGTCTCCCGCAAGGGTCAGGCGATCCGGTTCCCGGCCGACGACAGCCAGCTGCGGCCGATGGGCCGCGCGACATCCGGCGTCACCGGGATGAAGTTCCGCGAGAACGACTCCCTGCTCTCGATGTCGGTGATCCGCGCCGACCAGGTCGCCACCGAGGACCTCGACGAAGGTGCCGAGGGTGCCGAGGTCGTCGTCCAGTACGTCTTCACGATCACCGACGGCGGTTTCGCCAAGCGGACCCGGATCTCGGAGTACCGGGTGCAGTCGCGCGGCGGACTGGGGATCAAGGCGATGGCGCTGACCAACGAGGAGCGCGGCGGTCTGGTGGGCGCGTTCATCGTGGTGGAGGGCGACGAGGTCCTCTCCATCACCTCGGGCGGACAGGTCGTCCGCAGCCCGATCAACGAGAACTTCCGGGCCACCGGCCGTTCGACCCAGGGCGTGAAGTTCGTGACGCCCAAGAACGGTGACTCCGTGGCCGTGGTCGCGCGCAGCGTCGAGAAGGCGGGCGAGGACGACGAGGCGACCGAGGGCGCTGCCGAGGTCGATGGAGCCGAAGCGGCCGAGACCGTGGAACCGGGTGCAACAATCGAGGCGGGCGACCCGGCCCCCGAGTCCGATGAGGAGAGCTGATGACTGACCTCCAGGGCCAGTTCAGCCGCCAGGCCGATACGGGTTCCGGTGCCTCTGGATCCTCCGGTGCGCAGACGCGCCAGGCCCGGCTCCGGCTGGTGCAGGTCGAGCCGTGGTCGGTGATGAAGGCGTCCTTCGTGCTCTCCGTCGCGGTCGGTGTGGTCACCGTCGTCGCGGTCGGGATCGTCTGGGGGGTGCTCGGCGCGGCCGGTCTCTGGGACTCGGTGAACACGATCGTGTACGACGCGCTCCAGGGGAACAACGAGGAGCCGTTCGAGATCGAGAAGTACCTCGGTACCTCCCGGGTCCTGGGCTTCACGATGATCGTGGCGGTCGCCGACGTCATCCTGGTGACGGCGATCGCGACGCTCGGCGCGTTCCTCTACAACCTCGCGGCAACCCTCGTCGGCGGCGTGGAAGTGACCTTCTCCGAGGACAAGTGAGGGACCCGGTTCGCGGTCCCGGACTCGTTTTGTTCGCCCCGAACCCGATGGGGTAATCTTCGCTGTCGGTTCCGCAGCACCTGCGAATCACACGGGCCTATAGCTCAGACGGTTAGAGCGCTTCCCTGATAAGGAAGAGGTCAGAGGTTCAAGTCCTCTTAGGCCCACAACGATCCACCATGGAGGTCGCAATGAAGAAGATCCTGTTCGTGGCTGTCGCCGCCGTCGTCGGAGTCTTCGTCAAGAAGAAGATCGACGAGGGCAAGGACGAGCAGGCTCTGTGGCAGCAGGCCACGGACCCGGTCGCGAAGGCCTGATCCACCTCCACCGATCACCGGTCGAGCTTCGCGAGACCGGCGACCAGGGGCCTTGGCGCAATTGGTAGCGCACCTGCTTTGCAAGCAGGGGGTTAGGGGTTCGAGTCCCCTAGGCTCCACCACAACTCCGGCACGAGGCGCCCGCGCCCTTGCCTAACCGGCGGCCTCGTTGAGCTCGTCGAGGCGGCCGCAGGCGTCGAGGTACTCACGCACCCAGCGCTCGATCACCGTCGCGGTCTTCTCGACCTTGTCGAGCTGCCCGACGACCTGGCCGACCGGGTTGAAGGCCACGTCGACGGTCTGGTCGGGGTACTTGTGCGTCGCCGCGACCGCCATCCCGGAGACCATGTACTGCAGCGGCATCCCGAGCGGCTCGGGGTTGCCCGGGGTCTCCCAGGCCTCGGTCCAGTCGTTCTTGAGCATCCGGCAGGGCTTGCCGGTGAAGGACCGGCTGCGGACGGTGTCCCGGCTGGTCGCCTCGGCGTACGCCTGCTGCTGGACCGCGGTGTTCTCGGCCTCCTCGACCATCAACCACTGCGACCCGGTCCACGCGCCCTGGCAGCCCATCGCGAGCGCGGCCGCGATCTGCCCGCCGCTGCCGATCCCGCCGGCGGCGAGGACCGGGACCGGCGCCACCGCCTTGACCGCCTGGGGCCAGAGCACGATGGAGCCGACTTCCCCGGCGTGGCCGCCACCCTCGCCGCCCTGGGCGATGATGATGTCGACGCCGGCATCCGCGTGCTTCTTGGCCTGGCTCGGCGACCCGCACAACGCGGCGACCTTCCGGCCCGCCGCGTGGATGTGCTCGATCATGTCCGGGGGCGGGGTGCCGAGCGCGTTGGCGATCAGTGTCATCTTCGGGTGCCGCAGTGCCACGTCCACCTGGGGCGTGGCGGTCGCCTCGGTCCAGCCGAGCAGCTGGAGCGCGTTGTCGGAACCCTCCTCGACCGCGACACCGTGATCGCGGAGGATCTTGCGGCCGAACTCGAGGTGCTCCTGCGGCACCATCGAACGCAGCATCTCGCCGAGCTCCTCGCCGGAGAGGTTGGAGTCCATTCCCTCGTACTTGTTCGGGATCACGATGTCGACGCCGTAGGTGTGGTCGCCGATGTTCTCGTCGATCCAGTTCAGCTCGATCTCGAGCTGCTCGGGGGTGAAGCCGACCGCGCCCAGGACGCCGAAACCGCCGGCCTTGCTCACCGCCACGACGACGTCACGGCAGTGGGTGAAGGCGAAGATCGGGAACTCGATGTCGAGGTCGTCACACAGGGACGTGCGCATGGGTGCTCCTGAGGTCGGGAACTGAAACGTGTTCTAGTTTACTCCCAGCAGCTCGCGCCGGCGAGAGCCATCCTCAGGGCCGTGGCGTCTTCGTGGGTTTGCCGCCCGGTCCGGTCCCGGTCTCCGTCGGGTTCGGCGGCCCCGGCGTGGTCGGGGTCGAGGTGGGCGTCGGCTGCTGGGTCTGGCTCGGCGTGGGGGTCGACCGGGGCGTCGGGGTCGGGGTCGGCGACCTGGGTGAGGCCGCGGTCGGCTGCGGACTCGGACCCGCTGTCGGTGTCGCCGTTGCGTCGGCCTCGGGGTCCCCGAGCAGCTCTTCGCAGTACTTCTCCACCTTCGACCGGCCGCCGGCGTCGTCGACCAGATCCGCGAAGTCCACGTCTGCGGCAGCGTTGCTGTCCGTCGCGGCGGCCTCCTGGTACGCGCGGCACAGACCTATGTAGGAGAGGCCGATCGTGCTCCCGGAGGAGGCCGCTTCCGAGCGGGCTATCTCCTCGGGTGTGTCGGTGGCCTCGGGGTTGAGGACCGTGGCTGCTGGGCCGGAGTCGTCGCTTCCGCCCCAGCCGTCACCGGGCCCGACTCCCGTGGCAAGAGCGGCAAGACCCAGCACCAGCAGCCCGACCAGCACGCCGATCTTGACCCGGGCGGCCGCGATCCGGGCACCGAGCCTCGGCGCCTCACCCCGGCGCTTCCCCGCGCTCTCGGCCCCGGCCGGCTCGTCCGCAGGGAGCGACGGACCCACGGGGTCGTCAGGCAGGTCGTCGTCTCCGGGCACACGGCTGTTGTACGGCATCCCGGGGCGTCGCCGCCACACGGGTGGCCGACGGGCTAGCGAACTAGAACCTGTTCCAGTTACCGTCGTCACCATGAAGAAGACCGAGTCCCTGGTCCGGGTCGGGGTCGCCTACGCGGCCGCGATCGCCGTCGGCGCGCTCTGGCTGTACCTCGGGCCGGACACCGAGTGGCTCTGGCTCGACGGCCTGATCGCCGACCTGCTGGCCACGTTGGTGATCTTCGCGGCCAGCCGGTTGCACAAGAACTCCAGTTTCTACGACGCCTACTGGAGCGTGCTGCCGCCGTTGCTGGCGCTCTACTGGTGGAGCGAGGCGGGACCCGGCGTCGACGACACCCGGGCGTGGCTGGTGCTCACCGTGATCCTCCTCTGGGCGGTCCGGCTCACCGGTAACTGGATCTACGCGTTCCCGGGACTCCACCACGAGGACTTCCGCTACGCGCCGCTGCGTGACGGGGCCGGCAAGGCGGAGGCACTCGTCGACCTGACCGCCATCCACGTCTTCCCGACGCTTCAGGTCTTCCTCGGTCTGGTGCCCGTGTACGTCGCGGTGACCCTCCCCGGCAACGAGGTCGGCTGGCTCGACGCGGTCGCGACCGTCGTGGGCGTGGCCGCGGTGTGGCTCTCCTTCGAGGCCGACCGGCAGATGTACCGGTTCGCCGCGACCAAGCAGCCCGGAGAGTCGATGGACCGGGGCCTCTGGGCCTGGTCGCGACACCCGAACTACTTCGGCGAGTGGAGCTTCTGGGCCGCGCTGGCGCTCTTCGGCCTGGCGGCCTCACCCGGCGACTGGTGGTGGCTGGTCCTGGGTGCGGTCGCGATGCTGGCGATGTTCCTCGGCGCCAGCATCCCGATGATGGAGAAGCGCAGCCTGGAGCGGCGGCCGACGTACCAGGCCGTGATCGAGCGGGTCCCGATGTTCGTGCCGCGGCCGCCGCGCAAGGTCCGCGGGTGAACCGACCGGTGCCGAAGCCTCGGGTGCTGGTGGCCGGCCTGGGTGACACCGGCCTGCTCACCGCCATCCACCTCGCTCGGCACGCCGACGTCGTAGGAGTCTCGGCGAAGCCGGGGCTGCTCAGCGGCCAGGAACTCGGACTACGGCTGACCCGACCCGGCGAGTGGGTGCGCGACTACTGGATCTCGTTCGAGCGCTACCGCAAGCTGGACCGGGTCCGGACCGTGCACGGGACCCTGACCGGCGTCGACCTAGCGGCGCGGACGGTCACGGTCCAGGGCCCGGAGGGCGCGGAGAGCACGGAGCCGTACGACGTGCTGGTGATCTCGACCGGGACCAGCAACGGGTTCTGGCGCCGCCCGACGCTGGAGACCCCCGAGGAGGTCGAGGCCGGGCTCCGCGACCAGCACGAGCGGCTGGCCGCGGCGGACTCGGTGATCGTGATCGGCGGCGGTGCGGCGGCCGTCAGCACCGCGCTGAACGCCGCGAACGCCTGGCCCGAGAAGCAGGTCGACCTGTACTTCCCCGGCGACCGGGCCCTCCCGCACCACCACGGTCGGGTCTGGCGGGTGCTGGAGGGCCGGCTCCGCGCGGCCGGTGTGGGGCTGCACCCGGGACACCGGGCGGTCGTGCCCGAGGACTTCGCGTGCGACGCGATCACCGCCGACCCGGTGCGCTGGTCGACCGGTCAGGACGAGGCCAAGGCCGACGCAGTGCTCTGGACGATCGGTCGGGTCCGGCCCAACACCGCGTGGTTGCCGGCTGCGCTGCTCGACGAGGACGGCTTCGTCCGGGTTGACGAGCACCTGCGCGTCCCCGGGTACGACGGCGTGTACGCGATCGGGGACGTGGCGGCGACCGATCCGCTGCGCACCTCGGCGCGCAGCCGCGCGGACCACCTGCTGGCGCACAACATCCGGGCCGGGTTCGGCGGCGGCACGCTCAAGTCGTTCACCCCGGCACGGCGCCGGTGGGGCTCGGTGGTCGGGGCCCAGCGCAACGCCCTGCAGGTCTTCGCCCCGGGCGGGCAGTCGTTCACGCTGCGGCCGTGGTCGCTGCTGCAGCCCCTCGTCGTCCGGCGGGCGATCTACCAGGGGATCCGCCGGGCCCGCTAGCGTCGTCCGGGTTTACGGAACTTGTCGGTCCGCCCTACTAGTCTCACCGCGACGGCTGCACCAGTGACGGGGACGAGAGGACGTAACGCGTGACCGCGATGATCGAGGCCAGGGGACTGGTCAAACGCTACAAGGAGGTCGAGGCCCTCAGCGGGCTCGACCTCACGGTGCCCGAGGGCAAGGTGCTTGCCCTGCTCGGGCCGAACGGCGCCGGGAAGACGACGGCGGTCCGCATCCTGACGACGCTGCTGCGCCCGGACGGCGGGTCTGCCGTCGTCGCGGGTCGTGACGTGCTCACCGACCCGGACGGCGTCCGCGCGAACATCGGCCTCTCCGGCCAGTACGCCGCCGTCGACGAGTACCTGACCGGATTCGAGAACCTCGAGATGGTCGGGCGGCTCTACGGCCTCGGTCGGACCAGGTCGCGGGAGCGGGCGCGCGAGCTCCTCGAACGCTTCGGTCTCTCCGACGCCGCGGATCGCCCCTCCAAGACGTACTCCGGCGGCATGCGCCGGCGCCTCGACCTGGCCGGGGCCCTGGTGGCCGCTCCCCCGGTGCTGGTCCTCGACGAGCCGACCACCGGCCTCGACCCGCGCAGCCGGATCCAGATGTGGGAGGTCATCCGCGAGCTGGTCACCTCCGGGGCCACGCTTCTGCTCACGACGCAGTACCTCGAGGAGGCGGACCGGCTTGCCGACGACATCGTGGTGATCGACCACGGCAAGCAGATCGCCCGCGGCACGGCCGACGAGCTGAAGGCGCAGACCGGAGGTGAGCGGGTCGAGGTGGTGCTCGCGGCGCCCGAGGACCTGGAGGCCACCCGTCGGGTGCTGGCCGGGGTCGCCCTCGGCGAGGTCCAGCTCGACGACAACGGACGGTCGCTGACGGCGGCGGTCACCGGGGGCGCGTCGTCGCTGATGCGGGTCCTGGAGGGGCTCGGTGCCGAGGGCATCGAGGTCCTCGACATCGGGTTGCGACGCCCGACCATGGACGACGTCTTCCTGAGCCTGACCGGGCACAGCGCCGAGGCCGCGTCCTCGGGTACCGACACCGAATCTGCAGACACCGTGGGGAAGGCGAGCGCATGAAGACCGTCGAACGCGCCCTCGTCGACGGCTGGGTAGTCGCCAAGCGCAACCTGATCAAGATCAAGCGAGTTCCCGAGATCCTCGTCTTCGTGCTGATCTCGCCGATCATGTTCGTCCTGCTCTTCGCCTTCGTCTTCGGCGGGGCCATCGACCCGGGCAGCGGCGTGGACTACAAGGAGTTCCTGGTCGGCGGCATCTTCGCCCAGACGGTCGTCTTCGGGGCGACCTTCACCGGCGCCGGTCTGGCCGAGGACATCCAGAAGGGCATCATCGACCGGTTCCGGTCGTTGCCGATGTCGCCGGCCGCGGTGCTGGTCGGCAGGACCGGGTCGGACGTGGTCTACAACGTGCTCTCCCTGATCATCATGGCGCTGACCGGGCTGTTGGTCGGGTGGCGGATCCGGGAGGGTGCCGTGGACGCCCTGGCCGGGTTCGGCCTGCTGCTGCTCTTCGCCTACGCGATCAGCTGGGTGATGGCCTGGGTCGGGCTGATGGTTCCGAGCGTCGACGTCATCAACAACGCGTCGTTCATCGTGATCATGCCGCTCACGTTCGTCTCCAACGCCTTCGTCCCGACGCAGTCGTTCGACGGGGTGCTGCGCACGATCGTCGAGTGGAACCCGGTCTCCGCGTTGACCTTGGCCTCGCGCGAGCTCTTCGGGAACATCCCCGCCGGTGCACCGGCGGAGTCCGACGCCTGGTCGCTGATGAACCCGGCGGCGTACACCCTGATCTGGGTGGTGCTGATCCTGGTCGTCTTCGTCCCGCTCTCGGTCCGCCAGTACCAGCGGGCCTCCAGCAAGTAGCGCTCGCGGTGGGCTCGGTCCTCAGTCGGGGGCCGGGCCACCGAGGGTGAAGTCGGCGAAGTCGAAGCCGGGGACGACGACGCAGCTGACCAGGACCGCCTCGTCACGTGGTCGGGCCGCCTGCCAGACGCCTGCGGGAACGAGCGCCTGGGGTCGCTGCCCGGCGTCGAGCGCGGAACCGAGCAGCACCTCGGTGACCTCCCCCGGCTCGTCACCGTCACCGGCGAGCCACAACCGCAGCGCTCCGCCCCGGTGGTGGAACCAGAGCTCGTCGGAGGCCACCTTGTGCCAGGCCGAGGACTCCCCCGGCCCGAGCAGGAAGTAGATGGCGGTGCCGAGCGAGCGGGTGCCGGCAGCGGTCTCGACGCCGTCGACGTGCCGGTAGGTCTCGGCGTACCAACCGCCCTCCGAGTGCGGCAGCAGGTCGAGGTCGGCAGCCCAGGCCGGGACACCGTCGGGGAGGTCGGTCATGGTGCTCCTAGCGGGTGGCGTCGATGATCCAGGGCAGGTCCAGCGAGAGCAAGGTCCGATCGGCGGTGAGGAACTCCGCACGTTCGACGACGGCCTGGGCGACCAGCATCCGGTCGAACGGGTCATGGGTTAGGAGGCTCGGGAACTGGTGGAGGCCAGTTGCGTGGGTCTCGCTGTACGCGAGGCCGTCCAACCCGATCTCCGCCAGTCGCAGGGGCAGGTCCGGAGGGAGGTGCAGCTTGCCCTTCATCTGTTTGATGGCGAGTTCGACGTGCGAGATCGAGGAGACGCAGCGGCGCGTCTCCGATCCCAGGCGCTCGCGGGCGGCGGGACCCAGACGGGCGCTCCCCGTCATGCTCCAGTAGACGGCATTCGTGTCGAGAAGGATCAAAACAGGTCGTCCTCGCCGTCGAGGTCGAACATCTCGGCGATCTCGGTGTCGTTCTCCCCGAAGATGTCCGGGTCGTCGGACCACACGAGATGTTTGAGCCCACCGAAGACGAAGTCCACCTTCGGCTTCACCGCGCTCAGCTCGGCGACCGGCTTCCCGGCGCGAGCGATCACGATCGTCTCCCCGTTCTCCACCCGCTCCAGGAGCTTGGAGAGGTGCGTCTTCGCCTCGTGCACGTTGACCACGGCCGTCATGCACACCACGGTACGGACTTAGTCGGACTTAGTCCACAGAGTCCCCCACAGCTGTGGAGAACATTTCCCGCCCGAGCGCACTAGAACAGGTTCTATTTCTGCTGCTACCGTCGAGCGACCGTCTGTCGTCCGAGACCAGGAGCCCCACCCATGACCGCAGCACCGTCTTCCGCAGCAGGCGCCGAGCAGCGCGTCGTCGTCATCACCGGCGCCGCCTCCGGCATCGGCTACGCGACCGCGGAGCTCTTCCGCGACCTCGGCGACCTCGTCTACGGGCTCGACATCCAGCCGACCGTGCCCGACGGGGTCACCTACGTGGAGTGCAACGTCGGCAGCCGGGAATCGGTGGCCGCGGCGATCGCGAAGGCCGCCGAGCACGGCCGGATCGACGTGTTGGCGAACGTCGCCGGCGTCGTCCAGTTCGGCCGCTTCGACACCATCACCGATGCCGAGTGGGACCGTGTCCACACCATCGACCTCAAGGGCCCGTTCATGGTCATGCAGGAGGCGCTGCCGCACCTGCGCGCCACCCGGAACGCCAACATCGTCAACGTCTCCTCGGTCGCCGGCCGGGTGCCGCAGGGGTACACCACCGCCTACTCCGCGGCCAAGGGCGGGCTGACCCAGCTCACCCGGTCCCTGGCGCTCGAGCTCGCCCCCGAGCGGATCCGCGTCAACGCGATCTGCCCCGGCACGGTCGACACCCCGATCGTCTCCGAGGTCGCCGAGAAGTACCCGGCCGACCTCGACCCGCGGGTGGCCGACCGGCTGATGATGATGCTGCCCGGACGGGCGATCTCACCCGCCGAGCTCGGGGCCTCGATCGTCTACCTGGCCTCCCCGGCAGCCCGGATGATCACCGGGTGCGTCCTGGCTCACGACGGCGGGATGAGCTGAGGCCGGACCGAACGCGCGTGGTTCGATGATCCGATGAACCACGAGAACCTCTCCGGCACTCCTGGGTCCAGCCGCGCAGTGGCGTCGGTCCCGGTGCCGGCCGAGAAGGCGGTCGCGTTGCTCGGCGCCGCCTCCGGTTCCGGCTGGGTCGGTACGTCGCGGGAGCAGACCATCGTGGTCACCGACGACCCCGCGGACGCTGTCGGTGTCCTGGCCGGGGCCAGCGGTCTCGACCGGGCCGGCCTCGGCATCACGATCTGGTCGTCCGTGGCGCCCGACGGCGAGCGCGCCGGCGGCTTCGCGGTGGCCCGTGGCGGCGTGGTTGCCGAGCACACCTGGTCGGAGATCGCGGACCCGATGAGGCCGTCGGTGCGGCGAAGCAGGTCGTCGAGGTGCTCGGCTCCGAGGTCGAGCCGTACCTGCTGCGGGCGCTGCTGCGCCGGACCGACGACCCCGAGGACCTGGTCGTCCAGGTGCTGCACCTGCTCGACCTCGACCCGCGGCTGCACACCCTGCTGGTCGAGGGTCCGCCGGAGGGCTTCACCTGGGTCGCGCCCAGCGGCGGCCTGGACACCTGGCGCGACCAGATCGCGCCGCGCTCCCCGGGCTGGTTCCGGGGCTGGTTCGGAGGTTGGTTCCGGGCTCGCTCCGGGAGCCGCCGCTAGTCGGTGACGTCGGCCAGCGCGTCGTACTCGAGGGCGTCGTGGGCGCTGAAGATGGTGACGACCTCGGCGGACCCGGACCCGGGGCCGTGGTCGGCGTGCAGGGAGCGGATCCGGTCCTGGTTCGCGAGCCGGGCCTTCTTGTCCATCTGGACCAGCGACTGGAAGATCGACAGGCCGCTCGGACACGTCGGCGGGGTCTGCTTCTCCCCGGCGTTGAAGTACGCGTCACCGGCGTGCAGGAACCAGCCACCGGAGGGCCGCCTGACCGCGACACCGCTGTGGCCGCGGGTGTGCCCGCGCAGCGGGACCAGCAGGATGTCGTCGTTGACCACTGTCACCGAGTCGAAGCCCAGCCAGGAATCGCCAGCGCTCTGCCGGGCGGGGAGCGCGTGCTCGACCCAGTCCGGGCCGTGCGCCCACTGCGCCTCGATGTAGCGGTTCTTCTCCTTCACCGACGCCCGCTTCCGGGCCGCGTCGAGCTCGTCGGCGAACACGTGCACCCGGGCCTTCGGGAAGTCGCCGATGCCACCGGCGTGGTCCAGGTCCAGGTGGGTCAGCACGATGTCGGTCACGTCGTCGGCGGTGTAACCGAGCGCCCGGACCTGGGCGATCGCGGTCTCCGCCGGATCCAGCGCAGCGCCCATCAGCCCGATGAACGCCTTGCCCATCCGCTTCTGGGCGAGGTCCTCGGTGCCGAAGCCGGAGTCGACCAGGATCAGGCCGTTCGGGCCCTCCACCAGCAGGCAGTGGCAGACCATCCGGTCGGGGGTCATCCCCCCCGGGGCTCGCGGGGACATGGACGCGCAGTTGAGGTGCTTGATCTGGGAGGTCACGGGACCGATGCTCGCACCCCACCCGTAGTCTGGTCGAGTGCTCGTGACGCTGCTGCGACCCCGCTACTGGGCCGGGCACCTGACGATGGTGGTCTGCGTCGGCGTCGCCCTGGTCCTCGGGCTCTGGCAGCTCGACGCCTGGCAGACCCGCCGGGCGGACGCCGCCCGCGACCTCAGCAACCTCCCGCCGGTCGCGCTCGCCGAGGTGATCACCGGGGACAGCGGCTTCCCGGGACGCGACCTCGGCCGACCGGTCGACTTCCGCGGCACCTGGCTGGAGGACTCGACCTTCTTCATCGCCGACCGGTACCTCGCGGAGCGCCGCGGCTTCTGGGTGGTCACCCCGGTCAGGGTCGACGGGGACGGCTCGGCGATCCCGGTGGTGCGGGGCTGGTCCGCCCGGGCCGAGGCCCCCGAACCCACCGGTGAGGTGGAGATCACCGGCTGGTTGCAGGCCACCGAGGGCAGCGGCCCGATCGACGAGGACCCCACCGACGACGTGATCCCGATGATGCGGTTGGCGAGCCTGGTCGAGTTCGTCGACACCGACCTCTACAGCGCCTACGTCGTGGCCCGGGAGGTCTCCACCGGGACGACGGCCGACCTCGAGCCGGTCACGCCGTCGGCGGTACCGGAGGTCTCCGGCTTCACCGCGCTGCGCAACTTCCTCTACGCCGTCGAGTGGTGGGTCTTCGGCGCCTTCGCGCTGTTCATCTGGGTGCGCTGGTGCCGGGACTCCGTGGAGGTACCCGGCGCCGACGAGCCGGAGCCGGCGGGATGACCGGCCTGTTGATCGCCGGCACCACCTCGGACGCCGGCAAGAGCGTCGTCACCACCGGTCTGTGCCGGGCGTTCCGGCGGCGCGGTCTGGCGGTGGCCCCGTACAAGGCGCAGAACATGTCGAACAACTCGATGGTCTGCGCCGAGCAGGACGGGTCCTGGGCCGAGATCGGCCGTGCTCAGTGGGTCCAGGCGCGAGCCGCCGGCGCCGAGCCCGAGGCCGCGATGAACCCGGTGCTGCTCAAACCGGGCGGTGACACCCGAAGCCACGTCGTCGTGATGGGGCGACCCGGCGGCACCGTGACTTCCGCCGACTGGGAGTCCGGTCGGCGGCACCTCGCGACCGCGGCGCACGCGGCGTACGACGACCTGGCAAGCCGCTACGAACTGGTGCTCGCCGAGGGTGCCGGCAGCCCGACCGAGATCAACCTGCGCGCCGGCGACTACGTGAACATGGGCTTGGCCCGGCACGCGGGCCTGCCCACGGTGGTGGTCGGAGACATCGACCGCGGTGGCCTGTTCGCGGCGCTGCACGGGACGGTCGCACTGCTGGAACCGGCCGACCAGGCGCTGATCGCCGGGTTCGTGGCCAACAAGTTCCGCGGAGACCTCGGCCTGCTGAAGCCTGGGATCGAGGAGCTGACCAGGCTCACCGGTCGACCGACGTACGGCGTGCTGCCGTGGCACCCGGACCTCTGGCTCGACTCCGAGGATGCCCTCGACCTGGACGGCCGCCGGGCCCGTACGGACGGCGACCGGGTGCTTCGGGTCGCGGTGGTCCGGCTGCCGCGGATCAGCAACTTCACCGACGTCGACGCCCTGGGCCTGGAGGCCGACCTGGACGTCGGGTTCGCCAGTTCGGCGCGCGACCTCGTCGGCGCCGACCTGGTGGTGCTGCCCGGCACCCGGGCCACTCTGGCCGACCTGGTCTGGCTCCGGTCGCGCGGCTTGGACCAGGCCGTCGTCGCGCACGCCCGCGCCGGGCGGCCGGTGCTCGGGATCTGCGGTGGTGCCCAGATGCTCGGCCGCCGGATCGAGGATCCCGACGGGGTCGAGGGAGTTCCGGGTGGTGCCGACGGGCTCGGGCTGGTTGACGCGGTGACGGTCTTCCGCGCCGAGAAGGCGCTCCGGCTGGTCTCCGGGACCGGTCTGGGGCACCCGGTCTCCGGCTACGAGATCCACCACGGACGGTTCGACGTCGGCAGCGGGGCCGTGTTCCCCGGAGGTGTCCGGGCCGGTGCCGTGGCGGCGACGATGTGGCACGGGTCGTTGGAGAGCGATGCGTTCCGGCAGGCGTTCCTGGGGGAGGTCGCGACCGCGGTGGGAAGCAGCCGGGCGGCGTCGTCCGTCTGCTTCGAGGAGCGCCGCGAGGCCCGGCTCGACCTGCTCGGCGACCTGGTCGCCGAGCACCTCGACGTGGACGCGATCCTCGACCTCGCCGTCAGCGGGGTACCGGATGTGCCGCTGCTCCCGCCGGGCTCCGAACGCTGACCCGAACGCTGGGCCCGGACGACCTCAGAAACCCCAGCCGTTGATCGCCAGCACCACCGTGGTCAGCAGGATCCCGGCCCCGGCGACCTGGCGGTCCCAGGTGGAGCCGGTCTGCCGGGTGCTGCCGTCCTCGAAGGCCTGGGCGCTCGCCAGCAGCGCCGGCGCGAACACCGCCGCCAGGAGCCCGTAGCGCAGTGCCTGAACCTGGCTGTCGGCGGCCGAGACGACCAGGGCGATCAGCACGGTGCAGGTGACGACCAGCAGGAAGATCTCGGTCACGCCGACCGGCAGCGGGATCCGGATCTGCCACTGGAGGTCGAACCAGTCGCGGGCCATCACCGTGAGGTCGGGCAGCATGAAGAGCAGGACCGCTACGAACCACTGCCAGCAGGTGCCGACGAAGGCGTGCGTGATGAAGGCGAAGACCGCGGCCCGGACGGCGATGCCGGCGAGGATCGCCCACGGGGTCGGGGTCGGCAGGTCTTCCTGGATCTCGGTGGTGCGGAGCCGTTCGGGCCACCAGACGTCGACCGCGTTGGCGAGCAGGACGCGGGCCGCGATGCCGACGAAGGCGATCACGGCGACGAGGTTCTCGTCCGCGGCGATCCCGGTCGTGGTGCCGGCGAAGGCATCCATCGAGGAGACGATCAGCCGGGCGATCAGCGCGCAGAGCGTCGCCGTGATCACCAGGTCGGCGACGCGGTCCCAGCCGTACTTCCAGGAGGGCACGCCGGGCCGGCGGAACGGCCGGATCGCGGTCGCGATCAGCGGCAGCGAGGTCCACAGGAAGCCGAGCGCCAGCACGACCAGCGCGGCGTTCTTGTCGGTCAGCACGTCGCCGAGGGTGACGATCCCGAAGACCAGGGTGGCCACGAACCCGGCGACCGCGTCGAAGCAGGAGATCGCCATGATCGCGATCACCAGCGCCGCGGTCGGGACGCCGTCGGCGCCGGTCTGGCTTCCGGCCGCGACGGCGAGGGCGCCGGCCGAGATCGGGAAGAGCCACCACAGCGTCCCGAAGATCGCACGCAGGTCGACACCGTCGGTGGAGAGCCGAGCCAGGAACGGGCTGTACCGCGCCACCATGCCGGGCAGGGTTCGGCTCCAGAAGTCGGTCGCCTCGTGGCCGAACGCGCGCCAGGTGGGGGAGTTGTCGCCGATGCCGATGCCGCGTCGCAGGGCGAGCTCACGACCGGCGATCTCGTCCTCCGGCTCGGCGAACGGGACCGAGTTGCCGCTCAGCACCAGCGAGATCGGGCCCGGCCGGGCGAGGGTGACGACGGCCAGGCCCAGCACGAGCAGCAGGAGCAGCTGGGAGAACGGGGTGGAGAGCCCGGAGAAGCTCAGATCGAGGTTCGCGACCGGCGCCGTCGGGACCTCTGTGGACGGCTCCGGGACCGCCTCGAAGGTCGGCTCCGGGGTCGGCGTCGGCTCCGGGGTCGGGGTGGGGGTCGGGGTGGGCGTAACGGCGGTGAACGTCGCCCGTCGTACGGCGACCGCGGAGACCTTGGACGGATCCTCGGGATCCACCGCCCGGGCCTCGAAGGTGTGGTTGCCGGCCGCCAGGTTGCCCGGCAGCGGGCACGACCAGAAGCCGCCGCTGCCCGACGTGCAGGACGACGCCGTGCTCCAGTTGCGGGTCCCGACCGGGTCGACCAGCACCTGGATCCGCAGACCCGACCGGTTCGTGCGCCCGCTGAGCGCGGTGGGCTGCTCGTCCACGGAGTACACCGTGGGCCCGCTGAACGACGGTGTCGCCGGCGCTGGGGTGACAGCCACCCGGACCGAGCGGGTGGCGCTGCGGGTGTACCCGCTCTTGAGGGTCTCGGTGACCCGGACGGAGTAGGTCGACCCGGCACCCTCGACCGAGCGCAGGGCGCAGCTGAAGGAGCCGGAGTCGGTGGTGCAGGCGACCGAGCTCTGGCCGCCGACGACGTTGCCGCCGGAGGTGACCCGGGCCCGGACGGTGACGTCGTCGACACCGGGGATGTCGTCCTGGGTGCCGCGGACGGTGAAGTTCTCCCCCTCGGCCGGGGAGGAGTTGCTGGTCACGGCGAACTTGCTGGAGACGGTCGCGGTCCGGGTGACCTTGGCGCTGGTCTTCCCGGCGTTGTCGCCGTAGCCGATGCTCTGCGCGGTCACCGAGAGGGCACCGGGACTCAGCCCTTTCGAGGTGGACAGGGTGCAGGTCCAGACTCCGAGGCCTTGGTCGCCATCTTCCTTGTCCGTGCACTTCATCAGGGCGCCGCTGAAGCTCGGCGCGTTCGTGACTCGCGCGACCAGGTTGCTGAGTCGAAGCCGGTTGACCAGGGTGATCGAATAGGTGGCGGGCTGCTGCGCGTAGCTGATGTTCGACAAACCGAAGTCGGGGTCGTACGGGCCGGCCGATGCGCTCGTCGGCACGGCCAGCACCCCCAGAACGGCGAGGGCGAACCCCGCGACCAGCTTCTTCATCAATTCCCCACAATTGCCTGATTCGGTTCCCACGATCTTGACCTGCGATCGCGGAACGCGCCGCCGTTTTCAGCATTCTCCCTGGTGCGGCGCAGGTCGTGGCTCAGCCACGCCTGGGTGGACGGATAACCGGGTGCGCGGCTGCGTCGGGTTCGCGATGATCACACGCATGCCCTCCATCGACGACCTGGACTGGCCCCGGACCACGGCCCGGCTCGCGCTGAGCCCGGCGACGGAGAACGACCTCGAGGCGCTGTGGCAGATTCGTCGGCAGGAGGCGGTAGGTCGGTGGACGTCGGACTCCTCCACTGACCGGGATGCGTTCCTGGCGAAGGCCGCGACGGGCGAATGGTTGCGCGAGACCCTGACCGTCCGGTGCGAGGACCGGGTGATCGGCGACCTGATGCTGCGGGTGGAGGACGGGTGGGCTCAGGGTGAGGTGGCTGCCCAGGCGGTCGGGGTGCAAGCCGAGCTCGGCTGGTGCTTCGACCCGTCGGTGGCCGGCCGTGGGTACGCGACCGAGGCTGTCCGCGAGCTGCTTCAGGTCGCCTTCGTCGGCCTCGGACTGCGCCGGGTGACAGCCTTCTGCTTCGCCGACAACGGACCGTCGTGGCGTCTGATGGAGCGGGTGGGGATGCGCCGTGAGACGCACAACGTCCGTGATTCCCTGCACCGCAGCAGCGGCTGGCTCGATGGCTTCGGCTACGCGTTGCTGGCCGACGAGTGGCGGGACGCTCCGCTCCGTTCGCGTAACCTCGACTCGTGATCCTCGCTTCGCTCGGCAACGAGTTCTCGGCCACTCGGCCACGAGCAAGCTCGGGCGCTCGGTAACCTCGACTCGTGAAGAACACCCTCCTCGCGTACCGCGTGATGGCCAACATCGTCGGGGTCCTGCTGATCGTGCTGGTGCTGGTCGGTGTCCCGCTGGCGAACTTCGACGGCACCGCCATGTGGGGGGTCTTCGACAGCACTCCCGCCTGGTGGCTGGAGGGGAGCTCGGCGCACGACACCGGCGAGTTCATCACCGAGTACCTCGGCATCGCGCACGGCTGGCTCTACATGATCTTCCTGTTCAGCGCGTTCGCGCTCTCCCGCCGGGCGGCGTGGCCGATCGGGTTCACCGTGGTCACCCTGCTCTGCGGCACCGTGCCGATCCTGTCGTTCTGGTCCGAGCACCGGGCGACCGCCGCGGTCAGGGCAGCGCACCCCGAGGAGTTCGGGTCAGCCGTGGCCTGAGGCAGCGGATCTTGGCGCGCGTGGGAGGATCTGGGCTGCATCACCATTCTGCGACTCATCACTTGGAAGGCGACCCATGTCGGACCTGAAGGCCACGCTGCACACCAACCGCGGCGACATCGTGCTCAACCTCTTCCCGAACCACGCCCCGGCGACTGTCGAGAACTTCGTCGGCCTCGCCGAGGGGACCAAGGAGTACCAGGCCGACGGCGGCAAGAGCGGGAAGTTCTACGACGGCCTCGTCTTCCACCGCGTCATCGACAACTTCATGATCCAGGGCGGCTGCCCGCTCGGCACCGGCACCGGTGGCCCGGGCTACACGTTCAAGGACGAGTTCCACCCCGAGCTCGCCTTCACCAAGCCGTACCTGCTGGCGATGGCGAACGCCGGACCGGGCACCAACGGCTCGCAGTTCTTCATCACCACGGCCGCCACCACCTGGCTGAACAACAAGCACACGATCTTCGGTGAGGCGGCCGACCAGGAGAGCCGCGACGTCATCGACGCCATCGGCACCACCGCGACCGGTCCCGGGGACCGTCCGCTGGAGCCGGTGGTCATCGAGTCGGTGGAGATCACCCGCGGCTGACGCGGGTGATGCACGAGTGACTGAGCCGACGGAGGCCGCCCCGGTCTGCTACCGCCACCCCGACCGCGAGACGTGGATCCGGTGCCAGCGGTGCGACAACCCGATCTGCCCCGACTGCATGGTCCCCGCTGCGGTGGGGTTCCAGTGCCCGTCCTGCGTGAAGGACGGCGCGAAGTCGACACGGACCGGGCGGCTTCCGTACGGCGGTGAGCGCAGTGCCAACCCGGCGCTGACCAGCTTCGTCCTGATCGTGATGAACCTCGCGGTCTGGGTGGCGATCCGGGCGGACGACAGCCTGGGCGGCTTGACCGACCGGTTGGCGCTGCTGCCGGCGAGCTCGTTCTACCAGCAGGCCGGGTTCCGGATCGAGGTCGAGGGCGTCTCCGGAGGGGCGTACTGGCAGGTCATCACCTCAGCTTTCGCCCACGTCAGCATCACGCACATCGCGTTCAACATGGTGGCGCTGTACTTCCTCGGCCCGCAGCTCGAGGCGGTCCTGGGCCGCGCCCGGTTCCTCGGGCTCTACCTGGTCTCGGCGCTCACCGGCAGCCTCGCGGTGATGTTCCTCTCCGACCCCTACTCCCAGACGCTGGGTGCCTCCGGTGCGATCTTCGGGCTTCTCGGTGCGCTCCTGGTCGTCGGCCTCAAGGTCAAGGCGGACGTCAACCAGATCCTGTTCTGGGTCGGACTCAACGTCGCGTTCACGGTGCTCGCCTCCAGCTACATCTCCTGGCAGGGGCACCTGGGCGGGTTCGTCGGCGGCGCCCTGATCGCGGCGCTGTACGTCTACAGCCCGCGGGAGGGCCGACCGGTCTACCAGTGGACGGGCCTGGCGGCGATCACCGTGACCACCCTCGCGCTGATCGCGTTCCGCGCCGCCGCTCTGGCTTGACCCCGGTTATCCCCACCCTGGGGACAACCCTGTGGAGAACTACAGCGGTGTAACTACTCCCACTTGGTGGCGTAGGTGAAGCCGACCGCCATGAACCCGACACCGACGAACAGGTTCATCTGGTTGAGCTTGTCCATCACCGGGATGGTGAACTCGGTCTCCTGGCCGACGAAGTAGTAGGTGACGATCCAGACCAGGCCGATCAGGAAGCAGCCGAGCATCCCGACGACGACCCCGCGGCCCCGGCCGAGCGGGGTCTTGCGGTGCGCAGCGGCGATCAAGCCCGCCAGGATCAGACCGAAGCCGATCGCGTAGTTCCACTTGTAGAGATCAGCCATCCAGGGCAGCGGGTTCTTCGGCTCCACGAACTGGAGCTCGTTGGCGAACTCCGCCGGGTCCAGCGCGAGCTGGGTGTAGACGGTCAGCCACGCGATGCCGGCGAGGACCAGCGCGATGGCGATCCCGGTACGCACCCAGGACGTCTCGTAGCCGCTGAGGGACACGGTGGGGTTTCGGGCGGCGGGCTTGGACACGGCAAGGCTCCCAGGATCGAGGCAGGATCGAGACAAGAGATTCGAGTTCGTCGGTTAGCGTAGTCACCGCTGGCCCGGATGCGGGTAGCGGCCACGGAATCGGGTGCCGGTTCCCCGATCCGGGGTCTGGCGGCGGAGTGCAGCGGGAGGGTGATCTGTGAGGGCAGACCCTGCCGCCCGCGGTCAGTCGCTGGAGCGCTGGCGGGACCTGTTCCGGATCCGGCTGCGCGGCCGGTGGCGGCCGGCGGCGGTCGCGATGTTCGTGCTGGCCGGTGCGCTGTTCGTGACCACCTCGGTCAACTCCAAGGGCCTCGACCTCCGTGCGGCCAGCATCACCGACCTCTCCTCCGTGGTCCGGAAGGAACGCGCTCACGCCAACGGGCTCGCCGACCGGGTCGCCGAGCTCAACGCCGAGGTGGGCGGGCTGAGCCGGCTGGTCAGCAACGACCAGGTTGAGGCGCTGCAGGAGCAGGTCGACGCGCTCCGCGGACCGGCGGGCCTGCTCCCGGTGAGCGGTCCCGGGCTGACGGTCGTCCTCGACGACGCCCCCAAGGAGGCGATCGACGCGGCGGCCGACCCCGGCGGCGTCACCCCGGACGAGCTCGTCGTCCACCAGCAGGACATCCAGGCGGTCGTGAACGCGCTCTGGGCCGGGGGGGCCGAGGCGATGACCATCCAGGGGCAGCGGGTGATCTCGACGACCGGGATCAAGTGCGTCGGCAACACCGTCGTCCTGCACGGTGTGCCGTACTCCCCGCCGTACCGGATCGCGGCGATCGGCGACCCCGCCGCGCTCCAGCAGAGCCTGGACCGCAGCGAGTACGTCGACGCCTACCTCACCTTCGTCGACGCCTACCAGCTCGGGTACGCCGTCGAGCGGGGCAGCATCCTCTCGTTCCCGGCGTACGCGGGTTCGATCGCCCTGAAGTACGCGACCCCGCCGTCCCCGGAGAAACCGACCCGCGACTGAAGGACCGATGACGCACTCCCACTCGCACAGCCATGCCCGCCGCAGCTCGGTCGAGATCTCCCGCGGACCGCTGCGGGTGCTCGCGGCGTTCCTCGTCCTCTCCGCCCTGGCGACCGTCGTCGGGGTCGTGCTCCTCTGGCCGGACACCGACGCCGTCGACGAGCTACGGGACCAGGCCCAGTACACCGCTCCGGGCGTCACCTTCGAGAAGGCGACCGTGGTGGCGGTGCAGCGGGCGTGCCCGACCGGCGACGGCACCGGTGGTGCCGTTCCCGGGTTCGAGGAGGACCCGACGGCGACCCCGGCCTGCGGGATGGTCGAGGCGATCCTGGAGACCGGCGCGGACAGCGGCACCAGCATCTCGGTGGGCGTCCCGACCGCTGTCGCCGAGTCCGGCCTGGGGTCGGGCGACACGGTCCGGGTGCTCCGGATCCCCGGGGTCGACGGAGCCGAGGCGGCGTACTCCTTCGACGAGGTGGTGCGGCTCAAGCCGTTGTGGATCCTCTGGGTCGCGTTCGTCGTGATCGTCGGAGCGGTGGCGCGTCTGCGCGGTCTCCTCGCGCTGCTCAGCCTGGGTTTCGGCGGCGCGGTGCTGCTGAAGTTCATGCTCCCGGCGCTGCTCTCCGGGTCCTCGGGTCTGGCGGTCTCCCTGGCCGGGTCGGCAGCGATCATGTTCGTCGTGCTCTACGTGACGCACGGGCCGTCGGTGCGGACCAGCGCCGCGCTCGCCGGGACCCTGATCGGAGTCGGCATCACCGCGGCGGTCGGTCAGTGGGCCATCTACGGCGCCAGCCTGTCCGGGTTCGCCGACGACAGCACCGCGCTGCTCTCGGCGTACGCGAACGACCTGTCCTTCCAGGGGCTGTTCACCTGTGCCCTGGTGGTCGCCGGTCTGGGTGTGCTCAACGACGTCACCATCACCCAGACCTCGGCGGTCTGGGAGCTCCGTGAGGCCGGTCCCGAGCTGAGTCGGCGTGAGCTGTTCTCCTCCGGCATGCGGATCGGCCGCGACCACATCGCCTCGACCATCTACACGATCGTCTTCGCGTACGCCGGCAGCGCGCTCACCGTTCTGCTGCTGCTCTCGCTCTACGACCGCCCGGTCTTCGACCTGCTCTCCAGCGAGAGCATCGCCGAGGAGATCGTCCGGACCCTGGCCAGCGGAATCGGCCTGGTGCTCGCCGTCCCGGTGACCACCGCGATCGCGGCGGTCACCGTGGTCGGCCCCCGGGAGCCGGTGACGCCCTAGGGGAACAGCGGCGTCGGGTCGGGTGTCGGCTCCGGTGTCGGGGTCGGTGTGGGCTCAGGTTCCTCGAACGTCGAGACCTGGAGCACGATGCTGTTGTCCGAGCGGGTCTCCGTGCCGGCCGCGGGGGTCATCGCGGTGACGGTCCCCTTCGGCTCGGTGGAGGCGTTGTCGTCGAGGAAGGTGATGTTCTCCCAACCGGCTTCGCGCAGGATCGCCTCGGCCTCGGCCTGGGTCTTGCCCACCACGTCGGGCAGCTTCTGCGGTCCCTGCGACAAGGTGAGCTGGACCTTGGAGCCCTTGGGGACGAGCTCCCCGACGCCGGGCTTCACCGCGAGGACGGTGCCCTTGGGGGAGTCGTCGGCCTGCGGTTTGTAGGTGGGCTCCAGGCCGAGGGCCTTGAGTTCGTCGGTCGCGGCCTTGCTGAGGTCGCCGATCACGTCGGGGATCTCCACCTCGGGGATGCCGGACGAGACGACCAGGTCGATCGCGGTGCCCGGGTCGACCAGGCTGTTGACACCGCCCTCGGGGCTCTGCGAGATGACGAAGCCCTTCTCGACAGTCTCGCTGGGCTCCTCGGTGACCTCCCCGACGGTGAGCCCGGCTCGGGTCAGGAGCTCTTGCGCCTTCGCCAGGGTGACGTCGGTGACCCTGGGAACCGACGTCTGCTCCGGCGCTGTGCCGATCATCTTCGGCACGAGCAGAATGGCTCCGACGACGACGGCGACCAGCAGCGCGCCCAGGATCAGCAACGTCCGGTTGCGGCGCTTGTCGGCCTCCTCCTGCTGCTGCCAGTCCGGAGTGGCGGCGGGGACGACCGCGGTCGCGGTGGTGTCGTGCATCGGCTGCGCCGGCGGCACGAACGCGTTCGCGGGCTCGCGGACCACCGGGGGCGCCTGCACCGGCCGGCCGGCCAGGAACCGGTCCACGTCCTCCTTCATCGCGGCCGCGCTCTGGTACCGGTCCTCGAGCCGCTTGGCGAGGGCCTTCGCCACGATCGCGTCGACCTCGGCAGGGAGGTCCGCGTCGAACGAGGACGGCGCGGGGGCCTGCTCGCGGACGTGCTGGTAGGCGACCGCGACCGGCGAGTCACCGACGAACGGCGGCCGACCGGTGAGCAGCTCGAAGAGCAGGCACCCGGTGGAGTAGACGTCCGAGCGGGAGTCGACGGTCTCGCCACGGGCCTGCTCGGGGGAGAGGTACTGCGCGGTGCCGACGACCGCCGCGGTCTGGGTCATCGTGCTGTGCGCGTCCGAGATCGCGCGGGCGATCCCGAAGTCCATCACCTTCACGTCGCCGGCGGGGGTCAGCATCACGTTGCCGGGCTTGATGTCGCGGTGGATGATCCCGGCGCGGTGGCTGTAGTCCAGGGCACCGAGAGTGCCCGAGACGATCTCCATGGCCCGCTCGGGCAGGATCTTGCGGCCCTCGCGCAGGATGTCGCGCAGGGTGCGGCCGGCGACGTACTCCATCACGATGTAGGGCTGGGAGACGTTGGACCCGTCGGTCGAGAGCTCCTCGCCGGTGTCGTAGACCGAGACGATCGCAGGGTGGTTCAGGGACGCTGCTGCCTGCGCCTCCCGGCGGAACCGGGCCTGGAAGGTGGCGTCGCTGGCGAGGTCGGTGCGTAGACGCTTGACCGCGACGGTACGACCGAGCCGGATGTCGGTGCCCTTGCGCACCTCCGCCATCCCGCCCCTGCCGAGCAGTTCGCCGATCTCGTAGCGTCCACCGACGCGGTGCGGCTCAACCATCGAGGTTTCCCCTCATTCGTTCCCGTCCCTTGCTGAGCACCGGGCCGCGCCCGGCGCTGTGTTGATGATGCCCGAGAAGCCGGGCTGCCCGCGGTGCTGTCCGCGGGGCCGTCCTTGGGGCCGTCCTTGAGGCTCTGGTCGTCACGAGCGCAACACCGCCTCCATCACGGCGCGCGCGATCGGCGCGGCGAGCCCGCCGCCCGAGATCCTGTTCCGGGCGACCCCGGCGTCCTGGATCAGGACCGCGACCGCGACCTGGGCGGTCTCGGCCGGTGCGAACGAGACGAACCAGGCGTAGGGGTCGCGGCCGCTGGCGCTCTGCGCCGTACCGGTCTTCCCGGCCACCTTGATCCCCGGGATCCGGGCGTTGGTGCCGGTGCCGTTGTCCACCACCGCGACCATCATCTCGGTGAGCTGGCGGGCCACCGCCGCTGAGACGGCGTCGCGGGTCAGGGCCACCGGAGCGACCGGCTTGATCACGTCGAGGTCCGCGGACTGGGTCTCGTCGACCAGGTACGGCTTCATCACGTCGCCGTTGTTGGCGATACCGGCGGCGACCATCGCCATCTGCAGCGGCGTCGCGGCGACCTCGAACTGTCCGATCGCGGACTGGGCCGACTGCGGTGCGTTGATCTCGCTGGGGAAGACGCTGGTGGCCTGGCGGGTCAGCGGGTCGTCGAGGTCGGTGAAGAAGCGCTCGGTGTTGAAACCGAACTTCTCGGCCTGCTCGCGGAGCGCGTCACCGCCGAGATCGAGGCCGATCGCGCCGAACGCGACGTTGCAGGAGACCTGGAGCGCCCGGGTCAGGCTGATCTTCGCGGCGCCGCAGGTGCCCCGGTTCTCGTTGCGGATCGTGGAGGTGGTCAGCGGCAGGTCCAGGGAGGCGCTGCCGTCGACCATCGAGTCCGGGCGGTACTTGCCGCTGGAGAGAGCCGCCGCCGCGGTGACGAGCTTGAACGTCGACCCCGGGGGGAGCCGTTCCTCGATCGCCCGGTTGTTCAGCGGCGACCCGGCGTTGGCGATCAGCCGGTTGTAGACGGCGTCGGACCTCGTCAGGCTGTGGTCGGCGAGCGCGTTCGGGTTGAACGTCGGGCTGGAGACCATCGCCAGGATCCGGCCGGTCCGCGGCTCGATCGCCACCACCGCGCCCTTGATCCGGCCACCGAGCGCCCGCAGCCCGTCGTACGCGGCCTTCTGGGCGGCCGGGTCGATGGTCAGGACGACGTTGCCGCCCTGCGGCGCCTGATTGCTCAGGACGTCGACGAGCCGGTTCACGAAGAGGCCGGGGGCGTCACCGGTGAGCACCTCGTTCTGGGTGTTCTCGACCCCGCCGAAGCGTTGCCGGGAGAAGTAGCCGGTCAGGTGCGCGTACTCCGGGCCGCCCGGGTAGGTGCGCTGGTACTCGAACCGGTCGTTCGACTTCTTGCTGGTGGCGATCTTGCGGTTGCCGACCAGGATCGAGCCACGCGGCTCGGAGAACGCGGCGTCCTTCACCCGGTTGTTGTCGCCGTGCGCGCTCAGCGAGCTGAGCTCGTCGGCCTGCCAGTACTGGAGGTAGGTGATGTTCAGCATCAGCAGCAGGAAGAGCGCCAGGCAGGCGATCGCGAGGTTGCGGATGGGGCGATTCATCGCATGTTCACCACCTGGGTGGCGTCGTCGTCGAAGCCCGGAAGGCCGTCGCCACCGTCACCGAACTCCGGGGGTGGGCGGCGGGCCTGGTCGGAGATGCGCAGCAGCAGCGCGACCACGACCCAGTTGGCCACCAGGCTCGAACCGCCCTGGGAGAGGAACGGCGTGGTGAGGCCGGTCAGCGGGATCAGCTTGGTGACGCCGCCGATGACGACGAAGACCTGGAGCGCCAGGACCGCGGCCAACCCGGCCGCGACCAGCTTGCCGAAGTTGTCACGGCAGATCAGCGCGGTCCGCAGACCGCGCTCGACCATCAGACCGTAGAGCAGCACGATCGCCAGCAGCCCGGTCAGCCCGAGCTCTTCGCCGAACGAGGGGATGATGAAGTCCGAGTAGGAGAACGGCGTCATCTGCGGCTGGCCCTGGCCGAGGCCGCGGCCGGTGAGACCGCCCCACGCCATCCCGTACATCCCGTTGATGATCTGGCCCGCCCCGTCGGCGTTGCCGAACGGGTCCAGCCAGTACTCGACGCGTTGC
>JBFJNH010000009.1:0-72704 GCA_041618295.1 Marmoricola sp.
CGGCCAGCAGCGCCGCGCTCGCCCAGCCGGCGACCCGGCGGGTCGGCGGGAACAGCAGCCCCGCAGCGCAGGCGATCTCGGCGACCCCCGACCAGACGATGACCTCACGGTGCGCCGGAACCCAGTCGGGCATCAGCGGCTCGAAGACCTCGGGCTTCACCAGGTGGACGGTGCCGGAGGTGAGGAACCCTCCGACGAGGACCTTGGCGTCGCGACGCAGCGGTGCTGTCATGGCGCCACCCTAGCCAGGCCCCAGTAGCAGGCCCCAGTAGCAGGTCAGAACATCAAGGTGGAGAAGGTGGCGGTCTGGCTGAACCCGACCTTCTCGTAGGCCCGCCGCGCCGCGAGGTTGTGCGCGTTCACGTAGAGCGACACCGTCGGTGCGATCTCGCGCCGGGCGAAGGCAACCACCGCGGCCATCCCGGCGGTGCAGAGTCCCTGGCCCCGGTACTCGGGGTCGACGTAGACCCCTTGGACCTGGGCCGCGAGCGGCGAGGCGCAGGCGATCTCGGCCTTGAAGAGCACCCGACCGTTCTCGATCCGGGAGAAGGACCACCCCCGGTTGACCAGCTGCGCCACCCGGGCCCGGTACAGGTTCCGGCCGCCGTCGGCCTCCGGCGACACCCCCACCTCCTCGGCGTACATCGCCACGCAGGCCGGGTAGAGGTCCTCGATCTCCTCGGGCGTCGTACGCCGGACGGCCGGGTCGGCCGCCACCTCGGTCGCCTCGGAGATGGCGAGGTGCGGCTGGTCCCAGCGCTCGTCCCGAGCGGGGCCCCAGCGTTCCTCCAGGTCGGACCAGAGCCAGCGGACGGCGTCGCGCGGGCCGACGATCGTGGAGCTCTGCCGCTGCTGGCGCAGGGCCCGGTCCGCGAACGCCGCGCAGGCCGCCGCGGTCGCCTGCACCGGGACCATGTTGGCACCCACGTGGCACAGCGAGACCAGGTCGCCGTCCTCGACGTACCCCCACACCTGCCCGCCGAGCCAGCGCTGGTCGAGCTGGGTGATCCGGCTGCGGTAGTCGGCGAAGACGTTGACGACCGGGTCCTGCTCGATGACCTCGAGGGCGGCGGCGAGGTCGGCGGGACCGAGCAAGCGCACGGTTGCCGAACGGCCGACCGACCGCTCCGCGTCCGGTCCCTGGGAAGCGAGCACGTGCCGAGCGTAGTCACGGGCGCGCCGGGTGTCGCCCCCACCCGCTCGGCGTTGGCCCCGAAGGAAGCCCAGGGCCGCTACGGTGACCCCATGGTTCGTCGCGCCACGGGGGTCGTGGCTGTTCTCGCGCTCTTCCTCGGGACCGTCCTGACCGCGTGCGGCGCGGAGGAACCGGTGACGCCGGTCGCGGTGCCGCAGACACTCCAGGAGTGTCGCGACCAGTGGCGTGAGGTCGGTGAGAGCGTGATCGGGCTCGACGAGGACCCGAACCCCTCCGCACTCGCCTCGCGCTGGACCAGCGTCACCGCCACGATCGTGCTCTACGAGAACACCGAGAGCGCGGAGAACTGCCAGGCCAACATCGAGGCGCAGGTCACGGCCATCACGTTGCTGCGCGAGTTCATGGTGACGGTGCAGCCCTACGACATGGAGTTCCAGCTGGCCCAGGTCGCCGCCGGCGTCGACCTGTACCTCAACGACGCACTCCCGGAGCCGTACCGGGACTCCGCCGGGAAGTCGGTCACCCCGCCGACCAAGAACGGGGTGCGCGCGGCCGCAGCCGCCCTGAGCGAGTACGCCGCCGCGGCGAACGCCGAGCTGCAACCTGCCTGGGCGCAGCTCGCCACCGTCGAGCTGACCGACGCCGACGCGGTGGAGACCGCGGTCGGCGACCTGGACTCGCTGGCCCGGAACAGCCCCAACTGGCTGGCCTGCCAGAGCAGCCTGCGGTTGATCGAGGCTGCCATCACCGCCCAGGAAGGCGGCAGCACGGGTAGGAACGCCAGCCCGTCACCCTAGGAGACGGTGACCTCGGCGGAAGCCCCCTCAACCGGCTCCATCTCCTCGGCGAGGCGCATGGCTTCCTCGATCAGGGTCTCGACGATCATCGACTCCGGCACGGTCTTGATGACCTCGCCGCGGACGAAGATCTGACCCTTGCCGTTCCCCGAGGCCACGCCCAGATCGGCCTCACGTGCCTCTCCCGGCCCGTTCACGACGCAACCCATCACGGCGACCCGGAGCGGGACCTCCATCCCCTCGAGCCCGGCGGTCACCTTCTCCGCCAGCGAGTAGACGTCGACCTGGGCACGGCCGCAGGAGGGGCACGAGACGATCTCGAGCTTGCGCGGGCGCAGGTTCAGGGACTGGAGGATCTGGATACCGACCTTGACCTCCTCGACCGGCGGAGCCGAGAGGGAGACCCGGATGGTGTCGCCGATGCCCTGGGAGAGCAGCGCCCCGAACGCGGTCGCCGACTTGATCGTCCCTTGGAAAGCCGGACCTGCCTCGGTGACACCGAGGTGCAGCGGCCAGTCCCCCGCCTCGGCCAGCAGCTCGTAGGCGCGGACCATCACGACCGGGTCGTTGTGCTTGACCGAGATCTTGAAGTCCCGGAAACCGTGCTCCTCGAAGAGCGAGGCCTCCCACTTCGCCGACTCCACCAGCGCCTCGGGGGTGGCCTTGCCGTACTTGGCGAGGAGCCGCGGGTCCAGGGATCCGGCGTTGACTCCGATCCGGATCGAGGTGCCCCGGTCCGAGGCCGCGGCCGCGATCTCCTTGATCTGGTCGTCGAACTTCTTGATGTTGCCCGGGTTCACCCGAACCGCTGCGCACCCGGCGTCGACCGCCGCGAAGACGTACTTCGGCTGGAAGTGGATGTCCGCGATCACCGGGATCTGCGAGTGCTGGGCGATCTCCGGCAGCGCCTCGGCGTCGTCTTGCGAGGGGCAGGCGACCCGGACGATGTCGCAGCCGGCGGCGGTGAGCTCGGCGATCTGTTGGAGGGTGGCATTGACGTCCGCGGTCAGCGTCGTGGTCATCGACTGGACCGAGATGGGGGACTCGCTCCCCACCCCGACCTTGCCGACCTTGATCTGACGGGTCGGGCGCCGCGGCACCAGGACCGGCGGCGGGGCTTCGGGCATACCGAGCGAGATCGAGGTCATGACCCCAGGGTATCGGGGCGGTCGGCGCCCGGGTCAGGCGATGGGCGCCACGATGTCCGCGTAGACCAGCAGCACCGTCATCACCAGGAGCACGCCCACCATCACGTACGCGACCGGCAGCAACCGGGCTACGTCGAAGTGGCCCGGATCCGGCCGCCTGAAGAGCCGCGCGAAGCCGCGTCGGACGGCTTCGTAGAGGGCGCCGGCGATGTGGCCGCCGTCGAGCGGGAGCAGCGGCACGAAGTTGAACATCCCGACGAACAGGTTCACCCCGGCGAGCAGCGTGATGACGAACGCCGCCCGGTCGCCCAGGTTGATCTCCTGGTCGGAGGTGACCTCGCCGGCGACCCTGCTGACGCCGACGACGCTCATCGGGCCGTTCGGGTCGCGCTCCTCGATGCCGACCACCGTCTTCGCGACACCCCAGAGCTTCTCCGGGAGCCGGCCCAACGCCTTCACCGTCTCGACGGTGTAGTCCCCCATCTGACCCAGGGTGTAGACCGGCCCCTTGGCGACCAGTTCCTGCGTCGGCGTGATCCCCAGGTAGCCGACGTCGACCGAAGTGGTGCCGCCCTCGAGGTCGGGCAGCTCGTTGACCGCCGTGGTCGCCGAGAGCACGGTCTCCGCACCGTCGCGCAGGACCGTGATGAAGACGTCCTGGTCGCCGTTGGCCCGGATCAGCTTCTGCAGCTGGGTGTAGGAGGTGATCTCGGTACTGCCGAAGGCGAGGATCTGGTCGCCCGCCTGGATGCCGGCGAGCTTGCTGGGAGCCACCGGGTCGGCGTCGGTGCAGGCACGCGGGGCCTCGTCGGTGCGCACCGCCATCACGCAGTCCGCCACGGTCTCGACCTTGGTGGTCGTCTCCGGGACGCCGTGGATCCAGAAGACCGCACCGAAGAGGAAGAACGCGATCACCAGGTTCACCGTCGGGCCACCGGCCATCACGATGACCTTCTTCCACCACGGAAGCTGGTAGAACATCCGGTTCTCGTCGCCGGGTTCGAGCAGGTCGGCCTCGGCCTGCCGCGCGTCCGCGATCATCACGGCGAAGGCCCGCGGACCCCGGGTCGGCTCCTGCGGGGGGTGCGGCGGCAGCATCCCGATCAGCTTGACGAAGCCGCCGAGCGGGAACGCCTTGATGCCGTACTCGGTGCCGCCGCGCTTGGTCGACCACAGCGTGCGACCGAAACCGACGAAGAACTGCGGCACCCGGACGCCGAACCGCTTTGCCGGCAGCATGTGACCGCATTCGTGCAGGGCGATCGAGACGGCCAGGCCGACCACGATCACCAGCACACCGAGGATGTAGAGCAAGGCGGTCATCGGTTGGTCTTCTCCAGGATCCGGGCAACTTCGGCACGCGCCCATGCGTCGGCGGCGAGCACGTCGTCGAGAGTCAGATTTGTCTGACTTGAGCCTACGTCGTGCCGGGTGAGAACGGTGCCGATCGTGTCGACGATGCCGAGGAACGGCAGCCGCCCGTCGCGGAACGCGGCGACGCACTCCTCGTTGGCAGCGTTGTAGACCGCCGGCGCCGTCCCGGCTGCCATCCCCGCCTCGCGGGCCAGCCGGACGGCGGGGAACGCCTCGTCGTCGAGCGGGAAGAACTCCCAGGTCTGCGCGGTCGTCCAGTCCACCGCCGGCGCGACGTCGGGGACCCGGTCCGGCCAACCCATCCCCAGTGCGATCGGGATCAGCATCGTCGGGGGCGAGGCCTGCACCAGGGTGGACCCGTCGGTGAACTCGACCATCGAGTGCACCACCGAGGTCGGGTGCACCACCACCTCGATCGCCTCGAAGCCGATGTCGAAGAGCAGGTGCGCCTCGATCACCTCCAACCCCTTGTTGACCAGGGTCGCGGAGTTGATCGTGACGACCGGGCCCATGTCCCAGGTCGGGTGCGCGAGCGCCTGCGCCGGGGTGACCTCGGCGAGCTCGGCGCGGGTCCGGCCGCGGAACGGCCCGCCGCTGGCGGTCAGCACCAGCTTGCGGACCTCGCCCGCCGAACCACCGCGCAGGCACTGCGCCAGCGCGCTGTGCTCGCTGTCGACCGGGACGATCTGGCCCGGTCCGGCCAGCGAGGTGACCACGGTTCCGCCCATGATCAGGGACTCCTTGTTGGCCAGTGCCAGGGTGTTGCCCGCCTCGAGCGCTGCGATCGTCGGCCTGAGCCCGACCGCACCGGTGATCCCGTTGAGGACGACGTCGCACCGCAACGAGGCGGCCTCGACCGAGGCGCTCTCGCCGAGGCCGGAGAACTGCGGGGCGAACTCCGCCACCTGGGCGTCGTACAAGTCACGCTGGGACCCGCCGGCGGTCAGCCCGACGACTCGGAACAAACCGGGGTTGGCCCGGACGACGTCCAGGGCCTGGGTGCCGATCGAGCCGGTGGAGCCGAGGATCACGACGTCGCGGGGTGCGGTGGAGGTCACCGGACCATCCTCCCAGCAGGAACCGCGCTGGCACCGGCGGCCCGCGGCCCGGACGTCCGCACGCTCAGACGTTGATCGCGACGTACTTGGTCTCCAAGAACTCCGCGATCCCCTCGTTGCCGCCCTCGCGCCCGGAACCGGACTGCTTCACGCCGCCGAAGGGGGCGCCTGCGTTCGAGACGATCCCCTGGTTGAGACCGATCATCCCGGTCTCCAACGCCTCGCAGATCCGGAAGGCACGGGTCAGGTCGCGGGTGAAGACGTAGGCGACCAAGCCGTACTCGGTCCGGTTGGCGGCCTCGACCGCCTCCTCGTCGGTGCGGAAGGTGGCGATCGGCGCCACCGGCCCGAAGATCTCCTCGGACAGCACCCGGGCGTCCTCAGGTACGCCGGTCAGCACGGTCGGTGCGAAGAAGTAGCCGGCACCGTCGCCCTTCGTACCACCGGTCAGACAGGTCGCCCCCTTGGCGACCGCGTCCTCGACCAATTCGGCGACCTTGCCCTGCTGGGCGGCATCGACCAGCGGCCCGACGTCGGTGCCGGGCTCGGTCCCACGACCGACGGTGAGGGCACCCATCCGGGCCGCGAGCTTCTGCGCGAACTCGGCCGCCACCGCCTCGTGCACGTGGAAGCGGTTGGCCGACGTGCAGGCCTCCCCCATGTTGCGCATCTTCGCGAGCATCGCGCCGTCGACGGCAGCGTCGAGGTCGGCGTCCTCGAAGACCAGGAACGGCGCGTTCCCGCCGAGCTCCATCGACACCTTCAGCACCTGGTCGGCGGCCTGCGCGATCAGCTTCTTGCCGACCTCGGTCGAGCCGGTGAAGCTCAGCTTGCGCAGCCGCGGGTCGTTGATGATCGGTTCCGAGACCGCCCCCGAACGGGTCGCGGTGATGACGTTCAGGACCCCTGGCGGCAGGCCGCACTCCTCGAGCACCTTGGCCAGCGCCAGCATCGAGAGCGGCGTCTGCTGGGCGGGCTTGACGACCATCGTGCAGCCGGCGGCGATCGCCGGCCCGATCTTCCGGGTGCCCATCGCGTTCGGGAAGTTCCACGGGGTGATGAAGTAGCAGGGGCCCACCGGCTGACGCATCACCAGGACGCGGCTGGCCCCGTTCCCCGCGGTCTTGTAGTAGCCGTCGAGGCGGAGCGCCTCCCCGGAGAACCAGCGGAAGAACTCGGCCGCGTACGCCAGCTCGCCCTTCGACTCGGCGACCGCCTTGCCCATCTCCAGCGTCATCAGCAGCGCTAGCTCCTCGGCGCGCTCCCCGAGGGCCAGGAAGGCGCGGTGCAGGATCTCGGAGCGCTCGTTCGGCGGGGTCGCCGCCCACCCGGCCTGAGCGGCCACCGCGGCGTCAAGGGCAGCCCGGGCGTCGTCCGGGGTCGCGTCGGCGATCGAGCAGAGGGTCAGCCCGGTCGCCGGGTCCTCGACGCCGAAGGTGCCGCCTCCGCTCGCATCGCGCCACTCCCCACCGATCAGCAGCTGCTTCGGTACGGCGGCCAGCACGGACTGCTCGGTGATTGCGCTCATGGAGCCAGCCTAGAGTCGGGTCGTGCGTATCGTCAGCCTGCTGCCCTCGACCACCGAGATCCTGTTCGCGATCGGGGCCGGCGACGACGTCGTCGGCGTCACCTTCGAGTGCGATTTCCCTGCTGAGGCCCGGACCCGCAGGATCGTCTCGACCTCTGCGATGCCCGAGGGTCTGTCCCCTGCGGCGATCGATGCCTTCGTGGTGTCCGCGATGGCGCGCGGGGAGGATCTCTACCACCTCGACGAGGGCGCACTGGCGGACCTGGACGCCGACCTCGTGGTCACCCAGGACCTCTGCGCCGGCTGCGCGGTCGACGTCAGCGTCGTCGACGACGCACTGGCCCACCTCGGCTGTAGCGCGGAGGTGCTGACCATCGACCCGCACACCCTGGAGGAGGTGCTCGCCTCGATCGAGCAGCTCGGCACAGCCACCGGGCACGAGGACGCGGCCCGGGCCCTGGTGACCGCGCAACGAGCCCGCCTGGAGGTGGTCCGGCAGCGCGTGGAAGGCCGGTCACGGCCACGGGTGATGTTCCTGGAGTGGACCGACCCGCCGTTCGCCCCGGGGCACTGGATCCCCGAGATGATCGCCCGTGCCGGCGGCGACCCGGTCCTCGGCAGTCCCGGGGAGAAGTCGGTGCGGGTGACCTGGGAACAGGTGCACGCGGCGCGGCCGGAGGTGATCGTGGTGGCCCCCTGCGGATTCGACCGCGACGGCTCGTCCGCACTCGCGGACGACCTGGTTGCGAGCGGGGTGCTGCCGGTCGGCGTCCCGGTCTACGCCGTCGACGCGAACGCCTCCTGGGCCCGTCCGGGCACCCGGTTGGTGGACGGTGTCGAGGAGCTCGCCGCGATCCTGCACCCCGAATAACCGGTTGCCCCGAATGACCGGGTCGGCGATCCTGGCGGACAGCGAGTCCCGGTGATCGGGCTCCGGAGAGCGAAGGAGGCGTGACGTGCAGATCGATGTTGTCGGCGTGCCCGCCGCCCCTTCCACCCTTCTCCGGAGAACCCACGATGACCTCTTCCGACGCACAGCCGCGTCCGTCTGACCCGTTCGCCTTCGACTACCGCCCCCTTGAAGACCCCGAGGACGGTCAGCGATTCACCCGCTACTGGGACCTGGAACCGCTGATGCGCGGACCGCAACCGGTCCCCGACTGGCTGGTGACCGACCGCGCCGCTCTCGAGACCGACCTCGGCATCCTCAAGACCGGCAAGGAGGCCGACGTCTTCCTGCTCGAACGCGCAGTACCGGGCACCGAGGGCGTGGTCCTGGCCGCCAAGCGGTACCGCGCCGCCGAGCACCGCACCTTCCACCGCAACGCCGGCTACACCGAGGGCCGACGGATCAAGGACTCCCGGGAAGCGCGGGCGATCGCCAAGAAGAGCGCGTTCGGCCGCGAGGCCGCGTCCGGGCAGTGGGCGTGGGCCGAGTGGCTGTCCCTGCAACGCTGCTACGAGGCCGGCGTCCCGGTCCCCTACCCGGTCCAGATCGACGGCACCGAGATCCTGATGGAGCTGATCACCGTCCACGGTGAGCCCGCACCACGGCTCGCGAGCACCCGCCCCGAGCACGACCTGCTCGTCACCTGGTTCGACCAGCTCCGCGACGCGCTGGCGGCCCTGGCGCGCCGAGGGCTGGCGCACGGGGACCTGTCGCCGTACAACATCCTGGCCGCCGGTGAGCGGCTGGTGATCATCGACCTCCCGCAGATGGTCGACATCGTTACCAACCCGCTCGGTGCCGACTTCCTGCTCCGCGACTGCCGCAACGTCTGCTCGTGGTTCGCCCGCCGCGGGCTGGACGTCGACGAGCAGGAGTTGTACGCCGAGCTGATGGCCCAGTGCTGGTAATCAGTGCCGGTGATCAGTGCTGGTGATCAGGACCAGCGACCAGGACTGCTGATCAGCCGGCCAGCCGGACCTGCCGCGGCCCGACCAAGGACTGGTAGTGACCGATCAGCGCGTCGTTGACCGAGGCCCAGGTGCGCTCCCGCACCCCGACGTACGCTGCCCGCCCCATCCGGGCACGCAGCCCCGGGCTGCTCACCAGCGCCTCCAGCTGGGCGTACAGGTCGCTGCCGTCCCCGGGGGTGAACAGGAAGCCGTTCTCCCCCGGCCGGACCAGATCCCGGGGCCCGCCGGCGTCCGGGGCCACCACCGGGACCCCGGAGGCCAACGCCTCCTGGGCGGCCTGGCAGAAGGTCTCGGTGCTGCCGGTGTGCGCGAAGACGTCGAGCGAGGCCACGATCCGACCGAGGTCGGTTCCGTGCCGGACGCCGAGGAAGTGCGCGTCCGGCAGCAACCCGCGCAACCGGGACTCCTCGGGACCACCACCGACCACGACGAGCCGGTGGTGCGGCAGGTGCCGGACCGCCTCGAGCAGCTCGAGCTCCTTCTCCGGGGCCAGCCGCCCGACGTAACCGACGAGGACGTCGTCCGGGGCCGCACCGATCTCGGCCCGGAGCTGGTCGGTACGGCGACACGGGTGGAACTGGGTCTCGTCGACCCCGCGGGGCCAGAGAGCCAGGTTGGGCATGCCGAGCGACTCGAGCTGGTCCCGGCTCGCGGAGGAGGGCACCAGGTTCAGGTCCGCCGGACCGTGGATGCTGGTGGTCAGGCGCCGCATCATCGCCGTCGCGCCCGGAAACCTGTAGCGGGCCGCGAAACCGATCAGGTCGGTCTGGTAGACCGCGACGACCGGGATGCCGAGGCTCCGGGCCATCATCCCGGCGGCCCGACCGAGGAGCGCGGGCGAGGCGAGGTGTACGACGTCCGGCTGGAACTCCGCGAAGATCCGGCGCAGCGTGTGCTGCGAGGCCAACCCGATCGGGAAGTCCCGGTACGTCGGCATCGCCACGGAGGTGACCCGGTGCACCCGGGTGCCGGCGTACTCGTCCGGCCCGGACGGGGCGACCAGCAGCGCCTGGTGCGGGGTGTCCTGGAGGTGGTCGAGAAGCCGGCGGACCGAGTTCGTGACGCCGTTGACCTGCGGCAGGAAGGACTCGGTGACCACGAGGACCCTGAGGCCGCGGGAGGGGAACCGGATCAGCGTTCGCATGCCTCGACGCTAGGAACGCCCTCAGAACGGACGGGGCGCAACGGCCCTCGTGTCGGTGAACGGAGGATGAGGGCTCGGGGGTCTACTCCGGGGCCTCGGTGCCCGCGGCACGGTCGCCGCGGCGCTGGCGCTCGTCGACGACCCGCAGCAGGTCCTGGCTCTTCTCGTGGAGCACCGCGGCGACCGGCGGGAGCTCGCCCTCCTCCATGGGCCGGCGCAGCGCCCACGGCTCCAGCCGGCGGTACCCCTTCACCGACATCCGACGCATCCGGCGCAGCTTGAAGGAGTCGTCCCCCTCGATCGCCTCGGCGAGATCCTTGTCGACCAGCACCCGTCCGGGACGGGCGACCGAGGTGAGCCGGGACGCGATGTTCACCGTCGGACCGAAGACGTCTCCGAGTCTGTTCAGGACCGGGCCCCACGCCACACCGACGCGCAGCTGCGGGAAGTCCTCGTCCTCGAGGTGCTCCTCCACCAGGTCCAGCGCGATCCTGGCAGCCTCCTCGGCGGTGTCGGCGGCGTACAGGATCTCGTCCCCGATGGTCTTGATGATCCGGCCGTTGTGGGCGGTGATGATCGCCAGTGCCTGCGCCTCGAAGTGCTCCACCAGCGAGGCCAGGTCGTTCTGCGAGAGAGTGCGGGTCTGCCGGGTGTAGGCGACGATGTCGGCGAACCCGATCGCCGTGCACGTCCCCTCCTCGCTCTCCTCCACGGGCGGAGCCAGCAGCAGACGCGACGCCGCGCTCAGCGTGTGCCGTCGCCAGATGTAGTTCTGCACCTGCTCGATCACCGGGGTGACCTCCCCCATGACAGCGCTGAGGCCGTCCGCGTCGAGGTCGGTGGTGTCGATGGTCCGGGCGAGCATGGTGATCTGCCACTCGGCGAGACGGGCGAAGCTACGCCCCAGGGTGCGGATCAGGGCCGCTTCGTCCTCGGGGTGAATCATCCCCAGGTCGTGCATCGTCTGGGTCAGCCGCATCGCCTCGAGGTCCGCCTCGGTGAACGCGACCACGTCGTCGCCGACCGCGGTGAAGCCGAGCGAGCGCCACCGCTGACGAGCGACCTCCATCGGGATCCCGACCTCGGCGGCGATCTGCGCGCCCGTCAACGTCGGGTGGCTGCCGAGCAGGTGCAGCTCGACGGCGTCGAAGATCGCCTGCGGGTCCAGGTCGTCGGCCACCGGGGTGTCCGTCAGTTCTCGAGGCGGTCGGCGGTGGTGCCGCGGAGCGCCGCACCGAAGGACGGCACCGAGTCGAGCAGCGCCTCGAGCGACTCCCGGGTGAAGTGGATGACCTCGAGCGGGGTGAGGCTGACGACGCTCGCTGTGCGCAGCGTGTGGCTGACGATCGCGACCTCACCGATCACGTCACCCGGGCCGAGGCGGGCGACCTCGGCACCACCCTTGCGGACCGACACCTCGCCCTCGAGGATCAGGTACGCCTTGTCGGCAGGGGTCCGCTCGGAGATGAGCGACCAGTCCGCCGGCAGGTGCACGTGCCGACCGGCCCGGACGACGGTCGCCAGGTCGGCGTCGCTGAGGGATTCGAGCCGGTTCACCTTCCGCAGGTTCTCGGGCTGTAGCGCGTCCGTCATCGTCGTACTCCTCGGGTCGTGCGGGCATCGCTGGGCACCCGTCGCGGAACAATCTTCGCGGACCGGGACATCAGCGTCTACGGCCGGGGTGGGGCCTGGACATCCGGTGGCGCACGTCCGGTGGCGAGAACGTGACCAGGAGCACACTTGCTCGTTGTGTCCCACATGGAGATGTCGAGACGTACCGTCCTGCGCGGAGCTGCCATCGTGGGCGGGACCGCCGCCGCAACCCCCCTGATGATGTCGCTCAACGAGGCTGCCGTGGCCGCGAGCCCGCTTGCCACCACCGTCGGCCGCACCCTCGTACCCGGGCCGGCCAACGCGAAGGGCTACGCCCAGATCGTCGTCGGCCCCGGTGAACCGCACCTCGTCCGTACCGGACTCGGCGCCGATGCCTACGACGGCCCCGAGAACGCCCGGACCGCGCTGCTCGCGTTCGCCCAGTTCAGCGACATCCACGTCATCGACCACCAGTCCCCGGGGCGGGTCGAGTGGCTCGACCGCTTCGAGGACCCGAACTCCCTGGGCCTGAACCCCGGCCTGCTCTCCTCCTCGTACCGTCCGCAGGAGATCCTCACCGCCCAGATCGCCGACGCGATGGTCCGGGCCGTCAACGCGGTCAAGTTCGGGCCGGTGACCCACCTGCCGCTGGCGTTCATGATCGAGACCGGCGACAACTCGGACAACTGCCAGAAGAACGAGATCCGCTGGAACATCGACATCCTCGACGGAAAGACGGTCCGCCCCGACAGCGGCAACCTGAACATGTACGAGGGTGTGATGGACAACAACCTCCTCTACTACGACACCCACTACTGGCACCCGGAGGGCACCCCGCTGCTGAAGTCGGCCGACCGGCACCGGGCCAAGCACGGCTACCCGGTGGTCCCCGGCCTGCTCAACGCGGCACGCCGCCCGTTCCAGGCCGCCGGACTGGACATCCCCTGGTACACCGTCTTCGGCAACCACGACGGCCTGATCCAGGGGAACTTCCCGAACTCGACCACCCAGCTGGACCTGCTCTCCCGCGGCGCGGTGAAGGTGATCACCGTTCCCCCGGGCGTCACCCAGACCGACGTCATCGAAGCGGTCGAGAACCAGGACCTGGCCGGTCTGTTGAGCAGCATCAACCTGCTCCCCGGCGCCCGCCTGGTGACCCCGGACCCCGCCCGGAAGAACCTGAGCCGTCGGGAGGTCGTCGAGGAGTACTTCGCGACCACCAGCTCCCCGGCGGGTCACGGCTACACCGAGGAGAACCGGACCAACGGCACCGCGTACTACTTCTTCGACAAGGGCTCCTTCCGGTTCATCGCCCTCGACACCACGAACCCGAACGGCTACGCCGACGGCTCCCTGGACCAGGCCCAGTTCGCCTGGCTCAAGGCCACCGTCCAATCGGCGGCCGGCAAGGCCGTCATGGTCTTCAGCCACCACACCAGCGGCACGATGTCCAACCCGTTCGTGCTCACCGGCGGCGACCCGAGCCTGCGGGTCCTCGGCGCCGACGTCACGAGCTACTTGTTGAGCCAGCCGCGGGTGATCGCCTGGGTCAACGGCCACACCCACGTCAACGAGATCACCGCGCACGTCCGTGCCGACGGGTCCGGCGGGTTCTGGGAGATCAACACCGCCTCCCACATCGACTACCCGCAGCAGGCCCGCCTGCTGGAGGTCGTCGACAACAACAACGGCACCCTGTCGATCTTCACCACCATCGTCGACCACGCCGGTACGCCGACGGCGAACTACGGCGACCTCTCCTCGACGATCAGCCTGGCGGGCATCGCCCGCGAGCTCGCGGTCAACGACCCCCAGAACGACCTGGCCACCCACACCGGGGCTCCCGAGGACCGCAACGCCGAGTTGTTGCTGCCGACCCCCGTCGAGCTCCAGGGGATCCTGGAACCGGCGAACCCGGGGATGGGGACGCCGGTGCAGAGCTCGGTCGGCCTCGGTGCTGCTGCTGCGTTGGTCGGCGGTGCGGTCGCTGCCAAGGTGATCAGCCGGCGCGACGAGGCACTGGCGGTCGACGCCTGAGAGGCGCCGCCCCGATCAGGGGCACGACCGTGACGGAAACGTCGAACGGCCCGGTGAGCGATCACCGGGTCGTTCTGCGTCCGGCGACCTACTCGACGGCTGCGAGCTGACCGCAGGCGCCGTCGATGTCCGACCCCCGGGTGTCCCGGACCGTGGTCGGGATGCCCTTGGCCTCCAGCCGGCGGACGAACTCGCGTTCGTCGGCCGGGTCCGAGGCGGTCCACTTCGAGCCGGGCGTCGGGTTGAGCGGGATCAGGTTCACGTGCACCCAGCCCCAGCGCTTCTGGTCGGGCTCGGTGCCGTAGCCGTTCAGCACGTCGGCGAGCAGGTCGGCGCGCCACGCCTGGTCGTTGATGCCGCGCATCATCGCGTACTCGATCGAGACCCGGCGCTTGGTCTTGCGGGCGTAGTCCCAGGCGGCCTCGACGGTCTCGGCCACGGAGAACCGGGTGTTGATCGGGACCAGCTCGTTGCGCAGCTCGTCGTCGGGTGCGTGCAGGCTCAGCGCCAGGGTGACCGGGATGCCCTCGTCGGCGAGCTGCTTCATCCGGGGTACCAGGCCGACGGTGCTGACGGTGATCCCGCGGGCGGACATCCCGAGCCCGTCCGGGGTCTTGTCCGTCAGCCGGCGTACGGCGCCGATCACCGCGTTGTAGTTGGCCATCGGCTCGCCCATGCCCATGAAGACCACGTTGGAGACCCGCCCGGGTCCGCCGGGGACCTCGCCGCGGGCCAACGACCGCGCACCCGCGACGACCTGCTCGACGATCTCCGCTGTCGACATGTTGCGCTGCAGCCCGCCCTGGCCGGTCGCGCAGAACGGGCAGGCCATCCCGCAGCCGGCTTGGCTGGAGACGCACATGGTCACCCGCCCCGGGTAGCGCATCAGCACCGACTCGACCAACGAGCCGTCGAAGAGCTTCCAGAGCGTCTTCCGGGTGGCGCCCTTGTCGGCCTCCAGGACCCGCAGCGGCGTCATCAGGTCCGGCAGCAGCCCGGCGACCAGCTCGTCGCGGCTCGCTGCCGGGAGGTCGGTCATCTGAGCCGGGTCGTCGACGAGCCGCTCGAAGTAGTGCGTGGAGAGCTGCTTGGCCCGGAACCCGGGGAGGCCGAGCTCCTCCAGGCGGGCTTTGCGTTCCGCGGGAGCGAGGTCGGCGAGGTGCCGCGGGGGCTTGCCGCGGCCTTTGGGCTCCTCGAAGACGAGCGGGAGCGTCTTGATGGGTTCCGTAGTCATGACCGGGCGATTCTCCCACCCGCCGGTGGGATCACCGAATCACTCGGCCCGGAAGCTCAGGAACCGATCGCCCCGGGTGATGGTCAGGGACTTCTCCTCGATGGCGAACGTCGTCGTTCCGTCGAGCACGGCCGCGAACGCTTCCACCACCGTCGCGATCCCGGGTTCCGGGCACGCGCGCAGGTCGCTGGACCGATCGCCCCACGTGATGGTGTCCTCCGCGACGGCGGCAGCACCGTCGCCGCCGTTGCAGCCGTCGCGGACCTGCACGGTGCCGCCGGCCCCGAACCTCACGGTGGCGACGACGCCTGCCGGAACCGAGCTCACCGCACCCTCGTCTCCCCCGACCCCGATCGCGTCCAGGGTCCAGGTCGTCCCGAGCAGCGGCTTGTCCGGGGAGACCTGCTCGCGGTCCGCGAGGGTCAGCACCACGTCCCCGCTGATCAGCGTGGGCTCCGTACCGGCCGTGAGCTGGACGTCGCGCTCGAAGAGCCCGACCACCCAGGTGTCCTGCTCTATCAACGCGGCCTCGCAGCCCATCTCGGTCATCGCGAGGTCGGAGACCCGCAGCCGGGTGCCGTCCAACGTGTAGGTGCCACCCATCGTGTTGCAGCCGGCGGTGATCCCCAGCCGGTCGCCGTCGAAGGTCAACCGAATCTGCGAACCCGCGACCAATGCGTGCGGCGCACCACCCACGGTGACTCCGGTGACGACGTAGGTGACGTCGAGATCGTTGCCGGCCGTCGGACCGGTGTCAGCTCCACCGCGGTCCCCGCAGGAGAGCAGCACCAGACCGAGTACGGCGAAGACGAGGGAGGCAGCGAGCAGGCGCAGGTTCGTCATGGCAGTGGGACGCCCGAACCCGCGCATCGGTTCCGCCTAGGTGAAGACCAGGTAGTGCAGGACCAGCCAGATCGGGGCGATCGTGGCCAGCAGGGAGTCCAAGCGGTCCATCAGGCCACCGTGGCCCGGGATGATCTGGCTCATGTCCTTGATGCCCAGGTCACGCTTCATCACCGACTCGACCAGATCACCGAGGGTGGCCATCACGACCGCGATCAGCCCGAGCAGCACCCCGACCCACCAGTCGCCGTCGAGCAGGTACACGACCAGGGCGGCACCGGCGCCGACGCAGAACAGCAACGAACCCGCAACGCCCTCCCAGGACTTCTTCGGCGAGATCACCGGCGCCATCGGGTGCTTGCCGAACAGGACCCCGGCGACGTACCCGCCGATGTCGGAGGCGATCGTTAGCAGGATGAAGGTGACGATGCCGCGTACCCCGTCGTCGAAGTGCTCGGTACTCGTCCAGTCGCCGCCCTCGGCGAGCATCAGCGCCACGAACGAGCCCAGGAACGGCACGTAGATGAGAGTGAAGACAGCGGCGGTCGCGTTCTGGACGAAACCCTCGACGCCGCGACGGAGCAACCAGAGCATGATCACCAGGGCGGTCACCGCCGTCGCGGTGACCAGTGCCGGGGCACCCCAGAAGTAGGCGACCGCAACCATGGTCACCCCGCCGACCATCAGCGGCTGCTCGGGGATGTCGATCGACTTCGCCAGCAGGCCCCGGTGCAACTCCCAGACCGCGACCGCGACCGCGACGCCGACGACCACCAGGAACGCCGTCTTCCAGAAGAAGAGCGACCCGGCAATCACCGAGAGCAGCACGACCGCCGACGCGACCGCGGCGCGGAGGTCGCGGCCGGCCCGACCGTGGTCCTGCTGGGGGGCGGGCACACCCGCGTCGGCCAACGTCATCGATTCAGGATCATCTGGTGAGTGCGGGATGTCGGTGTCCTCTCAGACCTCGAGCAGCTCGGCTTCCTTCTTCTTCAGCATCTCGTCGATCTCATCGGTGTGCTTCTTGGTCAGGCCGTCGAGCCGCTTCTCGGCACCGGTGACGTCGTCCTTGCCGACCTCGCCGTCCTTCTCGAGCCTCTCCAGCTCCTGCTTCGCGTTGCGCCGGATGTTGCGGATGCTGACCTTGCCGTCCTCGGCTTTGGCCTTGGCGATCTTGATGTACTCCTTGCGGCGGTCCTCGGTCAGCTCCGGGAACGAGCACCGGATCGACCGGCCGTCGTTGGACGGGTTCACCCCGAGGTCGGAGTCGCGGATCGCCTTCTCGATGTTGTCCAGCGCCGCCATGTCGAACGGCGTCACGATGATCGTGCGGGCGTCCTGGGAGGCGAACGACGCGAGCTGCTGCAGCGGCGTGGGGGTGCCGTAGTACTCGGCAACGAGCTTGTTGAACATGCTCGGGTTCGCACGGCCCGCACGGATCGCAGCGAACTCCTCGCGGGTCGCCTCGACGGACTTCCCCATCTTCTGGTCGGCCCCGTTCAGGGTCTCGGTGATCACTGGCTCTCCTTGTCCTTGCTGGCAGCGCCGCTGCCCACCAACGTTCCGATCTTCTCACCCTGGACCACCTTCAGGATGTTGCCTTCCGGCTCCATCCCGAAAACGATCATCGGCAGGTCGTTCTCCATGCACAGCGCGAACGCGGTGGCGTCGGCGACCTTCAGCCCCTTCTGCAGGACCTCCTGGAAGGTCACCTGGTCGTACTTGATGGCGCTCGGGTCGACCCGGGGATCGGCGCTGTAGACCCCGTCGACACCGTTCTTGCCCATCAGGACGACCTCGCACTTGGTCTCCAGGGCGCGCTGGGCTGCGACCGTGTCGGTCGAGAAGTACGGCATCCCGGCGCCGGCGCCGAAGATCACCACCCGCCCCTTCTCGAGGTGCCGGATCGCGCGCCGCGGGATGTACGGCTCGGCGACCTGTCCCATCGTGATGGCGGTCTGCACCCGGGTCTCGATGCCCTCCTTCTCCAGGAAGTCCTGGAGGGCGAGGCAGTTCATCACGATGCCGAGCATGCCCATGTAGTCGGCGCGGGCGCGGTCCATGCCGCGCTGCTGCAGCTCGGCGCCGCGGAAGAAGTTGCCACCGCCGGTCACTACGGCGACCTGGAACCCGGCCCGCTGCACCGAAGCGATCTCGCGCGCGATCCCGGCCACGACGTCCGGGTCGACACCGACCTTGCCGCCACCGAAGACCTCGCCGGAGAGCTTGAGCAGCACCCGCTTGTACGTCATTGAATCTCCTTGCCGACCGTCGTCGGTTGGTTCAGCCCGTCGAAACCCTCGCGCATGCGAGAAGGCCGGTCCGATGATCGTAGTGAATACATCGGACCGGCCTCCTCCTTGACGTGCGCTGCGCCGTACCGGAGCTATCCGGGACGCTGGATCAGGCGCCGACCTCGAAGCGGGCGAACCGCTTCACCGTGATGCCGGCCTCGTCCAGGACCGCCTTGACCGACTTCTTGGAGTCGGTCACCGACGACTGGTCGAGGAGGGCGACATCCTTGAAGAAGCCGTTCAGACGGCCCTCGGCGATCTTCTCGATCGCAGCCTCGGGCTTGCCCTCCTCGCGGGCGATGGCGGCGCCGATCTCGCGCTCCTTCTCCACGACGTCGGCGGGGACGTCGTCGCGGGAGAGGTACGTCGGCTTCATCGCGGCGACCTGCATCGCGGCACCGCGAGCGGCCTCGACGTCGTCGCCGTCGTACTCGACGATGACGCCGACGGCCGGCGGCAGGTCAGCGGCACGCTTGTGCAGGTAGACCACCGACTGACCGCCGAAGTAGGCGACGTTGCCGAGCTCGATCTTCTCGCCGATGTTGATCGCGAGGTCGTGGACGACCTCGCCGACGGTCTTGCCGTCGAGCTCGACGTCCGCCAGGGCCTCCGCGTCGGCGGCCTGGGCCGCGTCGGCGGCCTCGACGATCTTCTGGGCGGCCGCGATGAATGCCTCGTTCTTGGCCACGAAGTCGGTCTCGCTCTTCAGCTCGATCAGGGCACCACCGGAGTGGGCGACCAGACCGGCGGTGGCCTCGCGCTCGGCACCGCGCTCGGCGGCCTTCTTGCCGAGCTTGATGCGAAGCAGCTCGCTGGCCTTGTCGAAGTCGCCTCCTGCCTCCTCCAGCGCCTTCTTGCAGTCCATCATCCCCGCGCCGGTGATCTCGCGGAGCTTCTTGACGTCAGCAGCAGAGATCGCCACGCCTCAGGCCTCCTTCGTCTCGTCGGTGCTCTCGACAGCCTCGGCTGCAGCGACGGCCTCGGCGGCCTCGGACGCCGCACCGGTGCCCTCGACGGCCGGGGTGGTCTCGACGGCTGCGTCGCCGCCGGTGGCCTCGACAGCGGCCTCGACGACGGTCTCGGCGACCGGCGCCTCGGCGGGCTTGTCGCCCTCGAGGAGGTCGCGCTCCCAGTCGGCCAGCGGCTCGTCGGCGCCGATCGCCTTCTCCTCACCGTCGGCCTTGAGGCCCGAGCGGGCGATCAAACCGTCGGCGACGGCGTCGGCGACCACGCGGGTCAGCAGGCCGACCGCGCGGATCGCGTCGTCGTTGCCCGGGATCGGGTAGTCGACCAGGTCGGGGTCGCAGTTGGAGTCGAGGATCGCGATGATCGGGATCCGGAGCTTGCGCGCCTCTTCGACGGCGAGGTGCTCCTTGTTGGTGTCGACGATCCAGACGGCGGAGGGGGTCCGGTTCATCTCGCGGATGCCGCCCAGGGTCTTGTCGAGCTTGATGTGCTCCCGCTTCATCTGCAGGAGCTCCTTCTTGGTGCGACCGGACCCGGCGACGGTGTCGAAGTCGACGTCGTCGAGCTCCTTGAGGCGGTTGATCCGCTGGCTCATGGTCTGGAAGTTGGTGAGCATGCCGCCGAGCCACCGCTGGTTGACGAACGGCATACCGACGCGGGTGGCCTGCTCAGCGATCGACTCCTGGGCCTGCTTCTTGGTCCCGATGAACATGATCGTGCCGCCCTTGGCCACGGTGTCCTTGATGAACGCGTAGCTGGTGTCGATGTACGACAGCGACTGCTGCAGGTCGATGATGTAGATGCCGTTGCGCTCGGTCATGATGAAGCGCTTCATCTTCGGGTTCCAACGACGGGTCTGGTGCCCGAAGTGGACGCCGCTCTCGAGGAGCTGGCGCATAGTGACGACTGCCATGGTTCTGCTTCCTGTTGTGGTCCGGGCGCATGCTGACGCGCGCGAACCGGTTTTCAGTTCGTTGCCGGCACGGTGTGCCTGCCCTGACGCCTACGTGGGGCCTGACCTGAGCGACCGGAGTCGTCCTGGACTGAAGGACCGCACCCGTGTGAACCCGCTCCCCAGGGAGTGCGGCACGGTGTGTGGGCGTGCGAAGTCAACCCGTACGGGTCGCTGTGCAGGATTCTAGACCCGGAGCGGGTCGTTGTCGAAACGCGACAGCGCCGCCAGCCCGTGTCCCCAGGAACCCGGATCGGTCTGTTCTCCCCAGCGGGTGGCGCAACGGCGGACTCCACGACCGCCCCGCACGATCCTGGGGCGATGACCGGACTCGTCACCGCCCTCGTCACCGCCCTGAGCCTCGTCGCCGCGGCGCTCCACCCGTACCCTCCGGCAGCACCCCGGACCGCCGACTCCGCCGGGGATGCCCCGGTCGCCTCCTGGCCGCTCTCCCCGCAACCGGAGGTGGCTGCTCCCTTCGCCCCGCCTGCCCGCCGCTGGGAGAGCGGGCACCGCGGTGTCGACCTCGTCGGACGTGCCGGCCAGGTCGTCCGGTCCGCTCTGCCGGGGCGGATCGGCTTCGCCGGCCAGGTGGCCGGTCGAGGCGTCGTCGTCGTCGACCACGGAGGCAGCCGCACCACCTACGAGCCTGTGACGGCGGCGGTCCGGGTCGGGGACGAGGTCGGACGCGGCCATGTGATCGGAACACTGCAGCAGGCCCTCGGCCACTGCCCACCGCTGGCGTGCCTGCACTGGGGTCTGGTGGTCGGCGGGGACTACCGGGACCCGCTCGCCCTGCTCGCCCGGGGACCGGTTCGGCTGCTCCCGCTGCGCCCCGACGGACCGGACCGACCGCGCTGATCAGGCGCGGGGGTGCGCGAGGCGGTAGGCACTCCTGAGCCGTTCGCTGGTGACGTGCGTGTAGATCTGCGTGGTCGCCAACGATGCGTGCCCCAGCATCTCCTGGACCGTGCGCAGGTCCGCACCACCTTCGAGGAGGTGCGTCGCAGCCGTGTGGCGCAGGCCGTGCGGCCCGAGGTCAGGAGCCCCCGGCACGTCAGCCAGCCTCCGGTGCACCATCGAGCGGACCGCGCGCTGATCGATCCGCCCGCCCCGAGCCCCCAGGAAGAGGGCCGGACCGCTCCCGGAGACGAACAACGCCGGCCTGCCGTCGCTCAACCACCGGTGCAACGCCCGGTCAGCGGGAAGGCCGTAGGGGACGGTGCGTTCCTTGCGCCCCTTCCCGAAGACCCGCACGACCCGGCGTGAACGGTCGACGTCGTCGATGTCGAGTCCGCAGAGCTCACCCACGCGAGCACCGGTGGCGTAGAGCAGCTCGAGGATCGCGACGTCGCGCAAACCGGTCGGGCTCCCGTCGTCGGCCCGGACCGCTGCAGCGTCGAGCAGCGCCCGGGCCTGCGCCACGTCGAGCGCGGGCGGCAGCGTCTTGCGGGCCTTGGGACTGCCCAGCTGGGCACCCGGGTCCGTCGGGATCCGGCCGGTGCGGAGCGCCCACGCGGTGAAGACCCGGACTGCGGTGGCGCGCCGGGCCATCGTCGTACGGGCCTTGCCGCGGGTCTGCTGGTTGGCGAGCCAGCTCCGCAGTGTCCTGATGTCCAGGTCGGCCAGGGAGCCGCACCCCAGGGCCGCAGCATGGCCGAGCATCCCGGAGATGTCGCCGAGGTAGGCGCGGACCGTGTGCGGCGTCAGGTCGCGCTCGGAGACCAGGTGACGCTCGTACGCGGCCAGCGCGGCGGCGAACTCCTCGGACAGGTCTTCCACCCGGTCAGCCTACGAAGTCGGTCGTCCTCCCTGCCGCAGGCGCGTCGACCGGCGCAGCACCCGGATCAGGAAGGGCACGCCAGCCGCGACCGGTGGCGGAGACGAGACCGGCTCCGGCCAGCGCGGTGAGAGCAGCCTCGACGGTCGCCACCGGGAGCCCCGCTGCTCGCGCGATACTGGTCGGCGCGGCTCCCCGCGAGACCGGAACGGCGTCCAGGACCTGACGCTCGAGGGCGGTGACCAGGTCCCGGGCCCGGACGGTGCCGTGCCGCTGCACGGCCGTGTGCTCGCCGCTGGGCGAGACCGCCTCGAGGACCTCGGTGCCGTCGGTGACCAGGAGCGCATTGCGGGCCCGGATCAACTGGTGGACCCCCTGGGAGGTAGCGCTCGTCACCGGACCCGGCACCCCCATCAACGTGCGGCTCAGCCCGTGCGCCCAGTTGGCGGTGTTCAGGGCCCCGCTGCGGACGGCAGCCTCCACCACGACCGTCCCGGTCGCGAGGGCCGCGATCAACCGGTTGCGAGCGAGGAAGCGGATCCTCGTCGGAGCGCAGCCGGGCGCCGCCTCCGAGACGACCGAACCGACCTCCGCGACGTACCCGAGCAGCTCGGCGTGCGCGGCCGGGTACGGCCGGTCCACCCCGCAGGCGAGGACCGCGATGGTCGGCCCGCGCCCGGCGAGCGCTCCGCGGTGCGCGGCTTGGTCGATGCCGAACGCCGCACCGGAGACCACCGCGACCTCGGCCGCAGCCAGGCTCGCGCCGATCTCACCGGCCACCCGGGTCCCGTACGTCGATGCGGACCGGGCCCCGACCACGGCGACCGAACCAGCAGCCACCTCCCCCAGCCGCAACGGCCCGCGCACCCAGAGCCCGACCGGCACACCGCCCCGGTCGTGCAGCGCCGGAACGTGCGCCAGCTGGCCCAGCCCGTCGGGCCATTCCGCGTCTGCCGGCGTCACGAACCGGATCCCGCGGCGCTCCGCGGCGGCGAGGGCCTCCTCGGGTCGCGCGGCCCGCAACCGGGCCGCGAGCGCCTCGCGCAACTCACCGTGCGCGCCCTGCTCGGTCAGCGCAGCCAGGACCTCGACCGCGCCGAGCTGCTCGACCAGCCCCGTCAGCCGCGGATCGCCCGGTTCGCCGATCAGGCTCAGCAGCACCCGCGCGTCGCGCTCGGGGTCAGGCATCCGTCCCTCCCCCGGAGGTGGTGCAGCGACCCGGGATCGCCAGCATCGAGAGTGCGAGCGGGTCACCGCTGCGCAGCCGGAGCGCCACCTCGAGCTCGTCCGGCCCGGGGCGGTCAAGGCCCCGCAGGTCCGCGACCGTCCAGGCCACCCGGTGCACCCGGGTTGCGCCGCGCCGGGTCAGGCGGCCGCCGTAGACCTCGCTGTCGAGCCGCCGGGCTGCCGTCGGCTCCAGCGGTAACCAGCGCCGCAGCTCCGACCCCGGAGCGTGGCCGTTGAGGTTCCACCCGACCTCGCGGTAGCGGACACGTTGTCGCTCGCGCGCGGCCGCGACCCGGGCGAGCACGGTCGCGGAGGACTCCGGCCGGGCCAGCGGGTCAGACCGCTCGTACGCGGCGACGGGCTCCAGCACCCGGGTGATGTCGATCCGGTCCGCGATCGGTCCGGAGATCTTGCGCCGGTACTCGCGCCGCTTCACCTCCGAGCAGAGACAACGGTGATCGCGGGTCACGGTCGAGTACTCACCGCAGGGGCAGGGATTGCACGCGAGGACCAGCATCCCGCCGGCGGGGAAGGTCGCGTCCTCGTCACCCCGGGAGATGGTGATCTCACCGCTCTCCAACGGCTGTCGGAGGGCCTCGACGATGTCGGAGGGCAACAGCGGGAACTCGTCGAGGAAAAGGACCCCGTGGTGGGCCTTGCTCACCTCTCCGGGGTGGACTCGGCCGGTGCCGCCGCCGAGGATCCCGGCACGGGACGCGGTGTGGTGGGGCGCCCGGAACGGCGGTCGGGTGAAGACCGCGGGCCCGGTCGGCAACCGGCCGCACAGCGAATGAATCGCGGTGAGCTCCAGCGACGCGCGCGGGTCCAAGTCGGGGAGGATCGTCGGCAACCGCTCGGCCAGGGTGGTCTTCCCGACCCCCTTGGCACCGGTCAGCAGCAGGTGGTGCCCGCCGGCTGCCGCCACCTCCAGGGCGAACCGCGCATCGACCATCCCGAGGACGTCGGCGAGATCGGGCTGGTCGCTCCGACCCTCGGAGCCCCAGGCCAGCAACGGCTCACCGGTCAGCGGTTCGACGAGCGGCGCCTCCGGGATCTCCCGACCCGCCAGAAGTGCCATCACCTGCCGCAGCGAACGGACGCCGTACACCTCGACATCCTCGACCAGCGCCGCTTCGGGCACCTGCGGCTCCGGGACGACGACCCGGGTGATTCCGCGGGCCGATGCCGCCATCACCATCGGCAGGACGCCCGGCACGCACCGCACCCGCCCGTCCAGGGTCAGCTCGCCGATCAGCACCACCCCGTCCAGGGCGCCGGTCGGAAGGTCCCCGTCGGCCGCTGCCAGCACCCCGACGGCGATCGCCAGGTCGAAGTGCGGCCCCCGCTTCGGCAGGTCGGCCGGCGAGAGCAGGATGGTGACCCGACGGGTCGCCGGCCACTGGTAGCCGCTGTTCTCGACCGCCGAGCGGCACCGCTCGCGGGCTTCGTTGATGGAGGCGTCCGGGCGGCCTACGACCGCGGTCCCCACGACGCCCTGGGAGATGTTGACGCCGACGTCGACGAGGTGTCCGACGACCCCCTGCAGCGACACCGTCCTGGTGGTGGCGTACATCAGCCGATCCCCCGAACGTGCTCGACCTGAGCCGGGCCGCGGCGCGGCTGGACCACCCCGACGACGTCGATCCGCACCTCCGGCGCCGTGACGCCGCGGGCCTCCATCCAGAACAGCGCCAGCCGTTGCAGACGCTCGAGCTTCCGCTCGCGGACAGCGGCCACCGGGTGCCCGAACCCGAGCCCCCGCCGCGTCTTGACCTCGCAGACGACCAGGACCGCACCGTCGCGCAGGACCAGGTCGATCTCGCCTGCCGAGCAGCGCCAGTTGCGGTCGAGGACCGTCATCCCGAGACCGACCAGGTGCCGTGCCGCCACCCGTTCGCCGTACGCACCCAGGGAGCGCGCCTGTGCTTGCTGCTGTCGTCCAGTGCTCATCTCAACCTCCGGCGACGAGGTCACCTCACCGGAGGGGGTGGACGCACCCGGGGACCGCGCGCCCTGTGGAGCCGGCCCCCAGGACCGGTTCCCGTGGACGCGAGCCGGCCCCCGGGTGCAGCTCGGTCAGCCTGCCATCGCAACACCGGTGCAGGCGTACGGTGGGGGCTCGTGGACGAAGACGTCCGCGCCGGCGAGGTTCAGACCCAGGAGGTCGGAGAGCGGGCCCACCAGGATCGCGTTGGTGTTCGCGATCAGCGGGTTCACGATCGGGGTGACGATCGTTCCCAGGATGCCGGTCAGCAGGCTGCCGCTGGTGACACCGAGGGGCAGACCGAGGACGTTGATGTTCGCCGTGGTCAGCGAGATCGGCGAGAGTACGACCCCGGAGCCGCTGCTCTTGGCCACGTCGTAGGCGTCCGGCGGGTGCCGGAACTGGATCGTGTTGGTCGCGGCCGGCGCGTTGGTCGTCGGCGTCACGTCGACCGTCGCGATCGGCAGTCCCAGTGACCTCAGCGTGATCTGCAGGCGGGTGGAGACCTGGGAGAGCGAGGAGGCGACCGAGAGGTCGATCCCGTACGGCATCCCGCAGTCGATGTTGGTCAGGGTGCCCAACGCCTCGGCCAACGAGACGTGCACGGTGAGGGTGGTCTGCGCGACCACCAGGGCCAGGACGTTCAGGTTCGCCAGGTTGAAGGTGATGTCCAGGTCCACCTGCGAGGTCCGCACCGTGTCACCGACCTGGTGGCAGCCGTCCTGGGGCTTCTCGATCACCTTCAGCGATGCCGTCACGCTGGAGACGTTCGGGATGCCCGCCGTCAGAGTCGGGATCGTCAGCGCGTTCTCCCCGTTGGCGACGAAGGCCGCCGTTGAGACCAGGTCCAACACGTTGACGGTCGCGGCCAGTGCTGCGTCGGGCGCGGAGTGCACGTCGAGGATGTCCCCGAACGTGACCTCGGCCAGGGCGCTCAAGTTGGCGCTGGCCAGCTGGTTGAGCAGGGTGACGTCCGCCGCCTCGCCGCCCTCGGCCTGGAGCACCGTGGCCGAGGCCAGGAACAGGTTGTTGAGCGACAGGTTGCTCAGCTCGGCGAGCTCCCGCGGCGTACCGACGCCGAGCTCGGTCGCCAGACCGAGCAGGCTGATCTCCGCGTTCGCCAACCCGGTGTAGCTGATCCCGCTGAGGTTGAGCGAGTCGTTGACCAGATGGTTGAGCAGCGACGACTGGGCGGAGCTCAGGTTGAGTGCGAACGAGCCGAGGCTGAAGCAGGCGTACTTCTGCGTCCTCGCGATCGAGGTGCGCCAGACATTGCCACCGCCACCGTGGATGCTGAAGCTGACCGAGGTCGCCGCGTGGACCTTGACCGCGTTCGGCACCGTCGTCCCCGAAACCGGGGTGAAGTAGGCGTCCGGGTCCGCCGGGTCGAAGGCGGACTCGTCGACGACGCCGAGCTCAGGCGTCACCACAATCCCTCCCGTCCCCGCGGAGTTCCGGGCTGCGGACTTGTCGGCGAGATCTTGCAGGTTGCCAGCGATGACCTGCGCCGTACGACCGTCGAGCTGACGGGCGAGGTCCAGGGAGACCATGTCGGCGACGACCTGGATGTCCCGCCGGGCGACGCGCTGGACCCCGATGTCGACCGCGAGCGCGGCCAACGGGATCAAGGCGAAGCAGGTGATCAACGAGGTGACGATCGCGATCACGCCACCCTCGCCCCGTCGGCGAGCAGAAACCGCCCGGACCCACGGCCCGAGCATCAGCCGACCTCAGCGACAGCGGAGTACGTGATCGAGGACGGCAGCGTGAACCCGAGACCCGGGATCGACGGCAGCAGCGAGTGGTCGCGGTACGGGTAGCTGATGGTCACCCGCATGCAGTCGTTGCCCGACCCGTCGCCGCAGTTGTCGACCCGGACGACCTCACAGGTGACGTGCGGATCGGTGCAGGTCAACCCGCCGACCCCGCTCGACAGCGCTGCGCTCACCGCGTTGATGGCCACCGTCTGGCGCTCGGACTCGGAGGCACCCGGCGGCGCCACCGCAGCGGCGCGAGCCCCTTCGGCCGCGCTCTGCGAGACCGTTTGCCGGAAGCTCAGCATGTACGCGTAGGCCATCGTCGCGAACACCAACGGAAGCACCACGAAACAGAGGCACAACGCTGTCTCGACGACCGCCGCGCCCCGATCGTCCCGCATCCTCGAACCCCGCTGCGACATCTCGATTCCCTCCCGAAAAGCGAGATTAGCCCGTTTTAGGACCTTTGTCACTTGTTGTCTGCTTTTTCCTAGACCACCCTGCATCGGGCTTGGTCCCGGGCTCACCCAACCAGGCGAACGATCCCACCGCCGAGGTCCGGGTCGTAGTCGGTCATGTCCGAGGTCTCGGTTGTGGGCAGCGCATCCCGGTTGAACGTGAAGATGTTCAGGACGCTGACCGAGTTGCCGCTGATCTCGAGTCCGTTGAGCGACGTCGCCGTAGACGTCTGGGTCTCGTCGGTGATGAAACCGGGAACGAAGTGCCGGATCGGCTGGAAGTTCTTCTGCGCCCGGTCGTTGGCGTAGACGACCGGCAGCCAGACGAACCGCGGCGAATCCAGGACCGACGGATCGAGCATCGTGGCGCTCACCCCCGAGGTCCTGCTGATGTCGGTCAGCGTCGCCCCGTGCCGCAGGAAGCAGGAGAGCACGTCGTTGTTGATGGTCCGCCCGCCGAGGCTGACATCACTGCGGCCCGGGCAGGTGGTGTGCCCGTTGGCGACATCCAGCCGGCCCGGAGCCACCCCGGAGATGCCGTAGATCAACCCGTCCATGATCTTCGGCCCGTCGTTGCCCGTGTCACCGGTGACGCAGTTGTTCCCCGGCTGTGAGACGTTGTCGAACTGGGCCCCCGCCAGCACGGGGGCGAGCTTCCCGCAGTCCTTCTCCTCGGGTTGACCCAGCGGGAAGACGTACGGGACGAGCTCATGGTCCAGGCCGAGGGCCAGGTTCCGCGCCAATCGCTGCTGCTTGGTCCCTCCTTCGAGGCGTGGGGAATCGAGCTGACCGAAGTTGCCCCGGTCCTGGCCGACACATCCGACTGCGACGTCGACGGTGACCGGCCCGGTGGTCGAGGTCGGAGTCGGGGTCGGGAGGACCGGGTCGGCGACCCGGATGATCCGGTAGGTCGCGGAGAACTCGATCGAGTTGTTCTTCTCGGCGATGGCGTACACCCGCCAGTCCCCCGGCACCGCGCTGACCTCCTGGCTGACCGCGAACGTCGGCACCAGGCCGTTCCCGTTCGTCTCCGCGGCGAAGTCGACGAACGCGGTGCCCGTTGGTGGGTACGCACGCAGTGTCACCTTCTTGAACTGAGCCCCCACCGAGGAGACCTGGTAGCCGGAGACGTTGATCGTCCCGAGGAACCCGATCGGGGTGATGTCGACACCGAGAAGGACGTGCGTCCCCACCGGGGTCGGGAAGTACGGAACCGGCGCCGCGGTCGCCGTCGCGGTCGCGGTCGCCGTCGCGGTCGGCGTGGGTGAAGACTGGTTGCCCTGGGAGGTGTCGGCCTCGGTCTGACCGTAACCGCACCCGGTCGGCAGCCAGAACGGCAGCGTCTTGTTGGCCGGCGGGAGCTCGGAGCCGATCCGCACGGTCGCCTCGCGCTGAACCATGGTGTGCGAGATCCCGATGACGTTGGCGAGCCCGAAATTCACCCGACTCTTCGGCGCCAGAACGCGCATCTGCGGGCAGTCGTCGGAACAGGCCGTGAAGTCGGCGTTCTGGAACCAGATCTCCCCGTCCCCGGTCGCGCCGTTGAGGAGCTGCGACCCGGTCACCACCTGTTGGCCGGTCACGATGTTGCCCGGTTCGTTGAAGAAGTCAGCGACCTTCTGCGCGATGGCAGCCTGGTTGCTCGAGGTCATCGGCAGCATGTTGCCGACGCTCAAGGCGCTGATGTCGACCTGTTTCTGCACCTCCCGCGTCCGGGCCCAGGCACTGCCGAGGTCGACCGCGAGCGCAGCAGTTCCGAAGACGACCGAAGCGACGATGCCGACCATGACGGCGACGGCGCCCCGCTCGCTTCGACTTCGCGATGTCCACCTAGTCATCGTCAACACGCCTCACGCACAGCCCTCGGGCTGGTCCGGCACGAAGTCCACGCGGGATTCAGCGCGTGCCGTCACCAGTCCGTCATTGATGAACGGGATGAACGGAAACTTCATGTCCGGGCTGGAAAAGCGGATCAAGACCTCGACCGTGTCACCGACCATGACCTCGTCGGGGTCCTGCTGGGAGTAGACCCGCCGGATGGTCGCCGTACCTCCGGTCCCGGTCAGATCGTCGATCTGCCCGGAGATCGCGCTCTGGAACTCGGCACACGTCGCCGGGCGGCCGACCGCCGACAGTCGAGCCGCCGCACGCGCGATATCACTGCCGCCCTGCATCGCCCAGAAGTAGAAGGCGTACTGGATCAGGCCGAAGAGCAGCACGATGACCGGCAGCATGACGAGCGCGAACTCGACCGCTACCGATCCACTCTCCGTCTCGCGTTGTCTGCGAAATGCCTTCATGGCAGTCCCCCGTCCTCAGAACAGGATAGGCCGATTTAGGCCGATATGCCCGTTTTGGGAGGATGTAGGGACTTAGGTCCCGGTGCTCAGTCGACCAGGTGAACGATCCGCTGTCCGACACCGAGGTAGTCGGTCACCGGGATCGCGCCGTCGCGTGGCAGCGCGGCGGAGTTGAAGAAGATCACCTTCACCTGTCGCACGTCGTTCTGCTGGATCCGGATGCCGTTGTCCGCGGTGCCCGTGACGCTGCCCTTGGTCGCCGAGCTGCTGGGGACCTCGTCGGTGATGAAGGCAGCCCGGAAATCGACGATCGAGTAGGTGGTCGAGCTTCCGGTGGACGGCTCGTTTGCGAGCACCGGCACGTACGCGAACCGGGGGGACTGCAGGATCTCGGCCGTGAGGAGAGCCGGTCCGGCATAGTTCGGGTCCACGACGTCGGCCAGGGAAGCACCCGAGGTCAGGAAGCAGGAGAGCACGTCGTTGTTGAGCGCGTACTGTTGATTCTGGATGGTGACGTTGCGCTGGGCCGTGCCGCCCGTACTGTCGCACAGGCTCGGACCGACGAGCAAGCCGGGGGCGATCTGGTTGTTGCCCGAGTACACGCCGGTCACGAATCCGCTGGTCGCCTCGTTGGCCGGCAGGCCCGGGTCGGTGTCGACGCAATTGGTGTCCGCCCGCAACGGCGTAGCACCCATCCCGGTGGAGACGACGGCTCCCTCGACCCCGTGCACGCAGGAACCGTCCCAGAGCAGGTCGTTGGCCAGGTACCTGTTCCGCCCCGCCTGGTGCACCACCAGGTTCAACGGATCGTCCAAACCGTCAGCAATGTTCATGGCAATGTCGTTGGCGGGCGCGACGTCCTCGCGAGGAATCCGCAAGGTACCGAAGTTGCCGCCGTTCGATCCGGCTCCGCACTCCAGGACCGTCTCCCCGACCCGGATCGGCAGAGCCTCGTCCACGGGCGACCAGCGCTGGTTGTTGGCGTTGCTCCCGCTCCTCGCGCGGAGGTACCAGACGCCCTCGGTCGCCGTCACCGTCGCCGGAACCGCGACCTTCACGCTCAACGTCGCGTTCGTCAACGGCGTCGTCAGCGGGTTGTTGGTCGCCGGATCCAGGAGAGCCGCCGCCTGGATGATCGTCGTCCCGTCCGTGGCAAAGAAGCCGACCTGGGTGGTGCCGGCCCAGTCCGACCCCTGAAGGGTTGCGGTGTAGCCGGTCCCGTCCTTGGGGATCGTCTGGACCTGCGCAGAGGCTGCGTCGTACAAGGCGACCGACAGCAGGTTCACCGAACCGTTGTGCTGAGCCTGGGCCAAGTTCGGCGCACCGCCGCCCGTCTGTCCGTTGGCCGGGTCCGTCAAGGTCTGCCGACCGTAGTCGCAACCGTCCACCGCGAACATCGGCATGACGCCGACACCGGGGCTGAAGATGTTGACGGTCGCCTTCCCCTCCACCGAGACCCCGCTGGCACCGAAGACGTTGGCGAACCCGAAATTGACCCGGTTGCTCGGGGCGGTCACCCGCAACCCGAGCGCCGTGTAGTCGACTTCACCGTTCGCGAAGTTGCCGTCGGTCAGCATGGCCGAGGTCACACAGGTCGCCGGTGTGGCGCGCCAGCAGGGGTCCCCGTCCTTCTGAGGCTGGTTCTCGTTCAGCGCGTCCCGGACCTCGTCGACGATCGCTGTCGGCGGAACCGTGCCGGCACGAGCGGAGGAGGTGAGCAGCTGGGCAGCGTTGTACGCCGCGAAGTCCGCTTGACCCTGGGTCGAGGTCTTGCGCGAGACCGCGTTGCCGAGGTCGGTGCCGAGAGCCGCGACGGTCAGCAGCATCACGGTCATCAGGGCGTAGAAGACCGCGATGGCGCCGTCGTCGTTCTTGGAAGTTCGGTTCACGGACATGGTGCCCCCGGGGTCAGATCTTCGAGCTGTGCTTTGACCGTGCGAGTGACGATGCCGTTGTTCGGCATCGGGAGGAGACCGATGATGCGACCATCGGAGACGACGTCCACCGTGATCTGGGTGGTCCCGACGGTCGCCCCGGTGAGCGACGAGGGGGTCTTGACCACCGACGTCACGTAGTTGGACTGCTGCCGGGCGTAGTCGAACGCCTGCGTGCCGGTCCAGCAGTCACCGACCTGGAGTCGTCGGGCCACGCTGTTGGCGGCACCTCCCGTCGTCTGCGAGACGTAGAAGTACCAGCCGTACTGGATCATGCCGAGCGTCAGGACCAGGAACGGGATCACGATCAGACCGAACTCGACGGCGCTGGCCCCGTCCTCGTCACGACGTCGTCGGAACACGCAGCACACCCCCAATTCCGGCCACCGAGCCCCGAGGGCGACCAGGAACAGGTCACCTCATCACAACCACAATAACGACGATTTGTCCCAACCGTGCCGGCGCTCCACCGAATGGACTAGACCTTGCTGTCCGTTCGGTGGATCTTGAGTCTGACCGAAGGGACCGAATCGATCATCTGCCTCCATTTCGGGCACATTCGGTGCCGTAATGCCTGGTTTCACACCTTCTGTCACGACAAAACCTGGTATGGACCGGACTCGGCGACAACAGGCCAGCACGGCGGCCCGTCGCTACTGTCGCGAGACCGGCTGATTCGGCGCCGGCCATCGGACAGGAACGAGGCATTCATGGGGGTCCGTCAGCGAGAGCACGGGGCACAGCCCCGGGTCCGGACGCGCGGAAACGACGGTGCCGCAGCAGTCGAGTTCGCGCTCGTCAGCGGGATCCTCTTCCTGCTGTTGTTCGGGATCATCCAGTACGGGCTGTACTTCAACGACTCGCTCAACGCCCGCCAGGGCGTCCGAGAAGCAGCCCGACAAGGCGTGGTCAAGACGTTCCACGCCTGCGGCGGCAAGACCCTGGACCTCGACAAGCTGCGGTGCCAGACCCAGGAGCAGATCGGCGCCGTCACCGGCGACACCCCCTACGTGAAGGTCAACTTTGCCTCACCGTGGACCAAGGGCCAGCCCCTCACGGTCTGCACGCTGGTGAAGACCAGCCGGATCGGGATCCTGCCGATGCCCAACGACGGCTGGATCTCCTCCAAGACCCAGCTCTCGATCGAACAGGCCACCACGCCGCCGACCGGTGCCGCAGGCGCTGATCGGGCGCTACCGGCCGGAGCGCCCGAGTGGCCGGCAGGATGCTGACGGTGCGAACCCGCAAGGATCGGGACGACACCGGCGCGATCGCCGTCATCTTCGCGATACTGGCGGTCACCCTCTGCATGATCGCCGGACTCGTGGTCGACCTCGGACTCGCTCGGGACACCCGCCGCCAGTCCCAGAACACCGCTGACGCGTCGGCCCTGGCTGCCGCCAACGTCCTCTACCCGCCGAGCGACACCTGTACCCTCGCGAACCCCGGTGGCGGTTACACGGCGCCGTGCTTCGGGGACGCGATCACCGCCGCGAAGACCTACGCGGCCACCAACCAGCAGGTGACCGAGGCCGACTGGTCCGCCTGCACCGACCCGGCGGCCTACTGGCACCCGGCCGGATTCACCCCCTGCATCAGCTTCACCGATGCCACCCTCAGCGCCAGTCAGCCGGTGCAGCCGACCGAGGTACGCGTCCTCACCCCGACCAAGGCGGTCGGCACCGGGTTCGGCTCCTTGGCCGGGATCTCCCAGATCGACGTACGGGCGGTCGCCCGTGCCGGGGTGCTCTCGTCCACCAACAACAACTGCGCCCTGTGCTTCCTCGGCGACATCGACGCCGGCAACGCCGACTTCACGGTCAGCGGAGCCGGCATCCAGGTCAACGGGGACCTCGAGATCGGAGCCTCCGCGTACTGGACCGCCGACTCCATCGGCGCGTCCGGGAGCGTGACGGGCAGCCACTTCTCGCCCGCTGTCGACAACACCCCCGCCTTCACCGATCCCCTGGCGGGCCTGACCCTTCCGACCCTGACCGGCACCAAGTTCCCGGCAGTCGCCGGGTGCAACACCACGATCAATCCGGGCGTGTACGGATCGATCAGCCTCGGCAACAACCACACCTGCACGCTCAACCCCGGCAAGTACGTGATCACCGGACGCTGGTTGCTCGGCAACAAGTCCCTGCTCCAGGGCTCGGGAGTGACCCTGTACTTCACCTGCGGAACCGTGGCGACCCCCAAGGTCTGTGCCGCCGGCGACACGGGCGGCGGCTGGCTCGACGGCAAGAACGGGACCGTCGCGATCACCTCGGGCGCCGCCGGGTTCACCGACTACGTGATCATCTACGACAGGCTGAACCCCCAAGGGGCGATCGGGCTCCAGGGGAACGGCGGGACCTCGATCACCGGTGCGGTGTACGCACCCAAGGCGAGGCTCGACTTCAACGGAAACTCCTGCTTCGGGTTCAGCGGAGGCCCCATCGTCGTCCTGGGGGTCACCAAGGCGAACGGCACCAAGTCCTGCGTCAACGTCGTCAACGGCCAGGACCTCACCGCATCGACCGAACCGGGCGACGTCGCGCTCGACCAGTAGCCAGGGTCACGGCTGCTGCCGGTCCCGGGTCTCGGCTCAACCCTTCGGCGGTTCGAACTCCGACTTGTTGAGCTCCTCGACGTTCACGTCCTTGAAGGTCAGGACCTTCACGTTCTTCGCGAACCGCGCCGGGCGGTACATGTCCCAGACCCACGCATCGGTCATCGAGACCTCGAAGAAGACGTCCCCGGCCTCCGTGCGGGCCTTCACGTCCACCTGGTTGCACAGGTAGAAGCGACGATCGGTCTCCACGACGTACTTGAAGATGCCCACCACGTCGCGGTACTCGCGGTAGAGCGTCAGCTCCATCTCGGTCTCGTACTTCTCGAGATCCTCTGCGCTCATCGGGCCGTCTCCTCCGCCATCTCCTGCAGGTCCAGCTCGAGCTGCGGCTCGAGGCTGTGGGGAACGCCATCGGCGAGGCCAGCGGCGCGTCGTACGTTCACGAACCGCATCCGGTGGATCGGACACGGGCCGTGCTCGGTGAGCGCCGCGGAGTGCTCCGCCGTGATGTAACCCTTGTGCGTGGCGAAATCGTAGTCCGGCCAGACCTCGTGCTGCTGCATCATCAGCCGGTCGCGCGTCACCTTCGCAATCACCGAGGCCGCCGAGATGCAGGCCGCCACCCGGTCGCCCTTCCAGATCGCCAGCCCGGGTACGCCGAGGCCGTCGACCGGAAACCCGTCGGTGAGCACGTACGCCGGCCGCACGTCCAGCCGCGCCAGCGCCCGGCGCAGTGCTTCGATGTTCGCCACGTGCATCCCGAGCCGGTCGCACTCCCCCGGCTCGACCACGACCACCGACCAGGCCAGCGCCCGCCTCACGACCTGCTCGTAGCAGCGTTCCCGCGCCTTGGCGGTGAGCAGCTTGGAGTCGGCGAGCCCGGGAACCAGACCGGTCCGTCCCTCCGGCAGGATCACCGCGGCCGCGACCAGCGGGCCGGCGCAGGCACCACGGCCGGCCTCGTCGACACCGGCCACCGGCGCCAGCCCGGCCCGCCTCAGCGCGCGCTCGTAGCCGTACAGCCCGGCATCGCGCCGGATCGTGGCGCCGCGGGGCAGGCCGGAAGCCGTCATATCGGTCTCCCGCTACCGGCAGGAGTACTCGCCGCCGTCGTCGACGGTGTTGGACTCGATGCCCTCGAAGGTTGCCGGGGTGTGGATCCGCTCGGCCCGCTTCCACGGCCAGATCAGCGCCCACACCTTGCCGACCACCAGGTCAGCCTTGACGCAGCCGCCGCCGGGATCACTGATGTGGCCCCGGGAGTCGAAGGAGTTGTTCCGGTTGTCCCCCATCAGCCACAGGTAGCCGCCGGGGACCCGGACGTCGAACGGCTGGTCCGAGGGCAGGGTGTTCTCCGGCAGGTACTCCGACTCGTCCAGGGCCTTGCCGTTGACGGTCACCCGGCCCTTCTTGTCGCAGCACTTCACCCGGTCACCGCCGATGCCGATCACGCGCTTCACCAGGTGCCCGCCGGAGGGGTAGAGCCCGATCGCCTCGAGACTCTTGGACAGCGGGTTGGTCGCCGTCCGCGTCTCGGCGTCGTTGAGCCAGCCACCCGGGTCCTTGAAGACCACGATGTCGCCGCGCTCCGGACTGTCCCCGCCCCAGTAGGAGATCTTCTGGACGAGGATCCGGTCGTTCTTGATGAACAGCGGCTCCATCGACTCCGACGGGATGTAGAACGCCTGGACGAAGAAGTACTTGATCCCGATCGCGAGGACGAGCGCGATGCCGAGGAGCAGCAGGCTCTCCTGCCACACCGGGAGCGGTTGCTTGCCCTTGTGGGAGACAGTCTTCTTCGGTTCCCCGCCAGCGGACTCCCGCGCGGTTCCGGTCGGCGCCGCCCCGAGATCAGGAGAAGGTTCAGTCACGAGCGGAGCCTAACCGTGGAGTCCCAACACACCCTGGCATTCCGAGGAACCCCCGGGACTCAGTACTCGCGGCGCTCCTTGATCTTCGCTGCCTTGCCGCGCAGGTTGCGCAGGTAGTACAGCTTCGCGCGCCGGACGTCACCGCGGGTGACGATCTCGATCTGCTCGAAGATCGGGGAGTTGATCGGGAAGGTCCGCTCGACGCCGACACCGAAGGAGACCTTGCGGACGGTGAAGGTACGACCGATGCCGGAACCCTGGACGCGGATCACCACGCCCTGGAAGACCTGGACACGGGAGCGGTTGCCCTCGACGACCTTGACGTGGACCTTGACGGTGTCGCCCGCACGGAAGGCGGGGACGTCGGAGCGCAGGGACTCTGCGGACAGGGCATCGATGACGTTGGTCATGGTGTCTCCTCGCGATCGCCACAGGTCAGCCGCGGATCAGGTTGCTTGCTCATGAGTCGGACCCTGGTCTGGGTGGCCGTCGCGCTGCGCCCCCTGTGGCAGGTGCTCACGCGGATCCCCGGGGCGTTGGTTCCGGGCGATCGTGGCCGACTGGGCCGAGGACCAAGTCTGCCAGAGGCAGGGCCCGATCCGGAAATCGCGGCCAGCGCTCGCCTCGGCTCAGCGCTTCTTGGTCAGACGGACCACGCCGGGCTCGACCTCACCACGGGGCCGGTATCCCGCCTTCCGGTACATCCGCTGGTTCCGCGTGCTCCCCGTCCCGGTGAAGAGCTCGAAACCGGTCGTCTGCTCGGGGGCGAGCCCTTCGATCTGGTCCAGCAGCATCCGACCCAGACCCGACCCCTGAAGATCCGGAGCGACCATCAGCCGGCCGATCCCCCACGTCGTCCCCGCCAGCCGGGCCCGTACCGCCCCGACCAGCCGGCCGGCGGAGCGGACCACCAGCACGGTGTCGGTCGAGGTCCAGCCGCTCACGTCCTCGAGGCTCTCCTCCAGCGCGGGGATCCGGACCCCCGGGTTCGCCTGCTGCTCCTGGACCCAGCACGCACGCTGCAGGGTGAGGATCTCGCCGGCGTCGGCCGGTACGACGAGCCGGATCTCGCGGTCCTCCAGGGTGCTGGCCGGGCTGTAGAGGTCCGGCCGGCGTTGCGCGGTACGCCGCTGGGCCTGCTCGGTGCGCCACTCCGCGATCCGGCCGTGATCACCGGAAAGCAGCACCGTCGGCACCTCGTGACCGCGCCAGGTCGCCGGCTTCGTGTAGACCGGGTACTCGAGCAGCCCGTCGGTGTGGGACTCCTCGACCAGCGATGCGGCGTTGCCCATGAACCCCGGGATCAGCCGCGCCACCGCCTCGATCACCGCGAGCGCCGCCACCTCCCCGCCGTTGAGGACGTAGTCGCCGAGCGAGATCTCGCGGACCTCGAACCGTACGGCTGCATCGTCGATCACCCGCTGGTCGATGCCCTCGTAGCGACCGCACGCGAAGACCAGGTGATCCCGGGTCGAGAGCTCCGCCGCGACCGCCTGGGTGAACGGCAGTCCCGACGGCGTCGGCACGACGAGCACCGGAACCGCCTCGGACCTGCCCTCACCCAGCACGTGGTCCAGCGCGGCACCCCACGGCTCGGGTTTCATCACCATGCCGGCACCGCCGCCGTACGGGGTGTCGTCGACGGTGCGGTGCTTGTCGGTGGTGAAAGAACGCAGGTCGTGGACGGTCAGCGTCAGCAGACCCTTGTCCCGGGCCTTCCCGGCCAGGGAGAGCTCCAAGGGTGCCAGGTACTCCGGAAAGATCGAGATCACGTCGATACGCAAACTTGTGGCCTTCTTCCCCGCACCGTCGGCTTCTGGTGCATACCCTAGGGCGTTCCTGCGACCATGGATCAGTGACCGACGACGAGCGGACCATCGATTGGCCCCCCCACGGCGAGCAGAACCGCCCGTGGCAGCAGCGGGTTCCCCGAGGACCGCGGGAAGCGCGGCGACTTCGCGAGGTCACAGTCTCTCTCCCGCCGATGATCCGCGACCTGAACTACGTCGCCACCCGGGAGATCTCGGCAATGGCGAATGCGAGCGCTGGCGACCTGAGCAACCTCGACCTCGTGCACGGACGCACCCTCAAGGCACTGAACCACATGCTGCTGCGGACCGAGTCGGTCGCGTCCTCCAAGATCGAGGACCTCGACGCCGACCTCACCGACTACGGCCGGGCGGTCCTCCACGTCCGCGCCAACGCCACCGGGGTTGCGGTCGCATCGGCGACAGCCGCGCTGGGACGGATGATCGAGGACGCCGACTCCCACCGTCGGATCCGGCCCGAAGCACTGCTCACCGCGCACCACGACCTTTTCCGGCGGATGCCCGACGAGCAGCATCGCGCGGGCAAGTTCCGCGAGGTGCAGAACTGGATTGCGGGAAGCGACTACGCCCCGATCGGCGCCCTCTACGTCCCCCCGCCGCCGGAGACCGTGGCGTCGTACCTGGACGACCTCTTCGCCTTCGCCAACCGGACCGACATGCCGGCCGTGATCCAGGCAGCGATCGTGCACGCCCAGTTCGAGTCGATCCACCCGTTCGTCGACGGAAACGGCCGGATCGGACGCGCGCTGATCCACTCGGTGCTGCGTCGCCGGAGGATCACCCGGCACCTGACTGCCCCGATCGCCTCCGCGCTCGTCGGCCACCGGGAGCGCTACTTCGCCGCGCTCAGCGACTACCGCGACGGGTGCGCGGGCACCTTGATCGCGATGTTGGCGTCCGCAACGAACCTGGCGACCGCCGAGTCCTGGCGGACAGCCGACAACCTGGTCCAGATCCGGGCGGACTGGCAGGACTCCGGTCTGGGCGCCAGCCCCGGCACGCCGCTGTTCCGCATCCTCGATGCCCTGACCGAGCATCCGTTCGTCACGATCGACCTGCTCGCCACGCTGCTCGGGATCGAGGAGTCCGTGGCCCGACTGGACGTCGACCGACTGGAGTCGACCGGGATTCTCAGCAGGCTCCCCCGGACGAGACGGACGCCGGTCTGGGTCGCCAAGGAGGTCCTCGACCAGATCCGTGACCTGGACGTCCGGATCCACGAGACGGGGATCCGTCAGCCGGGCCAGGTGGAACGCCGCTCCACCCACTCTGCCTGAGGCCCCTGTGCGACCAGGACGAGGACGAACGAGGCCCGCCCCGGCGAACCGGGACGGGCCTTGCTCTGCGTACGTTGGTCGGAGTCAGACGGTCTCGTAGCCAGGCTCGTGCTGAACCAGGTCGATACCGGCGATCTCGTCCTCTTCCTTCGCGCGGAAGCCGATCGTCTTCTCGATCGCCAGACCGAAGATCAGGGTCACGACGAACGAGAACGCGATCACGGTGATCGACGAGAGGAACTGGGCAGCGAGCTGGGTCCAGTCCCCACCGAAGAAGACACTGCCGGTCGGGGTCAGCGCCTCGGAACCGAAGAAGCCGATCCACATGCAGCCGACGAAACCAGCAACGAGGTGGATGCCCACGACGTCCAGCGAGTCGTCGAAGCCGAGCTTGAACTTCAGGTCCACGGCGAAGGCGCAGATCGCACCGGAAACGATGCCGAGCACCAGGGCCCACACCGGCGTCACGAAGGCACAGGCCGGCGTGATCGCGACCAGGCCGGTCACGATGCCCGAGGCAGCGCCCACGGCGGTCGCCTTGCCGTCCTTGAAGGTCTCCACGATGATCCACCCGATCAGCGCGGCGGCCGGAGCCAGCAGGGTGTTGAGGAAGATCAGCGAGGTCTGGCCCTCGTCCGCGCCGAAGACGCCGGTGTTGAACCCGAACCAGCCGAACCAGAGGATCGAGGCGCCGATCAGCACCAGCGGCACGTTGTGCGCCACGGCTTCTTCCTTGGAGAAGCCGATCTTGCGCTTACCGAGCACCAGGGCCAACGCCAGCGCCGCAGCACCAGCGGACTGGTGGATCACGGTGCCGCCGGCCCAGTCGAGCGCACCCTGACCGACGCCCCAGACATCGTTGGCGAGCCAGCCGTAGAAGGTTCCCTCGGCGTCGACGCCCCAGATCCAGCGGAAGGTCGGGAACACGACGAAGGTCGCGAACAACCCGGCGAAGAGCATCCACGGCCAGAAGCGGGCACGGTCGGCGACCGCACCCGAGACCAGCGCGACGGTGATGATGGCAAAGGCGACGAGGAAGGCGTGCGCCCCGAACAGGTTGCCCGCGTCGCCGCTGCCGGCGCCGGTCACCAGGTCGGACATGCCGAAGTCCTCGAACGGGTTACCGAAGTACTCGCTACCACCGCTCGTACCGTTACCGGCGATGCCGGTCCCGCCGTAGAGGACATAGAGAACGGTGACGATGCCAAGCGATCCGAAGCTGAGCATCATCATCGACACGACGCTCTTGGACTTGACCAAACCACCGTAGAAGAACGCGAGGCCCGGAGTCATGAAAATGACTAGGGCTGAGCAGATCAACTGCCAGGACAGTTCGACAGACATAAGTACCTCTCATTGGATGAGCCAGAGTTGCTCGCGCGCCATCGTTGCCGCCGGTGAGCCAGGTCCGATCCAATGCGGAGCCGGTTACGGAAACCCTGCCGTTGTGTTGCGACCGTGTTACAGCACTGCACGGTCACGGCTCCTGCCTTGTGAAATGGCTGCCGAAGATAGGTAGATCACACCGCCGGAGCCGCCCTGAGGGCCGCCGCCACCACGGGACAAACCCTCTAGATCAATCCAAATCGCCCAGGAGGCCCGGACGGTCCTCGACCACGATCCGGCCGCCCGGCACGTCGACCTCCGGGACCAGTTGGCTCACGAACGGCACCAGTACGTCCGGCCCGTCCCCAGCGATCACGAGCAGGTCCTGGGCGGTGCCGTGCAGGATCTCCTTGAGCGTCCCGACCGCGCGGCCGTCGGTGGTCACCACGGACAGGCCGACGAGCTGGTGGTCGTAGTACTCGTCCGGGTCCTCGGGGCGCTCGTCCGGGTCCAGGTCGATGGTGAGCAGGGTGCCGCGGGCCTCCTCGGCGGCGTTCCGGTCACTGATCTCCGCGAAGCGGACGAGCAAACGGCCCGAGTGCCACCGCGATCCGGCCACCGTCAAGGTCGACGGTCCCGGAGCGCGGCCAACATTCTCGGGCCGTTTGTTCTCGGTCTTCAGTACTGCTCCGTCGGCGAAGCGACGGTCGGGCTCGTCGGTGCGAGGTTCCACGGAAACCTCGCCCCTGACACCGTGGGGCCTCCCGATCCGACCGACGACGATCGTCTCGGGCGGTCCCTGGGTCGGGGCCACGACGCGCCCTCCGTCAGCGACGGCGGTCGACGTCGACGAAGTCGACGCGCGCGCCACCCCGGCCCGCGAGGGCCGACATGACCGTCCGGAACGCGGTGGCGGTCCGGCCGTTGCGGCCGATCACCTTGCCGAGGTCGGACGGGTGGACGCGAACCTCGAGGATCGAGCCCCGGCGGAGCTGCTTGTCCCGGACCGAGACGTCGTCGGGGTTGTCGACGACGCCGCGGACCAGGTGCTCAAGCGCTTCGGCCAGCATGCTCAGGCCTCGGTGGTCTCGTCGGCGGGAGCCTCGGCAGCCGACGTCTCCTCGGCGACAGGCGCCTCGGCGGCAGCCTCGGCCGGGGTCTCCTCGGCAGCGGCAGGCGCCTCAGCGGCGGCCTCCTCAGCCTTCGGCTCCTCGGCCTTCTTGGCCTTCTTGGTCACGGCCTCGCGCTTCGGCTCGTTCGCCGCGTCCTTGAGCGCCTCGTTGAAGATCTCGGTCTTGTCGCGCTTCGGCTCGGCGACGCGCAGGGTGCCCTCGGCGCCCGGCAGGCCCTTGAACTTCTGCCAGTCGCCGGTGATCTTGAGGAGCGCCTCGACGGCCTCGGACGGCTGCGCGCCGACCCCGAGCCAGTACTGCGCCCGGTCGGAGGTCACCTCGATGAACGAGGGCTCCTCCTTGGGGTGGTACTTGCCGATCTCCTCGATCACCTTGCCGTCCCGCTTCTTGCGGGAGTCGACGACGACGACGCGGTAGTACGGCTGACGGATCTTGCCCATGCGCTTCAGGCGAATCTTGACGGCCACGTTTGTGGTGTCTCCTTGAGGTTCTGGAGTGGGTGAGGTGCCTGCACCAGGTGGGGACCGGGTTGGCAACTCGGGGGGCTCGCACGTGCCGGGATAGAGGGTCCGAACACGCTCGAGACTCAGCCCGTCATTCTGCCAGAGATCGAGCCGGCGCCGAAATCGAGATCAGAAGGCTCATCTCGACGCGTCCCGAGGCCCAGCTCAACGGACCACCCGGCCGCGCAGGACGACGCAGGAGGGTTCCCGGAGCACCGACAGATCCGCGAGGGGGTTTCGGGGGTAGACCACGAAGTCCGCGGGCGCGCCCTCGCCGAGGCCGGGCTCGTAGCCGAGCCAGGCGCGCGCCCGCCAGGATGCCGCACCGAGGGCGTACTCGGCCGGGAGCCCCAGCTCGGCCATCGCCAGCACCTCCCCCGGCAGGTTGCCGTGCCGGGCCACGCCGCCGCCGTCCGACCCGGCGTACAGGGCGACGCCCGCCTCGTAGGCCGCCATCAGCGTCGCGCGACGGCGGGCGTACAGGTCGGTCATCGTCGCGGCGTACGCCGGGAACTTCGCCCGACCCGCCTCGGCGTGACCGGGGAACTTCTCCAGCTGCATCACCGTCGGTACCAGCGCCACGCCACCGGCGACCATCGACTCGATCAGGTCGGTGGTGAGCCCGGTGCCGTGCTCGATGCAGTCGATGCCGGCCTCGATCAGGCCCGGCAGCACGTCGTACCCGAAGCAGTGCGCGGTGACCTTCGCGCCGTTCTCGTGGGCGGCGGCGATCGCGGCGGCGAACGCCTCGGCCGGGAAGGACGGCAGCAGGTCGCCCTCCTCCCGGGAGATCCAGTCGCCGACCAGCTTGACCCAGCCGTCGCCACGGCGCGCCTGCTCGGCGATCGTGGCGGCGAGGTCGGCGGGCTCGACCTCCTCCGCGTAGTTGCGCAGGTAGCGCCCGGTCCGGGCCACGTGCCGGCCGGCCCGGATCAGCCGCGGCAGGTCCTCGCGGTCGTGGATCCAGGTGGTGTCGAGGGCGGACCCGCAGTCGCGGATCAGCAGCGCTCCCCCGTCGCGGTCGGCGATCGCCTGCTCCTCCGCCGTAGCCTCGTCGGTGGCGCCGTGGTCGTCGAGGCCGATGTGGCAGTGCGCATCGACCAGGCCCGGCACGATCCAGCCCTCGGCGACCGTCTCGGCCCCGGCCTGGACGTCCCGGGTGATCCGTCCGTCCACGACGTACAGGTCGGCGGGCTCACCGTCCGGAAGGACCGGTCCCCGAAAGCGCAGAGCTGACATGGTCAGAACCGTAGCGTCCGAGATCGACCGTCGGCGGCGCCGGTCGCTGGCCGTCACCCTTGGTGCACTCCTCGCAGGTCGGCGTCTGGTCTCCCCAGTCGAGGGTCATGTCCTCGCAGATGTTGCGGTACCCGATGACGTCCCCGGTCTCCGGGTCGACGTTCGGGACCTCGACACACCACTCACCGCCGGTCGTGTTGCAGCTCGGCTCGAGCGGGTCGCACGAACCCGCGTTCGCGAACGTCGCGGACCCGAGGACTGCACCCCCCGCGATCGCAGAAGCGATCGTTACCCGGGCAAGGAGGCTGCGGACGGAAACGGCTCGGAACATCGGGCTTCCTCTCTCACGTGCCGCGCCGGATGCGCTGGCTGAGGGTAGGAGGACCGAACCGGGCTCTGTCCTACAACTTTCGCACGGGAACTTCCGCTCAGTTCAGGTACTTCGACAGGTCAGGCAGGTCGCTGGGGTCGAAGTCGGTCGGAGTCTGCCCGAGGCCGAACGCGGACCCGGCGGCCGTCGGGGCTTCCTGCGCCTGCTGGGCGGCCTTCGCCGGGTTCCCGCTGCGGCGGGCCCCCTTGCCCTTCTTCTGCTGCGGCGCCTGCCGCCCCTTGGCCTTCTTGCCGAGCCCCATGCCGGGCGAGCCGGGCATGCCCGGCATCCCGCCGCGGGCCATCTGCTGCATCATCTTCCGAGCCTCGAAGAACCGGTCCACGAGCTGGTTGACGTCCGCGACGGTGCGACCCGAACCCTTGGCGATCCGGGCCCGTCGGGAGCCGTCGATCATCTTCGGGTTCGCCCGCTCGACGGGGGTCATCGACTGGATGATCGCCTGGATCCGGTCGATCTCGCGGGGGTCGAAGTTGTCCAGCTGCTCGCGGAACTGGCCCATCCCCGGGAGCATCCCGAGCATCTTGGTCAGCGACCCCATCTTCTGGATCTGCTGCATCTGCTCGAGGAAGTCGTCGAGGCCGAACTCGCCGCTCTGCAGCTTCTCGGCCGCTTTCGCGGCCTGGTCGGCGTCGAAGGTCTTCTCGGCCTGCTCGATCAGGGTGAGCAGGTCACCCATGTCGAGGATGCGGGAGGCCATCCGGTCGGGGTGGAAGAGGTCGAAGTCGGTGAGCTTCTCACCGTTGGAGGCGAACATCACCGGCTTGCCGGTCATCTTCGCGATCGAGAGCGCCGCACCACCGCGGGCGTCACCGTCGAGCTTGGTCAGGACCACCCCGTCGTACCCGACGCCGTCGAGGAAGGCCTGCGCGGTGTTGACCGCGTCCTGACCGATCATCGCGTCGACGACGAAGAGGACCTCGTCGGCGTTGACGGCGTCCCGGATCCCGGCGGCCTGGGCCATCAGCTCCGCGTCGATGCCGAGGCGACCGGCGGTGTCGATGATGACCACGTCGTGCAGCGTCCGGCGGGCTTCCTCCACACCGGCGCGCGCCACCGCGATCGGATCCCCGCCGTGCTCGACGCCTCCGGCGTTACCCGGCTCCGGCGCGAAGACGGTGACGCCGGCGCGCTCGCCGTTCACCTGGAGCTGACCGACGGCGTTGGGGCGCTGCAGGTCGCAGGCGACCAGCAGCGGCGACTTGCCCTGACCCTTCAGCCAGAGCGCGAGCTTGGCGGCCAGGGTCGTCTTACCGGCACCCTGGAGGCCGGCGAGCATGATCACCGTCGGTGGAGTCTTCGCGAACTCGATCCGACGGGTCTCGCCACCGAGGATGCCGACGAGCTCCTCGTTGACGATCTTGATGACCTGCTGCGCCGGGTTCAGCGCACCGCTGACCTCGGCACCGCGGGCCCGCTCCTTGACCGCCGCGATGAAGTCCTTGACCACGGGCAGGGCGACGTCGGCCTCGAGCAGGGCGAGCCGGATCTCCCGCGCGGTGGCGTCGATATCGGCTTCGGAGAGCTTGCCCTTGCCACGGAGGCTCTTGAAGCTCTCGGACAGACGGTCGGAAAGGGTGGTGAACAAGACGGTCCTCGGAGTCGTACGTCAGGGAACTGCGCGTGCCTAGGGTAGTTCAGGTACCCGCGGACCCGCTGAGCGCCGCCCGTACGGCGTCCGCGGCCTGAGCCGCCCGCTCGTGCGGCAGGACTCCCTCGTGCGAGTCCTGGACGTAGAAGACGTCGACCGCCTGCGGCCCGAGGGTGTCGACGTGCGCCGAGACGACGGTGAGCCCGAGGCGGGCCAGCGCGGCGCAGACCAGGAAGACCACGCCCGGGCGGTCGGCAGCCCGTACCTCCAGGACGGTCGCCCGTTCGGAGGCTTCGGGGTGCAGGACCACGATCGGGGCCAGCTTGGCGTCCGCGGGGGCCCGGAGCCGGCTGGCGGCGTCCAGCCGTCCCGAGACGATCTGGGTGAGCTGCTCACGCATCACAGCGGCATCGAGCCCGGTCCGGGCGACCTGCCACTCGGAGAGTCCGATACCTCCGTCGGTCCACACCCGGGCGGCGCGGACCGAGACCCGCTGGAGCGCCAGCATCGCGGCCGCATCGGCGAGAAGGCCGACGCGGTCCCCCGACATCACCGTCACCGTCGATCCGTCGGCGTGCTCCGCCACGCTGACCGCGACACCGGTCGGGTCGGCACGCAACGAGTCCGGGACCGGGACCTCGCGCGGCTCGGTCTCGAAGGTGAGGTGCTCGGCGAGCTCGACCGAGGCCCGGCGGACCAGGCTCTTGATCAGAGACGAGCGCCAGGTGGTCCAGGCCTTCTCCGAGGTCGCCCGCGCGTCTGCCTCGGTGAGGGCGGCCAGCAGCTCGAGCTCCTCCCGGTCGTGGATCCGCTGGGTCACCAGCTCGACGGTGGCCGGGTCCTCGGGATCGCGGGTGGTCGCGGTCTCCGGGAGCAGCAAGTGCCACCGGACCAGGGCGGCGACCAGCTCGGTCTCGCGCTCGTCGAACCCCATCCGGCGGGCGATCTGGCGCGCGATCGGCTCCCCCGCGACGCAGTGCTCGGTGACCTGGCCCTTGCCGATGTCGTGCAGCAGCGCCGCGATCATCAACACGTCCGGGCGGGAGACCCGACGGATCAGGGTCGAGGCCTCGATGCAGGTCTCCACCAGGTGCCGGTCGACGGTGAAGCGGTGCACGACCGAGGCGTGCGGCAGCAACCGGACCCGGTCCCACTCCGGGAGGAACGACGGGAGCGCACCGATCTCCTCGAGCGTCTCCCAGACCGGCAGCAGTCCGCGCCCGGCCGCGAGCAGCCGGACCAGGAGGTCGCGGGCCTCGGCCGGCCAGGGGTCGGGAAGCGGCGGCACCTCGGCGACCAGCCTGGCCGCGGTGGTCGGTTCCAGGACCAGGTCGCGCTCGGCGGCCTCGGCAGCGGCCCGGAGCAGCAGCAGCGGGTCGCTGGCAGGGCGGGCGGTCCGGTCGAGCACGATCTCCTCGTACGCGACGGCCAGACCGTCCCCGATCGAGGTCAGCTGGGGCCGGCGCGAGGCCGCGTTCTTGGCCGGGCGGCGCAGCACCGAGGTGACCCGGCGCCAGGTCAGCCGGGAGAGATGGGTCAGCCGGCGACCGAGGCTGCGGACGTGCAGCTGCACGGCTGAGTCGTCGGGGAGGCCGAGCAACGGGGCCATGTCCGACCAGTACTCCGGGGAGATCCGGTCGGTGCCGCGTCCGGCCACCTCGTGCAGCGCGTCGCGGACGTCGAGCATCGCCTGGCGGCACGTCTCCAGCTCGCCGTGCGGCACGTCGACCAGCCAGGTCGCGACCAGCGCCTTGAGGACCACTGCGTCCCGCAGCCCGCCGGTCGCCTCCTTGATGTCCGGCACCGAGACGTGCGCCAGCTCGCCGAGCAGCCGGCTGCGGTCGGCCACCAGCGCGCTCAGCTCGGGGAGACGTTCCTTCGCGTCCCGCCGCCAGGCAGCCAGGATCGCCGTACGCAGCCGCAGGGTGAGGTTGGGGTCCCCCGCGAGGTGGCGCAGGTCCAGCAGGCCCAACGCGACCTTGAGATCGGCGGCGGCCTGCTCCAGGACCTCCTCGAACGACCGGACGGCGTGGTCGATGTTCGCACCCGAGTCCCAGAGCGGGTACCAGATCTTGCCGGCCCACTCGCCGACCTCGACGTCCCCGTCGTGGACCAGGAGAACGTCGAGGTCGCTGTACGGCGCCAGCTCCTCGCGCCCGTAACCGCCCACGGCGACCAGCGCCACCCCGACCTCCGGGCACCCGACGTCGGCGAAGGTCTGCTGGCACAGGGCGTCCGCGGCGCGGGCGCGCTGGGCCCGGTCGGCGGCTGTCACGCGGGAGGTCTACTGCTCGTCGGTTCGGCGGTCAGATGGCGGCTTCGTCACGGTCGCCGGTGCGCACCCGGACGACGCTCTCGATCGGGGACACCCAGACCTTGCCGTCACCGATCTGGCCGGTGTGGCTGGCGGTCACGATCGCCGCCGTGATCGCATCGACGTCACCGTCGTCGACGACGATCTCCAGCCGGACCTTCGGGACCAGCGAGATGTCGTACTCCGCGCCGCGGTACACCTCGGTGTGACCCTTCTGGCGTCCGTAGCCGCTGACCTCACTGACCGTCATGCCGGTCACGCCGACGGTTTCGAGAGCGGCGCGGACGTCCTCCCACTTGTGCGGCTTGATGACCGCGGTCACGAGCTTCATGGTGCGACTCCTTCGGAGACTCTTAGTCGTTCCTGGTCTGAAGACTGCCACCACCGCCACTGAGGTGGGGGCGCGCCCCACCCGTGGCGGCGTGCAGGTCGTACGCCGATTCGGCGTGCAGCGCCAGGTCGACGCCGCCGGCCTCGTGGTCCTCGGGCACCCGGAATCCCATCGTCCGGTCCAGCAGCAGCGCGATCAACCCCGAGACGACGAACGCGTAGGCGAAGGTCGCCACGCAGGCAACGGCCTGCCTGCCGAGCTGGTCGAGGTCACCGCCGTACAGCAATCCGTCGACCGAGGTGACGTCGGTGGTGGCGAGCAGACCGATCAGCAACGTACCGACGAGGCCGCCGACGAGGTGGACGCCGACCACGTCGAGCGAGTCGTCGTACCCGAAGCGGTACTTCCACCCGACCGCCACCGCGCAGATCGCGCCCGCGACCAGCCCGACGACCATCGCGCCGATCGGGGTGACCGAGCCGCAGGCAGGCGTGATCGCGACCAGGCCGGCCACGACACCGGAAGCGGCACCGAACGACGTGGCGTGGCCGTCACGGACCCGCTCCACACCGAGCCAGGCCAGGCAGCCGGTGCAGCCGGCCATCAACGTGTTCACGAAGACGATCGATGCGGTGTTCCCAGCGGCGAGCGCCGACCCGGCGTTGAACCCGAACCAGCCGAACCAGAGCAGACCGGCACCGAGCATCACCAGGGTGAGGTTGTGCGGCTTCATCGGCTCCTTGCCGAAACCGATCCGCTTGCCCAGCACGAGGGCGACCGCGAGACCCGAGGCACCGGAGTTGATCTCCACGGCGGTGCCGCCGGCGAAGTCCAGGGCGCCCAGCTTGTTCGCCATCCAGCCGCCGACGTGGTCGCCGGCGCTGAAGTCGAAGATCCAGTGCGCGATCGGCGCGTAGACGAAGACGGTCCAGATGGCCGCGAAGACCAGCCAGGTACCGAACCGGGTCCGGTCCGCGATCGCGCCGGCGACCAGGCCGCAGGTGATCACCGCGAACAGCCCCTGGAAGATCGCGAACGCGGTGATCGGCAGACCGCCGTTCTCCCCGGTCACGTCCGGAAGCATGCCCTTGAAGCCGAGGTACTGGAACGGGTCGCCGAACAGGCCGCCCACGACGTCGTCACCGAAGGTGATCGAGTAACCGATCAGCACCCAGACGACGCTGACGACGGCCAGCGCGCCGAAGACCATCATGATCATGTTCAGCACGCTCTTGGAGCGGACCATGCCGCCGTAGAAGAGCGCCAGGCCCGGGGCCATCAGCATGACGAGGGCGGAGGAGGTCAGCAGCCAGGCGGTGTCGCCGGTGTTGACGTCGGCCACGAGGGATGTGAGGAGTGGTGAGCTCATGAGCCGACACTGTCACGGGCACAGGTTTCCGGCGCACGCGCTCCGTGTTACCACCGTGTTGCGCGCACGCCGGAAATGTTTCGGGCGTGTTACAGCCCGCTCACTCCTGTTCTCGGGTCAGATCGCCGCCTCGTCGCGGTCACCGGTGCGGACCCGGATCACGCTGTCGATCGAGGACACCCAGACCTTGCCGTCACCGATCCGGCCCGTCTGCGCGGCCTTCACCACGATCCCGGTGACGTCGTCGACGTCACCGTCGTCGACGACGATCTCGATCCGGATCTTCGGGACCAGGGCGATGTCGTACTCCGCGCCGCGGTACACCTCGGTGTGGCCCTTCTGGCGCCCGTACCCGCTCACTTCGCTGACCGTCATGCCCGTCACGCCGAAGGTCTCCAGGGCCTCGCGGACCTCTTCCCACTTGTGCGGCTTGATCACCGCGGTCACGAGCTTCATCAGAGTGAACCTTCCTTGGTGAGGACGGACGTACCGCCGAAGCTGCCGGACCCGGCAGCCAGGTCGTAGGCGGACTCACCGTGCTCGGCGAAGTCGATGCCGTCGACCTCCGCCTCCTCGGCGATGCGCCAGCCGATCGTGTACTTGATCGCGAAACCGATGATCGCCGTGGCGACGCCCGCCCAGACGATCGCGAAGCCGGCGCCCGCAGCCTGGTCACCCAGGGAGCCCCAGCCGCCGCCGTAGAACAGACCGTCGACCCCACCGGCGCCCTCCTCCACGGAGAACAGACCGATCAGCACGGTGCCGATGATGCCGCCGACGAGGTGTACCCCGACGACGTCCAGGGAGTCGTCCAGCCCGAACTTGTACTTCAGCCCCACGGCCCAGGCGCAGACCGCACCGGCGACGGCGCCGATGGCGATGGCGCCACCGATGTTGACCGCACCCGCGGCCGGGGTGATCGCGACCAGACCCGCGACGATGCCGGAGGCGGCCCCCAGGGAGGTGGCCTTCTTGTGCAGGATCCGCTCGATCACCAGCCAGCCGAGAATGGCCGCCATCGTCGCCAGCGTGGTGTTGGCGAAGCTACGGCCGGTCTCGGCGTAGAACTGCGCGGTGTCGAAGTCGGCGTCGCCGAGGGCGGCCGGCACGATCGAGCCCACGTTGAAGCCGTACCAGCCGACCCAGAGCAGGCCGGCACCGAGCATCGTCAGGGTGAGGTTGTGCGGCTTCATCGGCTCCCGTCCGAAGCCGACCCGCTTGCCGATGATCAGCGCGAGGACCAGGGCTGCGACACCGGCGTTGATGTGCACGGCAGTACCACCGGCGTAGTCCTGCGCACCGATCTCCGTCCCGATGAAGCCGCCGCCGAAGACCATGTGGGCCAGCGGGAAGTACGACAGCGTCGCCCAGATCGGGAGGAACACGACCCAGGCGGAGAACTTGACCCGGTCGGCGATCGCGCCGCTGATCAGCGCCGCCGTGATCACCGCGAAGGTCAGCTGGAACATCACGTAGATGTAGTCCGAGGTCGCGATGCCGTCGAGGGCGAACTGCTCGAACGGGTCGGCGAAGAACTTGCCGTCACCGCTGAAGCCGTCGCTGTAGGACATCGACCAGCCCCAGAGCACGTAGACGATGCCGATGATGGCCATCGAGATGTAGGACATCATCATCATGTTGAGCACGGACTTGGAGCGGCTCATACCGCCGTAGAAAAGCGCGAGTGCTGGTGTCGTCATCATCAGCACCAGCAGTGTTGCAACGATCATGAAGGCGTAATAGCCGTCCATTGGTCCTCCAGTGGTGAGACTGCTAGGGCAGAAGCCAGGTCGGCCCGACGACCGCATCGGCACCGGCGCGCACAACTTCTTGCGCACAGAATCCCCGACCGAGGTTTCACGGACGCGTGCGGACCCGTTTCCGTTCCGTGACACATCGCCCGGGTGTGTTACGAACAGATGAACTCCGCCTCGCAGCCGCTGACGTTCCGCAGGAATTCATCCGGGCGTCGACGGGGGTTCGCGCCGGGTCGTCCGGATTGCGGGCCCGGGAGTTTGGGCGTTTCGCTTCTACTCCGGCGCGTCTGGCTCTACTTTATCCACGTGTCTCAGACAACGGGGGTTTCTGAGCCGGTGGAGCGACCGCTCCCCCGGCGCAAGGGCCGTCCTCGCGATGCCGGCGCCGACGAGCGCATCCTGACCGCCGCCGCCGAGCTGCTGCTCCTCCGCGGCTACGACAACATGACGGTGGACGAGGTGGCGTCCCGGGCGAAGGCCGGGAAGGCGACCGTGTACCGGCGTTGGGCAGGCAAGGAGGACCTCGCGTTCGCCGCGATCGAGCAGCTCTACGGCAACGAGTTCCCGGTGCCGGACACCGGCACCTTCGTCGGCGACCTCCGCGAGGCGTTCAACCAGGCGCTCACCTTCGCCGCCTCCGCCGCCGGCAAGGCCTACCTGCGGATGACCATCTCGGAGTCGATGCGCGACGACCGGCTGCGCTCCCTCTACACGACCGCGCACCACACCCAGGAGGCGGCCGCCCGGCTGATGTTCGAGCGCGGGATCGCGCGTGGCGAGCTGCGTCCGGACTTCCGGATCGACTTCGCGCTGAGCTGGTTCCCCGGACTGCTGGTACTCAACTCCATCACCGACACACCGCAGCCGACCGTCGCCGAGATCGACGAGATGATCGACTTCCTGATGCGAGGCGTCGGGGCCTGACCTCAGCCGCACCGGCCCGGGGACCCGCCGCGCCTGCTATCCCAGCAGCGCGTCGACGAACACCTCCGGGTCGAAGGGCGCCAGGTCGTCGGGACCCTCGCCCAGCCCGACCAGCTTGACCGGAACCCCGAGCTCACGCTGCACCGCGACCACGATGCCGCCCTTGGCCGAACCGTCGAGCTTGGTCAGCACGATGCCGGTGACGTCGACGACCTCGCTGAAGACCCGGGCCTGGACCAGGCCGTTCTGACCGGTCGTGGCATCGAGCACCAGCAGGACCTCACGCACCGGGAGCTGCTTCTCGATGACGCGCTTGACCTTGCCGAGCTCGTCCATCAGCCCGGCCTTGTTCTGCAGCCGTCCGGCGGTGTCGACCAGGACGACGTCGACGCCGCGCTCGACGCCGGTGCGGACCGCCTCGAAAGCGACGCTCGCCGGGTCGCTCCCCTCCGGGCCGGCGACGACCTCGACGCCGACACGCTCGCCCCAGGTCCCCAGCTGCTCGGTGGCCGCGGCCCGGAACGTGTCGGCGGCACCCATCAGGACGCTGCGGTCCTCGGCCACCAGCACCCGGGCGATCTTCCCGACCGAGGTGGTCTTGCCGGCGCCGTTCACCCCGACGACCAGGACGACCGCCGGCCCGTCCCCGTCGAGCTGCAGAGCTCGGTCCATGCTGGGGTCGACCAGCTTCAGCAGCTCCTCGCGCAGCACCGCGCGGGCGTCGGCTGCCGAGGTCCCCTCGACCCGGAACCGGGTGCGCAGCGTGGCGACCAGCTCCGTCGTCGGCCCGACACCGACGTCCGCGGTCAGCAGCACGTCCTCCAGCTCCTCCCAGGTCTCCTCGTCGAGACGGTCGCGGGAGAGCAGCGCGAGCAGGCCCCGGCCGAGGCCGCCCTGGGACCCGGCCAACCGCTGGCGCAACCGGACCAACCGGCCCGCGGTGCCTTCGGGGCGTTCGAGCGTGGTCGTGACCGGCGCCGACGGTGCCGGCGGCGTCGGTTCAGCCGGTGCCTCCGCCAGCGGGGAGACAGCCTCCGGGGCCTGCGCACGACCCCGGCGCCGGGTGGAGACCAGCCCCACGACGATCGCGATCGCGACCAGCGCGAGGACAGCGGCAAGGACGAGGTACTCGGTCGGACCCATGCCTCAATCCAACCAGAGCGCGGTACCGCAGGTCAGCGGAGGGTGTGCCCGTCCTCGAGGGTCGGCATCGCCTCGACACCGCGCTTGAGGACGTCGCCGAACCACGGAGCCACCGGGACCTCCTGGTCGCGGTGCGGGTAGGCGACGTACACGACGACGGCTCCGGCGACGAGGAGGGTCAACATCATCGCGAGCAGCAGCAGGAACATCAGCAGAGGGGTCCTTCATCCGAGAGGGGGCGGTGCCATTCTCCTACCCCGTTCAAGCACGGGACACTCGTCCGAACGGCTACTGTGATCGACCCAACAAGCCGAGGACCGCAGACCGGATGACGTCCGGCATCGGCGTCGAGGGCCGGCCCGGGTCGGTGTTGTCGACGTACACGTGCACGAACCGGCCCTCCGCGGCCGCCTCTTCGTCCGCCGCGCCCGAGCCACCCTGGAAGAGACCGATCCGGTAGATGATCGAGGACGTCCCTACCTTGTCGACGACCAGGCCCATGTCGATCGGCGCGGGGAAGCCGATCTCACGGAAGTAGCGGCACCCGGTCTCGGCGACGACACCGATCTGCGGCAGCGCACGGACGTCGACGCCGGTCGCCTCGTAGAGGTAGGCGTTCACGGCGGTGTCGAAGAGCTCGTAGTACGTCGCGTTGTTCAGGTGGCCGTACGCGTCGTCATCGCGCCACCGGGTCGTCGCCTGCCGCCAGACGACGTAGTCGGCACGGGTGGGTCTGGCCGCGCTCACGCCGATTCTGCCTCGCGCAGCCGCTGGCTGATCACCGCCGAGACACCGTCGCCACGCATCGAGACGCCGTACAGGGCGTCGCCGACCTCCATCGTGCGCTTCTGGTGGGTGATCACCAGGAGCTGGCTGTGCGCGCGCAACTCCTCGTAGATCTCCAGCAGGCGGCCGAGGTTCGTGTCGTCCAGGGCTGCCTCGACCTCGTCGAGGATGTAGAACGGCGAGGGGCGGGCCTTGAAGAGCGCGAAGAGGAAGCAGACCGCGACCAGGGAGCGCTCACCGCCCGACAGCAGGCTGAGCCGCTTGACCTTCTTGCCGGCCGGACGGGCCTCGACCTCGATACCGGTGGTCAGCATGTCGTCCGGATCGGTCAGCACGAGCTTCCCCTCGCCACCCGGGAAGAGGCGGGAGAACGTCTGGTCGAAGGCGACCACCACGTCGGCGTACGCCTCGGTGAAGACCTGCTCGACCCGCTCGTCGACCTCCTTGACGATGTCCAGGAGGTCGCGCCGGGTACGGCGCAGGTCCTCGAGCTGCTCGGAGAGGAACTTGTGCCGCTCCTCCAGCGCGGAGAACTCCTCCAGCGCCAGCGGGTTGATCCGCCCGAGCTGGGCCAGCGCGCGCTCGGCGGAGCGGAGCCGCTTGGTCTGCTCGTCGCGGTCGTAGGGGATCGGCTCGGGAGCCTCCTGGCCCTCCTCGTGCTCACCGGCCCCGTCGTGGGCGACCTGCGTGATCAGCTGGTCCGGGCCGTACTCGGAGACCAGTGCGGCGGCGTCCAGACCGAGCTCGGCGAGCGCCCGCTCCTCCAGCTGCTCGATCCGCATCCGCTGCTCGGTACGCGCCATCTCGTCGCGGTGCACGGAGTTCACCAGCTCGTCGATGGTGGCCCCCAGTGCCCGGAGTTGGTCACGGACCTCGACCAGGTCCCGTTCCCGACCGACCCGCCCCTGCTCGACCCGGGTCCGCTGGACCGCCGCGAGCTCGACCGACTCCTCGAGCCGGGCCAGCACGATGGCGACGCCGCGACCGACTGCTTCGGCGACCTCGCCCTCGCGGATCAGCCGCTCCCGGCGGGCGATCGCCTTGGCCCGGGCCTCGCGCTCGGCCCGAGCCGAGGCGATCAGGCTGTCGGCACGGCCGTGCAGCGCACGGGCGCGCTCCTCGGCCGTGCGCAGCGCGAGCCGCGACTCCATCTCGAGGGCCCGCGCAGCCCGGGCCGCGTCGGCGAGCTCCTCGCGGGCCGTCGTGTCCGGCTCGTCGTCCGGTGCGTCCTCGGCGGCAGCGAGCCGGGCCTCGAGCTCGGCCAGACCGGCCTGGTCCTTCGCGTGCGACTCCTGGGCGGTCAGGATGGCCTGCTCCAGGCGTGCGGCCTCGGCCTTCGCCGAGCGGGCCTGGGAGCCGTACTGGCCCAGCTCCTCGGCGACCGCCGCCAACGCGGCGTCCGACTCGTGCAGCTTGGCGAGTGCCACGTCGACCCGCCGGGCCGCGTCCTCCCGCTCGTTCTCCAGAGCGCTGAGCGCGAAGGTGAGCCGGTCGAGCTCGTGACCGGCGCGGGTCAGCGACTCGGTCGCCTCGTCCACGGCCGCCTGGACCTCGATCAGGCTCGGCTGGCTCGAGGAGCCACCGGCGGCGAAGTGGGCACCGAGGACGTCGCCGTCGCGGGTGACCGCGGTGACGTCCGGCGCGTCCGCGACCAGTGCCTTCGCCGCGGCTAGGTCCTCGACGACCGCAACCTTGAACAGCAACCGGGACAGGGCCGGCCGCAGCTCGGCCGGGCACTCCACGACGTCCAGCGCGTAGACGGCTCCGGGCCGAAGGCCGGGCCAGTCGGCGTCGTCGACCACGGCGCCGCCCAGCAGGATGCCGGCGCGGCCCAGGTCGTCGGCCTTGAGGTGCGCGATCGCGGAGATCGCCGAGTCGACGTCGGCGACCGCGACGGCGTCGGCGGCACCGCCGAGCGCTGCGGCGACCGCGGTCTCGAAGCCGGTGCGCACGGTGAGCAGCGCAGCGACCGAGCCGAGCAGGCCGGAGACGGTCCCGGTGGCAGCCAGCAGCGCACCGGCGCCGTCCTTGCGGTTCAGCCCCAACTCCAGGGCCTCCTTGCGGGCGGCCAGCGCGCTGCGCTCACGGTCAGCGGTCTGGGCCTCCTCGCGCATCTTCGCGAGGCGCTCCTCGATGTCGGCGAGCAGGCTGCTGGCGCCCTCGTGCTCGGCGTCCAGACCCTCCTCGCCCGCATCGAGGCCGGCGATCCGGGACTCCAACGAGGTGAAGCTCTGCTCGGCCTTCTCGGCACGGGCAACCGCCTCGGCACGAGCCTCGGCGAGCCGGGCGACCTCGTCCTGCGCGGCAGCGGCGCGGCTGCGCAGCCCGTTGACCTGGCCGTGCAGCCGGGCCAGGCCTTCGCGGCGGTCGGCGGCGGCGCGCTGGAGTCCGGCGATCCGGCGCTCCTCCTCGCCGAACGCCTGCTCCGCGGCCTGCCGGGCCGTGACGGCCGTCTCGAGGGCGGTGCGGTTCTGCTCGACCTCCGCCAGGATCCCGGCCTCCTCGGCACGGACCCGCTCGGCCTCGGCCTCGAGCTCGCCCGGGTCACGGCCGGCCGGGACCTCCGGCTCGGTGGCGGCGTTACGGACGCGCTCGGCGGCCAGGCTCGCGGTCCCGCGGAGGCGTTCACGGAGGCCGGAGAGCCCGAACCAGGTCTCCTGGGCGCGGGCGAGTGCGGGGAGGTCCTCGCGGAGCGCGGCCTCGATGGTCGCCTCGGACGCCCGGGTCTCGGTGATCTGCGCCTCGACCTCGGCACGCTTGGCGACCAGCACGCTCTCGTCGGCGAGCTCCTGCTCGAGCGCGCGCTGCGCGGTCGCCAGGTCGTCGGCCAGCAACCGGGCACGGGCGTCGCGCAGATCTGCCTGCACCGTCTGCGCCCGACGGGCCACCTCGGCCTGGCGGCCGAGCGGCTTGAGCTGGCGGCGGATCTCGGTGAGAAGGTCGCTGAGCCGGGTCAGGTTGCCCTCGGTCGAGTCGAGCTTCCGGAGCGCCTTCTCCTTGCGCTTGCGGTGCTTCAGGACGCCGGCGGCCTCCTCGATGAAGCCGCGGCGCTCCTCGGGGGTGGCGCGCAGGATCGAGTCGAGCTGGCCCTGACCGACGATGACGTGCATCTCGCGGCCGATGCCGGAGTCGGAGAGCAGTTCCTGGACGTCGAGGAGCCGGCAGCCGGTGCCGTTGATCGCGTACTCCGAGCCGCCGTTGCGGAACATCGTCCGGCTGATCGTGACCTCGGCGTACTCGATCGGCAGCGCACCGTCGGAGTTGTCGATGGTCAGCATCACCTCGGCCCGGCCCAGCGGCGGGCGGCCGGCGGTACCGGCGAAGATGACGTCCTCCATCTTGCCGCCGCGCAGCGACTTGGCGCCTTGCTCGCCCATCACCCAGGCGAGGGCGTCGACGACATTGGACTTGCCCGAGCCGTTGGGGCCGACGATGCAGGTGATCCCCGGCTCGAGCTGGAGGGTCGTGGCGGAGGCGAAGGACTTGAACCCCTTCAGGGTCAGGCTCTTCAGGTACAACTCGGGGCTCCTCGGTCCGGCACTGCAACAACCACCTGGGTGGGCTCGCGAACAGGCATCCTAAGCAGAACGCCCGCCGGGGGAAGCGGCACGGTCGAGCCTACGTGCCAGGACCGGCCGTACGGCGACCAGCGTGCGCGTGTCGCGCACCGGCACCCCGATGCAGGGGTGCTGGGAACCCGGGATGTCACCACCCCGGGACCGGGCGGCCGCAGGGCCGACCGGGTCAAGCGAGCTCGAGCACCTCGTCAGCAGACTCGCTGACCATCGACGCCAGGGCGTCGTTCTCCTTGTGGAGACGCAGTGCGGCAGCCTCGAGGTCAGCGATGCGCTGACGAAGGAGCTGGTTCTCACGAGCGAGGCGGGCGGTCACGCGGGGGTCGGTGCCACCCATGTAGCCGAGGAGTGCCTTGGCCATGAAGATTTCCTCCGGGGATGGTTCCTGGGGCGATGAGGCCCGATCGGGCCGTCTACAAGAATCTCATGAGCGGGGCGATCGAGCAAGGCCGCCGCCGGAGCCCCGTGGCGCGGGCTGGCACCGGCCGCAGAAGAACGACGACCGGTTCATGAAGCTGACCCGCTGGACGGGGGCACCACACCGGGAGCACGGCTCCCCCTCCTGGCCGTAGACCTCCAACGACCGGTCGAAGTACCCGCTCTCGCCGTTGACGTTGACGTAGAGAGCGTCGAACGACGTCCCGCCCTGGTCGAGGGCCGCCGTCATCACCGCGCGGGCACCGGCGAGGACCCGCTCGACGTCAGAGATCCGGAGCCGGTCGCCGCGGCGTTCCCCGTGCACCCCGGCCAGCCAGAGCGCCTCGTCGGCGTAGATGTTGCCGACCCCGGAGATCACGCTCTGGTTGAGCAGGATCCGCTTGATCCCCGATGCGCTGCGCCGGACCCGGCGTACGAAAGCGGCGTCGTCGAACTCCGGGTCGAGCGGGTCACGGGCGATGTGCGCCAGCTCGGCCGGCAGCTCGGCGCCGCCCTCGGCCAGGGAGAGACCCCCGAACATGCGCTGGTCGACGAACCGGAGCTCGGATCTCGACGGGGCTCGACCGCCGGGAGGGACTCGCTCAGCGGAGAGGACGAACCGGACCCGGAGGTGCCTCTCGTCGGGAGCGCCGGCGTCCTTGACCAGCATCTGCCCGCTCATCCCGAGGTGGCACAGCAGCGCGTCGTCACTCGCTCCCCCGCGATCGAGGGGCAGCCAGAGGTACTTTCCGCGGCGTCGGGCATCGCTGAAGGAGCGGCCGACGAGTGCTGCCGCGAAGTCGTCCGGCCCCGCGGAGTGCCGGCGTACCGGGCGGGGGTGCAGCACCTCGACGGCCTCGATCCGGCGGCCGACAACGTGGTTCGCGAGACCGCGACGGACGACCTCGACCTCGGGGAGCTCAGGCACCGGAGGATTCGGAGACCGCGTCGGTCTCGGCGGGAAGCTCGTCGAGGAGCGTCCGGTACGCCGATTCGGCGGCCTGCTGCTCGGCTTCCTTCTTCGAGCGTCCGACACCGTGCCCGTGGAGGCGATCGGCGACCCGCACCTGCGCGGTGAAGGTCTTCATGTGATCGGGACCCTCGTCCTCGATCAGGTACGCCGGCACACCGAGGTCGTGCTCGGCGCAGAATTCCTGCAGGCTGGTCTTCCAGTCCAGGCCGGCCCCGAGCGCGGCGGCCGCCTCCAGGAGCGGGTCGAAGAGCAGGTGGATCAGCTTCGCCGCGGGCTCGTGGCCGCCGGACAGGAAGGTCGCGCCGATGACCGCCTCGACGGTGTCGGCCAGGATCGAGGCCTTGTCGTGCCCGCCGGTGGACTCCTCGCCCTTGCCGAGGCGGATGTGCTTCCCGAGCCCGATGGTGCGGGCCACGTCGGCCAGCGCCCGGGCGTTCACGACGGCGGCCCGCAGCTTGGCCAGCCGCCCCTCGGAGAGGTCCGGGTGGGTGCGGTAGAGCGTCTCGGTGATGACGACGCCGAGCACCGAGTCACCGAGGAACTCGAGGCGCTCGTTGGTCGGGAGCCCGCCGTTCTCGTACGCGTACGAACGGTGCGTCAGGGCAAGCTCCAGCAGCTCGGGACTCAGGATCGGGTCACCGAGCGCGTTGCGCAGGTCTAGCAACGACTCCGCGTCGTCCTGCTGCGTCAACGGCCTGTCTGCCTGGTCAGATGACCTGGCGGCGGTCGGCCTTGGCGCCGTACTGACCGCACTCGGGGCACGCGCGGTGCGGCAGGTGCTTGGAACCGCAGGCCGGGTTGGTGCAGGTGACCAGCGACGGCGCGACGGCCTTCCAGGCCGAACGACGGTGACGCGTGTTGCTGCGCGACATCTTCCGCTTCGGGACAGCCACGATGTACTCCTCGTTGTATTCAGTCTTCGTCGGGTGCAGCGATGTCCTGCGTGACGTCCTTCAGGGCAGCCCACCGTGGGTCGACGGGCTCGTCGTGCCCGTGGTCCGGGTCGTCCACCAGGCGCGCACCGCACTCGGCGCACAGTCCCGGACAGTCGTCCTGGCACAAGGGCTGGAACGGCAGCGCGAGCACCACCGCATTCCGCAGGACCGGCTCGAGATCGATCAGATCGCCCTCGGTCCGGCTGACGTCGTCGTCCTCGTCGTCCCCGCTGCTGTCTCGCGACTGGGCGGAGCCTTCTCGGGAGTCGTCGTAGAGGTACAGCTCCTGGATATCGATCGTGAGGTCGTCCTCGATCGCTTCCAGGCACCGTGCGCACTCACCCTCCAGCTCGGCCGAAGCCGTTCCGGTGACGAGCACCCCCTCCATGACCGCCTCGAGCCGCAGGTCGAAGGTGACCTGCGAACCCTCGGGCACGCCCAGGATTTCGATGCCAAGCTCTGCAGGGGCCTCCGCGGTGAACGACACCAGGCGCTGTGACCCCGGGCGGCGGCCGAGCTCGCGTGTATCGAGCACGAGCGGCGCTCTCGGGTCGAGATTGCGCAAGATGTCACTTCCGTTGAAGCCCTGTAGAACCTCCGGGAGTCTATCTGCCCCCGGCCCGCGCCGCCAATCGAGCGATCGCGCGGGTGCGGCTCAGCGTTCGAGGTGGTCGGGCAGCGCCATCCCGGCGACGTCGCTGTCGTCGCCGAGACCGTGCACGTGCCCTCCGGAGAGCTGGGCCCGACCCTTGCGCACCAGCTCGATGGTCCGTTCCAGGGTGTGTTCGAAGTTGGCCAGCTTGGACTCGACGTACTGGTCCGTCTCCGCCCGCAGCTCGGCCGCTGCCTGAGCGGCCTCCTGCTCGACCTCGGCGGCACGGGCCACGGCCAGCCGGTAGACGTCGGTGTCCGAGACGAGCTCGTCGCGCTGCCGCTCAGCCTCCCGGAGGATCTCGATCGCCTCGAGCCGGCCGGTGTCGACGAACGCCTCCCGGTCCCCCACGACCTCGGTGGCCTGCGAGATGGTCGTCTCGATCGCCGCCTCCAGCGAGCCGAGCATGTCCAGGAACTCGGTCCGGTTGATCATCACCGAGGCGGACATCGGGACCGAGCGGGCCTCCTCCACGGCGGACCGCAGCGCGTCGAGGCAGTGCATCAGCTCCGACTTCACACCGACCCCCCGGACGCGGCGCGCTTCTCCGCAAGTCGGGCGGTCAGGCGCTCCAGGACGAACGGCGGCACCAGCCGGGAGACGTCGCCACCGAAGGTCGCGACCTCCTTGACCAGCGAGGACGCGAGGAAGGAGTACTCGGGGCTGGTCGGGATGAAGATGGTCTCTACGTCGACGAGCGAGGAGTTCATCTGGGCCATCTGCAGCTCGTAGTCGAAATCGCTGACGGCGCGCAGGCCCTTGACGATCGCCTTGATGCCGTTCTGCTCGCAGAAGCTGGTCAGCAGTCCGTCGAACCCGGCCACGGTCACGTTCGGGTACGGCTCACACGCCTGCTCCAGCATCGCGATCCGCTCCTCGGCCGTGAACAGCCGGGCGCTTGCCTTGGCCTTGTTGACGCCGATCGCGACGACTACCTCGTCGAAGAGCGCAGCAGTCCGCGCGATGATGTCGAGGTGACCGTTGGTCACCGGGTCGAACGACCCCGGACAGACCGCTCTGCGCACTTCGTCCCCATCCTCTCGGCTCACGCCCGGAGAACCGGAGTCCCCGTGTCAGCGTCGTTGGCGCGGCGAAGGTACCAGAGCACCGTCTCGCCGTACTTCTTCATCCGCCGGGCCCCGAGGCCGACCGGCCATGCAGGCTCCACGCTACGCGCCGACCGCTCCACCACGACAGCAGCACCGTCGGCGAGCCATCCGCCCGCGACCAGCAGCCGCAACGCCTCGACGACCTCGGCGTCCGGGAGCGGGTACGGCGGGTCGAGGAAGACGACGTCGTACGCGGCCGACGGCCGCCCGGCGAGGGCGCGCGCTACCGGGTGCGCGACCACCTCGACCGCGAAGCCGAGGGCGCGGGCGTTCTCGGCGACCAGCGCCGCGGTACGCCGGTCGGACTCGACCGAGGTCACCGCGGCGGCACCGCGGGAGGCCGCCTCCAGCCCGACCGCACCGGAGCCGGCGTACAGGTCCAGGAAACGGAGGCCGTGCAGGGACCCCAGCTGCGCCTCGAGCGCGGAGAAGAGCGCCTCCCGGACTCGGTCCGAGGTCGGTCGGGTGGCCTCACCCGTGGGCGTCTTGAGCTTCCGCCCGCCGGCCGAGCCGCCGATGATGCGCGTCACGGAGCCCCCTCAGCCCTTCTCCAGGTAGGCGGCGCGCTCGCTGTCCTCGATCGCGGTGACCGCGGCCAGCAGCTCGGGGCACCCGGCGAGGTCGGGATCAGCGGCCAGGTACGCCGTGGCCGCCTCCCGCGCCGCCACGATCACGTCCTCGTCGCTGAGCACCGAGAGCAACCGCAACGACGACCGGCGCCCGCTCTGCTCCACGCCGAGGACGTTGCCCTCGCGGCGCTGCTCCAGGTCGATCCGGGACAGCTCGAAGCCGTCACGGGTGGAGGCGACGGCCGCGAGCCGCTCGGTGCTCGGCGAGTCGGGCGCCGCCGTGGTGACCAGCAGGCAGAGGCCGGCGTGGCCGCCGCGGCCGATCCGACCGCGGAGCTGGTGCAGCTGCGAGACGCCGAACCGCTCCGCGTCCATGATCACCATCACCGTGGCATTGGGGACGTCGACCCCGACCTCGATCACGGTCGTCGACACCAGGACGTCGACTTCGCCCGCGGCGAACGCCTGCATCACCCGGTCCTTCTCCTCCGGGGTCATCCGACCGTGCAGCCGCTCCACTCGCAGGCCGGCCAACGGTCCGGTCGCGAGCTCGGGGGCCAGGTCCTCGACCGAGACCAGGTCGGGCCCCTCCTCCGGCGGTGGCTCGTCGCCGATCCGGGAGCAGACCACGTAGGCCTGACGCCCTTCCGCGACCTCCTCGCGGATCCGGCCCCAGGCCCGGTCCAGCCAGGTCGGCTGGGCGCGGACCGGGACGACGTTGGTCTGCACCTCGCCGCGCCCGGCGGGCAGCTCGGCCAGCGTCGAGGTGTCGAGATCGCCGAAGACCGTCATCGCGACGGTGCGCGGGATCGGCGTCGCCGTCATCACCAGCACGTGCGGCGGGCTGCCGGCCTTGCTGGTCAGCGCGGCGCGCTGCTCGACCCCGAACCGGTGCTGCTCGTCGACGACGACCAGGCCGAGGTCGTAGAACTGGACCTTCTCCTCCAACAGGGCGTGCGTCCCGATCACGATCCCGGCCTCGCCGCTGGCGGCGTCGAGCATCGCCTCGCGTCGGGCGGCCGTGCCCATCGAACCGGTCAGCAGGGCGATCCGGGTGGCGCCCTCGGCAGCACCGAGGTGGCCCCCCTCGCCCAGGTCGCCGAGCATCGCCCGGATCGAACGCAGGTGCTGCTGCGCGAGCACCTCGGTCGGGGCGAGCAGGGCGGCCTGCCCACCGGCGTCGACGACCTGGAGCATCGCCCGCAGGGCGACCAGGGTCTTGCCCGAACCGACCTCGCCCTGGAGCAGCCGGTGCATCGGGTGACCGGCGGCGAGCTCGTCGGCGATCTCGTCCCCGACCCGCTCCTGGCCGGCGGTCAGGGTGAACGGCAGCCGGTCGTCGAAGCGTTCCAGCAACCCGCCGGTGCTGCGCGGGCGCGGCGTGGCCGGATCGGCCCGGTGCTCGGCCCGGCGCCGGGCCAGCACCATCTGGGTCACGAACGCCTCGTCGTACTTGAGCCGTTTGCGGGCCGCCCCGAGCTCGCCGTGGTTGTCGGGCCGGTGGATCCAGCGCAGCGCCTGGCCGGCACTGATCAGCTCGCGCTCGGCGCGGATCGAGGAGGGCAGCGGGTCGGGGATCTCGTCGATCAGGTCGAGCGCGAGCCCGATCAGCTCCTCCAGGCCCCAGCTGTCGATCTTCCCGATGACGGGGTAGACGGGGATCAGGTCCGGCATCTTCGCCAGCGCCTCCGCCGCGTCACCCTCGGCGCCGTACATCCGGTAGTTCGGGTTGTTCAGGTCCCAGCGGTTGTTGAACCACTTGAGCCTGCCGGAGAACATTCCGACGGCTCCGGGGGTGAAGAGCTTCTGGTGGAACGCGGCCACGCCCCGAGACTTGGCGAAGAACGTCATCGCCAGCCCGCCGCCCTCCCCCTTGACCTGGAGCAGCACCCGGTAGGCCTCCCGGCCGGTGCGCTTGTCGCGGTAGGTCCGCAGGTCCGAGCTGACCACCTGCCCGACCAGGGAGATGAAGTCGCCCTCGACGAGCTCACCCAGGTCGCTGAGCCGACCCTTGTCGACGTAGGTCCGCGGGTAGTGGGCCAGGAGCTCGCCGACGGTCGCCAGGCCGGTCTCCTTGACCACCTTCTCCGCCTGCTTGCCGCTGATCACCGAGAGCGGCGAGTCCCAGCCGACCCTCATTCGACCGCCAGCAGCAGCGGGTAGCGCTCCGGACCACCTTCGTAGACCAGCACGTCGACCCCGGCGTGCTGGGCCTCGACCCAGTCCTGGCAGCGCTCGGCGAGATCGCCGGCACCGTCCCCGGCCACCAGTGTGACGAGTTCGCCTCCGCCGCCGAGGAGCCGTTCGAGGATCGCGGTGCCGACATCGAAGAGGTCCTGCCCGACGATCGCGAAGTCCCCCTGGACCACCCCGAGGACGTCCCCGGCCTCGCACGGACCCGCGGTGGTGATCGCCTGCTTGGCCGCGATCGTGACCGCGCCGTGGCGGGCGCCACGAGCAGCGGAGGTCATCTGGACGACGTCGGAGTCGAAGGCCCGCCCGGGCTCGTGGACCGCCATCGCGGCGATGCCCTGCACCTGGGCCCGGGTGGGGACGACGACGGCCCGGACGCCGTCGGTCTCCTCGGCGGCCGACGCGGCCGCCTCCGCAACCCCGACGCTGTCGGGATCGTTGGGAAGCACCACGACCTCGGCTGCCCCGGTGGCGATGATCGCGTCCAGGATCTCCCCGGTGCTCGGCCGGCGACCGGGCTCCGGGACCAGGACGTGCGCACCGGCCTCGGCGAAGATGGCTGCCAGCCCCTGCCCCGCGACGACCGCGACGACGGCGCGCCCCTGGCGCTCGGCACGTCGACCGCGTGCCCGGATCAGCTGCTCGGCGAAGTGCGTGACCCGGATCCGGCGCGGCCGGCCGGCGTCGATGCCGACCTCGACCGCGGCACCCACGTCGTCGGTGTGGATGTGCACGTTCCAGAGGCCGTCGCCGCCGACGACCACCAGCGAGTCACCCAGCTCACCGAGGCGGGCACGCAGGTCCGGGATCGCGTCGTCCTCGGCGTCGAGCAGGTACATCACCTCGTACGCCGGGCCGCCCTCGGTCAGGTCGTCGGTCGGCAGCGGCTGCGGGATGGCACGGGTGCCGATCGGGACCGGTGCGCCGACGGCCCGCTGGCCGGTCACCGCCGACTCGGCGGCGTCCAGGATCACGCACAACCCGCGCCCGCCCGCGTCGACCACGCCGGCGTCCTTGAGCAGCTGCATCTGGTCGGGGGTGCGGGCCAGCGCCTCGCGGGCAGCTTGGGCGGCCGCGCGGAGCACGTCACCCAGGTGGGCGTCCGGGTCCTCGGCCCGGGCGGACGCCGCGACCGAGGCCGCCTTCGCGACGCTCAGCATGGTCCCCTCGACCGGGGTACCCACCGCGGCGTAGGCGGCTTCGGTCGCCAGGGTCAGGCCCTCGGCCATCAGCGTCGCGGAGCGGTCGGCCGGACCGCCCTGGCCCATCCGCCGCAGCAGCGCGGTGATCAGCTGGCTGAGGATGACCCCGGAGTTGCCCCGGGCGCCGAGCAGGGCTGCCTTGGCGTAGACGCCGAGCGCTTCCCGGAGGTCGGGGTCGGTCTCCGCGGTCGCGGTGACGTGCTCGCGGAGCGCGCTCCGGGCCGATTCCATGGTGAGGAACATGTTCGTGCCGGTGTCCCCGTCCGGGACCGGGTACACGTTCAGCGCGTCGATCTCCTCACGAGCCGCGGAGAGGCCCTGGACGGCCAGATCCGAGAAACGGCGTACCGTTTCCAGATCGAAGGTGGCGATCGCCTCGCCACGCGTCCCAGTGCTCATGCCCCGCCCTCACTCGTTGTGCGGATCACGCTAGTACGGCGCCGCTCGATTCGCGTGCAGGGGCCTGTGTCGTCTATTCTTCTTCGGTTGCCCGGTATCGGCCGAGTCTTGAAGGCTGTCCGTCCCGGGCCCCTGACTTCGTTCGATTCGTTAACCCAAGGAGTGCACGGTGGCTGCCGTCTGCGACATCTGCGCCAAGAAGCCCGGCTTCGGCAACAACCGCCCGTGGTCGCGCAAGATCACGAAGCGCCGCTTCAACCCGAACATCCAGCGCGTCCGCGCCACGATCAACGGCGCCCCGAAGCGCGTCAACGTGTGCACCGGCTGCCTGAAGGCCGGCAAGGTCTCCCGCTAGTCCTCCTCCCGCGTCCTACGGCGCGGAGCCAGACGGCGCGTGTGCTGCGAAGCACCGCGCCGTTTCTGCGTTCCCAGGGGCCCGTTGAGTTCGGCCTTCAGACACCCCGAGTCGCGTGTTCTGACGCCCCGAAGCGCCAGCAGCCGTTCGGCGTACGGTCACACCCCGGGTCTCACCTGGGCAGAACGCCTCACGCAACGGTCAGAAGTGGGTCCAGCCGGGGGCGCCTTCGTACGGTTCCCCGTCGACGGTGACCGAGGGGCCGCCGTCTCCCGCGGCCATCACCGAGCCGATCGCCCGGAATCCCTCCGCCAGTGCCTGCCCAGCCGGGAACGTCGCCACCAGCGAGTGGTCCTCACCGCCACCCAGCACGAAGACCATCGGATCCACCCCGAGCGCCGCGCCGACGGCCTGCAGCGGCTCGGCCAGGTCGAACGAGCTCGAGGCGATGTCGATCCGGACTCCCGAGGAGACCGCGAGGTGGCCGGTGTCGGCCACGAGCCCGTCGGATACGTCGATCATTGCGGTGGCGCCCGCCACGGCTGCGGCCGGGCCGGCGGCGTACGGCGGGTCGGGGCGCTGGTACGCCTCCACGACGGCCCGGGGCGACCGGAACCCTCGACCCAGCACGGCCAGACCGGCGGCGGCCCACCCCTGGCGACCCGCGATGGCGAGCACGTCCCCCGCACCGGCACCGGAGCGGAGCACCGGGGCCACCGAGCACTCCCCCAGGACCGTGACGGCGATGACCACGTCCTCACCCCGGGTGATGTCCCCGCCGATGACGCTCGCCCCGACGCCCGCCGCCTCGGCAGCGAGACCGTCGGCGAGGTCCAGGACCCAGGAAGTCGGGAGATCCGGTGGTAGCGCGAGGCCGACGGTCAGTGCGGTCGCGCGACCCCCCATCGCGTTGATGTCGGAGATGTTCTGGGCCGCTGCCCGGCGGCCGATGTCGAGCGCGCTGGCCCAGTCCCGCCGGAAGTGCCGGTTCTCGACCAGGAGATCGGTCGAGACCACCACGTGACCCTTCGGGGTCCGCAGCAGCGCGGCGTCGTCGCCCGGACCGACGAAGACCGCCGGACCCTGTTCGAAGCGCCGGACCACCTCGGCGATCAGGCCGAACTCACCGAGATCAGCGACCGTCGCGCCGGCGGCACTCGGTGTCGGGAAGGTCATGGCGCAACTCTTTCATCCTGCGCCGCACCGGCGTAGCCGAGGGCCTTCTCCACCGGCGAGTTTCAACCCGCAGCCCAGTCCGGTAGGTTCTCAGTGGCCCACTCACCGCTGAGACGAGGGAGACTCCCATGGTTGTCCAGGCTTACATCCTGATCCAGACAGATGTCGGCAAGGCGGCCGAGGTCGCGGCCAAGATCACCGACATCAAGGGCGTCGTCCTCGCCGAGGACGTCACCGGCCCGTACGACGTGATCGTCCGCGCCGAGGCGCGCAACGTCGACGAGCTCGGCAAGCTCGTGGTCGCGAAGGTGCAGACCCTCGACGGCATCACCCGGACCCTGACCTGCCCGGTCGTCCACATCTGAGGTCGTCGGGACCTCAGCGCAGCCCGGTGCCCCGGGCCAGCGCCAGTCCGACCAGCCGGTCGAGGAGTGCCGGGTAGTCCAGGCCGGAGGCTGCCCACATCCGCGGGAACATCGACGTCGCGGTGAAGCCGGGCATCGTCTCGACCTCGTTGAGGACGACCCGACCGTCGTCGAAGACGAAGAAGTCGACCCGGGCCAGGCCCTCGACGTCCAGGGCTGCAAACGCCGCGACCGCGAGCCGGCGTACCTCGGCCGCCACCTCGTCGGGAAGCTCGGCCGGAACCTTCAACCCGGTGTTCTGCTCCGGCAGGTACTTGGCCTCGAAGTCGTAGAAAGCGTGCGCCGGGTCGACGGTGATCTCCGCGATCGCGCTGGTCTCCGGCTCGGCACCGTCCAGCCCCTGGAGAACCCCCACCTCGACCTCGCGGGCGCCGATCGCACCGGCCTCGACGAGGACCTTCGGGTCGAAGCGTTGCGCCTCGGCGATCGCGTCAGCGAGACCGCCGGCGTCGTCGACGCGGCTGATCCCGAAGCTCGACCCAGCGCGGGCGGGTTTGACGAAGACCGGGTAACCCAGCGCGTCGACCGACGCTGTCACCGCCACCGGGTCACGTTCCCAGGCCCCCGGACGCACCAGAACCCACGGGAGCACCGGGAGTCCCTGCGCGGCGAAGAGCAGCTTCATGTACATCTTGTCGGTACCGACCGCCGAGGAGAGTACGCCGGCACCGACGTACCGGACTCCGGAGAGCTCCAGCAGCCCTTGCAGGGTGCCGTCCTGACCCCAGGGGCCGTGCATCACCGGGAAGACCACGTCGACCTCGCCGAGCCGGGTGGGCACCTCCCCGGGCGCGCTGACCACCAGGTCGGCATCCGGCCCGAGCGTGACCTCGCGCTCACCGGTCACCGCCGGCAGCTGGCCGTCCGGGCCGAGGGCGAGGCGGCCGTCCGTGTTGGACTCCAGCACCCAGCGGCCGTCGGTGGTGATGCCGATCGGGACGACCTCGTACCGCTCCGGGTCGAGCGCGTTGATCACGCTGCCGGCCGAGATGCAGGAGATCGCGTGCTCGCTGGAACGGCCGCCGAAGACGACGGCGACACGGGTCTTCGCGCGCTGGTCGGTCACGCGCCCGACCCTACGCGAACCGGCGGACGGGCCCGGCACACGGTCACCGGTGCGCCGTAGGCTCCTGGTCATGCGTCCCGCTACCCGCGCCGTCCACGCCGGCCGTCCCCCGCACCAGGTCGACGAGCCCCTCAACGTCCCGATCACCATGGCCGCGACCTACGTCGCCGGCGGCGAACGCGAGTACGGGCGGTACACGAACCCGACCTGGACCGCCTTCGAGGAGGCACTGGCCGGGCTCGAGAGCCCCGAGCACCCGGCGCGATGCCTCTCCTTCGCCAGCGGACTCGCAGCGGCCGCGGTGCTGCTCGACCTGGTCGGCCACGGCGAGACGGTGGTCGCGCCGCGCCACGCCTACAACGGCTGCACCATGCAGATGGCGGACCTGGAGGCGCGGGGCCGGATCACCGCTCACCTGGTGGACATCAGCGACACCGCGGCCGTCGTCGCGGCGTGCGAGGACGCCGCGCTGGTCTGGCTGGAGTCGCCGACCAACCCGGCGATGGAGCTCGCCGATCTCGCGGGCATCACCGCCGCGGCCCACGAGGCCGGCGCCTACGTGGTCGTCGACAACACCTTCGCGACCCCGATCCTGCAGCAGCCGCTCGATCTCGGCGCCGACCTGGTGCTGCACTCGGCGACGAAGTACATCTCCGGACACTCCGACGTGCTGATGGGTGCGATCGTGACCCGCGACCAGACCCTGTACGACGTCCTGAAGCGCCGCCGCGACCTGTACGGGGCGATCCCCGGTCCGTTCGAGTCGTGGCTGGCCCTGCGCGGCCTGCGGACGCTTCCGCTGCGGGTCGAGAGGGCGTCGGCGAACGCCGCCGAGCTCGCCCGCCGCCTGAGGGCGCACCCCGCCGTCGAGGAGGTCCGCTACCCCGGGTTCGGCGGCATGGTCTCCGTCGTGCTGCCCGACGCCGAGGCCGCGGACCGGCTCACCCACGGCACCAGCCTGTGGGTGCACGCGACCTCGCTCGGTGGCGTCGAGTCGATGCTGGAGCGTCGACGCAGGTGGGCCGCGGAACCGGCGACGATCCCCGAAGGTCTGGTCCGGCTCTCGGTGGGGATCGAGGACGTCGAGGACCTGTGGGACGACCTGGTCACCGCGCTGGGGTAGTCGCTGGGTCACGCGCCGGGTCACGCGCTGGTGGGGCGCTCCGGCTCAGTCGCGCTCGGCCTTGGTCTGCCGGCTGACGAACGCGTCCATCATGTCGCGGGCGCTGATCTCTCCGCGCACCACCGCGTCGACGTGCTCAGCGATCGGTGCGTCCACCCCGACCTTGCGCGCCAGGGCGAGCAACGACGAGCAGGACTTGGCTCCTTCGGCGACCTGCCTGGTACTGGCGTAGATCTCCTCGGTGCTCATCCCCTGCCCGAGGCGCTCGCCGAAGGTGCGGTTGCGCGAGAGCGGTGAGGAGCAGGTGGCCACCAGGTCACCCAGCCCGGCCAGGCCCATCAACGTCAACGGGTCCGCACCCTGGGCCATCGCCAGTCGCGCCGTCTCGGCCAGACCGCGGGTGATGACCGAGGCGGTGGTGTTGTCCCCGAAGCCCAACCCGACCGCCATCCCGACGCACAGCGCGACGACGTTCTTGTAGGCGCCCCCGAGCTCGCAGCCGAGCACGTCGGTGCTCCGGTACGGCCGGAACGCCCGCGAGTGGCAGAGGGCCTGCAGCCGCTGGGCGACCTCGTCGTCGGCGCAGGCGACCACGCTCGCTGCCGGCTCGCGCAGGGCGATCTCTTTCGCCAGGTTGGGTCCGCTGACGACGGCGATGCGCTCGGGGCCGGCACCGGTCACCTCGGCGATGACTTCACTCATCCGCTTGGTGGTTCCGAGCTCGACCCCCTTCATCAGGGAGATGAAGACGGCGTTCTCGGGGATCAGCGGCGCCCAGGCGGTCAGGTTCTCCCGCAAGGACTGCGAGGGCACCGACAGCACGACGTACTCGGCGCCGGCGAGGGCGTCTGCCGCGTCGGTGGTGGCGGTGATCGAGGCGGGCAGCTCGATCCCCGGGAAGTACTCGGTGTTCTCGTGCTTGTCGTTGATGCTCGCGACGACGTCGTCGCGGCGGGCCCAGAGGGTGACCTCGTTGCCGGCGTCAGCCAGCACGATGCCGAACGCGGTCCCCCACGATCCGGCACTGAACACTGCGACCCGGGCCATCAGTTCTTCTCCTTGTTGGGGTTGCCGATCTCGGTGACACCGGCTGACTTGGGGTCGAAGCGCTGCGCGGGCGGCGGCTCCTCACGAAGATCGGCCACCAGGGCGGTGATCGCATCCATGATCCGATCGGTGGCCTCGTGCAGGATCTCGTTGGTGATCTTCTTGCCCATCAGGTCGGACAGGTCGACCGGGTCACCCACCTTGTAGCGCGCTGTGCGCCTCGGGATCAGGTGTGGTCGGAGCGTGTACGGCGCCAGGATCTCCTGGGCGCCCCACTGGCCGATCGGAACGACGGGGCAACCCGTCTCCAGGGCGATCCGGGCCGCACCGGTCTTGCCGCGCATCGGCCAGCCGGTGGGGTCCTTGGTGATGGTCCCTTCGGGGTAGACCCCTACGCAGCCCCCCTCGCGCACGGACACGCAGGCCGCCTCGAAGGCCTTGGCGGCATCGGTGGAGAGCCGCGAGACCGGGATCATCCGGGCGTCGCGGACGATGTGCTTGAAGACCGGCACCTCGAAGAGGGCGTCCTTGGCCAGGTACTGGACCAGGCGGCCGTGCTCGTAGAGCAGCCAGCCGAGGGTCAGCGGGTCGATGTGCGAGATGTGGTTCATCGCGACCACGCAGCCCCCCTGGGCGGGGATCTTCTCGCCGTCGACCCACTCGTGCTTCGTCGTCGTCAGCAGGGTCGGTTTCACGATGGCGACCACGACCGACCACGCCCATCCGCGACGTTCCCGGAGCTTGCGCACCTTGACCACGCCCGTGCTCCCTTTCCTCAGAACCCACCCGTGCAGCAGCAGACTACCGACGCGGCTGCAAGGATCGACGTTGTGACGACACCCGGCTACGCATTGTTGATCCCGGTCAAGGACGGCGGGAGCGCCAAGACGCGCCTCGGCGTCGGCGAGGACGGGCAACGGGGACGACTGATGGCCGCTTTCGCCCGCGACTCGATCCGGGCAGCGCAGCAGTGCACGGCCGCGGAGGTCTTCGTCGTCGGCGACCCCACCGGGCTCTCGGACCTCGTCGAGGAACTCGCGGTGCCGGTGCTTCCCGACGAGGGTGACGGGGACCTGAACCGCGCGCTACGCCAGGCCGCCCTCCGGATCGTGCGGCCGGACCGGGGGCTGGCCGTGATGTTGGCCGACCTTCCGTGCCTGCGTCCTGAGGACCTGGACGCGGCGTTCGCGATGGTGGCGGGTCGCTCGTTCGTGGCCGACGCCGAGGGCACCGGCACGACGTTGCTGGTCGCCCCGGCAGGGAACGACCTGGACCCGCGGTTCGGGGCTGGGTCGGCCGCAGCGCATCGGAGCAGCGGCGCGGTCGAGATCGGGCAGAGCCTGACGTCGCTGCGACGGGACGTCGACACGACCGCGGACCTGGCGGCGGCGCTCCGGTACGGCGTCGGGGTGCACACCGCCGAGGTGGCCTCCGGTTTGGCCTAGGGCTGAACGACGAACGGCGGCGTCCCTGCCGGGACACCGCCGCTCATCGAGTGAATCAGGTACTACTTCTTGGCTGCCTTCTTGGCCGGAGCCTTCTTGGCCGGCGCCTTCTTGGCCGGAGCCTTCTTCGCGGGCGCCTTCTTGGCCGGAGCCTTCTTCGCGGGCGCCTTCTTGGCCGGAGCCTTCTTCGCGGGCGCCTTCTTGGCCGGAGCCTTCTTCGC
>JBFJNH010000010.1:0-72504 GCA_041618295.1 Marmoricola sp.
ACGACGACCATGAACATTCAAACGAGCGTTAGCGTGGGCCACGAGGACCTCCTGGTTGGTAGAGACGTCAGACATCTCCACTAAGCCGGGAGGTTCTCCCCTTTCACAAGCCCTATGTCACCAACGTGCCTGCCGAGTACAGCTAGCCGGCGCCGGAGCGCCTCGGCGGTGAAGGACGGCAACGCGATCACCCGGTTCGAGCGGTCCGTCTTCGGGCGCTCCTGACGATAGGTCCCGACGCCGTGCTCGGACATCACCGTGCCGCAGATCCGCAGCGTGGCCGGCGTCGTCGTCAGGTCCAGGTCGCGTCGTCGGTTCGCCAGGACCTCACCGATCCGTGCCGAGGTGCCGAGGTGCCGAGCATGACCTCGACGATCTGGCCGAGCTGGCCGTCCGGATTCGGTCCGGAGGGCCCGCGGGTCAGCTCCCACGCCTTGATCACGGCCCGGATCGCGTTCACCTCCGTGGCGGTCAGCGCGGTTGGGGTGCGCTTCGGTTTGTGGAGCCGGGAGACATGGTCGATCGGATTGCGCGCCAACACTTCGTGCCTCACCGCCAGCGCGAACGACTGCCGCAGCACCGTCCTGGCCCGCTTGGCCGACGAATACGAACTGTTGCCGAGTTGCTTGAGCAGGGCGTCGCAGCGGGCGACGCCGAACTCGCGCAGGGTGAAGCCCTTGAACGCCGGCAGTACCAACCGATTGATGTCGCGCTCGTAGTTGAACCGGGTCGCCGGGGCGATCCGGCCTTCCAGATCGAGGTCGGCCAGCCAGTAGTCGACCAGCACCGGAAACGGGCCGTCGGGAGTCAGCGTCGTGTCGACGGGCTGGAAGGCGTTGCGCTGGGTGAGCTTCTTCTTCAGCGCCACCTCGGCGGCTGGCTTGGAGGAATCGGTCGCCTGGACCAGCCGTGTCTGCCCATCCCAGTCGCGGAAGCGGGTGCGTGCCTCGACCTTGTCCTTGCCGCGCTGGAGGAACGCGATCTCGCCGTAGCCGCCGATCGGGATGCGTGGCCTACTCATGAGGGCCATCCTCGTGTCGCTGCTCCAGCCACTCGGCGATGTCGCTGGCCGCGAACCGCAGGTGCTTGCCGAACTTGTAGGCCCCGCGGCGCCCGGCCGGACAACCGCCAGTCGTAGAGGGTCTGCACGGGGACGCCGAGGTACTCAGCGAGCTCCTCGACTCCGATGAGGGGCTCCAGCCCCAGCTTCGTCGTACTCATGCCCAGTAGGTGTGCGACCACTGCCGAGCGAGCCCGAAGTGACCGGAACCAACGGTGCTGACGCCCGACTGGGCGGCGCTGCACACCTCTCAATGTGATGGGTAAACGATGGGATCGCATGATTCCCCCAAAGGAAAAGTCCAGGTCAACCTGTGGCTGACCTGGACTTTCTTTGTAGCGGGGGCAGGATTTGAACCTGCGACCTCTGGACTAGCTCAGGGGTCTTCCTGTCGCTACCGAACGTTGCGGGAAACGGCCGAATCGCTTGTATCTACGCGGTGTTCGCTGTCTCGAACTACGCCGACTGTAACCGATTGCCTCCCGTTCGTGCCCACTGAATCCGGAGGGTTCGTGGAGGGAGCCCAAATCGCAGTGCTCGCAACGATGGAGCGAGCCAGGTGCTGCTCACCCGACGGTGCGTCAACCGGCCTCAAGACGCATGATCACTGGTCAGGCCAGCGATTGCGTGACTGGTAGTACTCCGGCGCCTCTGCGGTCTCGTTGAACTCCAAGAGCCCGCCGACCTTCTGCATAAGCAGGTCCCGAACTTCGGTCGGGGTGGCAAAGAAGAACTCCCGGCGCTCGTTCACGAAGTTCACGCGCCGGTCGGCGAACGCCTTGTGCAGCTCGTTTTCCAGGGTGACAGCGTCGTCGGAGAAGAACAACGCGTGGGTGTCGTAGAGGAAAGGCACTGAGGCGTCCCCGAGCTCCCGGACTCGGTCGCGGGGTTCGAGGCGTCGGGTCATTCCGATCTTGACGATATTGGGGCCGAGGGCGCCGATGTTGGAGATGACGTAGATGTATCCGGCCCGGATGTTCGCGGTGCGGTAGTCGTTCGCCTCGATAGCGTCCTCGATCTGGGCGAGTCGGCCGGCGAGCTCGTCGGCGGCGGTGTCGTCGCCCTTCGCGCGGAGCTGCTGGAGGACGCCCTCATAGTGGGCCTTCTCCTTCTCCAGGCGCTCACGCTCGGCAGCGAGCTCCTGCTCGGCCTTCCGCTGCTCACGGAGGAGTTCCCGCTCCTCGCGGGCCTTCTCCTTCTCCTCCTGGACCTTCATCTGGTAGTCCGCGGTGAGCTCGAGCTCCTCGACGCGCAACTGGTGGTAGTCGGGGTTCACCCGCATCTCCATGATGACACCGAGCTTCTCGATTGACTTCATCGCGTTCTCGAGGCGCTTCTTGGCAGTGGAGATGTTGCCGTTGCGCAGGGACCGGACACAGTTGTCGGCCTCGGCGTTGTATGCGCGCAGCATCAGCTTGGACAGGTCACCAACCATCTTGCGGCCCTTGGCGAGGGACCCGTCGAAAGTGAACAAGTCGGCTGCGAGGACGGCCTGGTTGACCTTCACGAGGTCGTCGATGCGCCCGTTGATGTCGGCCAGTCGGACCTTGTACGCTGCGGCGTCCTCGAGCGGGTGGTGGTAGCGGTAGATGCCGACGTCCTGGAGGACACGCTGGTCGTTGAGCTCGACGACCTCGCTGCCACCGCTCTGGGCGAGTGCAGCCTCCAGGTCCGCGATGCGGCCAAGGAGAGCGCTGTTGTCCGCCGCCGGTGTGGCCGCGGGCGCTAATGGCGAGGGTGTGACCGGCGCAGGAGTCTGCTCGGCCTGGGGCGGCGCCGGTGGCTCGACCGGGGGCACGGGCACTGTCGGCTGCACAGGTACTTGCGCGACCACCGGGGCCGACTCAGGCACGACCGGATCGGGCGCCGGCGGTGCGGTGTCCTCGTCTGGGAGCCACAGCTGCCAGCCCTCGGGCATCGGCGGCCAGGCGGGGTCGGGCTTCCAGTCCGGCGGCGGGACCCATCCGGCGGGAGGCTGCGGCCATCCCGGAGGCGGGTTGAACCGCATCACTGGCCCCGCTGCCGAACGCCACGGCTCGTGTCAGCCGGGGTCAGGTCGAACGGCGACTTCGAAACGGCTGCGCCCAGGTGGTCGAGGGTGGCCTTGGGGACGACGTTGGCCAGGTCGAAGGAGTTGAACGTCTCCCGGTCGGCGGCGACCATCACCAGCGGCACGTACTCGGGCTGTCCGGTGGCCGGCGCGATGGTGTCGGTGCCAACGGTCAGGGCGATGGAGTGGATCTTGCCGGCGCGGTCTGCTTCGAACACCTCGTGCAGCGTCCGGACGGCGACCTGGTGCACGGCACCGGTGTACCGGTCCTTCTGGACCTTCGCTGTGAGCTGGGTGGCGGCGATCTCATCCTTCGCCTTCACGTACTTGTACTCCTTGACCGACGGGACAGCCGCCGGCTCAGGGATGTCCACCTTCATGGTCAGTTCACGGGTGGTGAGGTCGAAGCTGTGGTCGTGCTCGACGGGGAACGCGTCGGGGTACACGGAGTTCGACAACACTATGCCGACGTAGTCCTCGATGGCGTACTCCACGTCGAACGCCAGGTCGTTGATGAACTTCGTGAGCTCTTCGTTCTTCGCCGCAGCCTCCGACTCCCGCTGGGCGCACTCGGCCTTGTACGCGGCATCAGCTTCGGCGAGCTTTACCAGCCGGTCGGCCTCGTCCTGCTCACGCTTCGCCAGCGCGGCGACGTGGTGCTCGTGGGACTTGGTGTTTTTCTCGTGCCAGAACGCGACCGCCTGCTGGTGCTCAGCCTGCGCGGCAGCGACCGCTTCGGCATGCTTCTTCTTCCCGCCGAAAGCACTCGACAGCCCCTTCGGGGCCGGCGGCTCCACGTAGGCAGGCTGCGGCGGGTACACGAGCTCGGGAACCGGCGCGACCGAGGTGCCGAGCTTCCCGGGATCGAACGGCGGGTGCTCGGCGGTCACCTTGAGCGACTCCAAGTCGACGAAGTCGTCGGTGTCGAGCGTCCAGGCCAGAAGGCTGTCAATGTCGTCGTAGGAGGACGTCAGTTCCGTGTTCAGTGCCTCGACCTCTGCGGTACGTGCCTCCAGGTGCAGGCGGGCAGCTTCCATCTCGGCGGCCTTCCTTTCCGCCTCGGAAGCGCGAGAGGCAGCGGCACGGGCGCGTTCAGCGGCCTTCACCGCGCGCTCGTGGTCGCGCACCGCAGCGTTGTGCGCACGGACAGCTTGGGCTTCCTGCTGCCGGCGGCGCTTCTCCGCCTGCTGAGCCTGGTAGTTCATCTCCGCGAAGAACCCGCGCTTTGCCATGACTACACCCTTCAGAAACGAGCTTCAGAGACCCACAGCACCGTAGTCCCGGTGAGCGACACATGCAGCAAAAGCCGAGGACGTGTTCGGCGCGCTTGCCGGGGGCTGCGAACTGTCGCCACGGAATGGCACCGTGACTCCTGTGAAGTTCTTCCGTCGCCGCGAACCCCAGCCCGAGAGTCAGGTCACGATCCGTGCCGGACTGGTCGTACCGGACCTCTCCGAGCCGATTGAGATGACCGGAACGACCACCGTCGGGAGCGACGCCCTCGTCAACCTCTTCGCGAGCTACGGACTCGGTGGCGGAGGCCTGTTAGAGGAACGCGGGCAACTGGTCGCCGAGCCTTCGAACCCGGCGGACCCGAACGCCGTCGCGGTTCACGTCCTGGGCTATCGCATTGGATACGTCCCCGGCTACATCGCCCGAACTCTGCAGCTCCCTCGCCCCCTCGACTGCCAGGTGCAGCTGTGGGCTTCGACGACGACCAAGGGCCTTCGTGTCCGCGGCTGGGTCGCCGCGGGCACCCACCCGCCGGTCTGGCCGCACACCCAGGTGAACCCGCCGGCAGTCACCGTTGAGGAACGTCGAGCCGAGCAAGCCGCGAACACGACCTACATGGTCGACGAAGCTCTCGGCGGCGGGGGCGAGCGTGCCGAGCAGTTCAAGAAAGGCATGGTCGGGCGCCTGCACTACCTCGAGACCGTCGAACCCATCAAGCAGCTCAAGCGCGAAGGGCGCCTCACCGAAGCGCTCGAGCTCTGCTACAGCGCCATCACGGCCGCCGAGAACTCACGAGAGGGCCGCGAGCCTGCGCCCTGGTACACCGAGCAAGCAGCCATCATCCACCGCAAGCTCGGTGAGCGGGACAAGGAAGAAGCCGTCCTTCGCCGCTGGCTTGGGACCTGCCCTCCCGAGCGGCGCGCTGGTTCATCCATTCAGCAACGGCTCGACAAGCTAGTTAGGTGACGTCCAATCGTCAGGCGAGGATGGTTCCTTCGAGCACGTAGGACGTAGGTCCTCTATTTGATCCCTAACCTCATGACGGAACTGTGCCTGCGACGCGCGCGGTCACAGCGACGGGCCAGCCGCCCCGAGAGCCCAACATCGGGTCACGGTCAAGACCGCGTGATCTTGAGGAATTCTGCGCGCCCGTTCACGAACGATTGCATTAGTTCGCCCTCCACGCGGGAGGGCTTGACCGCGAACGGACGCAGAGTTCCGCGGTGGCGAATTTTCTCCACGTGCTTGTACAGCCCCAGGTACTCCTGGCCGGCGTAACTGCCCGTGCCCTCTTCGATTGGACAGATCGCTATTCGCGACTGTGCACGATGGCCATCGAAGTAGCCGAGCTCCCACGGCATCCACTTCGATGCGGCGGCATTTCTCGAGGTCGCGTAGACCAGTGTTCGGCACGCCGTCATACGTTTGCGCAGCTTCTGAGCTGTAAGAGGCGTGACGTTCGATCGGTCCAGGTGCGGGTCCTCCAGCCAGTCCACGTAAACCGAGAGCCCCTCGCTCTCAAGCTCGTTCTTCAGCCCAAGCACTAGGACAGCATCACGAACGCTGTGGCTCAAGAAGACGTCGTAGGTGCCAGACGCAGACTTGGCCATGTGGGACAACTCCGAGCCTGCCGCTGACGCGGTAAGGCCGCCGGCGCGCCTGCGCAGCTCGGAAGCGGTGTAGTGAGCCATCTGAGTTCCCCTCGAAGGTCGATTGTCGTTCTTTCTATGGCACCGCCGGTCCACCGCTCACACCGGAATGCCCGCGTTTGGAACCACTATGCCGAGCGAGCCGTGACCGCCGACACGAAGATCGTGGCCTCACGGATCAGCGTCGGCCCGACCTCGCATCGAGAAGGGGAACTTCGAGTACTGGAGGGTGCGCGAGTCGAGGTCAGCGAGCACATAGCCGCCTCCGGCCTCGCTCAGCTGTTGCATCACAGCGAACCCCTGACTGATTGCCTGGCGCCACATTCGATAGGGCAAGCTATTCACTTCGAGGTCCTCGACGACGAGAGCTATCAAGTCCAAGAGATCCTCGGGAACGAGGCTTGGCGACTCGAACTGTCGGCTGAGTGTTGCTTGCTTAGCGAGGATGGCCGCGATGCCTTCCTCGGCGAAGATTGCCCGAGCACCGTCTTCGGCCTCGTCGACCACAGGGTCGCTCTTCCGCTTCAACTGAAGCAGACTTCGGAGGTTTGGCGACCATCCCAGGACCGCGAGGAAGCCGAAGTGGATGGCGTCGTGGTAACGGTAGGCATCGACTCGCCGAGAGTTGTCGGTCACTTCGTTGCCAAGGGTTGCGCCAACCTTGAAGCCTTGGAACTTGTCCGGGCCTCGAAGGACTGGGCCGTCGGGAAACGCGTTGGGATTCGCTGCAAGGAGTGTCATGGTCACGACAGCTTGTCCGTTTTCCGTTCGCTCTTGGAAGCGCAGGTGTATCTGACGGGGAATCCGTTCGGTTGCGGGGAACCCTTCGTCGAAGGCTGACTTCTGGTCTGCGTCTGATGCGCTGAGTGACGAGGATCGGGTTGCTCGCTCGATGTCGCGGGCGGCTACGTCCTCGAGTTGCAGTCCGGCATGGCGCGCCACGGTTGCGGAGTACCAGAGCAGGTCTCCGAGTTCGGTGCTGACAAAGCTCGGCCAGTCGGCGACCTTGCTGTCTCGTCGGTATCGCTTCTTCTCCTCAACCAATAAGGTGCCGACCTCGCCCGCAAGTCCGAGCATTGGCACGCTGAGGCTGTGCGGGTCGACGCCTGCGGTGATCTCTTGGTCGGTCTCGGCTGCGAGGTCGGCGTAGTCACTCAGGCGGAGGGTAGCGTGCTTGTCGGGGACCGCGGCGATACCCGGGAATCCGAGTGATCGTGCACGCTCATCGACTTTGGTGAGGTTTTGATGCGCGATGGAACCCAGGCTAAGGCCGTTGACTTCCGCGAGAAGGGCCGACCACCTCAGGACCATGCCAAGCTCGCGACCGATCATGCCCTTGCTTGTCTCTGCGACGAGCGAGTCGCTTAGGTAGCGCTGTTGGGCGAGCAGCAGTTCGCCTACGTGGGCTCCGAGCCCGAGCATCGGGACGAGGTCATGCGCAGTGACTGTGTCGTCGGCGAGCCGGACCGCCTCGCGTTGGTAGTGGTTGAAGTCCACGAGTCTTCCTCCGGTACTGGTCTGCGGTCAGCGCGATGATCGCTACGCCATGTTCAACCGACGATTGCGACTGCCTGCTGAGGCGCCGATTCAAGTCCCCACTTTGGCGGGAAACGCGGCGGCTCCAGAGGCCCGCTTGCGGTGAACTGCTGCTTGATTCTGGTGCGTTTCCCGATCCCGACGACATCGGGGTGAGCGACGCGTGCGTACTTGTCGGTCTCGCAGAAGAGATTCTGGCAGTCGATCAACTTCAGGCGTCGGCCAAAGAGGTCTTGGAAGTCGATTTCATAGTGCGAGAGTTGTTCTTCCTGCGTCTCAACCATCCAGCGAATGAGGTCCGGGGCCGGGATTCCGCGGGCATCGGGAAAGCATTTGGCCAGTCCGCTGAGCGCGCCGGGGCCCGCCACTACGAAGTCGTCCTCGTCGAAGTCGATCAACGTGGAGTAGTTCAGGTCGATGGTGAGTTGGAAGGCGAGAAACGGGCCCAAGGACGGGTACCCCAGGAGGAGATGGTATACGTCCTGGAGGCTTGCCGCTTGCCTGAGCGAGTCAGCGAGGTCACCCCCAATCATCGTCTCGATGAGGGCGAGGTGATTGCGGTGCTTTCGTTGGTGCCCGAAGGGCGGGGGCGGAACGATGTAGGCAGCGGAGTAGATCCGGTCCCCTTGCTCGAGGGCTCGGTCGAGGATCGCTCCGCACGCTTGCGAGTCGAACTCTGCTGCAGTGATCTCACCCAGGTCTGCCTCGATCGCCTGCCAGGTTTCTGGCTTGTTGAAGAAGCGGTAGAGCAAAGTTCTGAGAAGAATGTCTTGTGGATCTTGGGATCCCGCGTAGAGCATCCGGATGAGGTCTTGAGATACCCGGTCAGCGGCTCGGTAGGCGTTCGTAAACCGGTATTGGGAGACGATGGCGTCATCTGTCCACGGGCCCGGTTCACCGGCGAGCCGTGCGTGATAGACCCGCTGGCGCTCGGCCGCCAGTTTCCAGTAACTCGCGAGCACACTGGATCCGACGATCTTCCGGCCACGGACGGTCCCTGCCCACGGTCGATCCATGGGCAGGGGTTCAACCCAGTCCGGGTGCGTGGCGCGTGAGCTCATGTCTGTTCCTTTGGAGCACCGAGTGCACGTGAAAGGCCAAGTGCGACGTGGGTGGCGATGTCGGAGGGTCGATGGGTCGCGGCCAGGAGAGCTCGTTCGTCGTCGCTGAGTCCGTCGACTGTCTGCGGGTGCTCGAGGGCGGCCTCCACCCGTGCGCGAACCGTCGGTGCGAGATCTTCAGGGAGCCCGGGCGGGAGCCATTGGTAAAAGTCCGGACTCAGTATCGACCCGACCAGGGCTGCTGCCCCGCCGAATCCGCCGGCGATGTACAGGGGCTTGTTGGCGCGCAAGGTGGCTGCGGCTTCTTCGGCAATGCCCGGCATGGATCCGGCGAAGCCCGAGACCTTCCCACCCACGACGACTCGGGCAGAGGTGAGATCAGCGGCGTAGGAGCGCATCGCGCTCAGTGCGACCGCTGGGTCGACCGCGTCGGGATCGTGGGCGACTGTGCGAACGTCCCGGGAAGACCTCGCGATCCCGTCGGCGTCCAGGAAGTGCACTGCTGATTTCACGCCAAGGGAGGCGGCGTAGCTCCGGAGGTCCTCAGGACTCTGGGCGGCGTGTTCGGTGTAGGGGACGATGTGTTCGAACGCACCGGTGGCGTTTCCGTACTTCTCGGCTTCTTCCCGCACGATCTTGGTGAAGCCGTGTTCGATCGCGCCCCCATAAACGACGATCCCGCCGGCGATCACGATCGCTCGACTAAGTTCTGCGATCGTGAGCTGCAGGTGCAAGTCGCTGAGGCCGAGCCGCAGCAAGTCAGCGCTCTCGGACACCGAAACGGCGACCTTGTGACCCGCCAGGGCGTCGCGCGGGACCATCCTTGGATCACTCGTCATCGAGCACGCCTCCTCGAGCGGCGAAGGTTCGAGGGGTGAGGATGTCGACGCGCGTCTCGAACCCGGCCAGGGTGCACAGTCGGTCGATCACTGCCCGTTCGGCCGGACCGAGCGGGGGGTCGGGGTGGATGATCCACAAGTGATCGTCGTCGGGGTCGTCCGACTGGTGCGCGGCGAGCCAGTCCACTGCCGTCGTCGGTTCGGGCGCGTGCACCGGGGTCCAGTCGAACCCTTCTTCTTGGATGTAGGTGGATTGGGCTTGCCACAGGGCGCGTTTTAAGACCTCATCCACCAGTCGGTTCAGGCTCGCGGCGATTGATGCGGTGACCGCGTCGTGGCTCAGCGGCACCGTCGGGACGTGGTCCATCAGGAAGGACCCTCTTGCCTCGCCCTCGGCGAGAGCCACAAGACCGACGATCGGCACGTCGTGCTGTTTGGCCGCGAGCACTTCGCGCTGAGTCCACTCTCGCGACGCGTAACGATCCGTGCGGACCATCAGCAGCGCGGAACTGCCGGCGGACGCCTCGAGCTCTGCCGCCCAGTCGGTCCCGGGCTGGAGGTCACGGGCGTCAAAGAACTCAGCCAGATGCGTGTTCGCGATCACGGATCGCACCTGCTCGTACAACGGACCGCCTGGAAGGTCGGTCTCGGTGTCAGAGAAGTGCTTTGCGTGGCTGATGAAGACGCGCACTGGCCGAGTCGTGCCGGCAGCCGTCTGGGCGATGGCTTGGGCAACGCCGCGCTCCAACAGTCCGGCGGTGGCCAGCGCACTTGTCGGAAGGCGCTGTATGGCGCCGAGAGTTGCCTGGAGCTCTGAGTCGGCCAGATTTACCTCTGCCACGGTGACGGGCAATACCGTGACTGTGTCGTTCGCGCTGTCCGCGATCTGCTGCAGGTAAGTGGCCCAGTCAGGGTCGCTCTGAACCGCGGCCCGTAGCCCGGCACCGAGGACCGGCACGATCGCGCAGAAATGAGCGGCCGCGAGCGCTTCGCCGGTCGAGCCGGGGATCAGCAGCGGACGCGGCGGCCCGCCGGGGGCCAGCCAACCGACACTTCTGGCGTACACCTCGACGGCTCCGCCCGCCAGGCCCGAGTAGCCGTCGGAGTGGAAGTGTCGGTGGATTCGGTCGAAAACGGCCTCTCCCTCTGCGTCATCCGGATGCCAGACGACGTAAATGTCCAAGATGGGCGGGGCGGGCATGCCATCGAGCCTAGGCCGCCCGTTGGCGACCGAACGGCTCGGCACGCCCAGAAGTGTCGGGGGTCGGCCGTATTCTCGAGAGCAGGAAGGAGGTGAGTCATGGCAGACAACCACAACGTATTCATCAGTCACCGGCACGAGGACGACGCTCTGGTCGGTCAGCTCAAGAATCTGCTCGCGAGGAACGGGGTCGACGTTCGCGACTCGTCGGTCACCAGCGACAACCCGAACCAGGCGAAGTCGGAGGCCTACATCAAGCAGATCCTGGCTGATCGAATCACCTGGGCGGGGAAGGTGATCGTGATCATCTCGCCCGACACGAAGAACCACGACTGGGTCAGCTGGGAGATCGAGTACGCCCACCGGTTCCCTGACAAGCGGATCATCGGGGTCTGGGCACCGGGAGCAGAGGGCGCCGACATGCCGGCCGAGCTGGACGAGTACGCCGACGCGGTCGTGGGCTGGACAGGCCAGGCGATCATCGACGCGCTCAACGGCGCCGACAACTGGCAGGGCCCTGATGGCGAGAAGGTTCCGCCGCGAAGCATCAAGCGCCTGAGCTGCTGACTATGGCCCCGCGGGTCTTCAGCTATGTCGTCCGGTACGACTTTGGCTTCGCTCCCAATCCCTTCGAGGGTTACTGCACGATCGCCACGTGCAAACCACAGATTCGGCGCACTGCCTCGGTGGGCGACTGGGTGGTCGGTACCGGGTCGGCCGACAAGGGCCTGGTGGGTCGGCTGGTGTACGCCATGCGGATCGACGAGATCCTGACGTTCGACGACTACTGGAAGGATCCGCGGTTTGCACGGAAGGTGCCAACCGACGGTGGGGCCGTCAAGCGCGCGTACGGCGACAACATCTACCGGCACGCTGATGACGGCACGTGGCTGCAGGCTGATTCTCGCCATAGCCTGCCCGACGGCAAGCCCAACCCAGGACACATCAAAGTCGATACCTCCGTCGACGCCGTCCTCGTTGCGCGCCGATTCTCCTACTTCGGCGGCAGCGGACCAGCTATCCCTGCATCGCTGCGAAGCGATTACGGGATGGACCTGGCGCACCCGAGCCAGGGGCATCGCTGCCGCTTTCCCCAGGAGTTGGTCGATGCGGCCATCGCGTGGTTCAAGACACTGGAAACCGGCGTCCTCGGGCGCCCGGCCGACTGGTCCAAGCTCCCCGCGCAGTAAGGAGCCTTCGGCCGAGTCGCGGCGAGCGCACCCAGTTACTTCAGAGTCCGAGGTCTTGACTGGTCGTTGTCGCCATCGCTTCGGCGGGCCGGATGTAGTGGTTCACCAAGGTAGCGAGGTCCCGGTGCCGGGTCTGCGCGGCGATTCGGTCGATCGAGACCCCATTGATGGCGGCGGTGGTTGCGTGGCCAGCGCGGAGTGAGTGGCCCGAAACGTGCAGCCCGTAGAGGCCCGCTGCCTGGGCGCGGTCCCTCACGGTCCTGCTGATCGCTCGGGGGCCGATGCGTTCGGTCGTGGGGTAATTGCGGTAGACGACGCGTGTGAAAAGCGCACCCGGCCCGATCGGTCGGACCGAGAGCCATCGATCCAGCGCTTGGATCGGGTCGGTCAGTTCGTTCTCACCGCGCGCAACTCCGACGTGTTGGCCCTGGGCGTCCTGGTCGGTCTTGGAGCGACGGATGCTGATCAAGATGCCGGCCGGCTTGCGCGCCAGGTCCTCGACGTTGAGCGCTGAGATCTCGCCGGGTCTCATCGCGGAGGCGTAGCCGAGGAGGAAGATGGCTCGGTCACGTTTCCCGGTGGCGGTGCTGGCGTCGATCGTGGTGATGATCTGGCCGAGCTCGGTGACGGTGAGCGGGTGGGCCTGGTGGATGGGAGCGACGCCGAGGATTCGGCGAAGGCCACGGCGGACCCGTCTGACCAGGAAGTCGGCGGTGGGGTCCGCGAGTCCTTCCTGACGATGGCGGTAGGCGATGCCGGAGCAGTAGGCGTCCAGCGTGCTGAAGTGGAGTCCCGCCTCAGCGCGCTCGGCGAGAAACGCGGCGAGCGCCTCGGGAGGCGCGGGCAGCGGGCCAATGCCTCTCCCCCGGCACCATCGTTCCCATTGTCGCCAGCCGCAGGCGTAGGTCTCGCGGGTCGAGGAGGCGAGCTCGGCGTCGACCGCGGCGGCGATCCGTTCGGCGTCGGTGGCGGTGAGAGACGCACGAGGGCGCAGAAGTGATGGTTCGTCAGGTCTCGTGAGTGGGTTCGTCATGGGCCACCCTCGGCGACGCTTCTGAGCCCGGGCCAGCGATCCTGAGGCCGGGCGAACTTGCCTCCGAAAAGGAGCACTTTCTGCCCACACGATCAAATCACCAAACCAAACAGGGCCGTGGATCCACTGGATCCACGGCCCTGACGAGTAGCGGGGGCAGGATTTGAACCTGCGACCTCTGGGTTATGAGTGAAATTTGGGGGTGCGCTCTCTGAAGGAATCCGTGCTTGCGGTGAGGTCTATCTGAGATAAACTTGCAGTTCAGATGCCTTTTTGGAGTTCTGGATTCATCCAGAACAGTCCAGGACGATCTGGCAAGGTCCGGTAACCAATCGGTAACCAAACCTCTCGGAGGTAGTCGTGGCTTATGCAATCCAGCGGTCCCGCAAGAATGGCCTTCGGTTCACGGGCATGTACGTCGACCCGGATGGCGTGAAGCGTTCCGCCGGCACCTTTCAGACCAAACGCGAAGCTGTCCGCGCTGCACACCGCGACGAGCAGTTGGTGCTCCAAGGTCGCTGGCACGACGCAACCCTCGGGGCCACAACTTTCCATGACTACGTCGCAAGGGACTGGCTCCCGAGCAAACACATCGAGGCGACTACGAGAGCGGCGTACGTCTCCAATCTCAACAAACACTTCTACCCGTTCTTCGGAAAGAAGCAGATCGCGAGGATCACTCCGTCACTCGTTCAGGACTGGGTGACGAAGGCATCGGCCGACGGCCTCTCGCCGCGGTCGATCCGGAAATACCACACGATGTTGCACTCGATCTTCAAGCGAGCGGTTCGGGACCAGTTGATCGTGACCAACCCGTGCGAACACACCGAGGTGCCCAAGATCATCGCACGCAAGAGCCGGACACTGACCCCCGAGGAGTTCGACAAGCTGATCGACGCACTCCCCGAGCGTCACCGCCTGATGGTCGAGACCGCGATCGAGACGGGGATGCGTTGGGGCGAACTAGTCGCCCTTCGCCCTCGTCACATCGACTTCCTGCGTAAGTCCCTCACGGTGGAGGAGACGATCATCGAAGTCTCGAAGAAGTTCTCCCCTACCGGCCAGAGCATGGTGGTCAAGCCCTACCCGAAATCTAACGAACCACGAACCTTCGCAGTCCGCGAAGGCTGGCTCGAGGCGTTGGCCGCACACATCAGCGCGCACGACATCGGGAGGGACGAACTCCTATTCACGACCGAGGTCGGCACGCCGATCTCCCGCAACACCTTTCGCACACGCGTCTGGCTGCCGGCAGTCAGCAGGAGCGGGGTCGAGTTCGCAGTGCGCTTCCACGACCTCCGGCACGCGCACGCGTCCTGGCTGCTGGCCGGCGGCTCCGACCTCAAGAGTGTGATGGAACGCATGGGTCACGCCCAGATCCAAACGACACAAAGGTACCTGCATACGCTGCCTGGAACCGACCAGAAGAACATCGACGCGCTAACGCGAATCAAAGGGCGGTAGGCGCCCGCGGCAGTTCGCTATCAGGCTCGCTCAGATCGAGTGAACTGCCAGCGCGACACTGTTCGTCCCCGAATCACATCGTCGCGACAGCACTTGCACCCAATCGAGCCTCCGATTGAAATCGGATCGGAGAACCAGTCCGATACGTAGACCGGAAACTGGCGTAGCTCCCCAGTTCGTAGCGTCAGACACTGACCTGCGCTATTCGCTGGAATCGAGACATGCGCACTCCGGGTTTAAGTCACGGCGAAACTTCTGCCAGCACTACAAAGCAGACTGACGGTCGTCCGGACCATTGAGGCCCAGGTATCGAAGACCGACCTCGGTGATCTGACGTCCCGTTCGCACGACGGACGCGTTCGGAAGAGCCAGGTGACTGATCGTCAGACGTACCAGGGCGTCGGAAGCATCAGCGACATCCCCCGGATCGAGATCCGGAAAGTGCACACCGAACCATTTCGCCAAGGTCTCAGAGGCGACCTCCAGGATCGAGAACGATGTCGTCAGCAGTGGGAGCACACCCTTGGAAGGCTCGTGCGCCGATTCCTCTCGGTGCGAGATGAGCACAGCCTTCAGCAAAGGGCTCCGCTCTGCTTCCTCGAGAGTGAATCGCACTGCGGCGGCAAGGCCTCCGGCCGCATCCCCGTCGTGGCTTGCGAGCTCAGTGCGTATCCCGTCCAAAAATCGCTCGGCCTCACGAAGGACGAGCGCATCGCCGATACCTCGCTTGTCCGCGAACTCCTTGTAGAGCATCGCGCGCGAGGTACCGACCTTCTCGGCGATCTCGCTGACGCGTACCTTCTCCCACCCCTTCGCCACGACGAGCTCATACGCACCCTCCAGGACTTTGTCCCTGAGGTGCTGCCGGTAAGAGTCACGGAGGTTTGGGCGGTCCACGAGATACACATTAGGCGTTTTCGTCGCGATAGCGACACACGTCACCCTGGCGCCAAGACGGTGGACGGCCTAGGTCGTGCCCACCAACTAGGAGAAGCCCGGCTCAGCACCGACCAGGTCCTTCGCCGCTGTTTGCCGCAGCGCCCGCTTCCCAGGTGATTCAGGCGACTCAGCGGCCAGCCCGTTGCCGGGCATGAACGATCTCGGAGGGGGCGTGGCACCATTCTCTCGGCACCACTCGCCGGCAGGCCGCTGGCTGTGACGCGGGATGCCCGAGGACGGGTCCTGCTGAAGCGGGATCGGGGGCAGCGGCGGGAGGTCCTGGTCCTTCTCGGCCTCGAGCTCGTCGGCGTCCTTCTCCTCCGACATCCCGATCGGGCCGACCCGCTGGGCGTTGAGGAACTGACGCACGACCGGCTCTTCCGAGGACAGGAGCATCTCGCGGGGACCGAACATGGCCAGGTGCTTGTGGTACAGCAGGCCGATGTTGTCCGGGACCGTGCGGGCGGTGTTGATGTCGTGGGTCACGATCAGGAACGTCGCGTCGATCTGCGCGTTCAGGTCGATGATCAGCTGGTTCAGGAAGCTGGTGCGGACCGGGTCCAGGCCGGAGTCCGGCTCGTCAAAAAGGAGGATCTCGGGGTCCAGCACCAGGCCGCGGGCCAGGCCGGCGCGCTTGCGCATACCACCGGAGATCTCACCGGGCAGCTTGTCCTCGGCGCCGAGGAGCCCGACCAGGTCCATCTTCTCCATCACGATGTTGCGGATCTCGGACTCGGACTTCTTGGTGTGCTCACGCAGCGGGAACGCGACGTTGTCGTAGAGGTTCATCGAGCCGAACATTGCGCCGTCCTGGAACAGCACCCCGAACAGCTTGCGGATCTCGTAGAGCTCCTTCTCCGGGCACGAAGCGATGTCAACACCCTCGATGATCACCGAACCCTCATCCGGCTTCAGCAGACCGATGATCGTCTTCAGCAGCACCGACTTACCGGTACCCGAGGGCCCGAGCATCACGCTGATCTCACCAGCAGGGATGGTCAGCGTCACGTCACGCCAGATCAGCGACTTACCGAACGACTTCGTCAGGTGATCGATCTGAATCTCGACGCCCATGTTCATGCTCCTCAATAGTGAGTGTGGCGACTCCACGCCGCCGGAATGGATAGTTAGCGCGGCGTCAGTCCGGCGATCTTCCAACCATCGTCCGTGGGCTCCATGGCGACCTCGACCCGGTTCACTATCTTGCTCGGGGCGGCGCCAGGAGAGGTCGTGCTCTGCGTCAGGAAGACCAAAACGACAACCCCGTGACGGTCTCCCTTGACCACCCCTGCACCAGTGACCTCGGCGGTGGTGGACACCTTCTTCTGTGTCGCGTTCCTCTCGACGACGTCGTTCGCGAGTGCGCGGTACTCAGTCTTGAACTTCCCAGTCGTCTGGTCCACAGATCGCGCTAGGTCTTCCGTTAGCGTTCGGTAGTTGTACGTCAGGAGTACCGGGACGCGGTCGCGGGCAGCAGCCAGTGCTTCCTCCCGCGCATCGTTGTCACTCGCGCGCTGGTACTGGAGAACTGAGAACACCACCGCGGCGGCGATCGCGCAGACCATGACGCCGGCAGTCACCCACCTGGTCCAGGGCCGTACGTCACTCTTCGCCTCAACGTCTGGCTCGGCGTCCCTAGACATGCCCATTTGGTCCTCGTCCACGTCGATCATGCGACGAACTCCAATGCTGAGACCAGCCATCGGTCACCGGACCTCGCGACCTCGACCTTGATCCGGTACTCGCGTCCTTCAGCACCCGACGTGGAGCTGTTCGACACGGTTCCTGTCGCTGCCACGATGACCGATGCTCGGTCCTTGCTCGACTTGGTCACACCTGCCGAGATGACTCGGCCTTCCGACTTCACGTTGCTCTCCGTCAATGCCTTCTGCAGATCCGCGGCCTGGGCACGCAGGTCATCTCGGAAACTAGAGGTCGCCCCGGCCAACAACTCGTCGAGCGCTTCTTTGGAGTCGCTTGCACTCACGGAGATGAGCTTGGTGACCTCCGCAGATGCTGCCGCCACTGCTGCGTCCCGGTCGTGGGCAAGGTTGACCTCTTCCCGCCAGGACCAGCATCGCTGGACAGCAACAAGGACGAGGATCAACGCGACGCCTGCTAGCAACTGCCGCCTACTGATGACAATCTTCATAGCTCTGATCACAGGCCTAGAGGTTGAAGGAACAGTCTGGTCCACGCCCGGTCGGACAAGTCCGGCTCTGCAGAATCGTCACCGGGGGTCGCCGTCGAGGATGCCTTCGGATCGACACCCGCGGGCCACAGGCCAGACCCGAAGACCAGCCCGCAGTCGGCCGGCAGCGGTCCACGTGCGCTGCTGTTCGGGCAGGGCAGGTTCCTGGAACCACGAATACCCTCCGGAGATGATGGCGCCTCCTCGCAGTGCGCGGATGTGTCGACTTCCCGCACTGACTTGGCCGCCGGGCTGCGTCGTTTGTCGACGGATTGGTAGCCCTTGATACATGACTTCGGGTTGTTGACACCGGCACGGAGGTCCAGCTGCACGTCGCCCTCGGCAGCCCGCGGGTTGACCGCAGACTGAAGGCGCGCGACCGTCGCGGGATACACGACTAGGATCTGCTCAAGCTGTGGCAGATAGGTGTTGAGTACCTTCGCGTTGGTCGTCGTGTTCTTCAGCAGCATAGGCAGCGTCGACTGCAAGTCGTTGACGGTTGAGCGGGCACTGTCGATACCTGGACCGCCAACACGGAGCAGCGCCCTGAGGTCTGCGTCTCGATTCGCCAGCTCGCTCGTGAAGTCCTTCAGGGACGACGCGTACGCCAGTGTGTCAGGGGCGAGCCGTTCCTGGGTCCTGAGCACAGGCTCCAGAGCGGTAATCAGACCTGTCGTCGCGTCGATCTGACCCTGGGCCTCAGCGATAACCTTCTGGGAGGAGTCGATCAGCTCGCCGACATCGCGCCCTGACGAACCCAATCCTTCGTCAATCTGGTCGAGGACCCGTGTCGTCGCCTTGAGCGGGACCGACTTGAGAAGTTGATTGACGGAGTCCAGCACAGGACTGATCTGGGGCATCTCGACCGTTCGGGCACGCGGAATCATCGCGCCCTCCTCTAGGTAAGGACCGTCGCCGGACACGGGAACGAGATCGATGAACTGTTCGCCGATGGCCGAGGTGCTGTGCAGCTCTGCAACGACCTCGGCCGGGATCCTGGTCCCGGACTCCAGACGCATCGTCGCGACCGAAGCGTCCGCGGTCAGCTCCAACGACGAGACCAGCCCGACCTTGACGCCTCGATAGGTGACCAGCGCCTTCGGGTACAGCCCCGTCGCGTCACCAAACTCGGCTTTTACGTCGTAGACCCCGATTCCGACGCTGGCAGGGACGCGCGCATAGACGAGCACCATCATCCCGAGCGCGACCGCCGCCAGGACGGCGAAGATGCGCAATTGTCGTTTGATCAGCGCGGTGAGCACCATCAGCAGACCCCCAGGATCGCGAGCAGGCAGGTATTCGGTTTGGGCGGTGTCGGGGAATCGCCCTTGTTCGGGACGGTCGTGGCCGGCGGCGTCGCGGGCACAATCGGGGCGAGAAGTTCTTCGAGATTGGTCGCTCCGTCTCCGGCTGTACCGTTCCCGGCCGGCACGAGGCCGGCGAGCCAGGTATTGAGGAAGGCGCTGCCTCTGACGTCCACCGTCGCGAACAGGTTCGCGTAGTCGCCGCGCAGAGCATTGGTGGTGGTCATCGCGGGGAACGGGATCGTGACCGCGATTTTCAGAGCATCCGGGAGGGTGGTACTCACCTTCGAGAGGTTGGTCAGGATCGGCCGGAGCGAGTCGAGGTTGGCCACGATCGCTTCGCGGCTTGCCGAGATGATGCGTCCAGCCTGGACGCCCGTCTTGCCAGTCTCGGTGACAGCGCGGACGAGGCTCGCACGCTCCTCCTCGAGAGTTCTGAGCCCGGGGCCGAGACGTTTCAGCGCCACGTCCAGACGCTCGCGGTCCGCTACGAGTCCTGCGCTCAACGAGTCGAGAGACTCCAGCGCACCGATAATCTCGCTCTTGTTGTCATCGAGGACCGCAAGGAGCTGGTTCGTACGACGCACCAAACTGCGGGTGTCAGGGACTCGATCCTGCAGTGCGGTGGAGAGCTCGGATGTGATCGTCTGAATCTGAGAGAGCCCGCCGTTGTTCAGCAGCAGTGCAACGGCGCCAAGAACCTGCTCGGTTGCCGGGTAGGTGCCCGTCTGCTCAACCCGGATTACGTCGCCATCACTCAGCGCTGGTTTCGCAGAGACAGCCTGACTCTTCGATTGCGATTCGATCGCATCGGCACCGGCGCCTCGAGAAGCAACCTCGACGTACTGAGCACCTAGAAGGGTCTTCTGTCCGATGGAGAAAACGGCATCACCGGGAACACGAACTTCTTTGAGGAGGCGAAGCTTGACCTTCGCCTGCCAGTCGACGGCGTCGATCGCAGCAACTGTTCCGATCACGACGTTGTCCATCTGAACCGTGGAGTTGGCCACCAAGTTGGCAACCTCGTCGAAGTAGACGGTCACCGTGTACCCGTCACCGCCGACCGCAACCTGACCCGGGAGCGTTCGATCGTTGGGTTGCAGGTTGCACCCCGTGAGCACCACCGCTGAAGCAAGGACGAGGGCGAGGAGACGCATCTTCATCGGGAACCCCCCAGACCGTCGAGGAGACCGGGCAGAAGACTCGTCAGTCCACTAAGGAGCCCCGGTGCACCCGCCTGATTCGACGAAACTCCACCCGGTTTGGCACCCGTCGTCGACGGGTCTCCCTGAGCGGATTTCAGGGTGGACAGCAGCGGCGCAATTGCCTGCCGGCACTGTTCGGCAGTACCGCCGGTTCCCAGGACCAAGCCGCACAGCAGCGACGGAACGTCGTCGAGGGCCGTGAGTGACGCCCGTCCTGTGAGCGCCTGGTGCTCGATGATGTTGTGCAGGTCCGAGATCACAGTCGACGCGACGTGGAGCGTTCCAGCGACTTCGTTCGACCGATCGGCGATTGCTGCTGTTAGCAAGTTCAACTCGCTGACTGAGGTGCGAATCCGCTCCTTGTTCTCCCCGAGGAACTTTCCGGTGGTTTCGAGGGCTCCGGCCAGTGAGCTGACTGCCTGGGTGAGCTGACGCCGGTTCGCGCTCAAAACCTCGCTGACGCTTCCGAGCTCGCGAGTGAATCCCGCGACTGCCGCATCGTTCACCGCGAGGTTCTGGGTGAACGAGTTCAGGTTGGCGATCGTCTGGAAGAGATCAGAGCGTCCGTCCTTGAGAGCTTCGGCAGCCCCGCGAAGCCCCGAAACGGCTTGCCTGAGCTCGTCGGAGTTGCCGGCCTTCAGGTTCGCGTCGACTGCGTTGATCGCCGCCTGGAGCGGCTGGTCGGCGGTTCCGCTGGGTGCGAGAGCTGTCGACAGATCGGTCAGCTGCTTCTTCACGTCGTCGAACGAGACCGGAATGGCCGTGCGCTCTAGTGGAATGGTCGCACCGTCTCCCAGCCGCGGACCCGACGTGTATGCCGGCGAGAGCTGCACGAACCGCCCACTCACCAAACTCGGAGAAACGATTGCTGCGCTCGCGCCTGAAGGAATCGGCTGGTCGGAGCTGACCTCGATCGTGACACGTACCCGCGAAGCTTCGGGCTTGATCTCCGTGATCTCACCGACGGCCACCCCGAGTACCTTGACGTCGTCGCCACGGTAGAGGCCTTCGGCCTTGGAGAAATAGGCCGTAAGGGTCGTCTCTCGGCCGTCCTGGATCAGGTGCAGTCCGAGGCCGAGCACGCCGGCCAGCACCACGAGCGCAACAACCCGCTTCGGGGTCAGCCGTGCGAAGAGTTCCTTGATCATTGAACGACTCCCGAGAGGATCGGCACCAACGACGACGGGGCAGTGAGGTTCTGGATGTACGCGTCGAACCAAGGTCCGGTAGAGACCGCCTCGCCGAATGCGGTGGCATACCCGTTCAGGCCAGTCAGCGCGCCTTGAAGAGACGCCTTGTTCGCATTCAGGACGTTGACGATCGCGTTGAGCTGGTTCAGTGCCGGCCCGATCGTCGCCTTGTTCTCGCCCACGACTCCGCTCAACTGTGCTGACAGCTCCTTGACACTGGCGAGCAACCGCACCACCACGTCCTGCCTGGCGTCGAGCTCCTTCAAGAGAGACCCGCCAGAACCGAGCAGGGTGTCGATCTTGTCGTTTCGGCTCGACAGGACACCAGTCACACGACTTGCCCGGGCCAGAAGCGAACGGAGCTCCTCGTCGTTGTTCGCGACGGCCGAGCTGACCTCCGTGATGCCTCTCAACGCCGGTCCGATGTCGTCCTTGGTCCCGCTAAGGGTTTCAGTACTTTCGCGCAACGCCGCGGCCAGCTGGTCCTTATCAATCGACTGCGTCGTCGTGGTCAGCTCGTTCAGGGCGCTGGTGATGTTGTAGGGCGAGGTCGTCCGCTCGCGGGGAATGGTGTCGCCCGCCTTCAACGTCCCTGTACCGCCCGGCACCAGCTCGACTGCCGCTCGTCCGAGCAACGTGATCGTGATGATCCTTGCCTTGGTCGAGGCACCGAGCTTCGGAGCACCGCCGGTCAGCACGAGGTCTGCGACGACCCTGTTCCCCTCGAGATGTACGGAACGGACCTTGCCCACCTCGGCACCAGAGATCATCACGAGGTCGCCGCCCTTGAGGCCACCTGCCTCCGCGAAGTCAGCGTGGATCACATCGCTGTTGCCGACCAGGGGAAGCCGGTTGTAGTTCAGGCTGAGGAAAACCACGAAGATGATTCCGAGAGTGCCGATTAGGCCTCGGACAGCAGTCTGAGAACGTGTCTTCATCGCTTGCACCTCTCGACATCAGAGAGGATCCACGGCGTGATCGTCGGCTTGCCGCCGACTCCGTCGGCCTCGATACGGACGCCGCACAGGAAGAAGTTGAAGAAGTTCCCGTAGGACGCGGTGTTCGACAACGCTTTGTAGTGGATGGGGAGCTTGCGCAGCACTGCGGTCAAGACGTCCTCTTTCTCATTCAGCCCGCGAGCGGTACTGGCAAGTTGGATGAGATCGGGCCGCAGGTCCGCCCGAGAGTCCCGGAGCAACGTTGCTGCCTCGCGAGCGAACCCGTCGACACGGGATGCAGCATCAAGTACTTGGGTGTCCTGCTTGTCGAGTCCGTCGACGAGAAGGCTGAGCTGATCGATCAGAGTTCCGACGTCGTCGCGCCGGTCGTCGAACGTCCCAGCGACCTGATTTAGGTTTCGAATGACCTGCCCGACCAACTGCTGACGATCCCCCACAGCAGTGGTGAACGACGCGGTTCTGTCCACCAGGGTGGCGATGCTCGCGCGCTGTCCCTGAAGTACTTCGATGAGCTCGCCGGAGAACGCATTGATGTCCTTCGGGCTGAGTCCCGCGAACAACGGCTTGAACCCGTTGAGCAAGGCGTCAAGATCCAGCGCGGGCCGGGTCCGACCGACCGGGATGGTCCCGCCCGGCTGCAGTGTCTGGCCAGCCTGATCGGGCCGGCTCAGCAGCAGGACCCGGTCACCGATGAGGTTCCTGTACTGCACCGTTGCCTCGGTCGACGTGTCCAGACTCTGACCCTTGGGCACTGCAAATCCGACCAGGACCGTCGCGTCGCTCCTGACCTCGATCGACTTAATCTTGCCGACGTCCACGCCTGCGATCCGAACGGCGTCACCCACCTGGAGTCCGGACACGTCCGAGAAGACGGCGCGGTATGCGGTGCTGTCGCCCGGTCTGTGCGCGCTCGTAACGACACCCACCCAATAGGTGAACAGAGCTGCGATGATGAGGAAGATGGTGAACTTGATCAGATCTGAACGCTCTCGGCGCCTGACGATGCTCGCGCTCATGGCAGGTTACCCACTCCAGCTAGAAGACCGAAGAGCGTCGTCAGACTGCTCTCAGCCGGGTTCGGCTGACGTCCGGCGTAGGGGTTCGCCCCGTTGACGAAGTTTGGCGCGGGGTCGAGCGCCAGCCCTTCCTGAGGGGTCACGTACGGGAGGCCGTAACAGCCCGGACCGCTCTGGTCACCAATCTTGGGCAAGTTGGTTTCGAACTTGTAGGGCTCGCGACCAGGTACGACCCTGGTGATCGTGCTGATCCCGGGGTTGGTTCCACCTACCACCGCTTCTGCCAACTTGTTGGCGGACGCAAGTCCCAGGAAGGTGCACTGGAACTCGGGCGAGTACTTCGCCAGCACACCGGATACCGGGGCGAGAAGGCGCACCGATTGCGTCAGGGGCTTGTCGACGTTGCCGAGCAGCCGTCGACTGTCGGTGCTGAACGAGGTCAAACTCAGCTCGAACGCTCGGAGCGAGGCCTGCTGGTTGACCAAGGTCTCGCTGGTGACTCCTGCTGAGCTTGCCAACGACACGAGGTCAGGTGTTGCTCGCGCGTACGTGTCGAGAACGGAGCGCCCGCGCTTCACGTCCTCACTCAAGGTAGTCAGGAACGGGTTGAACGATGCGAGGTACTTGTCGGTCTGGCTGATCAGGTCGCCGAGGACTTCACCCCTCTGATCGACGGCTTGAGCAACTGCGCTCAAGGCCGCGTTCACCTCTACCGGTCTGGCAGCGGTGAGCACCTTCGTCAGGTTCTCGAACGCCTCGTCCACCTCCACGGTGACCCTGGTCGCCGGGATGACGGCACCGACTGCCGCGGCCGGACCGGACGGGTCGTCGGTGCTCAGCTGGATGTACTTTGCTCCGAATGCCGTCGGGGGAACGATCTGCGCCGTCACGTTCGCCGGAATCCGACGAAACTGGTCCTTCTTGATCTCGAGCTCGATCCGCACCTGGTCGTCACCCTGTCGCGGTGTACTGACCTTGCCGACTCTGCCGATTTCGACGCCTCGTAGCTTCACAGGCGCGCCCGTGGTCAGGGTGAGGCCGGCACGATCGGTTTCGACGGTGAGCGGCGTGCTCGTGCGAAGCGCACCCTGGTACACGGCGACGGTGCCAACGATGAGTGCCGCGATGAGGCCGAGGAAGATGACTCCGAGGCCCAATTTCTTGTCGATCATCCCCGTCACCCCGCGATGTGAACCGACGGGCCGCCCCAGACGGCGATTCCGAAGATCAGGTCGACGAACATGGTGGCGATGAGGGCCGAACGCACTGCCCGGCCGACAGCCAGCCCGACACCAGCCGGGCCACCTGACGCGTTGAAGCCGTGGTAGCAGCAGATCGCGACCACGACGAGCGCCATGATGATGACCTTCACCATCGACAGGAAGAGGTCACTTGTGATGAGGAAGGTGTCGAAGTAGTGGCCGTAGGTGCCGGGGGCTTGGCCGTAACCAACAGTCACGACCAGGCGTGTCGCGAGCCAGCACATGAACACGGCGATGGCGTAGAGCGGGATCACGGCGATCAGACCGGCAATAATCCTCGTCGTCACCAGGTAGGGCACCGGCGGTACCGCCATGACCTCCAGCGCGTCGATCTCTTCGGAGACCCGCATCGCTCCGATCTGAGCGGTGAAGCCTGCACCCACGGTCGCGGTGAGCGCAATACCCGAGATGATGGGCGCGACCTCCCGAGTGTTGAAGTACGCCGAGAAGAAACCCGAAAGAGCCGAGACGCCGATGTTGTCGAACGATGTATACGCCTGAAGGCCGACCTCGATTCCCGACGCGGCCGTCAGGAACCCGATGACCAGGACCGTGCCGCCGATGAGCGCCAGCGCGCCTGAGCCCATGGAGACCTCGGCAAGGAGACGAACGATCTCCTTCGGGTAGCTTCGGAGCGCCCTCGGGACCTCGGCGAACGCCTTGCCGTGGAACGTGAGCTGTTCTCCCAGATCACGAAGCGCTGCGACAGGCTTCGACGCCCGCCCCGCCCACAGGGACCGGCGTACAGACGGAGTGGTGTCGACAGTCATTTCAGGCTCCCAGCTTGATCTGGAGGAACAAGGTGCTGATCACGCTGTTGGCGGCGAACAGCAACATGAACGCAAAGACCACCGTCTGGTTGACGGCCTCACCCACTCCCTTGGGACCACCCTTCGCGTTCAGACCCAGGTAACAGGCCGTAAGACCTGCGAGCAGACCGAAGACCGCCGCCTTGGCTTCCGAGGCAATGAAGTCCGGCAGGCCGACCAACAGAGTCAGGTCGTTGAGGTAGAGACCTGGGGTCGCCCCTTGCAGGACCACGGAGAAGAAGTAGCCACCGACGAGACCAACCACCGTGACCAAGCCGTTGAGCGCGACCCCGACGATCATCGAGGCGATCACGCGAGGGACGACGAGACGGTGAATCGGGTCGATGCCCAAGGTGACCATGGCGTCGATCTCGTCGCGGATCTTCCGGGAGCCCAGGTCAGCACAGATCGCGGTGGCACCCGCGCCAGCAACGACGAGAACACTCACGATGGGACCGATCTCCCGCACGACAGCCACCGCTGCGCCTGCTCCGGCGAGGTCGATCGCACCGATCTGGATGAGCAGCTGGTTGACCTGGAAGATGATCACTACGCAGAACGGGATGGCGACCAGGATCGCCGGCCAGAACGAGACCGTGGTGATGAACCAAGCCTGGGAGATCAGCTCACGAAAGTGAAGGCGCCTCGTGAACATCTGCTTGAAGGTGCGGCCGGTGAACGTGTAGAAGTCGCCGAAAGTCGCCAGAGTCGTGAAGAAGAAGTTCGACTCGAGGGCCTCGCGGGCAATCCTGGTCCGATCGCCACCCATGCCTCGGGGTGTTTCTGCTTGGCGCGGGGGCGCAGCGGGCGCAGTGGTCACCGAAGGACTCCGTTCTCAGCCGGGGGCGCCGCTGACCTGGAGAGGACTCCGTTGACGGAGACGATCGGCAGGCGCAGCGCGGCCGGCGCTCCGACAGGGACGACCGGGTTCAGCGGCGTGACCGGCTCGACTCGTCGGTAGGGCGCGCCGAGCTCGGGGCGTCGATCGGCCTCCCCCTTGTTGGGCCAGAGAGCGATCGCACGCTCTGCCTGCGCCGTGATCGTCAGGCTGGGGTTGACACCGAGATTCGCGGAGATGGCCGCCCCGTCGGTGACGTGCAGACCCGGGTGCCCGTACACGCGGTGGTACCCATCGATCACGCCCGTCTCAGCCGACTCGCCGATCGGGCATCCGCCGAGGAAGTGTGCGGTCATCGGCACGTTGAAGATCTCACCGACCGATGAGTACGGCGCTCCGTCGATCTTTCGGCTCATGATGCGCGCCGCCTCGTTTGCAACGGGGATCCAGGTCGGGTTGGGCGCACCGTGACCCTGCGTCGATGTCAGGCGCACTCCCTTGCCGAAGCGCCTTCGGCGCGGACGGATGGTGATCGAGTTGTCGTGGGTCTGCATGACGAGCGCGACGATGGTGCGCTGGGACCACGTGCCTAGTCCGACGTAGTGCCCGAGGAATTGCAGAGGGTGGAGCACGATCTGCCCGAACCAACGGAAGACGCGCGGGACTCGGCCGCCGCCGTTCGTCATCACCGTGGTGAGGAACCCCATGAACCCCGAGCCCACTCCGTAACGGACGGGCTCGATGTGAGTACTCTCATCTGGATGGATCGAGCTAGTGATCGCCACGCCGTGGTGGAAGTCCTGGCCGGCCTTGCTCCTGAGACGCACGCTTGCTGTCGTGATCGCCTCGGAGTTTGTGCGGGTGAGGAAGCCGAGCCTGTCGGACAGCGCTGGGAGCGATCCGCTCGCCTTCATGGCGTGCAGCAGCTCTTGGGTTCCCCAGGTGCCAGCGGCCACGATGACCTCGGGTGCGGAGAGAGAACGTCCGGTACGCCGAGCACTTCGTCCAGTTCGGTGAACGGCGACGCTGTAGCCATCGGGGCCCGGCTCGATGCCCTGGACCGTTGTTCGTTCGAGCACCTCGGCGCCCGCCCGCTCTGCGAGGTACAGGTAGTTCTTGAGGAGGGTGTTCTTGGCATTGTGCCGACAACCAGTCATGCACTCACCGCACTCGAGGCACCCGGTCCGCTCAGGCCCGGCGCCCCCGAAGTACGGATCAGCCGAGCACACACCCGGCGACTTCTTGTCGCTTTCTCCGAAGAACACACCGACCGGTGCCATGGTGAACGAGCTCGAGACGCCCAGCTCCTCTGCAACGGACCTCATCACCTCGTCCGAAGGCGTCGATGTCGGGTTGAGCCTGACGCCGAGCATGCGTTTCGCTTGGTCGTAGTACGGAGCGAGCTCATCGCGCCAGTCGGTGATGGCGCTCCACTGCGGGTCCTCGTAGAACTTCGGCGACTTCGGCTCGTAGAGCGTGTTCGCATAGACGAGCGAACCCCCTCCCACCCCCGCACCGGCAAGCACCACAGCGTCTTTCAAGAACCTGATCCGCTGGATCCCGAAGCAGCCAAGTCGCGGGGCGAAGAGGAAGCGCCGCACGTCCCAAGAGTTCTTGGCGAACTCGGCGTCCTCGAAACGTCGTCCTGCTTCGACGACGCAGACGCGGTAGCCCTTCTCGGTCAGTCGCAGCGCGGCGACCGACCCGCCGAACCCGGAGCCCACGATGACCACGTCGTAAGACACGTTCGTTGCAGGCTTCACAGTGATCCTTGGGATGTTGGGTGAGTGACGTGCCGAGAGCCAGGCGAGAAATTCGTGACCGACGTCTCACGGATTACAGCCCGTGACCGCCCATGTGTTCTCGTGGCTCAATCCAAATCTCGGCACCCCTATTGTTTTCATCTACAAAAGGACGCTGGATCGCGATTCGACGTCGAGAAGTCGGCGGCTCCTGTCCCGATGCCAGGTAAAGGGTTAGCGTGGACTCTCACGGTCCGATGAACGGGGGTAGAAATGGCAGCGGAGCCGTTGAACGCCAGCTTCGCGACGTGGCTCCCTGCTTACCTTGCTGACGAGCTCCGGCCAGAGAGGGTCAACCAGTGGGTGGAGCGCACCCGATGCGCGATCATCGAGGCGCTTCCTCAAATTTTGGAGAACCCTGACCTCGCTCGGCACGTCGACGCCGCCATCCGCGAGCACTGGCTCGCGTTCCTTGGAGATTTCGCGCACCCCGAGCCCCAGTTCCACCTGGTAGCGGCTGGCCAACAGTTCGCACGGGAGATGGCTATTCAGCAGTTTCCTCTCGAGGCCGTCGTCAAGGTCTATCGAGCCGCTCAACAAGAATCGTGGAGCTACGTAACCGGGGTCGTGGGCTCGATCCCCGCGCACCAGGCCGACCCGGCCGAGGTGTTGATCTACTTCTGGAGTCGTGCTGGCACCTGGATCGATTCGTCGATCGGTGAGTCGATCGACATCTTCCACGCCGAACGAGCAAGGGCCCTTGCTAGTGCGTCTGCCCAGCAGTACGAGTTGGTACGCGAACTCCTGGCCGGGAGTGAACCGGACCAGAAGCGGACTTCTGCGGCGCTTGGCGGCTACCCGATCTCCTCGGTCAACACCGCATTGATACTCGATACCGAGGACCCTGAAGCCATCACCGACCTCGAGAAGCTGGCAAAGGCTTCATGCCGGGCGCTTGGCGGCAGTCAAGTTCTGATCGTCCCGCCGGGCGGGCGAACGCTGTGGGCATGGGTGGCGACCCGGAAGGAGCCAGCCCTTTCCGCACTCGAGACTATGGAACCGAGGCTGCGAGCAGCCCGCGCCCGTCTGTATGTCGGAACACCCGCGATCGGCATTCCTGGGTTTGTCACGTCATTTCAGGAAGCAGAGCGCACCCGGCAGATCGCACACCGGCGGCGTGAACACGGTCCGATTTCGACGTACGCGGAGATCGAGATCGTTGCCCTCGTCGGTTGTACGCCGGCCGTGGACAGGTTCATGACCAGGACCCTAGGCCAACTGGCTCTTACTGACGAAGCCACCGATCGGTTGCGTGAGACTGTCCGGGTCTATCTCGCCTGCGGCGGCAATGTCGATGACGCGTCAGGTCCCCTGAGCGTGCACCCCAACACCGTCCGCTATCGCATTAGTCGAGTGGAAGACATCCTGGGCGCACCGATCAACAGGTTCGGTACGGACCTGTCACTCGCACTCCGTCACCACGAAGCGTTTCACCACGCGAACTCGTGATGACATCGGGCGGGCCGTCCTGGGCGACGCCTCGGAACCTCGATCGGCCCTTTGTAGATGGGAACAGTCACACGTGATTGTTTGCTCGGACGATCGGCCCTACCAAGCCTGATGCGTGTGTCGAAACTCGCTCGGCGACTGGCCTGTCCAACGCTTGAAGGCATGGGAAAAGTTGGTGAGGTCGCTGTAGCCGAGGTCGGTGGCGATCTCGCTCACCGACAGCGAACGGTCGAGCAGGCGCATCACGGCACGCTCTCGCAAGGACACCGTTCGCAAGTCACTAAAGGTGGTGCGGTCCTCGGAGAGGCGCCGCTTGAAAGTGCTGGCAGACATGGACAGCTCGTCGGCGACCGATTGACTACTTCTCAGTCCGGCACCATTATCTAGCAGCTGCCTCACCATCTCCGAAAACGACTTGGTTCCACTCCGACGATCCAGTGTTTCCTGGAGGTCGGCGATCGCGTGCCGATACGCGATGGGGTCGGAGAATCGGCACACCTCGTTGAGCGTCCCTGCGGGAACATGCAGGAAGGAGACCGGTGCGTCGAAGGTCAAGCGCCCGGCCACCACGTCTTCGTGTTGAGCCAACGACGCCGGCATCGGCCAGTTCAGGTGCATGGTGACCGTGGAAACATCGCCCACCAGCAGCTCGAGCAGCCTCAACAGTGCAGAGCCGCAGTAGGTGACCACAAACCGGTCCAGGTCCGGATCCCCCACACGGCCGACGAGCCCGACCGTCAAGCCGCGAGCACTCGGATGCAGGAGTGGACTGACGGCGGTCGAGATCAGCGGCAGGTAGGTCAACAGCTCCACGATCTCGGACACCGAGCCTGCGCTCACCAGGGGAAGACTCAACGGTCCGAAGGATGTCAGGTGTGCCTGCTGCGCGCACACGCGGCCGAGTTGGGTTGCCTGGTCGGTATCGAGATCGGGGTACACCTCCCGAAACCACCGCAACGGGGCCTGGATGTCGCGCTGGACCAGCGCCGACTCGGTGATCCCTTCGCGCGCCATGACGTCACGGAACCGGTCCACAGCAGCAGGGTCGAGCGCCTGGCTCGACAGCAGCTGCGCGAACGCGAGCGGTGGCATGCCTGCTTCGTTGACATTCATCAAGGGCGCTCCCCCGTTGAGCCAAATTCACAACATCTTGACTCGGCTGACCATAGCCACTGCGGCGTCCGGAGCAAAGACTTAGGTCAGCAATCTATTGGTCAGGACACCGCATCAGGAGTTGGACATGGCAGTAGTCACCTTTGTGTCGCACGACGGCGAGACGCACGAAGCATCCCTAGAGGAGGGGCGTTCGCTGATGCAGGTCGCGACCAACAACGCAGTGCCCGGAATCGATGGCGACTGCGGGGGCGAAGCTGCCTGCGGGACCTGCCACGTGATCGTCGATTCGCTGTGGTCCGAACGGGTCGGTCTCTCCGGTGCGGATGAGGAAGCGATGCTCGCGATGAACCCTGAACGTCAGCCGACCTCCCGATTGTCCTGCCAGATGCTGGTTTGCAGCTCATGGGACGGGCTGACCGTAGAGCTTCCCGAATTCCAGCTGTGACGACGACAGAAACGGACAAGACGCGATGAAGATTCTCGACACGATTACCGCTAGGGCCCAGTCGGCCATTCCGATGGAGCGGCAGATCCAGGGCGCGCATCTGTATGACAAGACCCGGCGCTGGGTCACGGGCACGAACGGGGACAAGATCTTCACCGAAGCTCCGATCCCCCCGGTCGAGGATGTAGAGCTTGCCGACATCGACGTCAGCAATCCGTTCCTCTATCGGCAGGGCCGTTGGCAGTCCTACTTCGAGCGTCTGCGCAACGAGGCTCCGGTCCACTACCAGGCCAACAGCCCGTTCGGTCCGTTCTGGTCGGTCACGCGGCATGCCGACATCGTGGCCGTGGACAAGGACCACGAACACTTTTCCGCCGAACCCTTCATCATCATCGGGACCCCACCACGTTTCCTCGACCTCGAAATGTTCATCGCGATGGACCCGCCTCGCCACGACGAGCAGCGTGCCGCGGTCCAGGGCGTGGTCGCACCGAAGAACTTGCGCGAGATGGAGGGTTTGATCCGGTCGCGGGTCCAGGAGGTGCTCGATGGGCTGCCGGTGGATCAGCCGTTCAACTGGGTGCAGGATGTCTCGGTCGAGCTGACCGCCCGCATGCTCGCTACCTTGCTTGACTTCCCTTATGACCAGCGTCACAAGCTCGTCTACTGGTCGGACCTCGTGTCGTCGATGGAGCAAGCGAACGGTGGCCCGTCGGACAATGACGAGATCTTCGTCGGTGTGCGGGACATGGCTCGGAGTCTTGGTGCTCTCTGGCACGACAAGGCTGCACGCACGGCCGCTGGCGAGGAACCTGGCTTCGACCTCATCACCATGCTGCAGAACAATGACCACACGAAGAACCTGATCGATCGGCCCATGGAGTTCCTGGGCAACCTGGTGCTGCTGATCGTCGGTGGCAACGACACGACCCGTAACTCGATGAGCGGCGGCGTCCTCGCTCTCAACCAGTTCCCCGACCAGTTCGAGAAGCTGAAGGCCAACCCCGACCTGATCCCTAACATGGTCTCGGAGATCATCCGCTGGCAGACGCCTCTTGCCTACATGCGCCGCGTCGCAAAGGCCGACACCATGCTGAATGGACAGCTCATCCGCAAGGGCGCCAAGGTCGTGATGTGGTACGCCTCCGGCAACCGCGACGAGCGTCTCTTCGACCGGCCCGACGACCTGATCATCGACCGGGCCAACGCTCGCAACCACATCGCCTTCGGTTTCGGCGTCCACCGCTGCATGGGCAACCGGCTGGCCGAGCTGCAGCTGCGGATCCTCTGGGAGGAGCTGCTCGTGCGCTTCGAGGACATCACGGTCGTCGGTGAGCCCGAGTACGTGCAGTCCAACTTCGTAAGAGGAATCAGCAAGCTGATGGTTCGCCTCACCCCGAAATCCAGCGAATGAGCTCGCAGCGGGCAGTCATCGTGGGTGCGAGCCATGCCGGCGCCCAGCTCGTGGCGAGCCTGCGCCAGGAAAAGTGGGCCGGTGAGATCGTTCTCATCGGCAACGAGGCAGCGCTGCCCTACCAACGCCCTCCGCTGTCTAAGGCCTACCTGGCCGGGAAAAGCACCCTCGACGACCTCGCGATCCGCAGCGCGGAGTTCTACAGCAGGCAGGAAATCCAGTTTCTGGACGCGACCGTGGAGGCAATCGACCGCTCGGCGGGGCAGCTCGTGCTGAGCACCGGTGAGTCATTCGGCTACGACAAGCTCGCACTGTGCACCGGAGCCCGTGCTAGACGGCTTTCCGCTCCTGGAGCGGACCTGGCCGGCGTGCTCTATCTGCGCACCGCCGCAGACGTCGAACTGATCCGAGAGGCCGCTCGGCCTGGTCTTCGGGTCGTGATCGTCGGTGGTGGCTACATCGGCCTGGAGACCGCCGCGTCGTTGCGAGCCCTGGGCCTGGAGGTCACGGTGCTCGAGGCGACAGAGCGTGTCCTTAAACGAGTCACCGCACCTGATGTGTCCGCCTTCTTCGACCGGATCCACCGGGAGGAGGGCGTCATCATCCGGACGGGCGCCATGGTCGAGGCACTGGCCGGCGACGGCCAGGTCCGGGAAGTGATTCTGGCTGGTGGCGAATCGATCCCGGCCGACCTCGTCATCGTCGGCATCGGCGTCGAGCCCAACACCGAGCTCGCCGCAGCGGCAGGACTCGTCGTCGACAACGGCGTGCTGATCGATTCCCAGGCGCGGACCAGCGAACCGCACATCGTCGCGGCAGGCGACTGCACCAGCCACGACATCCCGCGCTACGGCCGGAGGATCCGGCTGGAGTCCGTTCCCAGCGCCGGGGAGCAGTCCAAGGTCGCTGCCGCGACCATGTGCGGGAAGTTCAAGGAGATCGCTGCGCTCCCCTGGTTCTGGTCAGACCAGTACGACCTCAAGCTCCAGATCGCCGGCCTCAACGCCGGGTACGACGAAGTCATCCTAAGCGGCGATCCGAGCCGCGACCGTGACTTCACCTGCTTCTACCTCCGCAACGGCGAACTCATCGCGGCTGACTGCATCAACCGACCTCGCGACTTCATGTTCAGCAAACGAGCCATCGCCGATCAGGCGCCCGTCGGGCGCACTGAACTCGCCGGCGCTACGGTCGGCTGACGTTGGCGAGCAGCTGTACCCAAGTTCGACAGAGCGCACAAGGGCCTTTGCAGGTCCTGTTAGTCATCAGGGAAAGGTAAGGACGCTGTCCTTCTCGATCTCCAGTCCCACGCTCTGAGCGAGGTCTCGCAGCACCAACCAAACCTGGTGGCCGATCCGGGTGATGACCTCGCCCCGAGACTCGTCGCGGTGGTCCAGCCACCAGATAATGCCGGAGTCGACCATGCCCATCAGACCCGCCATCACACCATCGGGAATATCGATCTGGACGTCCGGCGTGCGAAGGTAAGCCGAGGTGGCGTCTACGACCTCGCCCAAGAATCGTGTCCGGCCCAGCCGTGCACGGTGAGTGGCCTTGGTCTGTTGACGGGCCGCCATGAACCGGTAGAGATTTGGGTTTTGGTCAGCCCACGTCACTGCGGCCGCGATCACTCCCTCGATGATCGCGGGGGCGGTGCCACTCTGCCGCATCGCCGGACGGACCGCTTCGATGAGCTTGGTGGCGGCAAGCCTCAGGACCTCAGTCTGGAGGTCTTCTTTGCTGTCGAAGTGACGGTAGACGTGAGGTCTCGCCACGCCGGCTCGTTCAGCGATCTGGGCCGCCCCGACCCCAGCCCCAAACTCCTCGATCGCAACGGCTGCAGCGACAACGATCTGATCCCGTCTCGGCGCGCGGTGAGACTCAAGCGCCGTCGAACGTCGCGCAACGGCCGTGTCCACCCAGTTCGCGAGATCCACAGAAAGCAATCTAGCTCACACACTCGAGCGGGTGCACACTGTACCCGTTTGCTGGGTACAGTGTGTACCACCGCTGGGTACATACTGTACCCAGCCCGAACTCACTGGAGTACCTATGCCCGGCCGCCGCTCGCCCTGGATGACTCAGGACCTGGATGACTTCCGCGACCTCGCCCGCACCTTCTGCGAGAAAGAGATCAAGCCAAACATCGAACGATTCATCGCGAACAAGCGGGTCGACCGCGAGCTATGGACCCGCGCCGGCGAGGTTGGTCTGCTCTGCACCTCCATACCTGAGGAGTACGGAGGTGGCGGCGGCAACTTCTTTCACGAGGCAATTCTTATCGAGGAGCAGGCCCGGGTCGGGGACAGCAGCTGGGGTGCGTCGTTGCACAGCGGGATCGTCGCCCACTACCTGTTGCACTATGGCACCGAGGAGCAGAAGCTCGAATGGCTGCCCAAGATGGCGTCTGGCGAGGTCGTCACGGCCATTGCGATGACCGAGCCCGGCACCGGATCGGACCTGCAGGGCATCAGGACGAAAGCAATCAAAGAGGGCGACGAGTACGTCGTCAACGGGTCCAAGACCTTCATTACCAACGGCTACCACGCGGACATGGTCCTAGTGGCCTGCAAGACGAACCCCGATGAAGCCGCAGCAGGCGTCTCGCTCGTCGTCGTCCCTGCGAGCGCCGAGGGCTTCCGACGGGGCCGTGTCCTCGACAAGATCGGCCTCAAAGGACAGGACACCTGTGAGCTCTTCTTCGACGACGTACGCATTCCCGCGAGCAACTTGTTGGGACGGGAAGAAGGTCAGGGTTTCATCCAGCTCATGTTGCAACTCCCCCAGGAGCGGCTACTCGTCGCCATCAGCTGCGCGGCGTCGATGGACCTGATGCTTGACATCACTCACGAGTACACGCTCTCCCGCGAGGCATTCGGCAAGCCGATCTTCGGATTCCAGAACACCAAGTTCAAGCTCGCCGAGGTCGCCACCGAGACGCGAGTGACCCGAGCCTTCATCGATGAATGCATCGATCTGCACGTCAAAGGCGAGCTCGATATCCCCACCGCTGCAATGGCAAAGTACTGGTCGTCGGAACGTGCACAACAGGTTGCCGACACGTGTCTGCAGCTCCACGGCGGTTATGGCTACATGGAGGAGTACCCCATCGCGCGAGCTTGGACTGATCTACGGATCAGCCAGATCTACGCCGGCACCACAGAGATCATGAAGGAGATCATCGCCCGGTCGCTACCGACACCCAGCTGACGAGCGTCAGGGACTACGGGCTCCCAAGGGCGCGGCCGGAACGGAGCCACCACGACAGGATTCGACCAGCGGTCACGTCAGGGCGACTGCCCGGACCTGACCGCTGGTACTGGTTCGTGACCGGAACGGCCCCGAGCACCGAGCACCGAGCACCGACGCCCTACTCCCAGCGCACACACCAAAGTTGATGTACACGGGACATACCCTTGAGATGGGTCCGAGTCGCCTGGACGAGATCGAACTCCACCACGTCCGACGTACCGACGGAGCGGCGCACCTCGTCCGACACGAGGATCTGGCCACCGGCTGCGTGGCCCGCGACTCGGGCTGCCATTGCGACATTGCGACCGAAGTAATCGCCGCCCCTAGCTACCACTGAGCCGACATGCACGCCTATCCGATCCCTGATCGGAACACGCCTCAGGTGACCAACAGCCGCCTGGTCGAGCGCCCGCTGGATGTCGATCGCGGCTCGCACACCTTCGGCCGGATGGCGAAAGACGACCATGAAACCGTCGCCTTGCGTCTTGACCACCTGGCCATGATGTCGCCGCACATTGTCCTGAACTATGCGGTTGTGAGCCTCGAGCAGATCTACCCACTCATCGTCTCCGAGCCGCTCGTTGTGGATGGTCGAGCTCTCGATGTCGGAGAAGAGGATCGTCACGTTGCCATCGGGCGCCGCTACGCGCACGATCGCCGTCCGGTACTCGTTCGCCCAGCGGGTGATGTCGTCGATCGAGGAGACCAAAAGGCCGCTGATACCGCCGTCCCGAACACGGGTGGCCGTCGTGACTACCCCCTTCACCGCTGCCCCGGCAACGAGGCGACTGCGCGAAACCCGGCGTAGGCGGAACTCTCCGCGGGGAGCGCTCATCACCCGGCGAGCCTGTCGGAGCTGAAGCCGGGTTGCCAACAGGGCGAGGACGGCCATGGCCAGGAGAGCAGTAAGACAGGCAATCGCACCCAGGTATGCCGACCCGCTCATTAGCGGGTAAACCGACTGTACGACCAGTCCGGATCGCACAGAAGGTTCACTTCCGCCGAGGGTCGACGCGCACCGCATCGAACCCCGTTCTGCACTGCTTGTGGGTATCCCGCTGCAGAGTGTGCCCGTCGCGCCTGGTCACTAGCGATTCCCAGCCGGCGCGTATCCAAATCGCCCGTTGCGATCGCTCCACGGCTCAGACATACGGACCTAAGGTCGCCGGTCACCGCTGGAGGTCGCTCTCGCCAGATCGCCGAGTTCTGCTTGCTAGAAAGTGGTCAGGCCCAACGGCAACGAAGGTGGCCTCCGCCGAACCTGCCTTGCGGCCGCTGTCATCCCATGCATCACCACGAAGCACGAGCCGGCGCCCTACGCGCTCCGCAACCTGCGCGTGGAACGTGTACGGATGGTGCAGCCGGAACGGTGCCTGGTACTCGACGGTGAGACTGCGGGTGACCGCGAGCGATCCGACTGTGTAAAGAGCAAACCCGAAGAGGTCGTCGAATGCTAGGGCGACTGCGCCGCCGTGGGCGATTCCGGGCGCACCGACCTGAGCCTCGGAGAAGCTGTGGACCGCCTCGACTCCTGTCGAGGTTCGCACTACGTGCATCCCCAGACCAGCGGGATTGTTCGGGCCGCACCCGGCACAATCCAGCGAATGGGGCGGCAGCATCTGCCCTACGGCCGCGGTGTCCTGGCCGGCGAGGTGCGCCGACCACCTGGCGATCACATCGTCGTGAGCTTCCGTTGCGTCGGGCATTTCGGCGCTCCACTCTGTGGTTGTCGTCGCGGGAGGATTCATCAGATGTCGACGACCTCGAGCTCTCCCGATGCATGAAGCGAGCGCAGATGCTTCTTGTCGAACTTGCCGACCGACGTCTTCGGCACCTCGGGGACGAAGCACCATCGCTCTGGCAACCACCACTTGGCAACCTTGCCATCGAGGAAGTCCCGGAGCTGCTCCGGGGCAGGATCGCATCCTTCACGGGCGACGATCACGGCCAGGGGTCGCTCCTGCCACTTCTCGTCCGGAACTCCGATCACCGATGCCTCGAGCACGTCGGGGTGACCGGCGAGCAGCAGTTCGAGCTCGACCGATGAGATCCACTCCCCGCCTGATTTGATCACGTCCTTGGTGCGGTCGGTCAGGGTGACGAAGCTGCGCTCGTCGATCCGACCGACGTCGCCGGTCCGCAGCCAACCGTCGTGGAACTTCTCCGCGTCGACCTCCTCACCGACGTACGAGCCGGTGATCCAGGGTCCGCGTACCTGCAGCTCTCCGACCGCTTCGCCGTCGTGCGGGAGCTCATCGCCGGCGTCGTCGACGATCCTCAGCTCGACTCCTGCGACCGGACGCCCCTGGGTGGCGCGAAGGCGCCATCGCTCCTGGGAGTCAGCCGATACGGGTGGCCGGGCAATGGCGGCCAGCGGCGACGTCTCGGTCATCCCCCACGCTTGGATGACCTCGATGCCGTACTTCTCCTCGAAGGCCTGCATCAGGTGAAGGGGGACGGCGGAACCACCGCAGGCCACCAGTCCGAGGGAGGTGACGTCGTAGCTCGGGTTCTTGTCCAGGAAGTTCAGGACGTCGTTCCAGATCGTGGGGACCGCGCCTGCGATGGTCGGCTTCTCGGCGTCGATCAGCTGCACCAGCGGCTCGGCCTGCAGGAATCGTTCAGGCATCAGCAAATCCGCGCCCGCCATGAACGCGGCGTAGATCAGACCCCAGGCGTTGGCGTGGAACATCGGCACGATGGCCAGGATCCGGTCGTCGCTGCTGACGCGGAGACCGTCGGCGGCGCAAGCGGCCATCGAGTGGAGGTAGGTCGATCGATGGCTGTAGGCGACACCCTTGGGGTTGCCGGTGGTGCCGGAGGTGTAGCACATGGCTGCTGCCGACTGCTCGTCCAGTTCGGGCCAGTCGAACGTCTCCGGCTGACCGGCGATGAAATCCTCGTACCCCACCACCGTGAGGCCGTCCCGATTCAGCGGGGTGAGTTCGACCTCGCCGGTCACGACAACCGTGTGGACGCTGGTGAGCAGTGGCAGCACGGGAGCCAAGAGGCCGAGCAGGCTCCCGTCGACGATCACAACCTTGTCGTCGGCGTGGTTGCCGATGTAGACGAGTTGCTCCGAGGTGAGGCGCACGTTGAGGGTGTGCAGCACGGCTCCCATCGAGGGCACCGCGCAATAGGCCTCGACGTGCTCCTGGTTGTTCCACATGAACGTCGCCACCCGCTCGTCGCCGGCGATGCCGCAGCCCGCCAAGGCGTTCGCCAGCTGGGCCGCTCGGCGTCCAACCTCGGCGAACGTACCGACCTTCACGCTCCCGTCGGGCTGTAAGGTCCGCACGGTTGCGGAGCCGTGGACGCTCGAGCCGTGGCGCAGGATCGCCGACGTGGTCAGCGGGACGTTCATCATCGTGCTCAGCATGGTTTTCCTTCGTTCGCGTGAAGAGATACGGAGAGCGACCAGGAAGTCGGGTCGGACATCGTCAGGAAGGGCTAGCGGCCAGAGACCCGGCCGCATGCTCCAGGGCTTCGACCAGATCGAGCTCGAGCTCGGGCAGGAGGCTGGCCCCACGGACGACCGCGTCCAGGCGGGCAGATGTCTCCACATCTCGTTGGATCCCAGCTCGGGCGGTCTGAGTCCAGGCCTCCGCGCAGCGGCTGGCGACTTGAGCCAAATCTGCCGTCGCAGCATCGCCGGTCAGCCGTGCAACGTCGCCGCAGCCCTCGGCGAGCAGCCGACGGAACAGTCCGCCTCCAGTTCCTGCCTTCTCGACAAAGGCGCTCAGGCTGAACAGAAGAATCTCGACCTCGTCGGCCGGAAGGTCAGCCCATTTCTCTACGTCGGCAGCCAGCAGTGCGGCAGCCGCGAGGCCCTCGGCCCCGGACGAGTCTGCCCTGAGGTCGATGATCCCGGGCTGCGACGGGTGGCGCATGCTGTCGGCGGACTGGCGGAACGCGTCCGCGGCCGCGCCAACCAGGTCCGGCAGCTCGCTCGGCCAGGCGATCCGATAGGTGCAGTGACGCGTCGGCTGCGGGAACGAGGTGGACGACCGCGCGCGGGCGAACGCATCGAGCGGGACCTCTTGGACTTCGGCGCGGTCGTTGTCCACGACGTAGGCGATTCCCTTGGCCTCGTCGTAGCCGATCGCGACGATGTCGTGGCGACTCATCTGCAGTTTGACGCGCAGGTACGGCAGCTCCGCGATGTCGCCCCACACCAGGCTGGGTTTGCCGGCGTCGATCTCGTCGCGGACCCACGACCACCCCTCCTCGGGGTCGTCTGTGGTGAGCACCTCGACCTGTCCGCCCAGTCGGCGGGGTAGGTCGATCTCGAAGTCGGCACCTCGTCCCACGAGGTACAGGGGCGGTGTCAGGTCGCTTGATCGGAGGTACGACAGGCCCAGTGCCCCGCCGAGTGCGAAGACGAGGCCCTCGTCGGGCGCGCCGTCCCATCCGAGGCCCTGCCAGTGCAGGAGGTCCCGCATGGCTCCCGAGCCACAGTGCCCTCCCATCCGGTGTGGGTAGTCCTGGATCAGGGCGCTGCGAGACATCTGGGGTCCTTTGCTGAGTTGCTGGTCGGCGATGGCAAGAGAGCGTCAGCTGTTCCGGATGCGGTCGAGGTATGCCTGGCGGGCATTCGTGTCGACGTCGTCGAGAAATACCGAATCGGTGCCAAGAGCCGAGCCCAACCCTGCAGCGAGTCGGCCGGGAATGAACTTCATGGCCGCGACCGCACCCCCGGCGAGGCGGGTGACCCGCACGAACGGACGAGGCTTCTCGATCAGGTCGGCAGTGGCACGAGCGATCTCCTCGGGCTCGGCATTGCGCAGGCCCTTGGCTCCAGCCGTACCCGCGACGAGCTCGGTGTTGGTGAAGGTAGGTCGGACCGTGGAGAGCTGGATCCCGGACTTGCGGTACTCCTGCCGCGCAGCCTCGGTGAACCCGATGACCGCGAACTTGGTGGCGCAGTAGGTAGCGAGACCCGGGACGGCCAGCTCGCCCGCCAGGGAGGCCGTGTTGATGATGTGCCCAGCTCGCCGCGGCAACATCCGTTGGAGAGCGAGCTTGGTCCCAAAGATGACACCCAGGAGGTTGATCTCGACCTGCCGTCGGGTCACCGCATCGTCCTCTTCGTGGGCGTACCCCGTCGGCATGATTCCTGCGTTGTTGATCAGGACGTCCAGAGGCCCGAGATCGGACTCGACCTGATCGAGGAAGGCACGGAAGGACTCGGTGTCGGTGACGTCGAGGCGCGCGACGACCGTGACCCCAAGCTCATCGGCAGCCTCCTTGACGCGTGCCTCGTCGATGTCGCCGATGGCGACGCGATGTCCTCGTCGGAGCAGCTCCTTCGCCGTTTGGTAGCCGATGCCCCGGGCTCCGCCGGTGATTGCCACGGTCTTAGCCCTGCTCTGAGTGCTCTGCGACGTCATTTGCTCTGCTCCTTGTTGAGGCCGAGGCGTTGCCGCAGGCCGCGACCGGCGGCCGCGCGCAACACTTTTCTGGCGATGGCCGTACGCCGAGAGGAGTACGGGTACCACGTGACTTCTCTGGTCAGTAAAGGAATCCGAGGCTCTGTGATGGCTTGAACCCGGCAGTATTTGTGCAGTCCGTACGCTCCCCCGAGACGCGCACCGATACCCGATGCCTTCCATCCACTGTGCGGCAGCGCCGTGGCGAAGAGGTTGCTGAAGACGTCGTTGATGTTCACCGCACCCGCCTCCAGCCGCCGCGCGATCCGCTGCGCGCGAGCATGGTCACGGGTCCACACCGTCGCGGACAGGCCGTAGGGCGAGTCGTTCGCCAGGCGGATCGCTTCGTCCTCATCGGCGACGCGCATCACTGGGATCGTGGGTCCGAAGGTCTCTTCGGTCATGCAGGCCATGGTGTGATCCACGTCGACCAGGACGGTCGGAGCGAAGTGGTTCCCAACCGCTCCCCTAGTTCCTCCTACCAGGACCCGCGCTCCGGCTGCGAGCGCCTCGTTGACGTGGCGATCGGCAATGTCGACCTGCCGCCCAGTCGCCATCGCGCCCACGTCGTCGCCGGGTGCCGACCCCTGAACCAGAGACCGGACCCGATCGGTCAGCCGAGCAACGAACTCGTCGTAGATCTCAGCCACCACGTAGACACGCTCCACGGAGATGCAGACCTGGCCGGCGTTGAACAGACCGCCCCAGGCGATCCCCTCCACGGCCCGGGCCAAATCGGCGTCCTCCAGCACGATCGCCGGGTCTTTTCCGCCAAGCTCGAGGCTCACCGGCTTCAAGAGCTCGGCACACCGGATCGCGACCAAACGCCCGGTGGCAGTCGAGCCGGTGAACTGCACGAAGTCTGCGACGTCCACCACCGCAGAGCCCGTGTCGCCCTCACCGACCACGTGCGCCAGAACGGGTGGCGCGCCGATCTCGTGCCACCCGTCGATGATCCGCGCACACGTCAGGGGGGTCTCCTCCGAAGACTTCGCCAGGACAGCGCAGCCAGCTGCAAGCGCCGGTGCTGCGTCCATGAGGAAAAGCGTGATCGGGAAGTTCCACGGGGTGATGAGTCCGACGAGCGGATACGGCCGGTACGACTTGGACAATCGCTTGGGCATGCTCAGCAGACCCGACGACCCGACCCTCTCGTCGGCGAGAAACTCCTCTGCGTGGTCGGCGTAGTAGGAGATGAACTCGCACGACGCTGTCGTCTCCACCAGCGCGTCCGGGCGCACCTTGCCGGTCTCGGCCTGGAGCAGATCAGTGAGCTCGTCGGTGTGAGCCAGGATCCAGTCCCTCCAGAGGTGCAACCACCGGGCGCGTTCCCGCGGGCCGCTTTCGGCCCACTGCACCTGAGCGCTGCGGAGGTCGGCCGCGATCGCGTTCACGGTATCGCGGTCGTCGCCGATGAGAGATGCGACCAACCGTCCGTCGGCCGGGTTCCACACGTCCAGTGCTACGGCAGCGATCGTGGTAGTCATACGCCCTCCAAGGGATTCTGGGACCTGCGGGATACCTCTGCAGGCATGACGCGACTGCTGGTCGTGTCGGTGAAGGCGTCGACAACCGCTGGCGCCGCCAGGTTCATCAGTGGTCCGTAGTTGTTGCGAAGCTCGGTCAGGATCACGTCGAGGGGAAGATCGTCGAAGACCCCGTGGTCGCGGACGTACTCCATGTGTTTGGTGCCGTCGGAGGTATAGGGGTGCATCAGCGCATCGTTCTCTCCGTCGAACTCAACCGGGGGAACTCCGAACCGAGCACATAGCTCGGCGTTGAAGGCCGGCGTCGCCTTCACCCACCGGCCATCGATGTAGAGCGAGCTGTATCCGTGGTAGACGAAGAGGTCCGAACCACCCATGAGCGCCCGCAACGACTCGGTCTGCAGATGGTTCCGGACGTCTGCGAATCCCAACCGAGCAGGGATCCCGGCCGCGCGGCATACAGCGGTCAACAAGACTGCCTTCGGCACGCAGTAGGCGCGACCCTGCTCGAGGACGAAACTGGCTCGGTAGTGACCCGGATCCTCCGAGACCGAGTAGGGGTCGTACCAGATCTGGTCGCGGACGGCAGCGAAGAGCAGGTGCGCCTTGTCGCGGTCGGTGCGCGCGTCACCGATGGTGGCAGTGGTGAACGCACGCACGGCCGCATGGTCGATGTCGAGGAACGGGGTTGCTTCCAGGAACGGTGCTGGTGCGTGGCTCATCTGCGTTCCAGGGTGATGGGCAACCCGTCGACAGGAACTGGGAGCGAGGTGTTGTCCCACCTGGCCTCGTAGTCGTCCGGGACGGTCCACGTGTAGTTGAGGAGCATCTGGTGCAGGATCGCCTTGACCTCCAAGGTCCCGAAGTGAAGGCCGATGCACTTGTGGACGCCCCCACCGAAGGGGATCCAACCGAAGCGGTGACGCTGATCCTCCCGCCTGGGATCGCTGAACCGGTCCGGGTCGAAGGTGTCGGGGTATGTCCAGCACGCCTCATCGAAGTGATTCACCGCTGGCGCCACGGCAACCAGGGTGTCCGCGGGGATGGCATGTCCGGCGATCTCCACGTCCTCGACCGTCTTGCGCATCACGATTGGAACCGGCGCCACCAGGCGCAGGGTCTCCTTGATAACCAGGTCGAGGGTGGCCAATGACTCCAGTTCGTCGATGCCGGGGCGGTCGCCGATCTGGTCGGACTCCGCACGTGCTCGTTCCTGCCAGGCAGGGTCCTTGGCGAGGAAGTACGCCGCCGCCGTGGTGGTGATGGTCGAGGTGTCGTGGGCCGCCATCATCAGGAAGATCATGTGGCCGACGATGTCTTCGTCGGTAAACGCCTCCCCATCGGCCGTGCGAGCGTGGCACAGCCCAGCGAAGAGGTCGCTGCCATGACCTTCTCTCGCGGCCGGAAGGTGTCGGGTGAAGTAGTTCTCGAGGAGCGCGCGTCCACGGACACCGGCGCGCCAGCGGGTACCGGGGAGCGGAAACCGGACGATCGAGCTGGCCGCGCGCACCGTTGCAACGAAGGCGTCGTTGATGGCGTCGGTGTCTTCGCTTCCGCCTCGGCCAGCCATGAAAACTTCCGTCGCGACATCGAGAGTCACGGACTTCAGCAGCGGGTAGATAGGGTTCGACTCGCCTGTCGTCCACTCCGAGATGCTGGACTCCAACGTCGGGCCGAGCTGACTGACGTAGCCCTCGAGCCGGTCGCGGGTGAACGCCTCCTGCATGATTCGTCGATGCATCTTGTGCTCGTCGAAGCTCATCAACATCAGGCCCCTGTGGAAGAAGGCGTCGATGAGGTACGTCCAACCGTCCTGGGAGAACGACTTCGCCTTCGTCGTCAGGGCCTCTTGAGTCGCCTCGGGACCGGCGACGATCACCATCTTGGTACCAAAGGCGCCCATCCAGGAAACCGGTCCGAACCGTTCGTACCTGGCGCGAGTGAAGTCCGAACCGAAGCGGATGTAGTCCAGCGTGTGCCCGAGCAGCGGAAGGCCGGCAGTCCCTTGGACTGGCTTGAGGTCCGACGGTGACCGGGTCGGTGCGAGCTCGCGGATCGGCCAATGCTCACTGGCGCCGAGCAACGCGGTGTCGACCCGACTTGGCAGAGGCGCCAGGAGCAGCGACGAGAGTCGATCGCGACCGCGAGATCGAGCGAGTTGGAGGATGTTCGTCATTGATAACCCTTTCACCGGCCGACACCAAGCGGAGACAATCCATCGTTTACATTTTATCGGTTTTTGTCAATACCTGGACGATCTTATTCAGTTTGTCCCGCGACCCGTGGGCCCTCAACCGCCCGTGGTGGCGATAGTTCGGGCGGGGACAGGTGGAGGGCATCGAAGTGCTCACCCGGAGGCGTTCATTGAGCCATCGCTTCAGAAGCCACTCCCCCGGGGCCCCGACAACCCGAATGCCAGCACGATCGGTGAGCGACGATCTGAGGAGATCTTCCATCGGTTCGATCGTTCGGCGGCCCATGCGCGCGCCAAAAGTCGAATCACGGCCGCGTCAGGTAGAGCCAGTCATACCCGCATCGCCGGTCTGACCGAGCAAGCGATCCAACGCCTCCTGGGCCCCCGCTCCCAACTCCTGGCCAAGGGCGGCGCTCACCTCTTGCGTCATCGCACGTTGGAACGCACTCAGGAACGCTTGCACAGCCAGTGGCTGCAGCCTCAAATGAACGCCCGCGATCCGTTCCCAATCTTCCTCGGGCATCCCGTCATCGATGAATTGCTGCCACAGACTGTCACGGAACAGCTGCACGAAACTTCCGGCAACAGCCTGCGCCGACTCCATCACCAATCGACCAGTATCAATGATCCCGTTCAACGGAAGACCCGCAGCCACGGCTTCGGAGGCCGCCGCCAACAGTCCTGGAGCCGCTACGGTGATCTGCCCGTCGGCAGTGAGTTCTGCGCCACCTAGCTCCGACAAGACTGCCAACTGGTCGTCGTCGACGGCCTCGCCGAGCAACGCCAACAGATCCTCAGCTTCAAAGACCGCGACCGGCTCAGCCTTCCAGGGTGCCAGCAACCCTCGAATTACACTCAGCATCGCCTCACCAGCGTCGTCCGGTACACCAGCAAGGATCTGCTCGATGCTGGACAAACTAAACCCGGCGTCCTGCATCTCACGGATGAACCTCAGCCGAGCAAGGTGCACCGCACCGTAGTAGCCCACGCGCCGGTCAATCACGGGCGGTGGCAACAGCCCCCGCGAAGCGTGAGAACGCAACGTCCGCACGGTCATCCCCGAGACGGACGCCAGTTGGTCAATCGTCATCAAACCATTCCTACTCGACACCCCGACAGCCTAGGACACGGACCACTCTCAGAGTGGCTCGATCGAGCCGACTCGCCAGCGGCCGTCGGATCTCTCCAGGGTTACGCGCACACGACTTGAGTCGACCCGCGGGGCGGGCAGCGCTGTGGTCCGAGTGGTTTGGTTAACGAAAATGAGAACCTGCGCTGAGCGCCGATCGACCGATTCCACTCCCGCACTCACCAGGTCGGCGACGACGATGGCTTTGTACTTCACAGCAGTCGGACGAATCGACGATTCGGCCAGTGCGCGATAATCAGTCTCAAAAGCAGGCGTGAGGTGCGCCGCGCCCCTATTGATGTCCTCGTCCAGGCGCGCGTAGTCGTACCCAAGAATGTCGGGCACCGCGGCCCTTACTTCCTTGAGGACGGCAGCCCGCGCCCCGTCGTCCTGCCGAGCCGCATCCGAGCGCTGGTGAAGAAACAGGCTTCCCACCGCGCCACACAGAACCAAACCCAGAACGACAGCCGCAGCGAAGTAGCGGCGGCGCGAAGGGATCGGCGATTCTCCCTCGTGCTGAGCGCCACCACTAATCCCATCCGTCGTCTGCGCTAGCTCCGAAAGGGATGCCTCGTTCTCGTTCATCGTAGGAGTGCCTTTCTTGGGGGCCGTCGATGCCGCGCGCATCAGACGACCGGGGTGATCTGCTCGACGCGCCAGTCGCCGTCCACTTGCTTGAGGTTCAGGCGCAGGCGAAATCTTTGAACCGCGCCCTTTGGCAGGTCCGTGTTCTTCACCGTTGCATCGATGGCGACGATGACGCTGGCCCGACCGGCGTCCACGTCGTCCTCGAGAGCGACTGCGAGGACCTTCCCCTCGGACCTCGCCTTCTTCTTCAGGATGAGCGGACGCAACTGCCCGCTGGCTTTCGTGAACTGTTCGAAGAACTCGTTCGTCGCCGTCCCTCGGAGGCGGTCGAAGCTCGCATCGATCTCTCGGTAGTCGTAGGTCGTGAACGCCAGAGCCGCGCTGCGGGAAACATCGAGGGCTGTTTGTCGCCGAGACTCGTCAGCTGCCAGCGCCCGAACCTCTACTCCGTTCGCGACGCTGAATACGGTAAGAGTCGTCAGCACGATTGCTGTCGAAACACCCGCCAGCGCCCAGGGCGATCTGCGAATTCCACGTAGCCATCTCATCATTGACGTCCCCCTTGGAAGATTGGTGCGAGCAACAGCCACTTCCAGCCGAGCGCGTCGGCTTTCTGGGATTGCCCGCCACTCCCGCCTAGAACCGCGATCGGCCCGAGAGCGGTGCGGACAACCCCAGTACGCGGATCGAACGAAGCCGAACGCACTTCGGTTCTCGACGGCTGCATGCCACCTGCAGTCTCGTAGGACGTCGGCGGGATCACATCGGCGCCAAGTTTGCCTCGCCGTGGATTCTCGACGGGACGCGTACTCGGGTCATAGGTGTCACCCGGCAATCGCGGGACATTCTGCGAGCCACGAACCGCGGAGATGCTGCCGGGCTTCTCCGCACAGTAGGCGTTGAGGTTGGCTCGCTTTGCGGGATTTCCTAGGTCAGGTACAGGTTTCGCCTGCGGCGACTTGACCGTCTTCGAATAGCCCGCCGAGGTGCAGCCCCCACTCGAATAGTCGAGCACCAAGTTGAAGTGGACATAGCCATCCCCCTGGACGACGTTGAAGGTGTCTTGAATCAGACGCGGAAACGCCACCAGGAATACTCGGACACCGGGGAGCCTGGCCCGAACTATGTCGCCAACCGTGACCAAATCGCGCATCAGCAGAGGCAACTGTTGGTCGTTGTCCAGGACCAGACGTTCGACTGCAGGCAACGTGGCCGCCGTAGTGTCGATCAGGGTTCGGACCGAGACATCAGCCTTGGCCAGTGCACCGGTGAGTTTGCTGAGGTCCCTGCTCCAACTAATCAACTCTTGCGATGTGTCCTTCTGCGTCTGAAGGACGGTGCGACCTTGGGCAAGCGCCACGCGAGTCGCAGGCAATGCGTCGTCGAGCGAGCGGAGCAGACCATCTGTGTGATCGATGATCCCCTGCAACTCCGGACCGATCCCGTTGAACCCGTCGCCGAGCTCGGCCACCAGCGTCTGCAAGGCGGGTTGGTCAACCGAGTCAGTGAGATCCTTAACTTCCAGGAGTACATCTTCGAGCTTTGGCGGGACTTGAACTCGATCCGCGGTGATTATTGCCCCGTCCGTGAGCCACGGCGGACCGGAAACACGCGGCTGAAGGTCGACGAACTGCTCCCCGATCGCGGACCGGTTGGCAACGACCGCAACTACGTCTGCCGGGATGCGCTTACCGCGGTCGACGGCCAGCGAAACGCTGATCCCATTACCGACAAGGTCCAACGACCGCACCCGACCGACGGCAACGCCTCGATAGGTCACCTCGGCGTTCTCGAAGACACCGCCCGTCGACTGCATGGTGAGGTTGACCGTGTACGGGCGGTTCCACAGTAGTCGGTCGAGCCCGACGTACTGGCTGCCGACGATGGAGGTGCCAAGAGCCGCGACGGCAAGGAACACTGCGAACCTGATGCGCGAAACACGGGTGATCATCGACCAGCACCTCCCAAAGCCTCAAGGAGCGCGGGACCGAACGCCGGGCCCGATGGGGCTGACGAAGGCTCGCCCGAGATCTTCGTCTTTGGTGTCAGCGGTCCGGGACGGCAGTTCGAACCAAACTCGCCGCATTGGATCTGCGGGTCCGGGTCGCCGAGCGCAGGCCCCGGTTGCGCAAGGTCCTTGACCAGGCTGTCGAGATCGATCTCGAGTTCGCCCGCGAGCTGTGCGTAGTCGCCCGCCATCCCGCCGTAGATGTTTCGCGCGAAGGGGTAGGTCAACAGGGTGTCAAGCGTACTGAAGAACGCCGGTGCGGCCTTGGCGATCTCAGTCAGAATCGGGTTCAGAAGTTTGAGATCCGCCACGACGTCTGCCGAACTGCGGCGTATGACTCTTTCTGCCACTCGTCCGAAGGACCCGAGCGCAACTAGCGCCCGCGTCAGTTCTACCTGCTGGTCGGCAAGGACTTGAATTCCTGCAGGCAAGGTGTCCAGTGCCTGCTCGATCGATCTGCGTTGATCGGCAAGAACGCCTGCGAACCGATCGGCACCGTCAAGAGCCCTCACGATATCGGCGCGGCGATCATTGATGGCCGACACCGATGCATCCAGATCGCGCAGTAGTTGGCGGACCGTTCCTTCACGCCCGTTCAGGGTCGCGGACAGTTCCTGGCTGATCTGCTGGAGGTGACCGATCCCCCCGCCGTTCAGGAGGACGGACACTGCACCGAGGAGTTGCTCTACCTCGACTGCAGCTCCAGTTCGTTCCTTCGGGATCAAGGCACCAGGCACGAGTTGCGCTGCAGCCACGCGGGGCTCTGCCGTCGAACTCGACCCCGGCACGAGTTCGACGTACTTCTCACCTAGTAGGCTGGTCTGCCCGATTCTGGCCGTGACGTTCGCTGGAAGCGAGACGCCGGTCTTGATCTTGAGCGTAGCTTCGGCGACGAGGTCCGGAGTGAGGTCAAGGTCCTGAACAACGCCGATCTTGACGCCATCGAGTTTCACCACCGCCAGTGGCACCAAGTCTAGTGCGTCCACAAACTGGACCCGGATTTCGTAGCCATCCACGCTGGAGCCAGGCAAACCTAGGTCCTGCAACCGAGGCGCAGCCGGGCCGCACCCCCCGACACCGATGCTCACAGAGGCCACAACGAGAGCCAACAACGGACGAAGGGATCTCATCGCTGCCCCCCCTTCGAAGGGGCCTGCGCCAGATCGCCAAACTCCAGCCCCTCGCCGAGTGGCTGAGGCAGATTCTGCAGAAGGCTTCCGACAGGCCCCAGCGCGGTACGCACCGCAGGACAGAGCGAGCCCAGGCCATTACTGGCGATGAGTTGGCACAAGAGAAGGCCTGGATCCGTAGTCGCGGTCCCATTGATCGACACCCTGGCGTTGAGCGTCGATGTCTGTGGGTCGAACGTACCAATGAAGTTCTGAAGTGCGACCGGCGCAAGATTGAGCGTTTCTCGAAGCGCTTGTTCCTGCTTCAGGATAGTCCTCGTCGTGTCAAGAATGCCCGCGACGTTCGCCGTAAACGCAGGGCCACTTTCGCGAACAAGTGCTTGGATCTCCTTCATCGCCGTACCTAGACTGTCCACCGCCCCGACCAGGTCGGATCGCTGATCGGCAAGGCTGCGCGAGACAGATACCAACGTCGAGCTGAGTTGTCGGACAGGCCGGTCGGCTTCGGCGAATGCTGTGGTTATGGTCGCGAGGTTTTTCAGCGTTCCCGCCAAGTCGTTTCCGCCGGCATCCGCCGTTTCGAGCGCCTGGCTGAGTCCAGTGATCGCACGATTCAGCGCGTCGCCGTTCCCGTCCAGGGCCCGTGCGCCCGACCGCACTAGGTCGTTCAGGGCACCATCGCGGTTAGCGCCCCTCGGGCCAAGAGTCGCTGATAGATCACGAACAGCGCCAAGGACCTGATCGATCTCGACCGGCACAGCTGTCCGCTCAAGTGGAATCACCGCTCCTCGCTCGAGCACCGGGCCGCTCGTGTATGGCGGCGTCAGTTCAAGACGTCTATCGCTTACCAACGTGGGAGCTACGACCACCGCTCCGGCTACGGCGGAAACGCGAACATCCTCAGGCAGGCGGAACGTGACTTCGACGATCTGCCCACGAGGAACTACCTCCGTGACCTCGCCAACCTTGACCCCAAGAATGCTTACATCGCTGCCGGCGTAAAGCCCAACAGCACGCTGAATCAACGCACTGTACGTATTTTCGGCCGGGCGAATAGTTGTGCCAGCAGTAGCCGCCAGGAGGGCGGCGGACGCTGCAAGAACAACGCTAATGGTGACGGTCGACCCTCGGCCGACGCGGAGCTTGGAGATCACTGATTGCCTTTCAATTCTGGCTGACTCCCAGGGAGCACCTTGGGCGTCAAACCAAAGAGCGCGGCATCGAACCATCGACCGCTCCCGAGGACTGTCGTGTAGTAGCGCAGAAGGGGGGCATAGAGTTGAACGCTTTCTTCGATGTCGCCCTTGTTCTCACGAAGGACCTGGATTGTCTTGGACAGGTCCTTCAGCGCTGGAGCAAGCGATCCCCGGGTCGAACGAGCGGTCGCCGTCAACTCGACCCCGAGTCGCTCACTTGCCACTACAAGCGACTCGATCGCTGCTTGGCGGCGCTCCAACATGGCCAGGAACGTCCCAGCATCGTCAACTAGTCGTACCAAGACTCGCGATCGGTCAGCGACAACATTGGTGACCGTCCTAGCCTGCGCCAACAACTCGCGGAGCTCGACATCGCGCGCAGCCAAGGAGGTCGACAAACGGGTCACCCCATCGACCGCCGCACGCACCTGAGGTGCAGCACCATCGAGGGTTCCGGAGAGTGCTTCGAATGCTCCGGCAAGTTGCTCGGTGTCGATCTTGTTGACACGGTCTGTCAGGCCACCGAGGACTTGCTGGAGATCGAACGGAGTGCGGGTACGCGTCACTGGAATGCGCTCACCATCCAAACGCCCCGGCCCAGCACTCTGCAGCGCGACGTACTCGGTCCCGAGCACGGTCTCGACTTTGATCGCCGCGCTGGTGAGGCCACCCAAGGCAACGGCATCGTCAACCTGGACCTTAACGATGACGACTGCTCGGCCCAGACGGATGTCGTCGACCTTCCCGACCTTGATTCCGGAGATTCGTACTGGGTCACCGGTCTTGAGACCGGCAGCGTTCGCGAACTCGACCTCGATCGACTCCGACCCGAACGCGCCGGCCAGGCGCCCTGCGGAAAGTCCGGCCGCGAGCATGGCTCCCATCACGGTCAGGCCGATTGCGCCCGTTACGACTAGATTCCGCTCCCTCATCGTTGGCACAGCTCCTCATTGTTTTTGAGCCCTGGCGCAGTCACGGACGGCATCCCAGGCAGAGTCAGAGTTATGTCCAGGCTGCAAACGAAGAAGTTCAGGTACCCGCCGTAACTGCCAGCGCGTGTAAATGCATTGAGTTTGATCGGGAGCCGATCTACTAGTTGCTGAAGGTCTCCTCGCGTCTTCGCGAACTCGCCTGCAGCTACTTTGAGCGAGTTCAGATCCTGTGTCAGCGGGACCCGAACCTCCGCGAGCAGGCCCGCTGTAGACGTGCTGAGGCCGTCGATCCCCACCACTGCCGCACCGATGGCCTCACTGTCGGAGGCGAGCCCGGTAGACAATCGCGATAACTGGTCAATCAGATCCTTCAACTCGCCATCACGATCCCCGACAGTCCCCAATACGATGTTGAGATTGTCGACAACACGCCCAATCACCGCGTCGCGGCTGGCCAGGGCATCCGTGAGCCCAGCGGTGCTTGCGAGCAATGACGCCACAGTCCCCCCTTCGCCTTGGAGGGTCCGGATCAGCTGGCCTGCAAGTCTGTTGACCTGGCTCGGGTCGAGCACGTTGAAGAGTGGCTGAAAACCGTCGAGGAGGGTGGTCAGATCGAGAGCTGGCTCGGTCCGCTCCATCGGTATGGTCGAGCCCGGCGCGAGGGTTCCGCTGGCCTTGGTCGAAAGGTCCTGAGCCAGCGCCAAGTACCGAGATCCGACCAGGTCGCGGAATCGAATCGTTGCTGTGGTCGACGACGGTAGAGTCAGCGATCCGCGAGTCTCGAACTCCACCCTCGCCAGATGCTCTTCGGTCAGCGAGACTTTCTCGATCCGTCCGACTCTTACTCCCGCGACGCGGACGTCATCACCCGGAAGCAGCCGAGTTGCATCAGAGAACAACGCGCTGTATCGCGTCGGGTTCTGGGGCTGAGTTCCTGCAATCGTTGAGAAGAGAACGCCGGTTGTCCCCAGGGTGACCAGGAGAAAGATTCCCAGGCCAACCAAGGTGCTGGCGGGAGTACGGGACGAGACCTTCACTTCGCTCCCCCTACTGTCATACCCCGGACCAGCGGCCCCAAGAGCAAGTTGAGAATGGAGTTGGATGGACTGGGTTTGCCGCCGGTCAGGGCCTCAGCCGCCTCTTGGACCGCATCTTGATCCGAGGGCGACCCCGACGGGTCACCTAGTGTCGGCAGGCCAAACCCAGGAAGCTGACTCTCGGCGATTTCCTGTTCTTGTTGAGTGCGCGTGTCCAAAGGAGTGGCTGGGAGGCCGAACAAACCGCGATACTTCCCAATGAGCGCGAGAGCAGGAATCGGGATATCAGCATTAGGTGTGCCACCCACTGAGTTGGTGTTGACACGCGGACAACTCGGCCCATACGCCGCTAGATCCTCGAGTAGTTCCCGCTGGACCTTTCCGTTCGGCGCGAGACTCTGCGGATAGACGCCGCGAGTCTGACCGATGCGTAGTCGGCCGCGGATCACAAACGGGCCGTCGTCTCCGCCGAAAACGTCATAGATGCGCTTGATAGCGAGCTTGGCACCGTTGAAGACGCAGCCGTACTCGGGGCTGTAGCGCGCGAGAAGTTCAAGGGTTGGACGAGCGGTGGCAGCGAGGCTGACGATCCGCTCCTCATTCTCAGCTAGGAGCGTTCCGACGCGGCTGGACAACGAGTAGGTATCTCGGAGTACCGCTTCAAGGGCCTTCGCGCGTTGATCGAGCGTCTGCGCGGTAACGCTGGTGGAGCGAGCAATAGAGACGAGGGCTGGCGCTGCGTCGCCGTATCTCTGACTCACCTCAGCCAGAAGCGCGAGGTCAGACTGTAGGTCTGGCAAAAGCGTGCGTAGAGCCGAGCTGTAACTCGCGAGACGATCGATCGTGCCGCCGAGCTGCGTACCTCGGCCTGCCAACGCGGTAGCCATACTGGATAGGGCTTTGTTGAGGTCAGCAGGTCGAACCGTTTTGAGCAGCGGATAGAGATCATCGAAGACCTCTTGGAGCTCGATCGATCGGGCGCTCGTGTCCTGGTAGATCACGGCGCCGGCCACGATCCCGTTGCTGGCCGTGGCCGCCGTGACCAGATCCACGAACTTCTCACCGAACAAGGTCTTGGGCAGAACTCGCGCCTTCACATCCGCCGGAACCTGGCCGGCGCGGTCCCGGTCGAGCGCTACCTCCAGTGCGATCTTGCCGTCTGAGGTCGGCGTCAACCGACGTACTTCGCCGACCCGGACACCACGGAGCTTGACGTCTGCGTGGACGTCGAGCTGCTCTTCGGCTCGCTCGATGATGACAGTGACCGACTCTGTCTTGCTAAATGCCTTGTTGTAGACGGCGAACGTGAGCCCAACGCACACCAGCACGAGGCTGACGGCCAGGATGCCGAGGAGTGGGTATCGTGCTTGGGTGAATCTGGGCGTCGTCATCCTGCCAACCTGACTGTGGTGGTCGAACCCCAGATCGCCATGCTCAGCAAGAAGTCAACGACGACAATCATCACGATCGAGAACCGGACGGACCGTCCTACTGCGATTCCCACGCCTGCTGGGCCGCCACTCGCGTTGAATCCGTACCAGCAATGCGACAGGATGATGATCGTCGCGAAGACGAGGACCTTGAACACAGACCACCCGATGTCCTCCGGCGGGAGGAAGAGATGGAAGTAGTGGTCGTAGGTGCCGGATGACTGCCCGTAGATCAGGGTGACCACCGCTCGCGTACTCAGGTACGACGCCAGCAAGCCTACGAAGTAGAGCGGGACCACCGCCACCAGACCGGCAATCACACGTGATGCGACCAAATACGAGATGGGCCGAACGGCCATTACCTCAAGCGCGTCGATTTCTTCGGAGATGCGCATTGCGCCGAGCTGGGCCGTGAAACCGCAACCAACAGTTGCCGACAGAGCCACTCCGGCGACGAGAGGAGAGATCTCGCGAGTATTGAAATAGGCCGAGATAAATCCCGTGAGCGTGGAGGCACCAATCTGCTGGAGGCCCTCGTAGCCTTGGAGCCCCACCTCGATGCCAGTGAAGAACGACATCGCTATCACGACACCGACGCTTCCACCGAGCGCCGCGAGAGCGCCGCGACCTAGCGCGACGTCGCCGATCAGTCTTACGGTCTCTGTTGGATAGCGCACAACCGTTCTCGGGATCCACACGATTGCAGAGCCGAAGAAGGCGAGCTGCCGACCGGTGCCATCGAGCCATTGCACGATCGCGCGCAGCGTCCACTGAGCGGCGGTTGAAGCAGACGATACGGTTGGGATCTGAGCAAGTGCCATCTCAGCCACCTCTGGGTGGAACGATCTGGGAGTAGGTGGCCGTGACAACGAAGTTGACGGAGAAGAGGAGAAGGAAGGTCAGCACAACGCTCGCATTGACAGCGTCACCCACACCCTGCGCTCCGCCCTTCGCCGTAAGCCCCTTGTACGACGCCACGACTCCCGCAATCAGCCCAAACAGCGCCGCCTTGAAGGCGCCCACATAGAGGTCGCCAGCCTGTGCCAGGGTGGCGAACCCCGCAAAGTACGAGCCGGCGCTACCGCCTTGCAGACCCACGCTGAAGAAGTAGCCCCCGATGATTCCGACGAACGCGACGAACCCGTTCAGTAGAAGAGCGACGGTGATCGATGCGAGTACGCGCGGCAGGACAAGCCGCTGGATCGGGTCGATCCCAAGAACCTCGAGTGCGTCGATCTCTTCGCGAACACGGCGGGCACCAAGATCTGCGCATATCGCCGTTCCTGCAGCTCCAGCCACCAGCAACGCCGTGGCGATCGGTGATGCCTCCCTGATGATCGCAAGCGCCGAGGCCGCGCCGGTGAATGACTGCGCGCCAAGCTGCTTGGTCAAGCTGCCAAGTTGGAGTGCGATCACAGCACCAAAAGGGATCGCCACCAGCGCCGTCGGCAGGGCCGTGACACGAGCCACGAACCAGGTCTGTTCGACATACTCGCGCCAGGCGAAGGGCGGGCGAACAGCTGCGCGCGCGACGTCCACGAACATCCCGAAGAGGCCACCTGCTGCCGCCAAAGGTCTGGTGACTAGCGGTGCATCCAGCCTACTGAGGTCTGGCGGTGCGAGAATTGTTCTGCGGGAGCGCACCTCAACTCCCCACAGGTGCGAGTTCAGACTCGCGGCAAGTCATGATGTAGGAGATGACGGGCTCCGCCACCTCCTCCGGACGTTCAAGGATGACCATGTGGCCGGCTCTGGAAACGATCTTCAGCGACGCATCGGGGAGCTCCGCTTTCAGGCGCCGCGAGTGCGCCACGGGCGTCAGCCGGTCCAGGTCCCCCACCACAATGGTCACGGGCACACGAGTGAGCGCCAACAGACCCGCCGAACCGTCGTGGGCGAGCAGTGCAGAATAGAAGTCCGAGATCACGCTCAGAGGTGTACGCCGCGTAACCCTCAGCATGTCGTCTACGTGCCTGGCAGCCGAGTTCGGTCCGAAGTTCAGCTTTCTCGCCGCCAGCCAAAGTTCCGGTGGGACCGGCCCGGAAAGCCCGACTGAATCCTCGAGTCGCGCTAGACCCCGCAGTGCGTTCTTGCCGAACCTCTTGAGCAGGAGCCCACAAGGGCGTGGAAGTCCGAGATCGAGGTTGGCGAGTTCGCCCAGGCTCGTACTCACCAGAACGACACCCTTGACCCTGTCGCGAAAGAGTTCAGGCTGGGCAGCGGCTAGGTGCATGACGGTCATACCGCCCAAGGAATGACCCACCAGGACCAGGTTGCCCTCTGGCGCGATCTGATCGATGACCGCGGCCAGATCGATACCCAACTGGTCAACGCTACCGACCTGTCCTGTCGGCCGGTCGGAGCGACCATGCCCTCGATGGTCATAAGTCACGACCCGCGCATGGGCGATCAAGCGTGCGACCTGATCCGCCCAGAGATCGCTGGACAACGTCCATCCGTGAACCAGAAGGACTGTCGTCGGGCTCGTCGGGTCGCCGAACTCCTCGGCATGGAGGTACCCGCCGTCCAGCGTCGGGACGCGATGGATCTGTGTCGCCGCCAGTCGGCTCTGCCCGAAATGTTGTGCATCGGGAGTGGCTCGGGCCTGGCGCACTAACTGCCGGGCCCAACTCCTCCCAGCTGCTACCGACAGCGAAAGAGCTGCCGCTGTGCTCAAGCGTCTCGACAGTTTGAACCTCGTCATGAGTTCTGTTCTCTCGCTGGGGGGATCCTTGCGATCCCATCTGTTACATCGTTTGACGTTACGTTATGCGACGCAACGCCGTACGTTGACACACTCAGCAGCGAAAGGTCAAGAGCCTTTCAAAATTGAATCTTGTAATTTAATTACGAAGTAGTCTTGCAAGGTGCAGAACGGCATGTCAACGGATCGACCCACTCTCAGTGCTCTCGCCCGATCGTCAAAGATCCGCTGACCGATTCCGATTCGGCTGAGGACATGCGCCGCACGCGCGCGGGCGCATGTCCTAGCTGTGAGCCCAACGACGTTAGTGGGGCGCTCGAGCTTTGGATGGACCCGGCGTGTGGGATCTGATCGAGACATCCCGGCCCCGCTCGCGCAGAGATTTGCCAGGGCGCGGGTAGTCAGGCCGCCGAGTAAAGGACGGCGCCACCAACCCGCAACGGACCGGCCTGGGCATTGGTGACCAACAGGGAAAGCATCGCGCTCGTATTGACATCGGCCACGGAGAAAGCAGCCGACCGGCAACTGTGCGGATCTAAGAAACCAGGTAGATGACGGTGAATGACGCTCTCGAACCCGACAACGATTGCCAGACCGAACTCTTGGCAGGTCGCCAAAACGACACTGAATGAACACGTTGATCGCGAGAAAGCGACCAGTGACTAGCGATCGCGAATTGTCGCCAGCTGCATCTACACGACTCTTCGGAACCGGCGAAGGCTTGGCGGGATAGTGGTGGACCTTCAGACGGAGTTCCACCACCACCCATCAACCGCCGTCTGCTGCGATTGAGACCTACTTCGCGTGATCCCTCTTCAGCCGTTGCACGTAGCGCATCTGCCACTTCCCGGCCGCGTTGGATAAGCCTGGCGCCACGCGCACCGCTCGCCAGGTCATGCGCGCACTGAACGGAGCCACTACCAGAGCCTTGTTGCGATCGATACCGCGCATGATGTCCTTCGCCAGTGCGTCCGGCGAGTACAAGAGGCCCTGCGCCTTGGTTGCGAGGTCGCGTCCGTACTCGGCGAGCGCAGGCTTGGGGAGGTCGTCAGGGCCGGCCTTTTCGAGAATAGGGGTGTTGGTGAATCCAGGGCATACGGCCGTGACTCGAACTCCGTGCACGGCAGCTTCAGGCCGGAGCGCCAAAGACAGCCCCACCACGGCATGCTTGGTGGCTGTGTACGGCGTAATCAAGGGAGCCGGAACCAAACCTGCCAACGAAGCCGTGTTGACGATGTGGCCAAATCCCTGGCGACACATGACCGGGAATGCTGCGTGCACTCCGTGGACCACCCCACGGAGGTTGATATCGATCACGCGATCCCAGTGAGCCAAAGAGAGCTCATGCATCTCACCGCCGATGGCAATCCCGGCATTGTTCACCATGACGTCCAGGCGACCCTCGTCTCGGACAACCTTCTCCACCAGGCCAGCCACTGCCTCGGGGTCCCGGACGTCGACGTCGAACGACCACGCGCGGCCAGGTCCAGCTTCATTGAGAGCTTTCGCCTCGAGCGCTGCCCCTTCGCCGTCAATATCGGCCAGGATGACGGTGTCCCCCCTGCCGACCATTGCCCGCGCGAGCGCAGCACCGATCCCGGACGCGCCGCCCGTCACAATGTTGATTCGATTCATCATTCCTCCAGGTGATCTAGTTCGTCGATGTTTTGCCACAGACAGCGGTGGTGTTCACCGTGCTTCGCCGTGCTGCGCTTCATAAAGGCTCAGGTCGACCTTGCGCGTGCGGCGGCGCAGTTCGAAACTGAAGCCCGGCCAAAGAGTGGTGTTCCGCCCGTTGTCATCGAGATACCAGGACCCACATCCTCCTGAAGTCCACACCGTGCCCTCCATCCGGCGCTGCACCTCTTCGTTGAAGGTCGCTTGAACATCCGGCAGCACATCGATACTCGACAAAGATCGCTTCTCCATCTCGCGAAGGGCGTCGAGCACGTAGGCGACCTGAGACTCGATGTAGAAGACCACGGAAGTGTGACCAGGGCCCGTGTTGGGTCCGACGAGCAGGAACAGGTTCGGGAAACCACTGACTGAGGTACCGAGGTACGCCTGCGGACTCCCCTTCCAGCGCTCAGCCAGGGTTTCACCATGCCGGCCGCGCACGCGGTCAGCGATCGCGATGTCGGTGACATGGAAGCCCGTCCCAAAGATGATTGCATCGACCTGCCTTTCCACACCGTCGCCGGACAGGACGCTGTTCGCTGTCACCCGAGTGACAGCATCGGTGACTACCTCCACGTTCGGCTCGGCGAGCGCGGGGTAGTAGCCGTTGGCGATCAGGATGCGCTTGCAACCGATCTTGTAGTCCGGGGTCAGCTTCGCGCGAAGTGTTGGATCCTTGATAGCCCACCGCATGTGCGCGCGCGCAAGCTTCTCGACCCCGTTCAGGAGACCCGGCTTGTGGACCAGTCCCGGGAGCATTGCCTCTTGGCGCCAGTAGACCCCTGTCCGGACCATCTTCTGAAGACCCGGCACCCTCCGGTAAAGGCGCTGCTGAAAGCGGGGAACCTTTCGATCGGGTCGCGGCAGGATCCACGGCGGGGTCCGCTGAAAGACCGTCAGGGCTTGAGCCTCCCGCTGGACATGTGGAACGAACTGGACCGCAGATGCGCCCGTGCCGATCACGGCAACGCGCTTGCCCGAAAGGTCGTAGTCGTGGTCCCACTCCGCACTATGGAACTTCTTACCCTTGAACTTCTCAAGACCAGGGATCCTCGGGACCGCGGGCTCGCTAAGGGGACCCGCTCCCGACACGAGGATTCGTGATCGAACGGTGCCCTGGTCGGTCTCGACGATCCACTCACTGTCCTCCTCGGACCATGTCGCGCCAGTCACGGCCGCGTTGAAGAAGATCTGCGGGAGAACCCCGAACCGCCGCGCCGTGTCCCGGAGATAGGTCTGGAGCTCGGGTTGCGTCGAGAACGCCCGACTCCAGTTCGGATTGGGCGCGAATGAGAACGAGTACAGGTTTGAAGGCACATCGCAGGCGCACCCTGGGTAAGTGTTGTCCCGCCACGTTCCGCCGACATCGCCTGCTCTCTCGAGGACGACGAAGTCGTGCTCGCCCTCTTGCTTAAGTCGGATGGCCATAGCCAATCCAGCGAAACCGCTGCCGATAATCGCGACTCTTGTCCGAGTTGGCACCTGGGTCGTCGAGGCCACGACGATCCTCCTCTGTTGGTAGGTTTCTAAAGGTTTGTGAATCAATGGCGGGAGTGCTGGGACTGCAGTGCAAACCGACGATTCGGCGGCTAGACGATCCGGCATCCGCGATCGTGTGACGTTGACGCCCATCACCGTCCAGGCGTCCCGCGACGGGAACTGTGCTGATGCCGCCTAGTGACGGTGCCGCAAGGCAAACAGTCGTTTGCCCTTCTCGGGCTCGGCTGTAAGTTCCGCGATCTCACGGAGGTCGGTGATCTTCACGCGCGGCCGGCCAGCCGCGAGCCCACGGGCCCGCTCGGCCATGTCGAGCCTTCGCCAACCTGCTAGGTCAACTGGGACGCGCTTGGCCTGAAGAGCCGGACGAGTTTCGTGTCGCTCACTTCCAGGAACACGCAGGAGGCCGCTGTTGTAATCGTTCAGTAACGCATTGACGGTCTCTTGAGCGCAGGTCTTGTTAGTACCGATGAAGCCGCTCGGTCCTCGCTTGATCCAACCCACGACGAATGTCCGCGGGCTATCACGTACGCGGCCGCCTACATTCGGCACGACCGCCAACCCATCGTCAAAGGGAAGCCCAGGAAGCGGAACGCCCCGATACCCGATCGACCGCAGCGCTAGAGATGTGCCCAGATCGGCAACCCTCTCCGTTGGTACGACTCGTGACCCATCACGAGGATCCCGTTCGTTCTCAACGATCCGAACGGCCTCCAACTGATTAGTGCCCACGAAGGCCTGCGGTGCGGCAAGGAAGCGCAGCTCAATTCTGCGACGTCCGTCCCGTGGAGTTGTTGCCGGGGGAAGGCTGTGCAGCAGTTCTAGCTTCCGCGCGGTTTCGAAGTCAGCATGCTCGGCGCCAACCGTACCGACGCCACTGACAACCAGGTCGATGTCATCTCGGCTCGCCAGTCCGGTCAGTTCTGGGAGAGTAAATGCAGCGTATTCAGGCCCTCGCCTGCCAAGGACGACAATCTCGTTGACTCTGCTCGCACGAAGAGCAGCCAGCGCGTGATCGGCAATGTCCGTTGCCCGAAGGCGTTCGGGATCGGTAGCGAGAATACGCGCCACATCGAGTGCCACATTGCCGTTGCCAACTACGACAGCACGATCGCCACTGAGGTCGTACGTATGGTGCACATGGTCAGGGTGCCCGTTGTACCAGGCGACGAACTGGGTCGCGGTACTGCTTCCAGCAAGGTCCTCGCCTCCAATCTCCAACCTTCGATCTTGCGAGGCTCCCGTTGCGTAGATGACGGCGTCATAGGATTGGAGAAGCTCGTCGTGCTTGACGTCCCGCCCGATCTACACCCCGAGCGCATAGTGAAAGCCGGGGGTTTCTTCGATGCGGCGGAAGAAGTCAACGATCGCCTTGGTTTCGAGATGGTCCGGGGCTACTCCAGCTCGCACCAAGCCGTACGGAGTCGAAAGTCGGTCGTAAACCGTGACTTCGACCCCCTCCTGTTTCAGCAGCTCGTCGGCGGCATACAAGCCTGCAGGGCCAGCGCCTACGACTGCGACCCGGAGTTTCCGCCGGCCGCCAACCTCCAGTTGGACCAAGGTGGGAACCTGCGCCTGGACCGAACGATGAGAGCGCCCGCGATGATAGTCAGCATTGATCGAGACAAACGGCAGCTGAGCGTTGCCGAGTACGTCCTGATGGCTGATTGCCCCGACGGGGCAGGCCGCCACGCAAGCACCGCAATCGACACAGCTGCGGGGGTCGATGTAAAGCATCTCGGCCGAGGTGAACTCAGGAGAGTCGGGATTGGGCTGAATTGCATTGACCGGGCAGGCGAAGACACACGAGGCATCGCCGCAGCATGCCTGGGTGATGACGTGCGGCACAGGTCATGCCGCCTTGTTGAACTTGACTGCAGGTTCGCTGCGGTACCGGGACGGACGACCGTCGATCTTGCACCATTTCCACAGCAACCTTGCAGTCGGCGTCATCAGTCCCGTGTCTTCTGCGAGCATCCGAACGTCGGCGAACAGGTCGCGAAGTCTGCGCCGCGACTCAGGCGACTCCCAATACAACTCCTTGAGAACCGTTTCCGGGATATCGAAGCGCTCGCGGAATGCCTTCGGTGGCACGAGAATCGCGTCGCCAAGGAAGCGCATCAGGACAGGCAACAGTGCCGCAGTGACCATCCGGGCCTTTCGGCTGAGGTGCGGCGCACGCAGACGCACAGCTTCATGCGCGAAAGAAATGTGGCGTGCCTCCTCCGCGATATGGATCTCCATAACCCTCGCGAGCACGGGCGGTAGTTCAGCACCCGCTCGGAAGATGGATTTTTGGGTATGGTCGATCGGCTCTTCCCCGGCGAGAACGCCAAGGAAGAAGACCACCGGATACTTCGTCACGAGCATCGGAAGCACCGGGGCCAGCTTGCGGAGAAGCAGTGGCATGCCATCCACGTCCGCGCCAATCCGATTGACGACTTCCTGGAACATCTGGGTGTGGTGGCACTCCTCAGTCGCCTCGTGAGTGAGGTATCGGTACTCGACTGATCCGTTCGGGAGCGCGAAGACGTACTGCATGATCGCGCGGATCAACACATTCTCGAACTGCAGCCCCACCTTGAGAATGTTCGCCTGCCGCCACATTCCGATCTCAATCTGACGTTCGAGCGACTGGCTGAGATACCACTGGTGCCCGCCGAGCGGATCCACGCTCGCAGGCAGAACCCAGCGCGGGTCGTCCTTTCGAACCTGAAAGTCCGGGTCATCCCACGGCACATCGATAAACGCATCGAAGTGCCGCTCAACCGAGGCCCGCGAGAGGGCGCGCAGAACATCGTCATAGTTCTCCGGGGTCACATCGACGGCGAGCGCCTGCTCAAGAGACAGCTCGATATCCGTCACGTCCACATGCGCGTTTGCTACCCGCGTCTCAGCAGATCGGTCGTGCGTACTTAGCTCGGTCATGTAGGCCTCCTAGCCGGCGAAGTGTGGCGCGTGAACTCCACACTTGGTGACGCCAGGAACCGTATCGTTAAATGACGTCACAAACAAGAGCGTCATCTTCGTTTTCGGAACGGACCAGGCGCGCACGAGCCTCTGACAGCCCTGAGGCGACCGCGGGAGCCGCTGGAGGCGGATGTCAGACCCCCTCCGCAGGACCCTTAGGTGCCTTCGGTTGCCGATCCGGACGGATGCAAAGGAACTGCAAGTTGCGCCGGAAACCAGGAGCAGCGTCACCGCTGACTGCTCACCGTCCAGGCACAATCCATCAACGCTCGTTTGTATGACTGATCACGTGGACCTGCCACACGGGATCGTCCTACTCCCCGTGGGTCTTGAAATGATCAACGTCGACGGCGACGAAGAGCGCCCGAGACGTGGCCGTCACGCCACCCTGCGTTGTCTCCAGGGACGCGGACATTCGGATCTTTCGCCCTACGTGTGTCTCGACAACCGCGCGCAACCGGTACTCATGATTCAGGCGGACCGGTCGTAGGTATTCGACTTCAAGATTTCGAGTCACGGCCAGTTCACCGACGGAGTACAGGAGGAAGCCGTAGAGGTCGTCGAAAACCGTCGCCACTGCGCCGCCGTGGGCGATCCCTGGCGCACCCACGTGCCGTTCGTCAAAGATGTGGATGGCCACGACGGCCAGGTCGCCGTCGCGACGGACCTCTAAGTGATGTCCGTGCGGATTGTCCTGGCCACATCCCAGGCAGTGGGCGTGGTGCGATGGAAGAGCAACGCTGTCCGGCTGCGTGGGGCGATGACCTGCTTTCCACCCCATGATCAGATCCTCAAAGCTGGGCTTACTCACCCTGGACCCGCGTCACCTGATTCGCGCGGCTCCAATCCATTGAGGAGAAGTCGAGCTACGCCGTCGGCGATACTTTCCATCTGCCGCTGGCTGCCTACTACCGCTTCCATGAGCCCCGCCACCGTCACCGTCCCAAAGATCATCACTGCTTCGGACATGGTGTCCGTCGAAGGATGGAGAGATCCATCGTGCGCACCCTCGCGAAGCAAACGCTCTACCGGCTGGTAGAACGCCGCGCTCAGGGCAGCTGCAAGTTGCGGCAAACGCGTGGCGCGCCCCAAGTCGCCGACCAAGGCGCGACAGGAGGCAGGATTCTCAAGCATCACCCCGAGTTGGGCGCGAATCACACGGGTAAGGCGCTCACGGGCCGTGCCGTCACTCTCGACCGCAACACCTACTTCGGCGGCGATCGCGGTGAGTAGATCGTTGAACAGAAAGGCAAGGATCTCCTCCTTGCCTCTGAAGTGGTAATAGAGCGTCGAGATTGGAATGCCGGTGACTTCAGCAATGTCCTCGATCTTGGTGTTATCCAACCCCCTCTCAGCAATCAGTTCCGACGCTGCATAGATCTTGTTGGCCAGTTGTACCGGCAGTGGCTTCATCGATCCTCCCGTGTCGACCCCAACCGTACTCGAACTAGCATTGTGTGTTGTAATACGATTCCAACATTCGATGCTAGGGAGCTCGTGCATGCCGACGACCGTCAAACAGAACCCCATCACGCGGCTCTCTAGCCTCGCGCTGAGATTTCCTGTTCTGACTCTGACGGTCTGGCTTGTGACAAGCGTGGCCCTCTTCGCCATTCCGCCGAGCCTCGAACGAGTTGTCGAACGCGGCACGACGGCCTTCCTGCCTGCCGGCGCACCGAGCGTTAGTGGTCTAGAGACCATGGACGAGGCCTTCGGCAACGGAAAGTCCAAGGCATTCGCGTTCATCGTGATGGTCAACGACCGCGGGTTGACCAAGCAAGACGGAGCGGCTTACCGACGGATCGTCTCCGGGCTGGCCGCCCATCCGACGGAGATCGTGGAAGTTCAGGACTACATCAGCAAGCCCCAACTTCGGAGCGCCCTCGTTAGTGAGGACTCCAAAGCTACCTATATTCCGATCGGACTCAGTGCTGCGATCGGATCGCCGCGATCAAGCGCGAATATCGAACTGTTGCGGTCCGTCGTGTCCGAAGCCGGCGCGCCGCGGGGAACCGAGGTCCACATCACCGGCGATCCCGCCACCGTGGCCGACTTGACCATCGCAGTCAACGACGCTTCGGAGAGGATCCACCTGATCAGCGGATCCCTTCTAGTGCTCATCCTCATTGTCATCTACCGCCGATTCGTAACCGTCCTCATCCCACTGGCCACCATCGCCGTAGCCTTGATCTGCACCCGCGGCGTCCTATCGCTGTTGGGCGAGGCAGGGCTGGCCCTTTCGACGTACACCGCTGCCTTCGTCACGGCGATCGTGCTAGGGGCAGGAACCGACTACTCTGTGTTCCTCATCAGCCGATTCCGCGATGAGTACCGCGACAGTGGCGATGTCCTGGTTTCGGTACGAACTGCCACTACGCGGATCGGCACCGCACTGATCGCGTCTGCAGCGACCGTTATCCTGGGCGCCAGCACCTTGATCGCCGCGCAGCTGGGAGTCTTTGCCACCACAGGGCCGGGCATGGCCGTTGCTGTTGCGGTTTCGCTCGCAGCCAGTTTGACCCTGACCCCGGTTCTCATCGCGTGGGGCGGACGCAGAATCGGCCCGGCGGTTGCCGTGCGCCCTGACTCGATGTGGAGTCGAGTGGGAACCTTCGTCTCCGCTCGACCGGGTCGGGTCCTCGCCGGAAGCGCGCTGGCACTCGGCCTCCTTGCGGCGTTCCTTCCCACGATGACATTGTCGTTCGACACCCGAGCAGCGCAGCCCTCCACCACGCCGAGCAACCTCGGCAACGCCGCGATGGCCAAGCACTTTGCCCCGAACGAGATCCTTCCGGACTACATCCTTGTCACATCAGAACGCGACATGCGCAACCCCCAGGACCTGGCAAGCCTGAACACCCTCAGTCGCGCCATTGCCAAGGTGCCTGGAGTCTCCTCCGTCCGCAGTATTACCCAGCCCGCTGGGGAGCCGTTGCGCCAGGCACGGATTAGCAACCAGCTCGCTACTCTCGCCAAGAATCTCAGGAAAGCCGATCGCGGCCTGTCCTCCGCACAGCCTGGCCTTGGCAAGCTGAGCCAAGGCGCAAGTGACCTAGCGGCTGGGACCGACCAGTTGGCCGCAGGCAGTGCCCAGGCGGTAGGTGGAGTCGATCAGTTCATCAGGGGTCTCGACGATCTCCAGCAAGGCCTTGGAACAGCGGCAGACAAGACGGCCACAGCGGCGGAAGGCTCAGGGATTCTGTCAAGTGCAACCGCACAACTCGCGACAGGTCTTCAGACAGCTCACGACCAGGCCGCTATCAGCGTTGACGGGCTCCAGACCATCTACCGAGCCCTCGCGCGCGACGTACTGTGCACCGTCGACCCGGTCTGCAAGCGGGCGCGTGAAGGCCTCAAGCAGATCGCAGACGGCCAGAACGCTCAACTACTCGGCGGCCTGCAAGAAGCGGCCGATGCTGCTGAGCGCATCGCATCTGGCCAAGGGTCGCTCACCACGGGCTTGGCGCAGTTGCAAGCCGGGTTGGCTCGCGCCGAACGGGGTAGCAGTCAACTTGCAGGCGGACAGCGGATCTTCCGCAGCAAACTAGCTGAACTAGCCACCGGAAGTCGCAAGCTCGCGGACGGCACCGGCCAGCTCGAGCCAGGCATCAGTCAGCTAGCAGACCAGACCACAGAATTGACGGACGGACTTGACAAAGCCGGGACCTACCTCGACGCCGTCCAAACTGGTGCGAGCACGCCGGATGCTGCTGGCTTCTACCTCCCGGCCAGAGCACTGAAGCAGCCAGATTTCGCGCTCGCGCGCACCAGTTTCCTCAGCGCTGACGGCAAGGTCGCACGAATTCAGATCATCGGAAAGACCGACCCTTTGAGCGCGGACGGCGTAGCCCGATATGGCGTCACCCGGGACGCTGCTGAGTTAAGCCTGCGCGGCACGACACTTGCCAATGCAGACACGGTCGCGACGGGAGCCGGAGGCCTCGGGGCCGACCTCAAGAACTACCTCGACCAGGACACCCGCTTCGTCCTCGCGCTCGTTCTGCTCGTCGTGCTCCTCGTTCTCATCGTCACTCTAAGGTCCTTGGTCGCTCCGCTCTACCTCCTCGCGTCCGTGATCCTGTCCTATGCGGCAGCTCTCGGCCTCACTACACTCGTCTGGCAGCACCTGCTAGGGCAGAACATCGAGTTCAATGTGCCCATCATCACCTTCGTGCTCCTAGTCGCAGTCGGAGCCGACTACAACATCCTGCTGATGAGTCGCATGCGCGAGGGTGGCTTGACGCTCAACCGGCGCGTCGTCGCCGAGGCCGTCACCGCAACCGGCCCCGTGATCACCTCGGCAGGGGTCATCTTTGCGAGTTCGTTCGTCGCACTCATCGGTTCTTCAGTCCATGGGCTCGCCCAGACCGGGTTTGCGGTTGCAACCGGCCTCCTGCTCGATACCTTCATCGTCCGGACGCTCCTCGTTCCGTCCTGTGCCGCGCTACTCGAGAGCCGCAGCTGGTGGCCCGCCTCGCAGACATCCGCAGCCGACGCGTCAGCGACTGCCACCAGCCGATCGTAGAGAGGGACGCCAATGAAGGTGCTCGATGATGAGTTCAATCCGTTCGATCCTCGCATCCACGACGATCCCTATCCCGTTTATCGACGCCTTCGGGAGCATGCACCCTCCTACTGGGCCGAAACGGCCAACACCTGGGTACTAAGCCGGTACGACGACGTCGCGTCTGCGCTATCCGACCCCCAAACGTTCTCCTCAGCCAAGGGAATCTTTCCAACGCCGCCGGGAATCAACCAAGCTGACCTTTTCCTGCCCATGCTGATCATGACCGACCCTCCCCGCCACCACGAGTTGCGAGCGCTCGTCAGCCGCGGGTTCACCCCTCGTCGCGTGGCCCTCATGGAAACGAGCATAAAAGCCACAACGGATCGACTGCTCAAGGATCTTCCAGAGGGTCAGTGGGATTTCGTCGAGCAGTTAGCCGGTCCGCTACCAGCGATAGTGATCGCTGACCTCCTCGGTGTCCCGGCAAACGACCGCGACGAGTTTCGGGCATGGTCATCGATCCTGGTTCAAGCAAATCCATTGAACGGAGCGCGTGACGGTCTGGCGGCAGCCGCGTCCCTGTACAACTACTTCGCGAAGTTCATCGCCGAGCGGCGCACGACTCCCAGAAACGATCTCATCTCGGATCTGGTAAACGCTGAGATAGACGGCGAAAAGCTGTCAGACGACGAAGTGTTGGGCTTCTGCTTGCTTCTGCTGGTCGCCGGCCACGAGACCACCACGAACCTGCTTTCAAACAGCGTCGTCACGCTGCGCGACCGGCAGGAGGACCGAGTGCGAATGGCGCAGGACCCGGCGCTCCTGGTGCCGGCGGTTGAAGAACTGCTTCGCTACGACTCCCCCGTCCAGGGTCTCTCCCGAACGCTGACCCGTGACATCGAACTCCATGGCGAGACACTCCGCAGCGGACAGACGGCACTACTCCTCTTCGGCTCCGCAAACCGTGACGAGCGCGCGTTTGCGAGGGCCGACGAGTTCATGGTCGACCGCGAACCAGGGCGCCAGGTCGCCTTCGGACGAGGGCTTCATTTCTGCCTCGGAGCGGCTCTCGCTCGGATGGAGACGCGGATTGCGCTTGAGGCTCTGCTGAACCATGAACGTTTCAACTGGGAAGTCGACACCGCCCATGCACGTCGGCTCCACTCTGGCCCGATTCGCGGATACGCGTCACTACCCGTGCAATGAATGGACCCACATCAGCAAACGCCCCGAGCGTCACCTAGCGGCGGCAACCGCGACGATCTGAGCGTGCCCGCATCGGAGATCTGATCCGACACGGAATCCGGCCGTCAGCCTTGAACTCACCACGCTAGTCTCGGTCCTCAACAACCAATCGTCCAAAGCGCGCCGCAAACCTGCAGTTCAGAGCAGGTGGCTTACTCCCACTCGAGGGTCTGCGCCGTATCGAAGATCTTGATCCAAATGCAACAACGCGTCGGTTGTAGCAAACCCGTCCGTTTGGTGCCCAGCGCACTACCGCGCAGGTCCCTGCTTTGGACAAGACCGTGCGTGCTGCATCAAGGCCATCTCGTATAAGTGTCGGCTCTCCCGACCGTCGCATGGTGCCACGGACCTCTGAGGCATCGGCCCAAGCCGCTCGCGGACGACCGGAAGCAGCTCGGTCTGGGTGGGGGACGTGATAGGTACCCAGCGTTCGCGCTGTTGGACGACGCCCGTGAGCCTCTGATCACCCAGGCGTGGGTACTTAACCGATACAAAGTACAGATTTTCCGCGAATCCGCGCTCGAGGGTCGATCCGATTCGTGCATCCGTCCCAGCGAAGAGTCTCGCGAGTTCGTGGAGTGCGGGCGCGTCGTCGAGTTCGATTGGCGGGAGCTTCTTCAAGCGCATTTCAGCTTCCTGGCTTTCGGCCCCGGCCAATCCCCCGTCGCCGACAAGACCCCCGAGATTGCGGCTGCACCGCGCCAACAGAATGTAGGTGTATTCCCGATCGCGGAACCGCTCGACCAGCTCGGGCGCTGCGGATTCGGCGTGGCGGAGAGCCTCGCGGGTCACCGCCGATTGCGATTGGACGACCCGGCGCAGGTTGAGGGCATTTGGGAACTTCGACAGGTCGACGAGCACGTTGTGTTGCGCTTGGGCGACTCCAGCAAGCCCAGGTAGAGGCGGCCCCGAGATAACTCTTGGCCGTGGCCGCCAGCCTCGCATGTCGACCGAGTAGTCGATCTGGCCCTCAGTTGCGAACAGCGAGCAGGCTTCGGCTGCTTGTCCAAGTCGGCCTGGACTCTTCAAATGCTGCCACCCCGGTACGTTCTTGTAGCGCTGATCGAGAATGACCAGCCCGCGTACGAAGTCGGCGGCATCTTTGAGGACCGCTCGGCTCTCGTTGCCGTCAAGACGTGTGTAGTCGATGCCTGCTGGAAAGTCGTGTTCCCCCAGAGCGGACGCAGTAGCCGCTTGCCGCCAGGTTTCGACCAGGATGTTTCGATGACACGTTGCGAGCTCCTCGATGCCCGGCAGCGGCACGGTGATGGACCCGAGTGTCTCGCCAAGCCGGTAGCGCAGGTTGCCCGCTGGACCGCGGTCGTCAAGCGTGGCGATGAACTTTGGGGCTGACGCCTCAACCGCTTGGTGACACCACACCAAGGTGGCGCGTCGGAACCGTTGGATCTCCTCGCCCATCGCTCGTCGCTCCTCCACAGTCGTCGATTCGGGAACTGTGTGCATGCCAGGCCCACCCAGAGGCTGGAGGATCCGGTGTCGGCGCAGCAGTTCGGTCATCGCCCCCCGCAACTCGGAGGTGGTCTCGCCGTAAGTCATGACCGCGTGTCCGTCTCGCGAGCGGCACTCAACATGGCGAGACAGAGTTCGAAGCCGAGTTCGTCGGCCGCGTGCGACCCCAGGTCGGCCACGGCACGATAGGCGATCGCATAGAGGTCTGCCGGATCGGTGATCGGGACGTCGGCGGTTGGGGGAAACACCCCGCCGTGGAGCTCATCGAGTTCGAGGAGAACTCGCTCGTACTCCATTGCCCCGTCGAAGGTGAGTGCCCTGTCGGCGAGGACGGCCACGTAGGACCGAGCCTCGGCGAGCAGGACCGCGTAGGAAAGCAACATCAGGGACTTCCTTTCGTCGTCGTGGCGCCACGCGGCGCATCTGTTTCACCGTCGGGCCGATCCGTGCGCGACGAAGGATCGGTCGACGTACCTGTGGATTGGCCGTCCGGAGTACGCCGCGTGGGAGCGGACAGCTCGATCAATCGCCGTCCGACTGCTCGGCTGATGCCGAGCGATTCGTAGGCCTCACTGCTTGAGAGTCCGACCCCGGTAAGCAGGATCAACGCGGCCCCTGCCCGCTCTTCCGCATCCGCAAGTACAAGCCGAGCGGCTCTGAGTGCCTTCAGAGCCCGGCGACCCTCACGCACGATCGAGGTGATCCGAGCCCGCCGGGTGAAACCGATGGGGCTGCGCGCCTCGGCTTCCAGAATGAGCCGATCGACTCGCGCCGACGCCTCTCGATGTCGGGCCGTCAACGCCCTGGTCGCTTCGCTGCCCATCAGTTCCTCCGATCCGACCTGTGATTCCTGACAAGTGCCGAACCGAGGACAGAATGGACAGCCATCACGAAGAAGTCGCCTCACTGCGCTCGAAGAGCGAACTGCCACACACCTCATGCACTGCGTGAGCGGAGCAGGCTCCTTCCAACCCAAAGGCAGCGTGTCCACTGGCCCGGCCGTGAGGCGCTTGGTGCGGGTGTGATGGGGCTCAAGAAGTTGACGGCGGGTGACGGGTACACATATCTGACCCGACAGGTGGCGGCGCACGACGCGACCGAGAAGGGTCACGGCAGCCTCGGGGAGTACTACGACGACAAGGGCGAATCCCCCGGGCAATGGCTCGGTAGCGGCCTCACCGGGCTGGGCATGGAGCCGGGCGCGGCCGTGACTGCCGAACAGATGAAGGAACTGTTCGGCCTTGGCAGGCACCCCGACGCCGGGTCGCTCCAGGCCGCGGTCGCGGCACGCGGTGGGAGCAAGTCAGAGGTCGAGGCGGCAGCTACCTTGGGGCGCCGGTTTCCGGTGTTCATGGCTGCCTCTTCGTTCAACGTGCAGGTAGCAAGGGCCTTCACTGCCTTCAACATCGATCGCGGTGCCAAGTGGAATGCCGTGATCCCGCTTGCAGAGCGGGCCCGGATCCGCACGGACATCGGGACAGCGATGTTCACCGAGCGGCACGGCCGCACACCCACGGATTCTCGTGAGCTGGCCGGGTCGATCTCCCGCGCGTCCCGACAGGCCACAAGTGCAGTTGCCGGTTATGACCTCACGTTCTCCCCTGTGAAGTCGATCTCGACGCTCTGGGCTCTGGCACCGGTCGAGGTGGCAGAGCAGATCCGGGCGGCTCACGATGCCGCGGTCGCCGACACGATTGGGTGGATTGAACGCGAGGTCGCGTTCACCCGGGTTGGCCGGGCGGGTGCCCGGCAGGTGCGAGTTCGCGGGCTGATCGGCGCGGCGTTCACGCACCGCGACAGTAGAGCCGGCGATCCGGACCTCCATACGCATGTTGCGCTGAGCAACAAGGTCCAAGCCGAGGACGGGCGCTGGCTGGCTCTGGATGGTCGGCTGCTCTACAAGGCCAACGTTGCCGCGTCCGAGCGCTACAACACCCGTATCGAAGCCGAGCTGACCGCACGCCTGGGCCTGGAGTTCGTCGAGGCTTCGGGCCCGGTCGACAAGCGACCGATTCGTGAGATCGCGGGGGTTAGCTTAGCGCTGGCAGCTTGGTGGTCGCGTCGGCGCCGCGACGTCGAGATCCGTCGCTCGACGTTGGCTGCTGAGTTTCAGGATCGACACGGTCGTCCTCCGACGGCAGTCGAGGCGATCTCGCTGGCAGATCAGGCAGCCCTGGAAACCCGGGACGCCAAGCACGCACCACGCAGTGAGGCCGAACAGCGCGCGAACTGGCGTCACGAAGCCGAAGCCGTGCTGGGCGGGCCCGCAGAAGTCGACGAGATGCTCAAACGAGCACCCGGACGCAGATCACGCGGCGAACGGCTGACGAAGACCTGGATTGAGGAAGCTGCAGCCGCGACAATCAG
>JBFJNH010000011.1:0-67700 GCA_041618295.1 Marmoricola sp.
CCCCCCCCCGGGGGCCCCCCCCTTCGTGTACCGGGAGGGACGTCGTGCGCCCTCCTCGGCCGAGATCAGTGGAAGCTGTCGCCGCAGGCGCAGGAGCCGGTGGCGTTCGGGTTGTCGATGGTGAAGCCCTGCTTCTCGATGGTGTCGACGAAGTCGATCGTGGCGCCGTTGAGGTACGGCACGCTCATCCGGTCGCAGACGACACTGACGCCGTCGAAGTCGGTGACGACGTCACCGTCGAGGGTGCGCTCGTCGAAGAAGAGCTGGTAGCGCAGCCCCGAGCAACCGCCCGGCTGCACGGCGATGCGGAGCGCCAGGTCGTCGCGACCCTCCTGCTCGAGGAGGCTCTTGACCTTGGCGGCGGCGGTCGGGCTGACGTTGATGCTGTCGGTCCGGTGCCCGGCGACGGGCTCGGTGGCGGTCTCGACCTGCTCGGTCATGGTGCTCTCCCGGGGTGTGTTCGTGGGGCCTGCTCAGGCCTAGCTACAGGGTCAATCCTCGCACACCCCCGGATATTCCCGGCCACGCTCCCCGACCGAGCCGGTTCAGCGCCCCCAGGTGCGGGCGACCCGCTCTGCCAGGTCGGCCAACGACGCAGCGGGCGACCCGAAAGCCCGCTCCTCCCCCACCCGGTCGACCATCGAGTACGCCGCCTCGATCCCGAGCGCACGCATCTCGCGGGACCCGACGAGCACCTGGCCGGCCAGCGCGATGCACGGCACCAGCGCCGCGGTCGCCGCCTGCGCCACCCCGTAGGGAACCTTGCCGGAACGTGAGGAGAAGTCGAACGCACCCTCTCCGGTGATCACCAGGTCGGCACCCGCGAGGACACCCGGCAGGTCGACCGCAGCGGATACCAGGTCGACCCCGGGGGTTCGCTCGGCGCCGAGCAGCATCAACGCGAACCCGATCCCCCCGGCCGCCCCGGCCCCCTTCGCGGCAGCGAGCTTGCGATCGGTCTTCTCGGCAAGGGTCTGCAACCTGCCGTCCGCGACGAGGAGCTCCTCCTCGGTCAGGCCCTTCTGCGGACCGAAGGTCTTGGTGGCTCCGACCAGGCCCAGGAGCGGGACGTCCACGTCCGAGGCGAGCACCAGTTCGATGCCGTCGAGCCGGGCACGCGCCGGGTCGAGGTCGACCGCTTCCAGTCCGAGGAGCCCGGCCGGGCCCGCGTCCAGCCGCGCGCCCTGCGCTGTGGCTCCGAGCGCCGCCAACAGGCCGGCGCCGCCGTCGTTGGTCGCCGTACCTCCTGCGCCGATGACGACGGTGGCGGCCCCGGCACCGATGGCCGCGAGGATCAGCTCGCCGACCCCCCGGCTGCTACCGACCATCGGACGCCGCTCCTCGGCGGCGGTCAGGTGCAGCCCGACCGCTTGCGCGGTCTCGACGTACGCCGTGGTCCCGACCAGCAGCACCGTGGCGGGCACCGGGACGCCGTAGGGGTCGGGGACCGTGACTGCTACCAGGTCGCCGCCGAGCGCGGCGTGCAGTACGTCGGTGAACCCGGGGCCGCCGTCCGACATCGGCAACGGCACCACGGTCGCTTCCGGGACGCGGCGCAACCACCCCTCCGCGATGGCGGCGGCCGCCTCGACGGCGGTCAGGGTGCCGGCGAACTTGTCCGGCGCGATCACGACACGCATGGCGCCATCCTGGCAGCACCGGCGGAATGCGGAACCGGCGGTCGTGGTTGCGCAAGAAGGAGGTGCAACCGCGTCTCGACAGGCTCGACGACCGATCCGACCGATCAGCGTGGAAGGATAGGCACATGACCACGATCGACCTGCCGCTGCTGCCCCTGGGCAAGGGCAAGGACCTGTCCGCCGAGCGCGGGGTCGAGTGCCCCGGCGACCTTCCCGCCGCCTCGGACCCGGACCTGGTCGCCCGAGCCCTGGCCGCCAAGGAAGCCCTGGGGTCGAGGGTCTTCGTGCTCGGCCACCACTACCAGCGCGACGAGGTCATCCAGTTCGCCGACGTCACCGGCGACTCCTTCAAGCTCGCCCGGGACGCCGCGGCGCGCCCCGAGGCCGAGTACATCGTCTTCTGCGGCGTGCACTTCATGGCCGAGTCCGCGGACATCCTCACCGGACCGGACCAGAAGGTGATCCTGCCCGACCTCGCTGCCGGGTGCTCGATGGCCGACATGGCCCGGCTCGGCCAGGTCCAGGACGCCTGGGACGCCCTGGTCGACGCCGGGGTGGCCGACCAGGTCGTGCCGATCACGTACATGAACTCCTCCGCCGACATCAAGGCGTTCTGCGGCGAGCACGACGGCGCCGTCTGCACCTCGTCGAACGCCGACGTGGCCCTGGAGTGGGCCTTCGCGCAGAAGGGTCCCGACACCAAGGTCCTCTTCTTCCCCGACCAGCACCTGGGTCGGAACACCGCCGTCCTCAAGCTCGGGTTCTCCTTGGACGACTGCATCGTGTGGAACCCGCTCCTGCCGGGCGGCGGCAACACGCCCGAGCAGCTCCGCGCGGCCCGCGTGATCCTCTGGAAGGGACACTGCTCGGTGCACGGCCGGTTCTCCGCCGAGGTCGTCGACGAGCTCCGCGCGACCGTTCCCGACGTCCAGATCCTGGTGCACCCCGAGTGCGCCCACGAGGTCGTCCTGAAGGCGGACCTGGTCGGGTCGACCGAGTTCATCATCAACACCATCGAGGCTGCACCAGCCGGCTCGACCTGGGCGATCGGTACCGAGCTCAACCTGGTCAAGCGGCTCGCCAACGCGCACCCCGACAAGAACATCGTCTTCCTCGACAAGACGGTCTGCTACTGCTCGACGATGAACCGGATCGACCTCCCGCACCTGGTCTGGGCGCTGGAGTCCCTGGTGGCCGGCACCGTCGTCAACCAGATCGAGGTCGACGGCGAGACCGAGAAGTGGGCCAAGGTCGCGCTCCAGCGGATGCTCGACCTGCCCGGGCGCTCGCACAAGGACTGAACGTTCCTCGGGCGTCCTCAGGGCACCGCCGGCAGCTCGAACCAGAGCGCCGCTCCACCGCCGGGTGCCGACTCGACACCGATCCGACCGCCGCGGGCCCGGATGATCCGGGCCGTCGTCGCCAGGCCGATGCCGTGGCCCGCCACGTCGCCCACCTCGCCGCGGAAGGCGAGCCCGAACACCGCTTCACGATCCCGCTCGGGGATCCCGGGGCCGTTGTCGGCCACCGTGATCCGTGCGGTCCCGCCGTCGACCACACCGCTGACGTACACGTGCGCGACCCCGTACGGCGCAGCGAACTTCACCGCGTTCGCGATCAGGTTCTGCAGCACCGCACGCACCTCGGTCTCGTGCCCGATGACCCGGGGCAGCGGTTTGACCTCGATCTTCGCATCGGCGACCGCCCCACCGAGGTCGTCGATCACCTGCTCGACCAGCCGCTCCACGTCGACCAGGACCGGTGGCACCGCCGAGCCGGCGACCGCGAAGTCGAGGAGGTCGGTGATCGCCCGCTGCATCCGGCGGCCGCCTGCCCGCGCGTGCTCCAGCAACGCCTGGGCGTCGGTCCCCAGCTCGGTCTCGTCCTCCAGCAGCTCCAGGGCGAGCTCGACCGCGGTCAGCGGGGCTTGCAGGTCGTGGCTGATCTGGCCGGCGAACGCCTCCAGCGATTCGTTGGAGCTGTGCAGCTCCCGGTGCGAGTCCGCGAGCCGGGTGAGCGCCCCGGCCAGCTCCAGTTGGGTGCGGCGCATCTCCAGCACGTCGACCACCGCCGCCGCCAGGGCCCGCCGCGCGGCCAGGTGCTCGTCGTTGACCTCGACCAGAGCCTGGTCGAAGGCGCAGATGGTGCCGATCACGGTCCCGGTCGGGGTCACCAGCCGGGCCGAGACGTAGGAGCGGATCGCAGCGATCTCCCCGGTCACGTACGGGCTGGCCGCGAACGGCATCTCCCGCGTCGCGTCGGTGACGACGTAGTTCTCGACGTCCTTCTCGATCACGGTGCTGCAGAAGGAGTGCTCCCGAGGAACCCGCAGGTGGTCCCGGTTCGTGGTCGCCACGTGGACGACGTCGGTGGTGGAGACCACGTTGACCTCGGCGACCGACATCCCGCACAACATGGCGGCGAGATCGGCGATCCGTTCGAGTGCCGGCAGGTCGTCGTCCCCGAGGATCGCGTACGCGCGAAGCTCTGCCTCCCGCTCCAGGTCCCTCCTGGCCTCTGCCAACACGTCATAAGTGTCGCAAACCGGACCGTCGGCCGTCCCCGGTTCCGCTGGACTGGCATCCGGGACGCCGACGCACGCCGCGAACCAGGGGCCGGGTAACCTGCACTCGATCCGTCCCTCTCCGCTGATAGGCAACGAACGTGTTCGGTCGCACCGAGAAGAACCAGACCCCCGTGGAGTCCACGGAGCCGGTCGCCGGCAAGGGCCGTCCCACACCCAGCCGCAAGGAAGCCGAGGCCGCGGCCCGGGAGCGCGCCCGGGCGAGCGTCGACAAGAAGGCCGCCCAGAAGCTGCTCCGCGAGCGCCGTGCCGAGGCCAACCGCAAGATGCGCGAAGGCATGAAGGCCGGGGACGAGCGCTACCTGCCGGTCCGCGACCAGGGACCGGTGAAGCGGTTCGTCCGGGACTGGGTCGACTCCCGGCTCACGTTCGCGGAGTTCCTGCTGCCGATCCTGATCCTGATCATGATCGGGTCCAGCTTCGCCGAGCGCGGATCGACCGTCGAGGCGCTCGTCGGCTACCTGTGGACGGCGAGCATCCTGCTCCTGCTGACCGACACCGTCCTGCTGAGGTTCCGGCTGAAGAAGGCGCTCAAGGCGAAGTTCCCGGACGAGAGCCTCAAGGGGACGACCTTCTACGCCTACATCCGGATGCTTCAGGTCCGCTTCATGCGGATGCCGAAGCCGAAGGTGAAGCTCGGCGGGAAGCCGGTCTAACCCGCCTCGAGCGACATCGGGCCGTAGACCTCGCGGTCACCCTCGAACAGGGTGACCGCGGCGACCCCCTCCTCGGCCAGGTCTGCCCAGAACTCCCCCACCCACGACTCCGCGTCGCTCCGGGTCGGGAACTCCTGGCGGCCGTCCTTCGGGTCGAGGACCCGTCCGTCGGCGTCGAGCGCCTGCCACCACCAGGGCACGGTCGGTGCCGGGCTCGAGAACGCACCGGGCTCAGGGACGTTGGTCATCGTTTCAGTCCTCTCGTACGCCGGGCTGGACGAACGGCGGTTTGGTCACCACGAACACCTCGGAGCGGCCGCGGACGTCGACGGTCACCTGGGCGCCCTCGCCGACCTCCGTACTGATCAGGGCCAGCGCGACGCTCTTCTTCAGGGTGGGCGAGAACGTGCCCGAGGTGATCTCGCCGATCGGCTGGCCGTCAGCGCCGTGGACGGTCATGTGCGGGCGGGCGATCCCCCGCCCGGCGGCCACCAACCCGCGCAACGTGCGGGCCGGACCACGCTCCTTCTCGGCTGCCAGGCTCTCCTTGCCCCAGAACGCGGCCTTCTTCCAGCCGACGGCCCAGCCGAGGCGCGCCTGCACCGGGGTGATGGCGAGGCTGATGTCCTGACCGTGCAGCGGGTAGCCCATCTCGGTGCGCAGCGTGTCCCGGGCTCCGAGGCCGCAGGGCTGCACGCCGTACGCCGCACCGGTCTCGAGGAGGGCGTCCCAGAGCGCCGGCGCCACCTTGTTTTCAGCGATGAGCTCGTAGCCGCGTTCACCGGTGTAGCCGGTCCGGCAGACGACGACGTCGGCGTCCCCGAACGGCGCCTCGACGAACGCCATGTAGTCCAGCCGGTCCGCATCACCACCGACCGGGAAGCCGAGGGCGGCCAGCACCTCGTCGGACTTCGTGCCCTGGACCGCGAGGACGCAGTGGGTCTCGTGGTGATCGGTGATGGTGATGCCCGCGGGCGCCCTCGCCTGCAACCGGCGGGCGACCTCGGCGGTGTTGGACGCGTTCGGGACCAGCAGCAGGTGATCGTCGGCCTTGAGGTAGACGATCAGGTCGTCGACGACACCGCCCGTCTCCTCGTCGCAGCACAGCGTGTACTGCGCCTGCCCCGGCGCGATCCGACCCAGGTCGTTGGTGAAGCAGGAGTTGAGGAACTCCAGCGCGCCGGAACCGCGGACGACCAGCTTGCCGAGGTGGCTGACGTCGAAGACGCCGACCGCCTCGCGGACCGCGGTGTGCTCGGGAACGACGCCGGCGTACTGCAGCGGCATCTCCCAGCCGCCGAACTCGGAGAACTTGGCCCCGAGGGCCTGATGACGGTCGTGCAGCGCTGACTGCTTGAGAGACATGCGCAGAAGTTACCGCAGGCCGCCGCGCGGCTCGGGCACTCGGTGGTCGTCGCTGCGCTCCTCATCGCTCCGCCGGCACCGGAGCAAGCTCCGTGCGGCTCCGCTCGTTCGCGTAGCCTCGACCCGTGATCGTCGCTGCGCTCCTCAACGGGATCTCGGCCACTCGACCACGAGCAAGCTCGGGCACTCGGTAGCCTCGACCCGTGACGACCTACACCTTGCGCAAGGGTTCGGCCGACAAGGTCCGCACCGACCTCGTCGTCATCGGCGTCTGCACCGGGAAAGGCGGCGTGGTCGCCGCTCCGGGCGGCGAACCGGTGGCCACGTCGTACGGACGGGGTTTCGCGCCGCTGCTGTCGTCGCTGGGTTTCACCGGTTCGTTCGGCGAGACCGCCCGAGTCCCCACGCACGGCCACCTCAACGCCGGCCAGCTGTTGCTCGTCGGGCTCGGCGACCGGGACACCCTGACCACGGAGAAGGTACGGCGGGCCGCGGGCGTCGCCGCCCGCAACGTCGGCAACACCGCGTCGGTCGCGCTGGCGCTCCCTGCCGTCGACGGCGACCACATCCGCGCGGTCGTCGACGGCTTCGCCTCCGGCCTGTACCGGTTTACCGCCTTCACCTCGACGTCGGGCGGATCGAGGTCACGGGGCGGCAAGTCCGGCAGCGTGGCGGACGTGGTCATCCTCAGCGACGCCGCCCGCCGCGCCGACGCCCTCGCCGCACTGCGCACCGCGACGGTCCTCGCCGACGTCACCAGCACGGCGCGGGACTGGGTCAACACGCCGCCGAACGCACTGGTCCCGACCGCGTTCGCCGCGGCGATCAAGAAGCTCAACGCCACCTCAGCGGTGGGCTACGAGCTGCTCACCGCCGCCCAGCTGAAGAAGCTGGGGGCCGGCGGCATCCTCGGCGTGGGCCAGGGCTCGGCGAACCCCCCGTGCCTGGTCAAGCTGACCTGGGCGCCGAAGGACCCGCGCGGCTCGGTGGCCCTGGTCGGCAAGGGCATCACGTTCGACTCCGGCGGCCTGACCATCAAGCCGGGCGGTTCGATGCCCGCGATGAAGTCGGACATGGCCGGTGCCGCTGCGGTCGCCGCCGCGATCCACGCGATCGCCGAGCTCGAGATCCCGGTGGCCGTGACCGCCTACCTGCCGCTGGCCGAGAACATGGTCGGCGGTTCGTCGATGCGCCCCGGCGACGTCCTGACGATGCTGTCGAAGCAGACCGTCGAGGTGACCAACACCGACGCCGAGGGACGGCTGATCCTGGCCGACGCGCTCACGATGGCGGTCCGTGACGAGCCGGACGCGATCATCGACGTGGCCACCCTCACCGGGGCCTGCGTCGTGGCCCTCGGCGACCGGATCGCGGGACTCTTCGGCGACACCCAGACCGTGGCCGCCGTCGAGGCCGCCGCCGATCGTACCGGCGAGCTGTACTGGCACCTGCCGATCCCCGAGGAGCAGCGCCGCAGCGTCCGCACCGAGAGCAAGGTCGCCGACCTGCTCCAGGCGAACTGGGTCCGTTGGGGCGGTGCCCTGTACGCGGCAGCCTTCCTGGAGGCCTTCACCGGGGACGTGCCGTGGGCTCACCTGGACATCGCCGGGCCGAGCTACAACACCGGCGGCCCGTGGGGACAGATGCCCAGCGGCGCCACCGGCTTCGCGACCAGCACGCTGGTCGAGTACGTCGCGTCGATCGCCGGCTGACCGCCCGGGCTCAGCCAGCCGGTGGCGGGGAGGAGAACGGGTTCGGCGCCTTCTGCCGCTTCTGCCGGTTGTTGTAGTCCCGCATCCGCTGCGGGATGCCGACCACGGCCGCGTCGTACGACGGGATCCCGAGCTTGTTGGCGAAGTCGTGCGCCCACTGGACCGACTGCACCCGGCGCCGGGTCCACTCACCGTCGTGGGCGACCAGGAGCAGGGTCACCTCGCTGACCGTCGTCCGCGGTTCCACGAACCCCTCGACGCCGCGACGGCTCGAGATCCACTCCTTGAGGTGACGGACGTCGGCCGAATCCGCGGCGCGCACGGTCGATCCGGTGGGTCCGCCACGGGTCATGCCTTCGCGGCGGCGGAATCGATCGAACAGGCCCATGGAGGCAATTGTGCGGCATGGCCGGTGAAGGCGCCCCACCGACCTCGCCCTGCGCGTGTCGCCCCCGTGGTGGACACGGCCGGAAGAAGTGCAAGGATGACCAGGTCAACACGCGAGCGAGCGGAGGGACCGTGGCGGACGCCAACCACGTCGATGTGGTGATCCTGGGCGCAGGGTCCGGCGGCTACGCATGTGCGCTCCGCGCCGCGCAGCTCGGTCTGTCGGTCGTCCTGGTCGAGAAGCACGACCTCGGTGGCACCTGCCTGCACGTCGGCTGCATCCCGACGAAGGCGCTGCTGCACGCGGCCGAGATCGCCGATGCGGCCCGCGACTCCGAGCAGTTCGGGGTCCGAGTGACCTTCGAGGGCATCGACATGGCCGCGGTCAACGCCTACAAGGACGGTGTCGTCCAACGCCTCTTCAAGGGCCTGACCGGACTGATCAACGGCCGCGGGATCACCGTTGCCGCCGGATCGGGACGCCTGGTCGCCCCGAACACGGTCGAGGTCACCGGCGCCGCGGGCACCACGTCGTACGTGGGGAAGAACGTGGTGCTGGCCAGCGGCTCCTACGCGCGCAGCCTGCCCGGTCTGGAGATCGACGGCGACCGGGTGATCACCTCCGAGCACGCGCTCAAGCTCGACCGGGTACCGGCGTCCGTGGTGGTCCTGGGCGGTGGGGTCATCGGGTGCGAGTTCGCGAGCGTGTGGCGCTCCTTCGGCGCCGAGGTGACCATCGTCGAAGCGCTGCCACGGCTGATGGCGGCCGAGGACGCCGACTCCTCGAAGCATCTCGAGCGCGCGTTCCGGAAGCGCAAGATCAAGGCGCTGACCGGCAAGCCGTTCCAGAAGGTCGAGCTGACCGAGAGCGGGGTCCGGGTACACGTCGAGGGCGCCGAGCCGATCGAAGCCGACCTGCTGCTCGTCGCCGTGGGTCGCGGGCCGACCACCGAAGGCCTCGGCTACGACGAGCAGGGGATCGCGATGGACCGCGGCTTCGTCCTCACCGACGAGCGACTGCGGACCAACGTCCCCGGGATCTACGCCGTCGGCGACATCGTGCCCGGTCTCCAGCTGGCCCACCGCGGCTTCGCCCACGGGATCTTCGTGGCCGAGGAGATCGCCGGACTCACCCCGACGCCGATCGACGACTCCGGGATCCCCCGGGTCACCTACTGCGATCCGGAGCTCGCCTCGGTCGGCCTGACCGAGGCGCAGGCCCGCGAGCGCGAGGGCGACGAGGCCATCGAGACCCTCGTCTACGACCTCGGCGGCAACGGCAAGAGCCAGATCTTGAAGACGCAGGGCAGCGTCAAGCTCGTCCGCCGCAAGGAGGGCCCGGTCCTCGGCGTCCACCTCGTCGGCGCCCGCGTCGGCGAGCTCATCGGCGAAGCCCAGCTGATCTACAACTGGGAGGCGTTCCCCGCGGACGTCGCCCCGTTGGTGCACGCCCACCCGACCCAGAACGAAGCCCTCGGCGAGGCCCACCTGGCCCTCGCCGGCAAGCCCCTGCACGCACACTCCTGAGCACACCTCACGACCCGAAGGACCCACATGTCGACTCCCGTCACCCTTCCCGCGCTCGGCGAATCCGTCACCGAGGGAACTGTCACGCGCTGGCTCAAGCAGGTCGGCGACACGGTGACGGTCGACGAGCCGCTGCTCGAGGTCTCCACCGACAAGGTCGACACCGAGATCCCCTCGCCGGTCGCCGGGGTGATCCTGTCGATCGACGCCGCTGAGGACGAGACCGTGGAGGTCGGCGCCCAGCTCTGCGTCATCGGCGACGCCGGCGAAGCCGGTGGCAGCGCCCCGGCGCCCGCCGCTGCCGAAGCCCCCGCCGCCCCGGCCGAGCCCGCCGCTCCCGCCGAAGCCCCCGCGGAGCCCGCCGCCCCGGCTGCCCCCGAACCGGTTGCCGCTGCAGAACCGGCCGCTCCGGCGCCGGCTGCCGCGTCCGCTGACGCGGGCACGTCGGTCACTCTTCCCGCGCTCGGCGAATCCGTGACCGAGGGGACCGTCACCCGCTGGCTCAAGCAGGTCGGCGATGCCGTCGCCGTCGACGAGCCGCTGCTCGAGGTCTCCACCGACAAGGTCGACACCGAGATCCCCTCGCCGGTCGCCGGGACGCTGCTCGCGATCCGGGTGAACGAGGACGAGACGGTGGAGGTCGGCGCCGAACTGGCCGTGATCGGAGCGGCCGGTGCTGCTCCGGCGCCCGCGGCCCCGGCGGAGCCTGCTCCGGCCGCACCGGTCGCGGAGGCTCCCGCGCCTGCAGCCCCGGCGGCTGCGCCGGCTGCTCCCCCGGCTGCTCCCCCGGCCGCTCCGGCCGCTCCGGCTGCTGCCCCGGCCCCACCGGTGGCCCCGCCCGCTGCTCCTGCCCCGGCGCCCGCTGCCCCCGCCGGCGACGGCGGCGGGAACTACGTCACTCCGCTGGTCCGCAAGATGGCCGCCGAGCACGGCGTCGACCTCGCCTCGGTCACCGGCACCGGGGTCGGCGGCCGGATCCGCAAGCAGGACGTCCTGGCTGCTGCGGAGGCCAAGAGGTCCGCTGCCCCCGCGGCAGCACCGGCGGCCTCAACCCCGGCCGCGGCCCCGTCGGCACCCAGCCCGCTGCGCGGGACCACCGAGAGCATCAGCCGACTCCGCCGAGTGATCGCGGAGCGGATGACTGAGTCGCTGCACATCTCGGCCCAGCTGACCCAGGTGATGGAGGTCGACGTCACCAACGTCGCGCGCCTCCGCGAGTCCGCCAAGGCCGACTTCCTGGCACGCGAGGGCGTGAAGCTCACCTACCTGCCCTTCTTCGCGAAGGCGGCGATCGATGCACTCAAGTCGCACCCGAAGCTGAACGCCCACCTGAACCTCGAGGCGGGCGAGATCACCTACTTCGACCGCGAGAACGTCGCGTTCGCCGTGGACACCGAGCGAGGCCTGCTCACCCCGGTGGTCAAGGACGCCGGCGACCTGTCGATCGCCGGACTCGCCAAGAAGATCGCCGACCTCGCCGAGCGGACCCGGACCAACAAGATCACCCCGGACGACCTGACCGGCGGCACCTTCACGATCACCAACCTGGGCAGCTTCGGGGCCCTCTTCGACACCCCCATCATCAACCAGCCGCAGGTGGCGATCCTCGGTCCCGGCGCCGTGGTGAAGCGGCCCGTGGTGATCGACGACCCCAACCTCGGCGAGACGATCGCGGTCCGGCACATGGTCAACCTGGCGCTGACCTACGACCACCGCCTGGTCGACGGCGCCGACGCCGGCCGCTTCCTCCAGGACGTGAAGGCGCGACTGGAAGCCGCTCAGTTCGAGGTCTGACGGGAGCCCTTCGAGACGGGCCCAACGGCCCTCCTCAGGGACCCACGGGGAGCGGACGGAACCACCGCCCGCGCTTCGCCGCACGCGCGGAGCGCGCCATTCCGCACAACGTTCATGTGGCCCGGGCACATGGTCGGCTCTGAGGGAGCGAAGCGACCTCAGAGGTTGATCATGTGTCCGGCGATGCCTTCGACGGCTTCCTTGACGGCCTCCGACAGCGTCGGGTGGGCGAAGACGTTGCGGGAGACCTCGTCAGCGGTCAGGTCCCACTTCTGGGCGAGGGTCAGGGCCGGCAGCAGTTCGGTCACGTCCGGACCGATCATGTGCGCGCCGAGGATCTCGTTGTACTCCGCGTCGGCGACGATCTTCACGAAGCCGACCGCGTCGCCCAGACCCATGGCCTTGCCGTTGGCCGAGAACGGGAACTTCGCCGTCTTGACGTCGTACCCCTTCTCCTTCGCCTGCTCCTCGGTGTAGCCGAAGGAGGCGACCTGGGGCTGGCAGTACGTCGCCCGCGGGATCATGTCGAAGTCGATCTCCATCGTCTCGGCGCCGGCGATCGTCTCGGCCGCCACCACCCCCATCGACTCGGCGACGTGGGCGAGCATCATCTTGCCGGTGACGTCGCCGATCGCGTAGACGCCGTCGACGTTGGTGCGCCCGCGGTCGTCGATGGCGATCGCGCCGCGGTCGGTGGTCGCGACCCCGGTGTTCTCCAGCCCGTACCCGGTCAGCCGCGGCGCGAACCCGAAGGCGGCCAGGAACTTGCCCGCCTCCAGGACCTGCTCGTCACCCCCGGAAGCCGGAGCCACCGTCACCCGCACACCGGAGCCGGTGTCCTCGACGCCCTTCACCGCGGTCCCGAGCAGGACGTTGATACCGAGCTTCTTGTAGTGCTTCAACAGCTCCTTGGAGACCTCGGCGTCCTCGGTCGGGACCATCCGGTCGAGGAACTCCACGATCGTGACGTCGACACCGAAGTTCTTCATCACGTAGGCGAACTCGACACCGATCGCGCCGGAGCCGCCGATGACGATCGAGGACGGCAGGTTGCTGTCGAGGATCTGCTCCTCGTAGGTCACGACGTTCGGGGAGAGCTCGACCCCCGGGACCAACCGGACGGTCGCCCCGGTGGCGATGATGATCGTGTCGCCGGTCACCGTCCGGACCGAGCCGTCGGCTGCCTTGACCTCCAGCGTCTTCGGACCGGTGAACGTGCCCCAGCCGTGGATCTCCTCGATCTTGTTCTTCTTCATCAAGAAGTGGACGCCCTTGACGATGCCGTCCGAGACGGCCCGGCTCCGGGCGTGCGTGGGGCCGAAGTCCATCGACGCGTCGCCGGTGATCCCGAACTTGTCCTTCTCGTGGGTCAGGACGTGCGCGAGCTCGGCGTTCTTCAGCAGTGCCTTGGAGGGGATGCAGCCGACGTTGAGGCAGACACCGCCCCAGTACTGCGACTCGATCACAGCGGCCTTCAGGCCCAGCTGCGACGCGCGAATGGCGGCAACGTACCCACCGGGACCAGCACCGACGACGACAACATCGAAATCGCTCACGCTGCAAGCCTACCGAGCGCCCGAGCTTGCTCGTGCGCCCCACCCGGGGCAGCGCGGCGTGATCACCACGATGCCGAGTCAGTAGGCGCAGCAGCGTTGAGGAGCGAAGCGACGATCACGGGATGAGGCTACAACCGTCAGCGGGACCGCTGACCAGCCGGTGAGGGCGGAGGCGCCGACCGGCCGCGTGGCAAGGTGGGAGCATGCGTTTCCTCATCGCCGGCGCCTCCGGCTTCCTGGGCAACCACCTGCGGGACAGCCTGGTGCTCGCCGGCCACGACGTGACCTCCCTGGTACGTCGGGAGGCCGGCCCGGGGCAGGCCCGGTGGGACCCGTACGCCGGCCGCCTGGACGCAGGCCTCGTGGAACAGGCCGACGTGGTCATCAACCTCGCCGGCGCCCCGACGCTCGGCAACCCGCACTCGAAGCGGTGGGCCACCGACCTGCTGGAGAGCAGGGTCACGACGACACGGGTGCTCGCCGAAGCCATCGCCGCGTCCGGACGGCGTCCCGACTTCCTCGCCGGCAACGGCATCTCCTACTACGGGGACCGGGGCGCGGAGGTCCTGACCGAGTCCGCCGAGTCCTCCGGTGACGCGTTCCTCACCGAAGTGACTCGGCAGTGGCAGGCCGCCGCCGAGGTCGCGGCCGGCGCCGGTGCGCGGGTGTGCGTCCTGCGGACCGCCCCGGTCCTGGACCGGCGCAACCCTCCGCTGAAGCAGCTGCTGCTGCTGTTCAAGGCCGGCCTGGGTGGCAAGCTCGGGTCGGGCGAGCAGTACTTCCCGGTCATCTCGCTCCAGGACTGGGTCGCCGCGGTCACCTTCCTCGCCGTGCACAACGAGGCCAGTGGTCCGGTCAACCTGTGCTGCCCCACGACGCCGACGAACGCCGAGTTCACCCGCGAGCTCGCCGCCCTGGTGCACCGGCCCGCGTTCTTCCGGGTGCCCGGACCGGTCCTGAAGCAGGCGGCCGGACGGATGGCGCCGGAAGTCCTCGGATCGGTCCGTGCAGTCCCCCAGGTGCTTCTCGACAGCGGCTTCCGCTTCGCCGACCAGGACGTCAGCGCGGTCCTCCGCACCGCTACCGGCTGACCACGGCGGCGACCCGCCAGGAGCCGCCGAGCCGCCGCAGCTCGACCACCCGGCGTACGGGCTGACCGGCCGGCAGGCGGCGTACGTCGGACCCGCTGCGGACGCTCGCGGGCAGCAGCCGTTCGACGACCTCGAGGCGGAGCAGCGCGTCGTCGCGGACCAGGACCCGAACCCGCAGCCGCTGGTACTGCAGACCGCTCACCCGGAGGCCACGCTCGAGGTAGCTGCGCAACAGGCGCACGTCCCGCCGCCCTGCTTCGGCCCCGGGTAGGTACAACGCACTGAGCGCCGCCGCGTCCCCGGCCGACCAAGCTGCTGCCCGGGCGGCGTCCCACTCCCGGAGGACGTCAGCAGCCGGGTCCGGAGGCGGCGCCACCGCGGAAGCCCGAGGCGAGCCGGCCGGACCTGCGCACCCGCCGACAAGGCAGACCAGGGCCAGGGCGGCAGTCCACCGAGCCAGCAGGAGCATCGGGCCAGCGTGCCGGAACCGTCCGCGACCGCGTCGGAACCGTCCACAGGGACGGCGTAGGCTCGTACCGTGGTCCTCACTGCGTTCGTCAACGACACGTCGCCCCCTCGGCCTCGAGCAAGCTCGGGCGCTCGGAGGCTCGTGCCGTGACCCCCGCGACAAGGCTCGAGTACCGCCACCTCGGTCTCGTGGAGTACCGCGAGGCCTGGGAGCTCCAGCGCCAGGTGCACGCCGACGTCCAGGCCGGCGCACCCGACACCACCCTGCTCCTCGAACACCCGCCGGTCTTCACCTGCGGCAAGCGCACCACCCCCGAGGAACGTCCCGTCGACGCCGGCGGCGCCGACGTCATCGATGTCGACCGCGGCGGCAAGATCACCTTCCACGGGCCCGGGCAGCTGGTGGGGTACCCGATCGTCCGGCTGCCCGACCACGTGCTGGTCGTGGACTACGTCCGCCGGGTCGAGGAGGCGCTGATCGGAGTCTGCGCCGAGCTCGGCGTCGAGACCGCGCGGGTCCCGGGTCGCAGCGGCGTCTGGCTGCGCGCCGACGCCACCACCGGGCGTCCCGAGCGGAAGATCGCGGCACTGGGCATCCGGGTCAGTCGCGGCGTCACGATGCACGGCTTCGCGATCAACTGCGACGTCGACCTCGGCTGGTACGACCGGTTCGTCCCGTGCGGGATCGCCGATGCCGGCGTGACGTCGCTCTCGGTCGAGCTGGGACGCGACGTCACCACCGCCGAGGTGATCCCGCTGGTGGAGGCGCACCTGGACCGACTGCTGGCGTGGGCGCCGTACGACGCGACGCCTGACTACGAACCGCGGCCCGCGCCGGGTCGGGGCGGTCTGCGTGTCCCTGTCCTCAATCCGCTGGCCTGAGCCGGTTCTACGAGATGCTTCCTGGGTACGTGGCCTGAGCATCCTGACTCGGAAAGGGACCTGCCGGAGCGATGAGTGGTGACCTGGTCGTCCAGACCCACGGCCTGCGCAAGGTCTACCGCGACCGCGGCCGCAAGGTCGTCGCCGTCGACGACCTCGCACTCACCGTCGAACGCGGCGGCGTCCACGGTTTCCTCGGACCGAACGGTTCGGGGAAGACGACCACCATCAAGATGCTCCTGGGCCTGGTCCGCCCCGACAGCGGGTCGGTCGTCGTCCTGGGCCAGCAGTTCCCGGCCGGGATCCCGACAGCGTTGGCCGGGGTCGGCGCCCTGCTCGAGCGGGGTTCGTTCGCCCCGGACCTGAGCGGCCGGCGCAACCTCGAGCTCCTGGCCCGGGCGGCGTCGCTGCCGCCGAGCCGCGTCGACGAGGTCCTCGAGACCGTCGACCTGCGCGAGATCGCGCGCCGGCGCTACCGGGGCTACTCCCTCGGCGTACGCCGCCGCCTCGGCGTGGCCGCCGCGCTGCTGAAGAAGCCGGAACTGGTGATCCTCGACGAACCGTCGAACGGGCTGGACCCGGCTGGCATCCGCGACATGCGCGACACCATCCCGCGGCTCTCCGCCGAAGGCGTCAGCGTTCTGCTCAGCTCGCACATCCTGGCCGAGGTCCAGCAGGTCTGCTCCTCGGTCTCGATCATCGGAGACGGCCGACTGCTCGCGGCGGGCCAGGTCGGCGAGCTCCTCGGCGAGAGCACCGCACGGACCAGGGTCGGGGTGACGGAGCCGGATCGCGCCACGGCCGTGCTGCTCGCGGCCGGTTACGAGGTGGTCCGGGAGGGCCCCGACCTGCTGGTCGAGGGGCACGAGCACCCCGAGGAGATCAGCCGACGCCTGGCCGAGCAGGGCCTCTACGTCCACGAGCTCTCCGCGATCAGGCCGACCCTGGAGACCTTCTTCCTCAAGCTCACCGGTCACCGCCCGGCCCGCCCGGAGGACCCGGACCAGTGGGCCGCCGACCAGACCGCCGAGCACGTCGTTCCGACCGGTCTGACCGATCTGACCGATCTGATGCCCCCGACGAACGGGGACCCCTCATGATCCGGCTGATCGGCGTCGAGCTGGCCCGTTACACCTCCCGCCGCGTCCTGCTGCTCCTGGTCGTGCTCACCGCGGTGCTGGCCGGCCTGGTCGCGTTCCAGTCGGCCTGGGAGACCCGTCCGCCGAGCGCCGCCGAGATCGCGACCGCGCGGGCCAACGCGGACATCGAGGCCACCCGCGCCGGGGTCGAGGCCGACATCGAGCAGTGCATCAAGGACTCGCCGCTGGGCACCGAGGCCGGCTTCGCCGAGCAGCAGTGCCGCGACATGTTCGCCCCGGCGGACACCTCCTACCTCCCCCGCAACGAGCTGGACCTGAGCGGCACCATCCAGGGCAACGGCACCGGAGTCGCCCTCCTGGTGGTCGGGCTGCTGATGATCGCGGCGAGCATCTTCGCCGGCTCGGACTGGGCCTCGAGCGCGATCCGCAACCAGCTCCTCTTCGAGCCGCGGCGGACCCGGCTCTGGGTGGCGAAGGCGAGCGCGGTCTCCCTGGCCAGCGGTGCGGTCGCCCTGGTGGCGCTCGGCGGGTTCTGGTTGGCGCTCTACCTGGTTGCGGCCGATCGCGGCCTCCCGCACGGGTCCGCCGTGGTCGGTGACGTCGGCTGGCACCTGCTGCGCGCGGTGGTCCTGGCGGTGGGCGCGACGGCGGGGGCCTTCGCGCTCACGATGTTCTTCCGGAACGCGGTCGCGACGCTCGCCCTGCTGTTCACCTACAGCATCGGTGGCGAGATCCTCGTGTACCTGCTCCCGGTGGACGGGATCGCGCGGTGGTCCCTGGGGAACAACGTCTTCGGCTGGCTCGAACAGCACTTCGAGTACGTCGACCCGACCGCGCGCTGCGTCCTGGGCAGTTGCGGCGGGGCGGAGCACCTCAACCATCTCGAGACCGGCCTGTACCTGCTGGCGCTGCTGCTCGTCGCGGTCGCTGCCTCCTGGGCCGCTTTCCGGCGGCGCGACGTCTGAGATCGGGAAACCCCGTCGTCGCACAACGGCGAACGGCGCCGCCAGGCCGTTGCGACACGAGTTGCTAACGAAGAACGCCGTACCGCGCGTCGACCATTGACCTGACCCGGTTGATACGCAAATGTGGCGGCCATCACACGCACAACTCACCGGTGGGCGGAGGGCTCCTTGTTCGGCGTGCAGAACCTCGAGGTCGTGTACGACGACGTGGTCCTGGCTCTTCGCGGGGTCTCCCTGGAGATTCCGGACGGGAGCATCGTCGCTCTCCTCGGAGCCAACGGCGCCGGCAAGTCCTCCTTGCTCCGGGCGTTGTCCGGGCTCCTCGACATCCACGAGGGCAAGATCCGCAAGGGTGCGGTGACCCTCGACGGCGAGTCCGTCGGCCAGCTCTCGGCATCGGCCTTCGCCGCGCGCGGGATCAAGCACGTGCTCGAAGGCCGCCGGGTCTTCAAGGAGCTGACCGTCGAGGAGAACCTCCGCGTCGGCGCCTACTCCGCGCGCCGCGACCTCACCACGAACCTCAGCCGGGTCTACGACCTGTTCCCGCGCCTGGTGGAGCGCCGGTCGGGGACGGCCGGGTACCTCTCCGGCGGCGAGCAGCAGATGCTCGCGATCGGACGGGCGTTGATGTCCGGGCCGCGCTACCTGCTCCTGGACGAACCCAGCCTCGGCCTGGCCCCGATGGTGGTCGAGCAGATCCGCGACATCGTGGTGGAGATCAACCGCCAGGGCACCGGGGTGCTGCTGGTCGAGCAGAACGCGACGATGGCGCTACAGATCGCGAACCACGGCTACGTGATGGAGACCGGGCGGATCGTGATGGACCGGCCGGCAGCAGAACTCCTCGCCGACGACGACGTCCGGGAGTTCTACCTCGGGCTGCACTCCGAGGGCGCCGAGAAGTCCTCGTTCCGGGACGTGAAGCACTACCGGCGGCGGAAGCGGTGGGCTTCGTGAGCGCGGACGCGGATCCCGGTCCGCTGCTGACCTTCACCGACGTACGGCTCTCCTTCGGCCAGGTGCGGGCGATCAACGGGGTCAGCTTCCAGGTCAACCCGGGCGAGCTGTTCGCGGTCATCGGACCGAACGGCGCCGGCAAGACCAGCGTCTTCAACGTGATCTCCGGGGTCTACCGACCGCAAGAGGGGGAGGTCCGACTCGGCGACACGTCCCTGCTCGGGCTGCCGCCCCCGGCGATCGCCAAGCTCGGCGTGGCCCGGACCTTCCAGAACATCGAGCTCTTCTCCAACCTCACCGTCCTGGACAACTTGCTGCTCGGCCGCCACCAGCACATCGGCTACGGCCCGCTCGCCGCCCTCGGCTGGTGGGGAAAGGCCCGGAACGAGGAGCTCCGGCACCGCGCGGTGATCGAGGAGATCGTCGACTTCCTCGAACTCGCGCAATGGCGCAAGTTCCCGGTGGGGCTGCTCCCCTACGGCGTCCAGAAGCGCGTCGAGCTCGGCCGGGCGCTGGCGATGGACCCGAAGCTGCTCCTGCTCGACGAACCGGTCGCCGGGATGAACCTCGAGGAGACCGAGGACATGGCCCGGTTCATCCTCGACATCAGGGAGGAGCTCGGGATCGCGATGATCATGGTCGAGCACGACATGGGCCTGGTGATGGATCTCGCCGACCGGATCATGGTGGTCGACTTCGGGACCCCGATCACCACCGGGACGCCCGCCGAGGTGCAGCGGGACGAGAACGTCATCGCCGCCTACCTCGGTGGCGAGCTCGACAGCGGCACCGCGGCCGAAGGAGCACACGGATGAGCGGCGCGCGCACCATCACGCACCTGGTCCGCGACCACGCTGCCGCGATGCCCGACGCTGTCGCGATGCGCCACAAGGACCTCGGCATCTGGCAGGAGATCACCTGGGCGCAGTACTGGGACACCGTCCTGGACACCGCGCACGCGCTGCTCGCGCTCGGGGTCAAGCCCGGTGACCGGGTCTCGGTGCAGAGCGAGGACCGGCCCGAGTGGCTCTACCTCGACCTGGCCACCGTCGCGATCCGGGCGATCACCGTCGGCCTCTACCCCACCAATCCGGCCGCCGAGGTCCAGTACCTGCTCTCGCACAGCGGCTCGACCCTCCACCTCGCCGAGGACCAGGAGCAGCTCGACAAGTTCCTCGAGGTCGGAGCGGACTGCCCGGAGGTCCGGAAGGTCGTCTACGTCGTGAGCCGCGGTATCGCGCACCAGTACGACGACCCGCGCCTGATCAGCTGGACGGACCTGCAAGCCCTCGGAGCCGAGCACCGTGCCGCCCACCCCGACGCGGTCACCGACCTGATGGACCAAGTGCAGCCCGACGACGTGATCACCCTCGTCTACACCTCGGGCACCACCGGCCCCCCGAAAGGTGCGATGCTGACGGTCGCGAACGTCAACTTCGCCATGCAGGTCGTCCTGGAGGACGAGGGTTTCATCTCACCGCCCCCGAACAAGGACGACCTGACCCTCTCCTACCTGCCGCTCTGCCACGTCGCGGAGCGCTTCTTCACCACCTGGTACAACGCCGGCGCCGGCACCCAGGTCAACTTCGCCGAGTCGATCGACACGGTGCCGCAGAACCTGCGAGAGGTGCAGCCGACCGTCCTGCTCGCCGTCCCCCGGATCTGGGAGAAGTTGCTGGCCGCAGCCCGGATCAAGATCGACTCCGCCACCCGGTTCAAGCGCGCCTACGGCCGGTTCTGGCTCGCCCAGGCCGACCGGATCGGGGACGTCCTGGCCGCGAACGGCGGCGAGCACACTCTCAGCAGCCGGATCCGCTACCGGATCGGTTGGGTGCTCTTCTACCGCGCGCTGCTCGAACGGCTGGGCCTGCGGCGGGTCCGGTACGCCGTCTGCGGCGCAGCACCGATCGCACCCGAGGTGCTCAAGTTCTTCATGGGCATCGGCATCCGGGTGGTCGAGGTCTACGGGATGACCGAGAACACCGCGATCGCGACCTCCAACCGACGCGGCCGGGTCAAGCTCGGCACCGTCGGCGAGCCGCTCGAGGGGATCGAGGTGCGCCTGGACGAGGAGACCGGCGAGATCCTGACCCGGCACCCGGCGAACTTCGCCGGCTACTGGGACAACCCGGAGGCGACCGCCTCGGCGATCGACGCCGACGGCTGGCTGCACACCGGCGACGTCGGTGAGTGGATCGACGGGACCCACCTGCGGATCACCGACCGGATGAAGGACATCATCATCACCGCGGGCGGCAAGAACGTCTCGCCCTCGGAGATCGAGAACGCACTCAAGGCCTCGCCGTTCATCAAGGAGGCCGTCGTCCTCGGCGACCGCCGCAAGTACCTGACCGCGTTGATCGGGATCGAGCTCGACACCGTCGGCGAGTGGGCGCAGCGCCAGGGACTGGCGTTCACGACGTACCGGGACCTGGCCGAGAAGCCCGAGGTGCGGGCGCTCGTCCAGGGGATCGTCAAGGAGGTCAACGGCCGGTTCAGCTCCGTCGAGCAGCTCAAGGACTTCCGGATGCTCCCCAAGGAGCTCGACCACGAGGACGGCGAGCTGACCGCGACCCAGAAGGTGAAGCGGTCGGCGATCGACAAGGCGTTCAGCGAGCTCGTCGACTCCATGTACGCCGAGGGGGCGTCCCGATGACCGAGTTCCTGACCGCGATCAGCGCCGGCACCGGCAACGGCGCCGTCTACGCCCTGCTCGCCCTCGGCTTCGTGATCATCTACAAGTCGATGCAGGTGATCTCGTTCGCCCAGCCGGCGTTCATGATGGCCGGCGCCGTCCTGGTCTCCTACCTCGCGCCGAAGGTCGGGTTCGTCGGCGCGGTGATCCTCGGCACCATCTCGATCGCCGTGGTGGCCCTGATCGTCGAGCGGGTGGCTGTGCGGCCGATGGTCGGCAAGGCCACCTTCGTGATCGCGATCATCACTATCGGCATCGACATCGTCGTCAGGGTGGTCACCGGCGCGTTCATCGGCGTCGACCCGCTGGTCCTGGGCGACCCGTGGGGCCTGGAGGTCGTCAAGGTCGGCGGGGTCAACGTCGAGGAGCGCCACCTCGCTGCGTTCCTGGTGGCCGGGGTGGTCGTCGGCCTGCTGCTGCTCTTCTTCCGCTACACCTCGCTGGGCCTGGCGATGCGCGCTGCCGCGCTCGACCAGGAGGCGGCGATGGCCCAGGGCGTCAACGTCGGCACGGTCTTCGCGGTCTCCTGGGGACTGGCCGGCGGGCTGGCTGCGATCGCCGGCGTCTTCGCGGCCGCGGGCGACCCGATCACCAACAACTTCTGGATCATCGGGTTGGCGGCGCTGCCGGTGATCATCCTCGGCGGCCTGGACTCGTTCGGCGGGGCGATCGTCGGTGGCCTGGTGATCGGGATCGCGGAATCGGTGGTGGCCTCGTACCACAGCGTCTGGTTCCCGTTCCTCGACAAGAACATCGGCACCCTGGTGCCGTTCCTGCTGATGTTCGCCGTGCTGCTGGTCCGGCCCTACGGCCTCTTCGGCACCAAGGAGGTGGAACGGGTATGACCGTCTCCCCCGTCGCGCGGTCCCGTCGCTCGCGTCCGCTTCGCGGCCGACCCGAGCTGTACACGTCGTACCGGCAGGACATGGCGCTGCTGAACACCCGGGGCAAGCGGGTGAGCGTCCTGCTGATGGTCCTGGTGGCCGCAGTGCTGCCGATGCTGCTCACCGACGAGTTCCTCACGATCGCGGCGACCGGGATGGTCTTCGCGATCGGGGCCATCGGCCTCAACCTGCTCACCGGCTACGCCGGTCAGGTCTCACTCGGGCACGCGTTCTTCGTCGGCGTCGGCGCCTACACCGCGGCGTACCTCTCCGGCGACCCCGACGGCCGGTACCTGGGCCTGGGCGTCGACAACGTCCTGATCTGGCTGCCGGCAGCAGGACTGGTCGCCGCGGCCACCGGGTTCCTCGTCGCCCCGATCGCCACCCGGCTCCGCGGTCTCTACCTGGCCGTGGTCACCCTGGGGTTGGTCTTCATCGGCGAGTACGTCTTCAGCGAGTGGCGCGAGCTCTCCGGCGGCGGAGGCATCGGCCGGGAGGCCGCCACGCCGATCCTCTTCGGCAACAACCTGGCCCGCGACGGCGCGTCGTACACCGAGGAGCAGAAGCTCTACTGGCTGTTCCTGGTCACCCTGATCGTGCTGGCGGTGCTGGCGCGCAACCTGGCGCGGTCGAAGATCGGCCGGGCGTTCGCCGCGGTCCGGGACCGGGACGTCGCCGCTGGCGTGATGGGCGTGGAGCTGTCCCGCTACAAGCTCATCGCCTTCACCGTGTCGTCGTTCTACGCCGGCGTCTGCGGAGCACTGATGTTCGTCGGGGTCGGGCAGTTCGGGCCGACCCAGTTCGGGCTGCTGATGTCGATCCAGTTCATCGCGATGGTGCTGATCGGCGGGGTCGCGACCATCTCGGGGTCGATCATGGGCGCGATGCTGATCGCGGCACTCCCCCGGATCTCCAGCGAGCTCCCGGCGTTGTTCTCGTTCATCTCGACCGCGCCCAACGAGCACCCGAACATCTTCGAGATCGAGCAGGTGACCTACGGCGTCCTGATCGTGGCGTTCCTGCTGTTCGAGCCCCGGGGTCTGTTCGGGATCTGGTGGCGCGCGCGTACCTATTGGAAGAGCTTCCCTTTCTCGTACTGAGTCGGGGCGGAGAGAAGAACAACCGAGGAGGAACAGTGAACAGGACCACACTGCGGTTCGCAGCCCTGGCATCAGCGGCAACGCTCGTGCTCACGGCCTGCGGTCGTGACGACGACAACGAAGGGACCGCGAGCGGTCCCGGGATCACGAGCGAGCCCTGTCCCGACGCCGTCGACGACAGCAAGGGGTGCATCTACCTGGGAGTCATCTCCGACCTCACCGGCCCGTTCGCCCCGGTCGGCGTCCCGCTGACCGCTGGCGGCAAGGCGTTCTGGGACAAGGTGAACGCTGACGGCGGCATCGGCGACTACGAGGTCAACGTGACCGAGTACGTCCGCGACAACAAGTACAGCCCGGACACCCACGCCCAGGTCTACGGCCAGATCAAGGACAAGGTCCTCGCGATGGCCCAGTCGCTGGGAACCGTGGCCACCGAGGCGATGCTCCGCGACGCCGACGCCGAGTCCCTCGTCGTCCTGCCGGCCACCTTGGGCTCCAACTGGATCTTCGAGGACCGGGTCACCGAGATCGGCACCAGCTACTGCGCCGAGGCGATGAACTCGGTCGACTACGGCGTCGACGAGCTCGGGGCGACCGGGGTCGCAGCCATCCACTTCGAGGGCGACTACGGCGACGACGCCGCCGTCGGCGCGAAGATCGCCGCCGAGGCCCGCGACGTTGACTTCACCGACATCACGATGGCACCCGGCGGCGACGCTGCCCCGGTGGTCGCGGAGCTGATGCGGTCCAAGGCGAACCTGGTGGTGATCTCGACGAGCCCGACCGAGCTCGCCCAGGTCGTCGGCGGGGCCGCTCAGGCCGGGTTCCGGGGCAAGTTCATCGGCTCGATCCCGACCTGGAACAAGGCGCTGCTGGGCACTCCGGCGAAGCCGGCCCTGGAGGCGCTCTACCTGTGGGCCAGCTCGTTCCCGGGTTGGGACGCCGACACCGCGGGCCACGAAGCCATGCGGGCCGCAGCCGAGGCCGCCAAGCAGGACCCGAACGAGTACTTCGCACTCGGCTGGTCCGGCGCCTACGTGATGAAGGCGGCGCTGGAGAAGGCCATCGAGGACGACGACCTGAGCCGTGAGGGTCTCCTCAAAGCGGCGACGTCGCTGACCGGCGTCGACAGCCAGGGCATGCTGCCCGACGGTTCGGGCAACTACGCCGGCGACCCGAACGAGGCAGCGGTGCGCAGCACCTTCCTGCTGAAGCCGGCCGAGACCGGCAGCTCCGGTGCGACCGTCGAGGTCGACGCCTTCACTGGTCCGACCGCGGAAGGCTACGACTTCAAGGAGGCGTGCTACCTCCAGAAGTAGGACCAGCAGCATTCGGTCGGGGGCGGGTCCGGCGGACCCGCCCCCGATTCGTTCCCGGGCAACCGGCGGAGCGTAGGCTGGGGAGGTGACCCAGGCTCCCGGATCCCCGCCCTCCGCCCAGCCCGAGGGACGGAAGCTGCTCCGCCTCGAGGTGCGCAACGCGGAGACCCCGATCGAGCGCAAACCCGAGTGGATCAAGACCCGGGCGAAGATGGGTCCGCAGTACCGCGAGCTCCAGCAGCTGGTGAAGTCCGAGGGGCTGCACACTGTCTGCCAGGAGGCCGGGTGCCCGAACATCTTCGAGTGCTGGGAGGACCGCGAGGCGACCTTCCTGATCGGCGGTGACCAGTGCACCCGCCGCTGCGACTTCTGCCAGATCGACACCGGCAAGCCGCAGCCGTTGGACCGCGACGAACCGCGCCGGGTCGCCGAGTCCGTGCAGACCATGGGGCTGCGCTACGCGACCATCACCGGCGTCGCCCGCGACGACCTGCCGGACGGCGGAGCCTGGTTGTACGCCGAGACGGTCCGTGCGATCCACGAGCTCAACCCGGGGACCGGTGTGGAGAACCTGATCCCCGACTTCAACGGCGAACCCGACCTGCTGGCCGAGGTCTTCGAAGCGCGGCCCGAGGTCCTGGCGCACAACCTGGAGACGGTCCCGAGGATTTTCAAGCGGATCCGTCCGGCCTTCCGCTACGAGCGGTCGCTCGACGTGCTGACCCAGGCGCGAGCGTTCGGCCTGGTGACCAAGTCGAACCTGATCCTCGGGATGGGCGAGACCCGCGAGGAGGTCAGCCAGGCTCTGGTCGACCTGCACGCGGCCGGCTGCGAGCTGATCACGATCACCCAGTACCTGCGCCCCTCGCCCCGGCACCACCCCGTCGAGCGGTGGGTCAAGCCCGAGGAGTTCGTCGAGCTGCAGGCCGAGGCAGAAGCGATCGGTTTCGCCGGGGTCCTCTCCGGCCCGCTGGTCCGGTCGTCGTACCGGGCCGGGCGGCTGTACCAGCAGGCGATCGACGCGCGGACGGACTCGACCACGGCCGTCTGAGCGATCTCGACTAGGCTCGACCACCGAGCACTCACCCCGGACGCTCCCCCAGAACAGCGAAGGCAACACCCATGGCGAAGAAGGTCAAGGACCCGAACAAGCCCGGCCGGATCAAGCAGATCCGGCAGAGCTACCAGATGACGAAGAAGAGCGACCCAAGGATCGGCCTGATCCTCCTGGGAACGTTCCTGCTGGCGGCCGCGGGTGGTGTGGCCGCGCTGTTCCTGATCGGGATCCCGCTCGTCTTCGCGATCACCTCCGGAGTCCTGGTCGGCACCCTCGCAGTCCTGATCGTCTTCGGCCGCCGTGCTCAGACGGCCGCCCTGGCGGGCATCGAGGGGCAGCCCGGGGCCGCTGCCGCCGCGCTCAGCATGCTCCGGCGCGGCTGGAAGACCGACCCCGCCATCGGGTTCACCAAGCAGCAGGACGTCGTCCACCGCCTGGTCGGGCCTCCGGGGATCATCCTGATCGGCGAGGGCAACATCAACCGGCTCAAGCCGCTGATGACCTCCGAGCGCCGCAAGCACGAGCGGGTGGCGGCCGAGGTGCCGATCCACGAAGTGTACGTCGGCAACGGGCCCGACGAGGTGCCGCTGCGCAAACTCGTCCGGCACGTCTCCAAGCTCGGCCGCAAGATCAAGCCGGCCGCGATGACCGACATCCTCAACCGGCTCAAGGCGCTGGACGCGAACCGGTCCAACATCCCGCTGCCGAAGGGCCCGGTGCCGACCTCGATGAAGGGTGCCCGCGGGAACCTGCGCGGTCGGTGAGGACTCCTACTCGTTCTGCAGGATCTCCCCCGCTGGCGGGGCGGTGATCGTCACCGGCTCGCCCCAGTCGGTCAGGGTCAGCACCAGCTCGTTGTCGCCCAGGTCCGCCTGGGCTCGGCGGACCAGGTCGCGCGCGTCGACGAACAGGGTGACCACGAGGTCCTCGGAGAGATCGACGCCCGGCATCGCGTCGAGCATCCCGGAACCGAGCGCCTCGCCATCGAGGGTCACCTCGTAGCGGGTGACCTCCACGCCGTCGACGGTCTCGGTGCCGCGCTCCCGGACCGAGGTGACCGCGTCGGCGATCCCGGTCAGCGCCTGCTCGGGGTCGAGATCGGCGAGTCCGCCGAGGAGCGAGAGCGACGGGTCGTCGCGGGTGAGCTTCACGAACTTGGCCCCGGCGTTCTGCTTCAGGTAGAAGAAGCCGTCGACCGCGACCACCTCGATCGTCTGACCCAGCAGCGTGGCCGTGATCCCGGCCGCGGGCTCCGTACCGTCGTAGCGGAACACCGCGGTGGCGCTGACGCCGCTGCCCACGGTCAGCTCCGCCTGCGCGCTCCCCTGCTCCTTGACCGCGCCGACCAGGCGGTCCACGAAGGCGACCTTGTCCACCCCCGCGTCGGCGGGCTCGGACTCGGAGGCCTCACCGCAGGCGGCGAGCGAGACGACGAGGAGGACGACCGAGGCGAGGAGCCCGGTGGTACGGGAGAGGGTTCGGGACATGGACCCAGCGTAGGTGGCAGGGCGAAGCCCTACCGGCGGGTGAAGACCGCCGAGCGGGTCCAGAGGTCGTGCAGCCCGCGCCCGTCCTGGCGGAAGACGAGCGGCGGGATCAGCAAGCAGACCAGGAGCTGGCGCTGGAGGGCCCGGAACAGGGTGAGCGGGCGCCCGTCGATCCCGTGCACGCCGATCCGCAGCAGCTTCTGCCCGAACGAGGCCCCGGTGAGGGCGATCCCGATCGCGGACTCGAACCAGAAGATGGCCAGGTTCAGCACCACGAAGGCCTCGTGCTGCACGTCCTGGAGGATGAAGAACGTGACGGCGTAGCTCGCCAGCCAGTCGATCACCAGCGCGGCGACGCGCTGCAGCCAGGAGGCGGTCTCGGGCACCAGCAGGTGCCCGGCGGGAGTAGTGGGTCCAGACATCGCCACGACCCTACCCACCCCCGGGAAAGGGTCCGGTACCCGAGGGTGGACGTCCGGGACCTGGTACGTGTTACATGCCCGAAACAAACCCGATACGGTCGATTAACCGGCTCGACCTAGCGTCGACTCGCGCCCAGGCGCGCAGTGACTCACCGTCGCGTCGCTCACCTCACCACACTCTGATCTCGGTCGCGCTGCGACCAAGGAGGACGAATGTTCCAGAACAGCGAAGAGCTCCTGAAGTTCATCAAGGACGAGGGCGTCGAGATGATCGACGTCCGCTTCTGCGACTTGCCCGGCATCATGCAGCACTTCACCGTGCCGGCCTCGTCCTTCGACCAGTCGGTCTTCGACGACGGTCTGGGCTTCGACGGCTCCTCCATCCGCGGCTTCCAGGCCATCAACGAGTCCGACATGCAGCTGTACCCGGACCCGACGACGGCCTACCTCGACCCGTTCCGGAAGTCGAAGACGCTGAACGTGAACTTCTTCATCCACGACCCGATCACCGGTGAGGCCTACTCCCGCGACCCGCGCAACATCGCCAAGAAGGCGCTTGCCTACCTGGCCAGCACCGGCATCGCGGACACCGCGTTCTTCGCCCCCGAGGCCGAGTTCTACATCTTCGACAACGTCCGCTACTCCACCGGCGTCAACGAGGGGTACTACCACATCGACTCCGTCGAGGGCTGGTGGAACTCGGGCAAGGAGGGCGAGGACAACCTCGGCTACAAGACCCGCCTCAAGGGTGGTTACTTCCCTGTCGAGCCGTACGACCACTACTCGGACCTGCGGGCCGACATGGTCAAGAACCTCGAGGCCTGCGGCCTGCTCGTCGAGCGCGCCCACCACGAGGTCGGCACCGCCGGCCAGGCGGAGATCAACTACCGCTTCGACACGCTGCTCAAGGCCGCGGACGACGTGATGAAGTTCAAGTACATCATCAAGAACACCGCCTGGCAGCAGGGCAAGTCGGTCACCTTCATGCCGAAGCCGATCTTCGGTGACAACGGCTCGGGCATGCACGTGCACCAGTCGCTGTGGAACGCCGGCGAGCCGCTCTTCTACGACGAGACCGGCTACGGCGGCCTCTCGGAGATGGCCCGTCACTACATCGGCGGCATCCTGAAGCACGCCCCGGCGCTGCTGGCGTTCACCAACCCGACGGTGAACTCCTACCACCGCCTGGTGCCGGGCTTCGAGGCCCCGATCTCGCTGGTGTACTCCTCGCGCAACCGGTCGGCGTCGGTCCGGATTCCGATCACCGGCTCGAACCCGAAGGCCAAGCGCATCGAGACCCGGTTCCCGGACCCGTCCGCGAACCCGTACCTCGCCTTCTCGGCGCTGATGCTCGCCGGTCTCGACGGCATCAAGAACAAGATCGAGCCGGCCGCTCCGATCGACAAGGACATCTACGAGCTGCCGCCGGCCGAGATGGCCGAGATCGCCCAGGTGCCGACCTCGCTCGGCGCCGTGCTGGACGCCCTCGAGGCCGACCACGACTTCCTGACGGTCGGCAACGTCTTCACGCCGGACCTGATCGAGACCTGGGTCGACTTCAAGCGCACCCAGGAGATCGCGCCGGTGCAGCTGCGGCCGCACCCGCACGAGTTCGAGCTGTACTACGACATCTGAGTCGTGAGCTGATCGAGCTTCTTGAGCTCGACCAACCGATGGCCCCGGAGCTTCTCCGGGGCCATCGTTGTTTTCAACCGACACCAGCGACGTCATCCACGTCGAAGTCCTCATCTCCGCCCTCGGGCAGTGCCCCAGCGCCCCGCGTGGCCAATTCCCGCTGCACGCGAGACCATCGCCCGCCCGGCCTTCCACTCTGCCTGAGTGTGGCCACGACGTCGACTTCACCGGCAAGCGCGTTGCCGTGATCGGAGCCGCGCGAGCGCGATCCAGTTCGTGCCCGAGATCCAGGGACGTCGCCCAACTTTGGCGCACTTCCAACGCGCCGCGGGCCATACCCGCTGCCGCGCGGTTCGACCCCGAGTTCTCGCGGCTGCATCACGGCGCCTTCGGAAAGGTGCCCGCCACTGACCTAGTTGACCGAGCGTGCGCTGTGGTTGGGGTGGCTAGCTGCGGCACTTCAGGGAGACATCTGTCGGAAGGTTGACCCGACGCCGAGAAACAGAGCAGTGAGGTCATCGACGAGCCGGTCGCGGTCGGAATGGAGTTCGCCCGTCAATGCGGCACTCATGGTCGCGGCGAACCCTCCGAGTGCGAATCGGGTGGTGGTGATCACTGCTTGGGATTCCACGTCCTCGCCGCGCCAGACCGCCGGCGAGTAGTGGGCCAGCAGGCTGGCGAATCGATGGAGTTCCGTCGCGTACGCCGGGCCCAGGACGTGCGAATGGAGCGGCTCGACGAGCAGCACCCGACCTTTGCGCGGATCATCGAGGAGCAGGTCAATCATCGCGCTCAAGACATCGCGGACGCGCGCTGCAGTACGGCGAGGTGCCGCGAGCATGGCAGCAACAGCGCGCCGCTCGGCCTCGGCCGTAAGCATTCCGAAGACCGCGAGCTGGAGCTCATCAAGATCGCTGAAGTAGTTGTAGAAGTAGCGCGGTGCGACCCCGGAGTGACTGAGTACCTTTCGCACGGTGGGTTGGCCAAGTTGAGGGTCGCCCATCAGGTCCAGGGCGGCCTCAAGTATCCGTGATCGACGATCCTCGTCGCGCTCGGCCGACGTCATCCCACCATATACGCGGCCCTGTGTGATGCCCACGACAATATCTTGACACAGTCGTGTCCAGATTGCCTAAGATCATCTGAACACGACATGCGACAGATAGGATTTCGATGGCTTCGAAGAGCGGTCTCCTCGCCGGTAGCGGTGACGACATTGGTGCGCAGTTGGCGGCGGACTGGCGCATCCTGCTAGTGGCGCCAACCGCTCTCGTGCTGCAGGTTGCGCACCCGGTGATCGGCGCGGGCGTTGGCCGCTACTCCAACTACTCCACGGATCCGTGGGGTCGTGCTGTTCGCTCCGTCTGGCCCGTGCTCGCCATGGTGATGATCGAGGACCGAGGCTATGGTGCGGACCTGCGGGCCCTCCATAAGGGGATTGGTGGCGTCGATCATCTCGGCAGGAGGTACCACGCCTGGGAGCCTGAAGCGGCATTCTTCGTGCTCGCCACGGCCTGCTACATCAGTGATCAGCTCCGGACCCTCTTCGGAACGCCGCTCACTTACGCCGAGCGCGAGGCCGTTTTCTTCGCCTGGCGGCGCGCTGGGCTGTCCTTCGGCATCCCCGAGCGCGAGCTTCCGACGGACCTCGACGCCTACGACTTGTGGTTCGCTGACGTGCTTCAAGACCGGCTCGAGGACCACCCGACGGTCCGCGAGCTGCTGGGCACTCTGCACAGCATTCCGCCGTTGCCGGGCGTACCTGGTTGGCTCTGGCGGCCGCTCGCGCGGCAGTTGATCGGCCCGGTGGCGATGCTGGTCGTCGTCGGAACCCTGCCTCCTCTGATCAGAGAACGGCTCGGCCTCACGTGGACTTCGAAGGACCAGCGTCGGCTGAACGCCTTCACCCGCCTCATGCGAGTCGTCAATGTCCTCATCCCGAGGCCGCTGCGTTCGGTGAACCGGCTTGTCGTGCGGCGCTACGAACAACAGATGAGGCAGTACGCTGCCCGGGGTGCCGAGCTGGGCATCGCGCCCTCGATCGCCTCTGACAAAGCGGGCCGTGATGTTGCCTGATGCGGCTGACCTGAGTCCGCACCATGACGCGTGCTACGTCTGCGGCCCCGGAAACCCGGCTGCGACCGGGTTGAGCCTGCGTTCCGCGGGCGGGGGAATCATTGGTGAGGTCGTGCTGGACGTTCGGCACCAGGGCGTGCCCGGACTCGCCCATGGGGGTGCGATTGCCGCACTCATGGACGAGGTGTCCGGGTCGCTTCTCATTGCGGCCGGCCTTCGTTTCGTCACCGCCCAACTCGACGTCACCTACGTCGCGCCCGTCGCCATCGGCCGGCCTCTGGTGCTCCGGGCGTGGCTCGCCGGCAGTGCGGGCCGCAAGCACACAGCGAAGGCCGAGCTTCGAGAAGGTGGACTGTTGCTCGCCGAGGCGACCGGCTTGTTCCTGACAGTCTCGCCTGATCACTTCATCGCAGCCGGGGCATCCAGCGGGGGTTCGTCCGTGTTCGGCGCCGATCACCCCACCGGACAGGCGACAGGTTCACGGTGACGGCTGACATCACTCGAGGGGCGTGGCCGCAGGGTTCACCGCTTCCGCCACCGATCCTGATCGAGGCCGAGTCGCGGACCGTGCGCCGCGGCGTACCGGACCCCCGGATTCCCTTGCCCCGCGTGGCCTGGCCGACCATCGGCCTGTTCTTCGCCGGAGCGGCTGTCTGGGTCGTAGGAGCCTGGCTCTTCCTCGCCGAGGGCGTGACGGCCTGGTTGACGGTTCCTGTCCTGGCTGTCGTCTCCTTCGCTCAGTTCACCGTGCTCCATGAGTGCGTGCACCACGCAGCGGGCCGCCTGACCTGGGTCAACGAGGTCTTCGGACGCATGTCGGTGGTGTTCTTCGGTGCGGCAGGAACCTTTGCGGGGTTCCGCTTCCTGCATATCGAGCACCACCGGCACACAAACGAAGCGATGGACATCGACCCCGACATGTGGGTCAGCCACGGCCCGAAGTGGCAACTCCCAGCCCGCTGGGCGCTGCTCGACGTCGGCTACATGTTCTTCTACTTCAAGCGGATCAAGTCACGACCGACCAAGGAACAGGTCGAGGTGTGGGGCACTTTGGCTGCCTTCAGCGCCGCCACCCTCGGATGCATCGCCGCCGGCTGGGGATGGGAGTTCATGGCGCTGGTCTGGCTGCCGCAGCGCCTGGGGATGACCCTGATCACCTACTGGTTCGGCTGGCTTCCCCATCACGACCTCAACACCACGGCCGCGGAGGACAACTTCCGGACGACCAGGACGCGGGTTGGCATGGAGTGGCTGCTCACGCCGGTACTGCTCTACCAGAACTACCACTCGGTTCATCACCTACACCCATCCATACCGTTCTACCGCTACATCGACGCCTGGAAACGCAACGAGGGTGTCTACCTCGATGCCAACGTCCCGCTGGCCACCGTCTGGGGTCGCGAGCTAACCAGGAGCGAGTACGTCGCGTGGCGCGGACTCGCCGAGCCATGCTCCTCGGCGATGGCGCGCGAACCGGGCGTCGCGATCGGCCCGGGCGGGTTTCACCCGTTGACCGTCTCGGAGGTCCGGCCGCTGACACCAGATGCCGTTTCGATCACCTTCGATATCCCGGACCATCTGCGGGAGGACTTCAGGTTCGTTGCCGGCCAGCACGTGGTGGTCCGCCACGACCTCGACGGTCAGGAACTGCGGCGCACCTATTCGATCTGTAGCTCGGCCTCATCGGGCGTCATCCGGATCGGCGTACGCCGTCTCCCGGAGGGCCGGATGTCGGGGTTCCTCAACTCGATAGAACCCGGCCAACTGCTCGAGGTCTCGACGCCACGTGGCCGGTTCACCCTCGACCCGGAGCCGGGCGCTCGTCAGCACTACGTCGGCATCGCGGCCGGCAGTGGCATCACGCCGCTGATCTCAATGCTCGCCACCGCCCTGTCACAGCAGGAGCACAGCCGCTTCACCCTGCTGTACGGCAACCGGTCTACCGAATCGACGATGTTCCGTGACGAGCTTGCGATGCTGGTGCGCCAGTTCGAGGGTCGGCTGGAGGTCGTGGATTTCCGTGACAACGAGGACGTCATCGACGACGGTATTCAGCCCGGGAGGATCACGACTGACTACCTCCGTAGTCGCCTTCACACCGATCTCGCATCAGAGCAGGTCGACGGGTGGTACCTCTGTGGCCCCGAACCGCTCGTGCGCGCCGTCAAGGAAGTCCTGGCCGAGTCCGGAGCAGCACCTGGGACGGTCCACAGCGAGCTGTTCTCAGCCGCAGCCGCGGCCACCAAGGTGGCCGATGACGTCATGGCGTGCACCCTCACAGCCAGGCTTGGTGGCGCGGAAGTCACCATCAACGCGAAGCCCGGTCAGACGGTGCTGGCCGCGCTACTCGACAACGCCGTGCCCGCGCCGTACTCCTGCATGGGCGGTGCGTGCGGGACCTGCCGAGCACACATCATCCGCGGGGATGCAGTCATGGACCAGAACCACGCACTCGAAGACCCCGACATCGCAAGCGGCTACATCCTCACCTGTCAGGCCCGCCCTCGTACGTCGGCCCTGGAGGTGGACTACGACGCCTGACGCCTCATGTCGGCGCGTGGCCTCGGTCGGGTCCGCGGCGACGACGGCGATGGCGATGCGGTGGCGACGGCGGATCAGAAGCTCCGTAGAGCCCAAAGAATCTGGTTCTCCTGGTTTCTGGACGCCGCGCCTCCAGTCCCCGTTCGCACCGATCTGATCCGCGGCGTCGGAGCTGGTGTCGGCCCAACCTTCGAGCCCGAACAGACAACGTTCACCCGGGCGCCGGCGTCTATAGAGCGGCCGGAATCTTGACAGATCGAGGCGGGTCGCCCGGCAATAGGCGGGTGACGCACCGGGTAGCCTGCTACGAGCCCGGTACAAACAGCCGGCAATCCTCGACGTTTGCGCAGGTCACCATGGGTCGGTCAGTCAGTACTACGACATCTGAGTCGTGAACTGATCGAGTTCCACCTGCTCGACCAACCGATGGCCCCGGAGATTCTCCCGGGGCCATCGGCATGTCACGGCCACTCCCCTGACCTCGAGCCGCTGAGAACGTGCGTCTGGTACAACTCGTCGATGAGGTTCCAGCGCACCGCCGCCCTGCTCGCGCTCGCCCTGCTCCTCTGGGCCCTCGGTCCGCTCGTGCTGGTCGTCGCCGTGCTGGCTCTCCGCTTCCCGCGGGTACGGCGCTGGGTGCGGCCGACCTGGCGCGTCGTGGCGGCCTGGTCCGGGGCGGTCGCCGTCCTGGTCGGGGCGGTGGTTCTCGTCCCCGACGGCTACCTGCCGATCCCGCCGGGTTCCGGCGCCCTGGTGACCCCGGGCTACGTCGGCAGCCCGGCGATCCCCGACCCGATCGATCTTGAGGTACCGCAGCACCCGCGCCTGGCCAGCAACGGCAGCAGCTCGATGCACAACGACGGCTGGGCCTCCGACGCCTATGCCGGGCCGGGCCCGCTCGGCGAGTCACCCGAGGTCGACACCGCCTGGTACGGCCTCGAGGAGTGCGCGACGATCGCCTTCGACTCCCAGCAGCGGCTCATCGCCCTGTGCGGCACCATCTCCGGGCCGGTGATGCACGTGCTCGACCCCGAGACGATGCGTGCCCGGGACACCCTCGAGCTGCCCGAGCGCCGCGACACCGGAAACGGCAAGAAGCCGTGGGAGGATCTCTGCGGCGGCGCCTACTTCTTCCTCGACGACCGGGACCGCGCCATCACGGCCACCACCGAGCGCAGCATCGTCGCGGTCGCCACCGCTGGCGACCAGGGTGAGCCCGACCTCACCGTCCAGTCGACGTACGACCTCAGCGAGCACGTGCCCGAGAACGACTGCTTGATCGCGCTGATGCCCGACTGGGAGGGCCGGATCTGGTACGAGACCGAGGACGGCCGGGTCGGGTTCGTCGACCCCGGCAACGGTCGCACCACCGTGCTCGACCTCGGCGAGGAGATCGCCAACTCGTTCTCGGTCGGCGCCGACAGCGGCGTCTACGTCGTCACCGTCAACGCCCTCTACAAGCTCGGCGTCGATGCTGCCGACCGGCCCACGGTCACCTGGCGCACCCCCTACGACCGCGGCACCGGCACCAAGCCCGGGCAGCTCAGCCGCGGCAGCGGTACGACGCCGACGCTGATGCCCGGCGGCTTGGTGGCGATCACCGACAACGCGGAACCGCGGATGAACGTGCAGTTCTACGAGACCGACGACGGCAGCCTGGTCTGCCAGCGCGCCGTCTTCGAGAACGGCGCGAGCGCAACCGAGAACTCGCTGGTCGCGGTGGGGGACGGCGTCGTGGTCGAGAACAACGCCGGCTACGACGGTCCGTTGCGGACGATGTTCGGACACGTCACCGAGGGCGGCTTCGCACGCGTGGACGTGGCTGGCGGGACGTGCGAGCTCGTCTGGACCTCCTCCGAGGTGGCGCCGACGTCGGTCGCGAAGGTGTCGCTGGAGACCGGTCTCGTCTACGCCTACACCAAGCGGAAGAGCTGGCTCGGGGTCAACGCCTGGTACTTCACCGCGATCGACGCCCGCACCGGTCGTACGGCGTTCTCGGTGCGCACCGGGCTCGGCACGCTCTTCAACAACCACTACGCCGCGGTGACCCTAGCCCCGGACGGTTCGGCGTACGTCGCCACCCTGGCCGGCATGGTCCGGGTGCGCGACCGGGACTGACGTCGCCCGTCGTGCCCGCCGGGACGTGATGGTCGCGACCTGCCCCTAGCGGGGTACCGTGGTCCGGTTCATCATCGAGGGAGCAGCATGAGCGAAGCAGCACACGTGGGCGACGACGCCTGGGCGGAGGTCGGGCGGTCGACGTACGTGTCGTTCACGAGCTACCGCAAGAACGGGGCGCCGGTCTCGACCCCGGTCTGGATCGCTCCCGACGGCGATGACCTCTACTTCTTCTCGGACACCGGCGCCTTCAAGGTCACCCGGGTTCGGAACAACCCGGCCGTGACCCTGCAACCCTGCGACGTCCGTGGCCGCGTCAAGGAGGGCTCCCCGGTGGTCTCCGGGGTGGCCGAGGTGCTCAAGCACTCCGACAGCCCTCGGGTACGCCGCATCGTCAACCGGAAGTACCGCGTGCAGGGAACCATCGGCACCCTGTTCAGCCGTCTGCGCGGTGCCGATGCGTCCGTCGGGATCCGGATCCGGCGAGCCTAGACACTCCGAGGTTCTTCGTCGCTCAGGCTCGTGCCGACGGCGCCAGTCCGCTCGCACGTCCCGGACCAGCGCCCGGCCGGTCGGTCCGGTGCAACGGGATCCGCGCCTCGAAGGTGGTCCCGTGGGGCTCCGCAGGCATCGCTCGGATGCTGCCGCCGTGACCCTCGACGATCGACTTGGTGATCGCCAGGCCCAGCCCGGTTCCTGCGATCCCCGCCTTGGCCGCGGTCGAGGCCCGGTAGTAGGTCTCGAAGATCTGGTCGATCTGGTCCGCAGGGATCCCGATGCCGGTGTCACTGACCCGGAGAACCGCGTCCACGCCGTCCGCCCGGACCTCGACGCTGACCGCACCACCCGCCGGGGTGAACTTGATCGCGTTGCCCAGCAGGTTGTCCACGACCTGGCGGAGCCGGTCGGCGTCCCCGCGGATCGGCGCAGCCGAACAGCGTGCGGTGAGCTCGAGCGTCGCCCGCTGGGCCCGCTCGGAAGCAGCCTCGACGGCATCGCCGACGATGCCCGAGAGATCGACGTCGGCCGCGTCAACCAGCGCGCTCGGTGAGGCCCCGCGACCGAGGTCACCGACGAGCCGCTGCACCTGGCGCGCCCGGTCCCGGATCACCGTCGCCTGCCGGCGGACCTCGGCGGGAACCTCGTCACTCTCGGCGATCACGTCGGCGTACCAATCGATCACCGTGATCGGGTTGACCAGGTCGTGGCTGACCATCGCCAGGAAGTCCTCCCGCGAACGCTCCAGCTCTCCGAGCACCAGCACCTGACGCTGCTCCTCGGCCAACAGCTCGGCCCGGGTACGGGCGAGCTCGGTCGCGACGGCAGCATCCCGGCCGACGCGACGGTGCTCGCGGATCAGCTTGCGCATCGTCCAGCCGACGATCGCCAGGGCCAGACCGAACGCCGCGGGCAGCACCCAGCGCAGCCGGGTGACGAGCTCGATCTCGGTGCGGGTGGCCTCGGCGAGCTCCACCCGGTGGCCGGAGACCGCGGCGCCCAGAAGTCGTTGGATCGAATCCAGAGCCGGACCCGCTACCCGGTCGTCGACCCCCACGACCGGGGAGTCCAGGGTCGAGCGGACCTGGTCGACGTACCGCTGGTTGAGGAGCTTCAAGCTCGCCAGCGTCGGCCCGTCACGCCGGTCGGTGGCCGTGTACGCGTCCTCCAGCGCACGGTCCACGTCCGCGATCGCAGCCTCCAGGCGCACCCGGGCTTCCGGGCCCGGGGCGCGCCGGTAGCCGGCCTCGGCAGCAGCCTCCGCCGCGACCGCACTGAGCACGCCGCTGTAGGCGATCACAGCTTCCCTGGTGTTCAGGGTCTCCCGCTGCGCCTGCCGGATCGAGTCCAGGGCCGACCACGACATGACGGCGAGAGCGAGCAGGACGATGCCGAGGACCACCGACGCGAGCAACGACGTACGCGTCCGCATGGTGCCGCCTTCCCGGTTGCCTCGTTCGTGGACCAGGTGCCTCCCCAACATGGCACATTTGGGTCATGATCGGCATAAATCGCCTCGCCCTGAGCCGTCCGCGGCCCCTGGTCGCCGTTGCCGTCCTCGCCGCAACGGTCAGCCCGCTCCTCGCCGGGTGCGGCGGCTCCGAGCCGGACACCGACTCCGTCCGCACCGTCACCGTGTGGCGCCACGCCGGTACCGATGCCGAGTCCCGGGCGTTCACCGCTCAGGTCCGCGACTTCAACACCGCGCACCCGGACATCCGGGTCGAGGTCACGACGATCCCGGAGGGCGACTACAACGACGAACTCCAGGCGGCGGCCGCCGGCCGTCAGCTGCCCGACATCGCCGAGATCGACGGCCCGCTGGTGGACAGCTACGTCTACCAGGAGCAGCTCGCCGTCCTCGACGACCTCCTGCCAGAGGCGACGCTGGCCGCCCAGCTCCCCTCGCTGCGCACCCAGGGCACCGTCGACGGCCGCACCTACGCCGTCGGCGTCTTCGACTCCGGCCTCGGCCTGTACGCCGACCGCCGTCAGCTCCGGGCCGCCGGGATCACGTCCTGGCCGACGACCCCCGCCGAAGCGTGGACCAGCGACGAGTTCCAGGAGGTCCTGCGCAAGCTCGCCGCACGCGACCAGGACGGCAAGGTGCTCGACCTCAAGCTCAACTACGGGGTCGGCGAGTGGCTCACCTACGGGTTCGCTCCCCTGGTGGCCTCGACCGGCGGCGACCTGATCGACCGGAGCACGCTGAGCCCGGTGGGCCACCTCGACGGTCAAGCGGTGACGACGACCCTCCGAACCCTCGCCGGCTGGGCGCCGTACGTCGACCCCAACACCGCCGACGACGCCTTCACCTCCCGGAACGTCGCCCTGTCCTGGGTCGGTCACTGGGTCTACAACGACTACACCACCGCCCTCGGGACCGACCTCTTGGTGCTCCCGCTTCCGGACCTCGGCCGGGGGTCGAAGTCCGGACAGGGCAGCTGGGCCTGGGCCGTCACCCGGCAGGCCGAGAACCCCGACGACGCGGCCGTGTTCCTCGACTACCTGCTCAGCACCCGCCAGGTCCTCCGGATGACGAACGCCAACGGTGCCGTCCCGGGGACCCAGGACGCGCTCGCCGAGTCCCGGCTCTACGGACCGGGCAGCCCGCTGCGCCTGTTCGCCGACCAGCTCCTGGCCAGCTGCGAGGACGACGCACCTTCCCCGAACTGCGTCACCGTCCCCCGGCCCGCGACACCCGCCTACCCGACCCTGAGCGCCCAGTTCGCCCTCGCCGTCTCCCGGGCGCTGACCGGCGGCGACTGGCAGGGCGCCCTGAGCACAGGCACCGCACGCGTCCAGGCCGACCTGGACGCCAACGACGGGTACCGCTGAGTCTGCGGGTTCCCCGGCCCCGCTCGCTAATCCGCGCCCGGGAACCCGTGCTGGCGCCAAGCCTCGTAGGTCACCACCGCGGCGGAGTTCGCGAGGTTCAGCGACCGCCTGCCGGCCAGCATCGGGATCCGCAGCCGCTCGGTGACCCGGGGGTGCTCCAGGACGTTGTCGGGAAGCCCGGTCGGCTCGGGCCCGAAGAGCAGGACGTCGCCGGGAACGAACGCCACCTCGGTGTACCAGCGGGTCGCCCGTGCGGTGAACGCGAAGACCCGGGAGTCAGCCAGCGCCGGAGCGCTCAGCGCCGCCTCGAGATCCGGGTGCACCACCATCGAGGCCAGGTCGTGGTAGTCCAGCCCGGCGCGCTTCAGCTTCGGTTCGGAGAGGTCGAAGCCGAGCGGCTCGACCAGATGCAGAGTCACCCCGGTCCCGGCCGCCAACCGGATCGCGTTCCCGGTGTTGGGCGGGATCCGGGGCTCGAGGAACATCACGTGGAACACGCTGCACGGTATCCCGCCTACGATGTCCGGGATCGCCATGCCTCCCACCGACCTCAGCCCCCGCAAGCTGTTGCTGGTCGTCGACGCGCCCTCCTTGCTGCACCGCAACCACCACGCCCGTGCTCACACCGGGATCACCGACCGATCCGGTCGGCCAGCCTGGGCGCTGAACGGGATGCTGCGCCAGATCCTGGAAGCCATCGACGCCTTCGCCCCGGACGCAGTGATCTTCGGTCTCGACGACCGGACCTCCTCGGTGCGCTCGGACCTCTACCCGGACTACAAGGCCGGCCGTGCCGCCAAGGACGCCGCCCTCGTCGACCAGCTCGAGCGGGCGGGTGCACTGCTCGACGCTCTCGGCCTGGCGACCCTGACACCCCCCGGACTCGAGGCCGACGACGTCAACGCCTCGGGTGCCGCCTGGGCCCGCCGGCACGGGTGGGACTGCGTGATCATCACCTCCGACCGCGATGCGTTCGCGCACATCAGCGAGCACACCCAGGTGCTGCGGCTGATCAACGGCGGGATCAACGGTTCCCCGCTGCTCAACCCGAAGCGGCTCTTCGCGCTGTACGGCGTCGCCGCCGAGCACTACCTCCAGTACGCCGCGCTGCGCGGGGACGCCAGCGACAACCTCCCCGGCGTCACCGGCATCGGCGAGAAGACCGCTGCTGCGCTGCTCGCCCAGGTCGGCTCGATGCAGGCCGTCTGGGCCGACCTGGAACAGAACGACGGCCGCGCCCTGGTAGCGACGCTCGACGCCTGGGCCGACGAAACCGGCTCCCGCCGACTGGGGGCGAGTGTCGTACGCCGGCTCAGCGCGCCCGGGGCCCGGGAACGCTACGAATTCAACATCCGGATCATGGAGGGCCGCGACGACCTCGACCTCGGCCTGACCCCCGACGTCCCGGGGACCCCGGGGCTGCTCCCGCTGGATCCTGCCCGGGTCAGCACCGTGGTCGGCTTCCTCGGAGTCGAGGCGACCACGTCGTACGCGATCCGGGTGCTGAGCACCGACCCGGCCTCGACCGCGCTGCGGTGACGCCCCGGGGGACCTGCGATTCCTAGAATGGCCCCATGTGCTTCGCTCCCGAGGCGGACCTGGTGGCCGGCGTCGTCGTCACCGCGATCGGTGTCGACGCGCTGCGCCGTACGACGCGGCCCGAACTGGTCCCGCTGGCCGCACTCCCGCTGGTCTTCGGGGCGCACCAGCTGATCGAGACCTTCGTGTGGTGGCACCAGCGCGGCCAGGTGCCCGACTGCGTGGGCGAGCCCGCGACCTGGTTGTACGCGTTGATCGCCCTGACCCTCGTCCCGATCCTGGTTCCCTTCGCGTTCGCGCGCAGCGGCACGATCCGGTCCGTCCCGGTCGCGCGGGCGCTGGTCGGAGCCGGCGTCGTTTCGGGCGGCATCCTGTTCGTGACCCTGCTGCGCGGACCGATGCACGCCACCATCGAGGGCCACACCCTCGACTACCACGTCGGCACCCCGTGGCTTCCGGTCACACTGGGGCTCTACATCGTGGCGACCTGCGCGCCAGGGCTGCTCGCCCAGGACCACTCGCTGCGCCTGTTCGGCGCGAGCAACCTGGTGGTCGTGGCGCTGCTGATCTGGCTGGCACAGTCGGCGCTGGTCTCGTTGTGGTGCCTCTGGGCCGCCGTCAGCAGCGTCCTGCTGAACATCTACGTGCGGAGGCGAACGGCGGACGGGGACGCGTCTCGACAGCCTCGACGACCGGGGGCGTCCGCAGCACCCTCCGACGCCCGGTAAATTCACCCGGTGTCCGACAACCGCCCCCGCCGCACCTTCGCCGTCATCAGCCACCCCGACGCTGGCAAGTCCACGCTCACCGAGGCGCTGGCGCTGCACGCCCGGGTGATCACCGAGGCGGGCGCCGTCCACGGCAAGGGCGACCGCCGGGCCACCGTGTCGGACTGGATGGCGATGGAGAAGGCCCGCGGCATCTCGATCACCTCGGCGGCGCTGCAGTTCACCTACCGCGACCACGTGGTGAACCTGGTCGACACCCCCGGTCACAGCGACTTCTCCGAGGACACCTACCGGGTGCTCTCCGCGGTCGACTCGGCCGTGATGCTGGTCGACGCCGGTAAGGGCCTGGAGCCGCAGACCCTGAAGCTCTTCCGGGTCTGCGCTCTGCGCGGGATCCCGGTGATCACAGTGATCAACAAGTGGGACCGGCCCGGTCTCTCGCCGCTGGCCCTGATGGACGAGATCGAGCAGCAGATCAAGCTGCGGCCCACGCCGCTGACCTGGCCCGTCGGTGAGGCCGGCGACTTCCGCGGGGTGCTGGACCGCCGTACGGGCGAGTTCGTGAAGTACACCCGGACCGCGGGCGGCGCCACCCGGGCCCCCGAGCGCCGGATGACGGCCGCCGAGGTCGAGGAGGTCGATGCCGCGGTCTGGGCCGACGCCCTGGACGAGCACGAGCTGCTGTCCCTCGACGATGCCGACCACGACCAGGCACGGTTCCTCGCGGGCGAGACCACCCCGGTCATGTTCGCCTCGGCGCTGCAGAACTTCGGCGTCGCCCAGCTGCTCGACCTGCTGCTGGAGCTGGCCCCCGGCCCGAGCGCGACCGCGGGGGTCGACGGCTCGCTCCGCGAGGTCGACGACGCGTTCAGCGCGTTCGTGTTCAAGGTCCAGTCCGGGATGAACAGCTCCCACCGCGACCGGCTCGCGTACGCCCGGGTGGTCTCGGGCACCTTCGAGCGCGGGATGGTGGTGACGCACGCGTCGACCGGGCGGCCGTTCGCGACCAAGTTCGCCCAGTCGATGTTCGGTCGCGAGACCACCTCGGTCGAGGTCGCCTCGCCGGGCGACATCATCGGTCTCGTCAACGCCCAGGCCCTTCGCGTCGGCGACACGATCTACGAGGGCGACCGGATCGACTACCCGCCGGTGCCGAGCTTCGCGCCCGAGCACTTCATGACCGCCAGCGCGAAGGACATCGGGCGGTTCAAGCAGTTCCGCAAGGGCATCGAGCAGCTCGACCAGGAGGGCGTCGTCCAGGTGCTGCGGTCCGACCTGCGCGGCGACCAGAGCCCCGTCCTCGCCGCGGTCGGTCCGCTGCAGTTCGAGGTGGTCGAGGAGCGGATGGCCAACGAGTTCAACTCCCCCATCCGTCTCTCCCGGCTCGACTACGGGGTGGCGCGCCGTACCGACGCCGCCGGCGCCCAGGTACTGAGCGGGGTCCGTGGCGCCGAGGTGCTGCAACGCACCGACGGGACCTACCTGGCCCTGTTCATCGACAAGTGGCGGGCCAACAACGCCGCCCGGGAGAACCCGGACGTCCTGCTCGAGGAGCTCCCTGCCGGCGGGAGCTGATCCTCAGGAAGATCCGTGTATCAGCCGGGGTAGCTCCGCCCTCATCAGATCTGTCACGACTTCGGGCGGCTCGGGCACCCGAAGCGGTGACGGGCGGGGCCGACCAGCCCCGCGTCAAGGACCTGAACGCAGGGGGCTCCATGAGCCAAGCAGATGTTCCCGCACACGAGCACCGGCTCTTCGGGCTGCGCTTCCAGCGACGCGAGACCGAGCTGCGGTACCGGCGCTGGCGGGTCGACACCGCGATCCCCTTCGCGCGGATCGGGTACGTCGGCTCGATCCCGAGCTGGATGATGGTGCTGGTCGCGGTGCTGGTTCTGGAACCGGCCGCCGCCGACGGCGCGGCCGGCTGGATCATCGGGTGGATCGTGCTGCTCCTGGTCCTGACGGCGCTCACCGTCCCGGCAGCGCTCCGCCTGGCGGTGACGCCCCTGGCCGCCCTCGCCAACTGCGTCGCCGGGTTCCTGATCGTCCACCTGCTCGCCGACCTGCTCCTCACCGGCGAGCTGAGCCAGTCGCGGGCCGGGGTGATGACGGCCGGTCTGATCGTGGTGATGTTCTTCGGCTTCGCGGTCTTCCGCATTCCGCCCGGGATCGCGACGCTCGCCGCGACGCCGTACACCGTCTTCGGCACCTCTCAGCTCGTCGAGGCCTACCGCGCCGGTGAGCTCAACGCAGTCGAGACCGGGTCGCTGGGAGCGGCGCAGTGGATCGCGTTCCTGGGCTGCCTGCTGGTCTGCACCGTGATCGAGATCGTGGACCGGCGTGCTTTCGTCAAGGACCAGATCATCGACGAGCAGCAGGCCGAGCTGCGCAACAGCCGCGAGACGATCCGTCGCTACGTTCCCCGCCCCGTCTTCGAGCACATCGTGCACGGCGACATCGACGGGATCGACGCACCGACGCGCCGCCGGGTCACCGTCCTGTTCGCCGATCTCGTCGGGTTCACCGACCTGGCCGACCGGGTCGACCCCGAGGTGCTGACGCAGGTGGTCAACGACTACATGACCGCGATGAGCCAGCTCGTCGACGACCACGGCGGGATCGTGAACGAGTTCGCCGGGGACGGGTTGATGGCGCTCTTCGGCGCCCCTGACGAGATGGACGCCGACGAGCAGGCGGTCAACGCTGTGCGGGCAGCCCAGGCGATGCAGGCGCGGCTCCCGTCCCTCGACCTCTTCTGGCACCGGCTCGGCGTCACTGAGTCGATGCAGACGCGGATCGGGATCGACGCCGGCATCCTGAGTGTGGGCAGCTTTGGTTCCGAGGGTCGGATGACCTACACGGCGATCGGGATGCACACCAACATCGCCGCCCGGCTCCAGGCCCACTGCGAACCCGGTCAGATCCTGATCAGCGACTCGGTCCGGTACCTGGTGAAGGACCGGATCGAGTGCGAGCCCCGTGGCGAGGTGCAGTGCAAGGGCGTCCACTACCCCGTCCGGGTCCACACCCCGACGAACAAAGCCCCGGCGTCAGGGCGGCCGGTCGTCGCCAACCACGCGAACGGCCACCTCCCGGCCGCTCAGGGGTGACCAGGGGGAGCTCGCAGGACGGGTGCCGTCAGTCCCGGCGCCCCTTCAGCCGCCGACTGACCGCGCGCTCGGCTTCCCGGGCCGCTTCCCGCTCGGCGAGGGTGTTCCGTTTGTCCCAGGTCTTCTTGCCGCGTGCCAGCGCGATCTCGACCTTCGCCCGTCCGTCCTTGAAGTAGAGCGTCACCGGCACGATCGTCAGACCGCTCTCCTTCACCTTCCGCTCGATCTTGTCGATCTGCGCGCGGTGCAGCAGCAACTTCCGCTTGCGGCGCGACCCCTCGTTCACCCACCGGGACTGGGCGTACTGCGGGATGTGGACGCCGTGCAGCCAGATCTCCTGGTTCTCGACGTCGGCGAAACCCCCGACCAGCGACGCCCGGCCGGCGCGGAGCGCCTTCACCTCGTCGCCCAGCAGGACGATGCCCGCCTCCCACGACTCACCGAGGTGGTAGTCGTGCGCAGCCTTGCGGTTCCGCGCGATCACCGGGTCGGTCGACGGCTTCTTCACCCCGGCATCCTCCCAGGAGCCGGGCCGAACCCGCTGACCCGGCTCAGGCTGCCTTCGGGGTCCCCGTGGAGCGCGGCGTATCGGCGGAGTGCTCGATGCTGCGGTGCACCAGGGCGATGAAGGAGACCAGCAGCGAGACCACGACCACGATGATCGCGGTCAGGATCAGGACCCAGGTCAACGGGCTCATCGTGTCGGAGTAGACGCTGGCGTCGGTCGGGTTCATCAGGACTCCCTCTCGTGCGGATCTTCTTCCCCCAGGCTGGCGCGACCACGGCGTACGGCGCAGGGGCGGAGGTCCCCGGGGTGCGGGCCCTTGGACCCGATCCAGCCCGGCCCGGGGCCAAAGACCCGGAAGAACCGGACCACCAGCCCTGAGGCGCCACGTCCTCACCGGCCAGGATGGAGCCCATGGAACGGAACCGAATCGTCCAGGACCGCGCGCGCCCGACCGCGGCCCTCCCCCTTGTTCTCGCCCTCCTGCTGGCTCTCGCCGCAGCCTGCGGGAACGACCAGGACGGTGCTGCCCGCACCGAACCTGACGGGGTGACCACCTACGAGGTCGACGCGGGCATCCACGTCACCACGCCGGTCGACTACCCGCAGACACCGCCGGTCGGCGGCGAGCACAACCCGGTCTGGCTGAACTGCGGGATCTACGACTCCCCGGTGCCGAACGAGAACGTCGTGCACTCGCTGGAGCACGGTGCGGTCTGGGTCAGCTACGCCACCGACCTCGCCGACACCGAGGTGGCCAAGCTCCGGGCGTTGATGCCGTCGACGTACGGGATCCTCTCCCCGATGGCCGGACTCCCCGCCCCGGTCGTCGCGACCGCCTGGGGCAAGCAGCTCCTGCTGGACGACGCCGACGACCCCCGCCTGAAGCAGTTCATCGCGGTGTTCGCCAACAGCCCGCAGGCGCCTGAGGCCGGGGCCTCGTGCACCGGCGGCTCCGACGGGACCCTCCCCCTCGACGTCGCGGAGCTGATGGAATGAGCGCCTCGAGCCCGCGCCGCGGACGGCTGCTCACCCTGCTCGTCGCGTGCGTCGTCGCGGCCGCGCTCGGAGTCGCCGCAGGTGCCCTCTGGAGGACCGACGCCAGGCCGGGCGACGACAGCGCGGAAGTCGGCTTCGCGCGGGACATGCAGGTCCACCACGCCCAGGCGGTCGAGATGGCGACCATCATCCGGGACCGCACCCGCGACCTGACGATCCGCTCCCTGGCCTACGACATCCTCACCAGCCAGCAGCAGCAGATCGGCCAGATGTACGCCTGGATCCGGAGCTGGGGGCTTCCCCAGCTCTCCGGTCGCACCGCGATGGTGTGGATGGGCGAGATGGACCACGGCGCCATGGCCGGCACCGACGACGAGCACGCCCTGACGATGAGCCTGCTGCCGGACGGCCGGATGCCCGGGATGGCCAGCGCGGCGGACCTCGCCGAGCTCCGGACCGCGGAGGGCCGGGCCGCGGAGATCCGGTTCCTCGAGCTGATGATCGTCCACCACCGCTCCGGCGTGATGATGGCGCAGGCCGCGTTGGACCTCTGCGAGGACGAGCAGGTGCTCGAGCTCGCCCGGTCGATGGCCGCAGCCCAGACCGCGGAGATCCGGACGATGACCGACCTGCTGGAGGAACGCGGCGCCGGGACGCCGTGACGCCCCGCATCACCTCCGCAGGGCCGGACCATTGCGAAACCCCGGCCGGAGGTCCAGGATCGAAAGATCCACCAGACGGTCCGGCGCCGTTCTCGGGTCCTGACGTCGCCCGCCTCCATCCAGGGGAACGAGGAATCATGACGACCGAGCAGCGCAACATCGAGAAGCCGAACGAGACCCGCCCGTTCAAGGCGCACGGACACATGGACGTCGTCACCCTCGGGGACTTCACCCTCGGACGAGGGACCTTCGAGCCCGGCTGGCGCTGGTCGGAGGACGTCAAGCCGATCGCCGGCACGGATTCCTGCCAGACCCGGCACACCGGCTTCTGCCTGTCGGGAGTGATGGGCGTCCGAGCGGACGACGGCTCTGAGTTCACCCTGAGCGCCGGGGACGTGGTCGTGATCGAGCCGGGCCACGATGCCTGGACGGTCGGCGACGAACCGTGCGTCTTCCTCGACACCGGCGTCGCGGCGTACGCCCTGCCGGGCTGACGGACCGACCCACTCGCAGCACGCACGGCGCCGTTCGGCCTTCGGTCAACGTCGCGGGGGCAGGTCCGAGACGCGCAAACCCCAACGCGGCGCCCGCCGTTCCCGCCACGCCGCGGGACCCTCGGCCGCGTCGGGGTGCCGCATCAGCAGGCGGTGGGCGTCGGTCTCCCGCTCGGCCACCTCCGCTGCGGCGAGGTCCGCCCGCAGGATCCGCTTGCTCAGTGCCAGTGCCGCCGGGCTGACGTTGCCCGCGACGTCCCGCGCGACCTCGAGCGCCGCGCCGAGGATCTGGTCCGCCGGGAGCACCCGGGAGACGATCCCCCAGGCGAGCGCCTCGGCCGGGGTGAACGTCCGCCCGGTGAGCAGCAGCTCCGCCGCCACCCCGCTCCCGGCGAGACGGGGCAAGGTGTGGTGGCTCCGGGCGTCGCCGATCATCCCGCGCCGCACCTGCGGGATCGCCAGCTTCGCCCCCTCCGCGACGAACCGGAGGTCGCACTGCAGGGCAAGGGTCAGCCCGATACCGATGGCGTGCCCGTTCAGGGCCGCGATGACCAGGGTGGAGAGCTCACCCGGCGCGGGCCGGACCGGGGACGCGGAAAAGCTCTCGCCGGGATCGTCGAAGGAACCCGACCCGGCAGCGAGATCGGCTCCCGCGCAGAACGACCGACCGGACCCGGTGATCACGATCGCCCGGACGTCGTCGTCGTGGTCGCAGCGGTCGAGCACCTCGCCCAGGGCGGCCGCGGTACCGGCCGAGAAGAGGTTGAGGCCGTCGCCGCCGTCGAGGACGACGAGGGCGACGCCGCCCTCGACCGTCAGGGTCACCTCGGTGGCCATCGTGCTCCTCGGGGGTGTGCCGGGACCGACTGCGCGGCCGGTCGCTCACGCCGGTCACCCTAGCGGCTGGCCACCGATATCTCACCGGGACGTTCGACTCCGGGCGAGGGCCCTTGGCCCCTTTGTCAACGGAGCCGGGCAGGCGTTGAATGGGGAACAGGAGACGATGGAAGGTCCAGTTCGAGGGATGGAGCGGAGTCCGGGGTCCCGAGTCCCCGGCGCCCGCTCAGACTCACAGCCGTGTACGACGGCGACGGACCCCCATCGTCTCCGTTCGCGTTCACGTCCTCCTCGATCGGCGCATCCGACAACGTGCGCACCCCGGGACGCGCGGAACCGCCTGTCCGCCGGGAGGAGGACAGGCGGCCCGCTGCCTACCGACCGTCACCGCAGGAGGGGAACCCTTGCGACCAGGTCGGATGCTGCCCACTGCTTGCCGAATCCCCAGACCGAGCCTGCGTTGGCGAGGGTCAGGGCGACCAGGCTGATCGCACCGAGAATGTGGTCGTCGAGCACCGGGTTGTTGTCCGGCGGCAGTACGACGGTCCACATCATCAGGTAGAGAAGTGCTCCACCCATCCCGGCGAGGCGCATGCCGATGCCGAAGGTGAAGGCGACGCCGATCCCGAGCAGAGCGATCATGAACGCCCAGTCAGCCCAGGCATCGCCGGCGATCGAGTGGTAGAAGCTGTCGAACGGACCGTCGGCACCGAAGGTCAGGAAGCCCTTGGTCGGACTTCCGCCGTTGATCCAGGCGGCATCCCCGAACCGGTCGACCACGCCGGCCTGGTCCCGGCCGGTCGCGAACCCGAGCGCGAGGAGCTTGTCGAAGAACGCCCACAGAAAGGTGAGCCCGAAGCCGATCCGGAGCGCAGCGAGCGCCTTCGCCGCAACGCCCGGGATGCTCACGGGCTCGTCGTGCGTCGACCGCCACGACTCGGGGCGGTGCAAACGGTGTTCGTGTGTGGTGGTCATGGTGTTTCCTCCTTGGTTGCCTCCAGCCTCGCGGTCCGGGGTGGCGCTCCGGCAGGGTCGGCCGGTTCTGGTTTCCGGGCCTTTTGCACTGATCCTTCGGGACCATCGGGCGAACTCGGCGTACGACATCCGGCCCGCCTCACCGCACGGAGACCGGTGCGGTGTCGCCGACGCGACGACCGGACAGCTCCCGGATGGTCAGGCGGAGGAACAGGTTGCGGAGACCGCCCGCCCAGGGCGTCGGCTCCCAGATCCGCCGGATGTGCTCGATCTGCCGGCTGTCGAGCACCGCCTCCGTCCGCCCGCGGGCCAGGACGCTCCACCCTTGCCGGGAGACCTCGTCGACGTGGTCGACCTCGAAGGCGATGACCGCGTCCCGCCCGTGGGTGGCCAGCAGCGTGAACGGGCTGGTCCGGAAGACGATCGCCTCGTCCACGAGCGCGTAATTGACCGGGATGATGTGGGGCCCGTCCGGCGCCACCACCGCCGCCCGGCCGACCTGACGCTCGACCAGGAGGGCCCGGCACTCGTGCTCGCTGAGATCGTGCAGCACACCCATGGCGTCCCCCTGGTTCCCTCGCAGCCGGAGCATCCAGGGTGCGCCCGGAGCCGGCTCGAGATCAGGGCCGTTGGTCCTCGCCCGGACCGACGCTGGACCCTGGGAGCATCCCCGGGTCCGGGAGACGCTGGCCCAACGTGGAGAGGAGTGACCATGACCAAGGAGCCCCGGAACCCAGGTGGGCCCGTCGTGATCGGTCTGGACGACAGCCCGGGCGGACGAGCGGCGCTGAGGTTCGCGCTCGAGGAGGGTGTCGCCCGCGGCGTCGCGGTCGAGGTCGTGACGACGTGGCTGCTCGACACGGTGATCCGGGACCGGATCACCGACCAGATGATCGAGGACGAGGGCAGGATCGTCGCGATGATGCAGGACCAGATCCTGGCAGAGGTCGCCCGCGACCTTCCGGCGATGCCTCAGGTGTCGCGCCTCGTCCTGCACGACGCTGGCGGTGCTCCGCTGGTCGAGACCGCGAAGAACGCCTGCATGCTCGTCGTCGGCAGCGGCCGCAAGGGCCCGCTGGCCCGCACGTTCCTCGGTTCGGTGAGCGAGTACTGCGTCCGGCACTCCCGGGTCCCGGTGGTCGTGGTCGCCGATCCGGCGCTGGTCCCCGAGAGCGCACACGACGCGACCTTGGCCAGCGTGCACTGAGGACTCACGGGACCGGCGCCACCCAGAGCAGCACGGTGCCGCTGCCGTCGCGTGCCGAGGCCACGGTGAACGACCCCTGCCGCCGAGCGGCGCGGACGGCGAGGTTGTCGAGCCCGCTGCGCCGGTCGGAGTCCCCGAGCCCGCGACCGTTGTCGGCGATCCGCAGCTCGATGCGTTCGGTCGACGCCGTCAGTGCGACGACGACCTCGTCGGCACCGGAGTGCCGGGCGACGTTCGTGAGTGCCTCGCGCAGCACCGCGACCAGGTCTTCGCTCAGCCCGTGGTCGACGACCGTGTCGACCGGACCTGCGAACCTGACCTCCGGTTCGACGGTCAGTACCCCTTCCAGGCTGGCAACGACGTCGAGGACGGCCGCGCGCAACCCCGGTCCCTGGGGGCCGGTGCTGTCGCGGAGCTCGAAGATCGAGTTCCGGATCTGACGGATCGCGACGTCGAGGTCCCCCACGACCTGCTCGACGCGGTCGGCGCTGCCGCGGTCCGACATCCCGGCGGCGATGCTCTGGAGCGTGAGACCTGAGGCGAAGAGCTGTTGGATGACGTGGTCGTGGAGATCGCGGGCGATCCGGTCGCGATCCTCGAAGAGCCGCATCCGCTCCTTGGCGCGCTGAGCCTCCGAGAGCTCCAGCGCCACCGCCGCCTGGTTGGCGAACGAGGTGGCCATCTCCAAGTCGGCGGTGCTGAACCGCGGACCGTTCCCGAGGCGACCCACGACCAGCGCACCGGTTGCCGCCTCCCGCCCGGTCAGCGGCAGCACCATCGCCGGTCCGATCGGCAGCAGCGTGCGTAGGTACAGCGAACGTTCCGGCTGGTCCGCGGGACCGGTGACCAGGGCCGGCGACCCGGTCCGGAGCACCATCTCGGTCAGGGTTCCGGCCATCGGATAGCTCTGGCCCTCGAAGGTGTCCGCCTCCATGCCGACAGCGACCGCGATGGACAGGTGCTGCCCGCCACCGGCCGGCAGCACCAGCGTGACCACGTCGGCCCGAGCCAACCGGTGAACCTGCTCGGCGATGCTGCGCAGCGCCTCGACGCCCGGCGCGTTGACCATCCGTACCGCGGCCTCGGCGGCACCCGCCGACCACTCCTGGCGACGCTCGGCGTCCTCGTAGAGCCTGGCGTTCTCGATCGCCACGGCGGCGGTCGCCGCCAAGGCTGAGGCGAGCTCCACGTCGGAATCGGTGAAGTCACCGGTACGACGTTCGGTCAGGTACAGGTTGCCGAAGACCTCACCACGGATCGTGATCGGCACGCCGAGGAAGGTGCTCATCGGCGGGTGACCCGCCGGGAATCCCACCGAGCGCCGGTCGTCACCGAGGTCGTGGAGCCGGATCGGCACCGGATCCTCGATCAAGGCACCCAGGACCCCCTTGCCCTGCGGAAGGTCCCCGATCCGGTCGACGGTCTCCTGGTCGATCCCGACGTGGATGAACCGCTCCAAGCCGTGGCCGTCCGAGCTGAGCACCCCCAGCGCGCCGTAGCGCGCCTCCAGGAGCTCGCACGCGGCTTCCGCGATCCGCTGGAGCACGACGTCGAGGTCGAGGTTGGAGATGATGCTCTCGTTCGCTTTGAGCAGTCCGCGCAGGCGCTGGTGGGCGCTGCGGACGTCCTGCGCCCGGTCCACCAGCTGCGCGAGCAGCTGGTCGAGGTCCAGGGTGGGCGCGAACCCGTCGCCCAACCGGTCTGCGTCACCGACGCCCGATCCCTCCATGATCGTCAGGGTAGCGACTCACCCGCGCGTGCGCCGGACGAAGGGGGAAACGGGACGAAGTGGCTCAGTCCAGCCGTTCCCCCGAGCGCCGGGTCTGTGCCGGGAAGTAGACCCCGACCACCCCGGGGACGCTCGCGACGAGCACCTCCGCAACCGCGATGTCGCTGCGCTCAGCAGGGCCGGAGACGCTCACCACCCCGTCCACGACCTCGGTCGTCCAGTCGTAGCCGGCAGACCTGATCAGCTCATCCACAGCCGCCTCGATGTCACCGTCCCGCTCGGCAAGAACATGGACCAGGTCGCGACGACTGACCATCCCGACGACGCGGCTTCCCGAGACGACCGGAAGGCTCTTCGCGACCGTACTCACCATCAGCTCGGTGGCCTCGGCCAGGTCAGCATCCTCGCGGATGGTGAGGACGTGACGACTCATCACCTGCGCGACCCGGGACCGCGGCGGCCCGGCACTGACCTGGACCGGGATCTCGTGGGCACGCTGGTCGGGGAGGAACGCCTCGAGAAGGACGTCCGCCTCGCTCACCACGCCGACCAGCTCGCCAGCGTCGTCGAGGACCGGCATCGAGGTGATCGCGTGCTGCGCGAGCAGCTCGACCGCACTCTTGATCGAGGTCTCCGGTGTGACCGTGACCACCGGGGTCGTCATCACCTCGCGTACCAGCATGGTTCCTCCTCGGAGTCGTCGCGCACCTGCCGCGATCTCGGTAGGTCCAGTCTCGGATCGATGCACGGCGGCCGGCACCGCCGAAGGTCCCAGGAATCGGCCCCATCGGACCTGATCCGCCGCGGGTTCACCGCGGACACGCCCGCCACGACGCCCCGACCGATGCCCCGACCGATGCCCGTGTGGACCCCGATCTCGGGACCAAGGACTCCTGATCCGCACCCGGCTCCGGAGCGAGGATCAGAGCATGACCAAGCAAGGAGGTGTGTCGTGCTGGAGCCACACGAGCTGACCCAGGAGGAGTGCCTGCGCCTGCTGCGGGCGGGCATCTTCGGCCGGGTAGCGGTCACGACACCGGACGGCCCGCACATCGTCCCGGTGAACTACTCGGTGGTCGACGACACCATCGTTTTCCGGACGACGCCGTACAGCATCCTCGGCACCTACGCGCAGAACACCCAGATGGCGTTCGAGATCGATCACGTCGACTACGAGTACTACTCCGGGTGGAGCGTGGTCGCCAGCGGACGGGGCGAGGCGATCACCGACTCCCACCAGCTGGACGCGATCACCGCCGGCTGGCGCCCCAACCCCTGGGCCTCGGGGAGCCGGAACATGTTCTTCGGCATCCGCTGGACCTCGATCACGGGTCGACGGCTCGGCCCGCCGATCGACTGGCAGCGTGACCTGCCGACCAACCGGATGGCAGCAGGATGACCACCGGCCCGGCCCTGCGCGTCCTGCCCGCCCAGACCCAGCCGACCGCCCCGGAGCCGACCGCAGAGCCCCTCCACGACCCCGCCCACGAGCTCGGTCCGGACCAGTCGCGGGCGCTGCTCGATGCCGTGATGGGCATGTCCAGCGACCTGGATCTGCGCAGCGTGCTGACCCGGCTGGTGGAGGCAGCCGCCCAGCTCACCGAGGCGCGCTACGGAGCCCTCGGCGTGATCGGCTCCGACGGCAACCTGAGCGAGTTCATCACCACCGGCATCGACGAGGGGACCCGCGCCCGGATCGGCTCCGAACCACGAGGTCGCGGCCTTCTCGGCCAGCTCATCCACGACCCGCGGACGCTCCGCCTCGACGACCTGAACGCGCACCCTGCCGCCGTCGGGATGCCAGCAGGTCACCCGCCGATGACCACGTTCCTCGGAGTCCCCATCCGAATCCGCGGCACGGTCTTCGGCAACCTGTACCTGACCGAGAAGCGGGACCGGGCCCGGTTCACCACCGACGACGAGGCCCTCGTCCAGGCACTCGCCGGAGCCGCCGGCCTGGTGATCGAGAACGCCCGGGCCTACGGGCTCAGCGAGCGGCGCCGGCAGTGGCTGGAGGCCTCAGCCCAGCTCGCGAACGCGCTGCAGCCGCCCATCCAGCTCCGCACCGCACTCGCCGTCGTCGCGATCCGGGCTCGCGCCGCAGCCCGTGCCGCCACGGCTGCCGTCGTCCTCCTGCCCGAGGACGGTCCGGCTGTCGTCAGCGCGGTCGACGGCGCGACCAGCCCCGACCTCGAACCGGCCCTGCGCGGCATCGTGGGCGAGGCACGCTCGGCCGACGACCAGGCGTTCGCGGTGGAGGTCGACCTCGGCGACCAGTACGCGCTGGTCGTCCCGCTCCGCGCCCACCTCGCCGACCCCGGCGTACTGGTGCTGATCTTCAACGGTCCCGCGGCTTCCGCGCCGTTCGAGGAGCAGGAGTTCATCGCCGGCTTCGCCGATCAGGCCGGCTTGGCGATCGACCGCGCCCAGGCCGTCGCGGACCGCGAGGAGCTCGCGGTGGTCTCCGAACGCGGCCGGATCGCTCGGGATCTGCACGACGTCGTGATCCAGCGGCTGTTCGCCACCGGCCTCAAGCTCCAGGGGTACGGCGCCGGGGCCGACACCTCCGACCCGGCCGAGCTGATCGAGAGCACCATCGGCGAGCTCGACGCCACGATCAAGGACATCCGGACGACGATCTTCGGGCTCAGGCAGCCCCAGGACTCGCTGCGGGGGCAGGTCCACCGGATCGTCCAGGACTACACCGACGTGCTCGGCTTCGAACCCGCGTTGCATACCTACGGCCCCCTGGACCTGACGGTCCCGCCCCACGTGGGTGACCACCTGCTCGCCGTCCTGCGTGAGGCGCTCTCCAACGTCGCCCGGCACGCGCAGTCCCGGAGCGCGGAGGTGGAGCTCGTCGTCGAGCGGGACACCGTCACGCTGACCGTCGTCGACTCCGGCATCGGCATCGCGGCCGAACGGGCCGAGAGCGGGCTCCGCAACGTCCAGGAACGCGCCAACATCCTCGGTGGCAGCCTCGAGGTCGGAGCGAACGACGGGCCCGGGACGACCCTCGTCTGGACCGCCCGGATCTGAGACCCCTCAGCCCTTGTCGAGCAACCGCGAGGCGAGGACCGCTGCCTGGGTGCGCCGTTCGACCCCGAGCTTGGACAGGACGTTGGACACGTAGTTCTTGACGGTCTTCTCGGCGAGGTACATCCGTTCGCCGATCTGGCGGTTGGTCAGACCCTCGGCGATGAACCCCAGCAGCTGGAGCTCCTGCTCGGTCAGCTCCGCAAGCTCCGGCGCCGTGGTGACCGGGTTGCGGACCCGGTCCAGCACCCGGGCGGTGAGGGCCGGGTCGATCAACGACTGACCCGCGGCGACCTGGCGGACCGCGGAGAGCAGCCCCGAGCTCCGGACCTCCTTGAGCACGTAGCCGGCGGCACCGGCCATGATCGCGGAGAAGAGTGCCTCGTCGTCGTCGTACGAGGTCAGGATCAGCGCGTTGATCGTCGGGTCGACCGAGCGGATCGTGCGGCACACGTCGATCCCGGAGCCGTCCGGCAGCCGGGCGTCGAGGATCGCCACGTCGGGACGCAGCGCCGGGATCCGGTTGGCCGCGTCGACGGCGGAGCCGGATTCACCGATGACCTCGATGTCGCCGGCCGCCTCGAGGAACGTCCGGATCCCTTGCCGGACGATCTCGTGGTCGTCGAGCAGGTAGACGCGTATTTTCTTCGCTTCATCCATGCTCACACTGTGCCAGGTCGGACCGAGCAGGGGCAGGACATCGGCCCAGGTCGAGGACCCGGTCGACCCGGTCCAGGCCCACCGCGCTGTGCGAGATCCAGACCACGCTCCGGCCACGGGACGCCGAGAGCAGATCAGCGGCGACCCGATCCGCGGTCACCGTGTCCAGCTGGGCCACCGGTTCGTCGAGCACCAGGACCGGCTGGTCGGCGAGGATCGACCGTGCCAGACCCAGTCGGGACCGCTCGCCACCGGAGACCAGGTCGTGGCCGTCACCGATCCAGGTGTCCAGGGCGTCGGGCAACCCGTCGAGCCAGTCCCCGAGGTGGACCGCCCGGAGCGCGGCCTCGACCTCGGTGTCCGAGGCCTCCGGCCGGGCGAGGCGGACGTTCTCCACCAGAGTCGTGGCGAAGATGTGCGGGTCGTCCGAGACGTAGCCGACCTGTCCCCGGACGTCGTCGAGGAGCAGTGCGGGCAGCGCCTCCGAGCCGAGGCTGACCTGGCCGGAGACCGGGTCGACGAAACGGATCAGGGTCGCCGCGAGGGTGCTCTTGCCGCACCCGCTCGGCCCGACCACCCCGAGGGTCTCCCCCTCGGCAAGACGCAGGTCCAGGCCGCTGAGGACCGGACGTCCGTCCCACCCCAACGCGGCGCCGAGCAGCTCGACGTCGTGGGAGCCTGCCAGCGGCAACGGGGCTACCGGGTCCTGGACGGCTGGCGCCATCGTGTCGAACGCGGCCAACCTCTCCTCGGCGGCCTCGACCCGCTCGACAAGGGCGGCCGCCTCCACCACGCCGAGTCCCAGGTCGGCGAGGGCGACCGGGGTCAGCAGCAGCAGCGCGAGCATCGGCGCCGACAGGGTGCCGGCTTCGAGCGGACCCGCGCCGACGGCCGCAACGGCGCCCACCCCGGCAACGGCACCGACCCGGACGCAGGCCCGTGCCGCCGCTGTCATCGACGCCGCCCGACGCCCCGCCTGGGCGAGGGTGCTGCTGACGGCGTCCAGAGCGCCACGCACAGAGCCGTGCGCCTGCCACATCCGGAGCTCGTCGGCCCGCGCGGCCAGATCGAGCATCAGCGCCGAGAGCTCGCCCCGGGACGCGACCAGGGCTCGTTCGGGGGCCCGGGTTCCCAACCGGGCGACGAGGTACGCCGTCCCGACCGCGAGCACCGACGTCGCCGCGATCGCGGCCCCCGCGGCGGGAAGGACGATGGCGGCGACGAGCGCCACCAGGAGGGAGACGGCCGCGAAGGTCCGCAACGGAAGCCGGACCCGCAGCTCGCGGTCGGTGGCCGCGTCCACGTCGTCGACGACGGACGCCAGGACGTCTCCGCGGTGCCGCCCGAGCCGACCGGGCGTCAGCGGCACCAGGCTGCGGTACACCGCGACCCGACGTTCGGCCAGGCCGCGCAGGGCGTTGTCGTGCGAGACCAGCCGCTCGGCGTACCGGAAGACCGGACGACCGAGGCCGAACGCCCTGACCCCGACGATCGCGACCAGCAGCGTCAACGTCGCGGGCTGCTCCGCGGCCTTGACGATCAGCCAGCCGGCGGTTGCCGTCAGAGCCACCCCGCAGAACGCTGAGCAGATTCCCAGGACCGTGCTCAGTACGAACCGCGGCGGTGCCACGGGCGCCGGCGGCGAGTTCTCCGGAGCGGCCGCCGCACCGGCACCACCAGGTCCGGCGACCGGCGCGGACGCCGCGGGGTCAGCCGCGACGAGCGTCGGTGTCGCCGGGGGCGCCAGTTCCAGCACCCGGTCGGCGAGCGCGACGACCTCCGCGTCGTGGCTGACGACGACCACGCCGGCATCAACCGCCAGCGCGGCGATGACGTCGCCGATGATCCTCCGGGTGATCGGGTCCAGGTGCGCCGTCGGCTCGTCGAGCAGGACCCACGGGCGGCCGGCCAGGACCGCTCGCGCGAGCGCGAGGCGCGCCCGCTCCCCCGCGGACAGCAGCGCAGCGTCCTCGGTGACCTCGACGTCCAGACCGCCGAACGAACCGATCCGCTCAGCCAGGGCGACCGTCGTCAGCGCGTCCCAGAGGGCCTCGTCACTCGCCCCCGGGTCGGCGAGCCGCAGGTTGTCGGCCACGGTGCCGGGCACGAAGGTCGGTCGCTGCGGCACCCACGAGACCTGGGAACGCCATGCGTCGCCAGCAGCCGGGACCCCTCCGGAACCGACGCTGCCGCTCGTCGGCTCGAGCAGACCGGCGAGCAGCGCCAGCAGCGTCGACTTGCCGCACCCGGACGGCCCGGTGACGACGGTCAGCGATCCGGGCGCCGCTGCGAAGCTGATCGGCCCGACCGCGGCCTGCGCGCGACCCGGGTAGGTGAAGGAGACCTCGTCGGCGATCACGAGTCGGTGCGAGGCTGGCCCCTCCGGGTCCACGGCCTCGGACCGCGGGCCGATCGCACTCAGGGCCTCGAAGGTGGCGATCCCCTCCGCGGAGGCGTGGAACTCGGCACCCACCCGGCGCAGCGGCCAGTACGCCTCGGGCGCGAGCAGCAGCACCACCAGGCCGGTTCCCAGGTCGAGGTTTCCCGCGGCGAGCCGGACTCCGATGACGACAGCGACCAGGGCCACCGACAGGGTCGCGACCAGCTCGAGGACTGCCGACGACGCGAAGGCCACCCGCAGCGTCCGGACCGTTGCCGCGCGGTAGCGGTCCGTGACCCGGCGGATGTTCGCCTCCTGGGCGACAGCACGGCGGAAGGCCACCAGCGTCGGCAGCCCCCGGAGGACGTCGACGAAGTGCCCGGACAGGGACGCCATGGCGCGCCACTGCTCGAGCGCACGGTCCCGGGTGGCCAGTCCGACCAGGGCGCCGAAGACAGGGATCAAGGGCAGGGTTGCCAGCACCAGGAACGCACTGAGCAGGTCCTGGCTGGCAATGGCCAGGACGGTCAGTACCGGCAGAACACCGGCCAGGACCAGCGCCGGCACGTACCGGGTGAGGTACGGCTCGGCTGCCGAGACACCTCGCGTCGCCAGCGCGGTGAGCTCACCGTCCCCCAGGTCCGCCGCCCGCCCCTCCAGGACGGAGCGGGCGATGCGCGTGCGCATGTCCGCGCTGACCTGGGACGCCGCCCGCGCCGCAGCGACATCACCTGCCCAGCGGACGGCGGCATGCAGCAGGGCGGCCGCGAGGAGAACCGCCAGCGGCCGACCGACGTCGCCCCCACCGACAGCGGCGACGACCGCCGCGGCCAGCGCGAAAGCTTCGACGATGACGACCAGGCTGGCGACCACCCCGGCGCCGACGACCACGGTCAGGGGTCGGCGGGCGACCGCGAGCTGCGCCCGCATCCGGGGGTCACCCGGCCTCATCAGGCGTTCCCCGCGACTGTCTCCCGATGCGTTCCGGGCTCCGCAGGACCGGTGGCGCCGGGGATGTGGTGGGTGGCGATCCGCCGCCGGAAGACCCAGTAGGTCCAGCCCTGGTACCCGAGTACGACCGGCGTGAAGATCGCCGCGACGATCGTCATGATCTTCAAGGTGTAGTCGGTCGCCGCCGCGGTGGTCGTCGTCAGGTCGACGCCGCCGCTCAAGCTGGTCGGCATCACGTCCGGGAACAGGGCCAGGAAGAGACCGGCCACGGCGAGCGCGATCGCGACGAAGGTGCCCGCGAACCCCCACCCTTCCCGTCCGCGTTCGATCGCGAACAGGCCGGCGAGCAGAGCGACCGCAGCGAGCACGAACGCGATCCCGGAGCTGAGGTCGCCGGTGTCCAGCTGGGTCCACAGCAGGAACCCGACCGCGGCCACCGCAGCGACCAGCCCGACGCCGCCGGCGATGGTGCGCGCCTGCCGGCGGATGTCGCCGTCGGTCTTCAGGGCCAGGAACATCGCACCGTGGGCCACGAAGAGCAGCAGCGTGGTCGCCCCGCCGAGGAGCGCGTACGGGTTCAGCAGGTTGAAGAACCCGCCGACGTACTCGCCGTCGGCGTCGATGGGGACACCGCGCAGGATGTTCGCGAACGCAACTCCCCACAGCACCGCGGGAAGCAGCGAGCCGAAGAAGATCGCCTTGTCCCAGGCGGCGCGCCACCGGTCGTCGTCTCGCTTGGCGCGGTACTCGAAGGCCACGCCGCGGACGATGAGCGCGACCAGGATCAGCAGCAGCGGGAGGTAGAAGCCGCTGAACAGCGTGGCGTACCACTCGGGGAAGGCCGCGAAGGTCGCGCCGCCGGCGACCAGGACCCAGACCTCGTTACCGTCCCAGACCGGACCGATCGTGTTGATCAGGACGCGGCGTTCCGCCTCCGACCGGCCGAGGACGGGAAGGAGGATGCCGACGCCGAAGTCGAAGCCTTCGAGGACGAAGTAGCCGATCCAGAGGACGGCGATGAGCGCGAACCAGACAGTCGTGAGCTCCATGATGTTCTCCTGTGTCTTCCCGGCTCAGTAGGCGAACGCCAGGGGGCGGTCGGGGTCGGTGTCGGTCGGGTCGGGGACGACGGGATCCTGCTCCGCACCGGCCTTGACGTACTTGAGGATCAGCCCGACCTCGACGACCGCGAGCACCGCGTACACGGCGGTGAGCACGACCAGCGACGTCGCCGCCTCGAAGGTGCTCACCCCGGGCGAGACAGCCCGCTCCGTCGTCATCAGGCCGAACACGGCCCACGGCTGCCGACCCATCTCGGTGAACAGCCACCCGAAGGTGTTGGCGAGCAGCGGCAGCAACGGCAGGCTGATCGCCACCCAGGTCCAGGTGCGACCGGACGGGGTCCGCTCCCGGCGGGTCAGGAACAGGATCATCGCGGCGAGCAGCGCGGCCAGGACACCGAGTCCGATCATCAACCGGAACGTCCAGTACGTGAGCGGGATGTACGGCGTGTAGTCCCCGGGCGAGTAGTACGCCGCCCCGGGATCGCTGCCGTAGGTCTCGCGGTACTTGGCGCGCAGGTCGTTGATGCCCTCGACCTCGCCGTCCGTCGACCCGGTGGCCAGGTAGGAGAGCAGATTCGGCACCTTGATCGAGAACTTCTCCTCCTTGCCGTCGGGGGTACCGATGGTGACGAGCGAGAAGCCTGCGGAGCTCTCGGTCTCGTAGAGCGCCTCAGCGGCAGCCATCTTCATCGGCTGCACCTCGGTCATGATCTTGCCGGCGACATCACCCGAGACCGCCACGCCGAGGGCGGCGACCAGCATCACCGCGGCACCGGTGCGGATGCCGGTGCGGTAGACGTCCTGGTCCTCGGCGTTCCGCTTGCGCATCATCGACCAGAGGCTCACCCCGACCACGAAGGCCCCGGCTGTCATGTACGCCGCGATGACCGTGTGCGGGAAGGTGACGAGCTGGACCTTGTTGAACATGACCGCCCAGAAGTCGTTCATCTCCGCCCGGCCGGTCTCCGGGTTGAACTCGTACCCCACCGGGTTCTGCATCCACGAGTTGGCGGCCAGGATGAAGTACGACGAGAACAGGGTGCCGATGTGCACCAGCCAGATGCAGGAGACGTGCACCTTGGGTGTCAACCGGTCCCACCCGAAGATCCACAACCCGAGGAACGTGGATTCGAGGAAGAACGCCAGCAGACCCTCCACGGCCAGCGGGGCACCGAAGACGTCGCCGACGAAACGGGAGTAGTCCGACCAGTTCATCCCGAACTGGAACTCCTGGACGATGCCGGTCACCACGCCGAGCGCGAAGTTGATCAGGAACAGCTTCCCGAAGAACTTGGTCAGCCGGAGCCATCGCTCGTTCCCGGTACGGACCCACGCCGTTTCGTACCCGGCGATCATCGCGGAAAGCCCGATCGTGATCGGAACGAAGAGGAAGTGGTACACGGTGGTGATGCCGAACTGCCATCGGGCGATGTCGAGGACGTCCACGATCAAACTCCTGGGTCAGGGGGAGGATGTCTCGACGCTAGGGGCCCCGCCGGCGACCTCGACACGGCCGTTCGTCCCCGGTCGTAGGACCATCGGCCTACGTCCGTGGGCCGGTCGACGCCTACCGCAGCAGGACTCCGTCACGCTCGAGCTCCAGGTCGATCACGCTCTCCGTTCCGACCCCGATCGGGCCGACCTCGAGGGGGCACCGGGAGGCACGCTGGAGGGCTCGCGGGACGCTGCTGAGGTGGGCCCAGTGACCGACACCGGAACGACGTCCGACGAGGACCACGGCGGCCTGAGTCGACGCCTGCAGCAGCGCGTCGACGGGACTCTCCTGGACGACCCGCACCTCCACGGCGACGTCGGGGACCGAGGAGCGGACCGCGGCCGTCGACCGGAGGATCCGTTCCCGGAGCTCCGTCGACCAGGCCTCCGCCTGCGACGTCGGCACCAGGTCCTCGTAGCCGGCGGGCACCTGCCAGGCGTGCAGGATCACCAGTGACCCGCCGGACCGACGGGCGTGCTCGAGCCCCCGGATCAGCACCGCCGGGGCCACGCTCGGGTCTTCGAGCCCGACGACGACGTCCCGGTACGACGACCGGGGCCGCCAGTCACCGGGCACCACGGTCACCGGGGTCGGGGTGCGCTTGGTCACGCCCGCCACGACGCGCCCGGTGGCGTGGTGCCCTGCCACGAGCTTTCCCGGGTCCGGACTGACGCGTCGACCCAGGACGACGAGGACGGCGTCCCTCGCCGACTCCACCAGCACGGGTACAACGGCACCCTGCTGGAGGGTCGTCCGCACCTCGAGGGACGGTTCGGCGAGGCGCACGCGACGGGTGAGGTCGAGCAGCAACGCGCTGCCGACGGCGTACGCCCGGTCCGGGGCAGCCGGACCCAACGGCGGCACCGGACCGAGCGTCGGCACCGCGTGCACCAGGCGCAGCGGGGCACCCACCTCGACCGCGACCCCCAGCCCGTACTGGACGGCGCCGAGAACGGCCGGTGACCCGTCCACCCCGACGACGACCTCAGGTGCGAGCCTGGGGCCGTGGTCCGTCATCAGGACACCACGACGACGGGGCAGGCGGCGCGGTGCAGGGTCTCGTGCGCCACCGAACCGAGCACCAGCGCCTGCACCGGTGTCCGTCCGCGCGAGCCGACCACCACCGCGGAGGCGTCGTCGGAGAGCCGGGCCAGCACCCGCGCGGCCCGTCCCGCGGCCGACGTCCCACGGATGGACACGCCGGGGAAGTCGGCGGTCACCTCGGCAACCACCTCCGCCGCCAGTCGTTCGGCATCGTCGGCAACGCTCAGGTCGGGGTGGTCGGGCAGCACGCCGATGGCGCCGTGCAGGACGAAGGCGGGTTGGTGGAACGCGTTGACCGCGAGCACCTGCTCCCCCGTGAGGACCGCCCGCTGGGCCGCGAACCGCAGCGCGCGCACACTCGACGCCGAGCCGTCGACCCCGACGACGATCTGGCGGGCGACTGGGTTGTGAGCCGGCCGCACCACGACGACCGGGCAGGGCGCCCGGCCGACCAGGTGCTGGCTGACCGAACCGATCCAGCTGCCGTCGAGGCGGTGGTGCCCGCGACTACCGAGGACGACCATCTCGGCGTCCTCGGCCTGGTGCATCAGCACCGGCAGCGGCCATCCGTGCTCGACCCGGACGTCAGCCTCCAGACCGGCGGCCCCGGAAACCAGCTCGCGCGCCCGGGCGGCGGTTTCGTGCGCGACGGACGTCTCGTGCGCCCGGACGGCAGCGGGCATTCCCTGGCCGTCGGCACCCGCGACGACAACCCGCAACGGGAGCTCGCTCTGCTCGGCGGTCCGGAGGGCCCACTGCAGGGCGAGGTCGGCGTCGGCGGATCCGTCGTACCCGACCAGGATGGGGCGCTTCTGCGGTGTCATGGGTCCAGGCTGCCCCGGCCCCCGGCGCGGGGTGCAGAGCCGAACGGGCCACCCCCTCGGGACCGAACGACCTGAGGGCCGGGGTCGAACGACCCTGCCACCGGGTAGGTGCGGGCCACGAGCCTGGACCCATGAACACGACAGAGATCCCCGCAGGTGCCGTAGTCGTCGGTGTCGACGGCTCGCACCACAGTGACCACGCGATCGAGTGGGCGGCACGGCACGCCCAGGACGAGAACAAGCACCTCGTCCTGCTGTACGCCGTCGGCAACCCGGCGACCACCGCTGCCTGGATGACGTCCGGTGGCCTCAACCCGGCGACCTACCTGGCTGAGGCCGAGGTGGCGGGCCAGGCCATCCTGGACACCGCCGCAGCCCGGGTGGCGCCCACCCGACCGGAGGGCACGGTGCACACGGTCGTGGCCGGCGCGGACGCCCGGGAGGCGCTCCTCGAGGCCGCTCGCCACGCCAGCCTGGTGGTGATCGGCTCACGGGGTCGGGGCCCTCTGAGCAGCCTGCTGCTGGGCTCGGTCGGCGCGACCGTCGCGGCCCACAGCACCTGCACCGTGGTCGTCGTACGGCCGCACCACCACGGCGAGGTTCGCCGCGGCGTCCTGGTCGGCAGCGACGGCTCCCCCGGATCGACCGCCGTTCTCGAGTTCGCCTACCGCCAGGCCGCCGAGCTCGGACTCCCGTTGACGGTGATGCACACCGCCTGGGACGCACTGGCCACCATCTCCGACGCCCACGAGATCCACGTCGACGACCCGGAGTACGCACCCGCCGCCCTGGTGCTCGCCGAGTCGCTCGCCGGGCTCTCGGAGAAGTACCCCGACGTGCCGGTCACCCGCACGATCGTCCGCGGGGCGCCTGCCGCCGGGCTGCTGGCCCTGGCGGACACGATGCACCTGGTCGTCGTCGGGCACCAGCGGGTCGACCCGGTACGCCGGGTCCTGTTCGGGTCGGTGGCTCTCGGGGTCCTCGAGCACGCGAAGACCGTCGTCGCCGTCGTCCCGCAGCCGTAACCAGAACGCCGCCGTGACCACGTCGTGGTCCCGGCGGCGTCTGCGTGTGCCGGGGGGGCCGGGGGGTGCTAACCGGGTCGTAGCTCAGGTCAGCACCCGGTCTCGGCGCCGTTCGAGTTCCCGTTCGTCTCTCCGTTCGACGACGCCCGCGCCGCGGCCAGTCCGGCCAGTCGTCGGCCCCAGGCTCCGGCCCGCTCGACCTCGCCGGGGACCAGCGGCCCGGCGATCCCCTCGACGTAGAAGCTCCTGCGATCGAGGACGGTGAACCCCGCCTTGCGGAGGGTGCGGGCAGCGCGGTGCGCTGCCGACCCGGGCCAGTGCTTGGCCTTCAGCACCCGGGTGTCGAAGACTGCGACCAGCGGCCGCGGACGGGAAGCCGGGAGCACGTCCTCCAGGGTTCCCAACCACTCCCGGACGCCGATCGGCTCCCGCCGCGGATCGGCTCCCCGGGCGACCGCCTCGGCCCGCGATTCCGGCCGGCTCAGGGTCAGGGCGTGGGTCGGTGCAGCCACGACCAGCAGGTCGCAGCCGGCGAAGTGCCGACCCTGCGCGTAGGCAGCCCCGACCTCGACGAGGTCTGCTTCGCCACCCGCGGACCCCAGCCCCTGCTCGACGGCAGCCGCGAGCAGGTCGGTGTTGCCGAACATGGATTCACAGATGATGACTGATCTCATGACGGACTCCTTGCCTCACCTCCACCCTTGCTGACACCTGCGGGCACCGGTAGGGCCGAAGGACAGCACCGACGGGACCTAGGTCTCGCCCGTTCGCCGCGACCGGGGATGCCTTGACGCACGGACGGTTCATTCATACATTCATCCGAACTTTGTATGAATGAACGGAGTCCGCATGAAACTCGGCACCCGAGCCGTCGTCCTCGGCGGGAGCATGGCGGGCCTCTGCGCCGCTGGCGCACTCGCGCCGCACTTCGACGAGGTGCTGATCCTCGAGCGTGACGTGCTGCCCGCGGACGCGGAGCACCGTCGTGGCGTTCCGCAGAGCAAGCACCCGCACTTCCTGCTCAACTCCGGCCGCCGGGCGATCGGCGCGCTGTTCCCCGACTTCGAGGACGACCTGATCGCCGCCGGCGGCCTGCACCTGATGCCGTCCATGGACGCGGCCTACCTCGAGGGCCCGGGCTGGTCGTCGCGGAAGCAGTCCGCGATGACGATGGTCTACAGCTCGCGGATCCTGATCGAGCGGGTGCTGCGCGACCAGGTGCGCAAGGTCGGCTCCATCACCATCCGCGAAGGTGTCGCGGTGACCGGCCTCAGCACCAACGGCACCCCCGGCCGGGTCACCGGCGTCACGTTCGCCGCCGGCGCCGAGCAGCACCAGGTCGACGCCGATCTCGTCGTCGACGCCCTGGGCCGCGGCTCGTCGGTCTCCGACTGGCTCGTCGCAGCCGGCTGGCCCGCCGTACCGGTCCAGACCCTCGACGCCGGCGTCACCTACACCTCCCGGTGGTACGACCTACCGGACGCTGCGGACCGCCCTGCCTCCTGGTGGTGGCAACACCTGGTGATCATGCCGACGCAGGACAAGGGCGAGCACCCCGAGGAGCACGAGTACCTCTGCAACTTCTTCCCCGTCGAGGGCAACCGGGCGATCGCCTGCATGGGTTCCTGGGGCCTCCCGATGGCTCGGAGCACCGAGGACTTCGTGGCGTCCGCCGCGCGGGTACGCGCTCCCCTGTTCGCGCAGGCGATGGCAGCCTGCGAGCCGACTTCCGAGGTACACCTGACCCGGTCCACCGGGAACAAGTGGCGGCGCTACGACCGGCTGCCCACCGCGCCCGAGGGCGTCGTGTTCGTCGGCGACGCGATCTGCGCGTTCAACCCGTTCTACGCCCAGGGGATCAGCTCCGCGGCGAGCTCGGCGGTCCTGCTGCGCGACCACCTGGCGGGCGCGACGCACCTCGACCAACGCTTCTTCCGGCGCTTCCTCGCCGAGCAGCGGTCGGCGTTGAAGGTGCCGTGGGGTATGGCGATGGCCCGCGACAAGGGGTACGCGTGCGCCACCGGAACCGAGGTTCTCCCGGCCTGGCAGCGCACGCTGTTGGCATCGATGACGTGGCCGGCCTTCAACCTGATCACCGGAGCGGCCCGCGAGGACGCTGTCGTCGACGAGCACTTCGCGCGCGTCTTCAACCTCGACGAGTCCCTGGCCGAGATGATGCGAAACCCCCGGGTGCTGGTCGGGCTGCTGCGCTACCGGGTTCGGGCCGCCCTCGGCAGGACCCGGGTTCCGTACGGCTTCGACGCCCGGCAGGACCCGCCCGCGACCGATTGGACCCCTCGAGCAGCACCCGAACGCGAGAAGGAGGCAGTGCGATGAGTGCGACCTGCGAGCAGGCGGCCGAGGACGTCACCCGCGGTCTCGGCTTCGACTGCCACGACGTCAGCCCGGTGCTCTCGGTGCGCAACCCCTTCGACCTCGCGCACTGGACGATGCCGATCCTGGAACTGGTGGTCATCGCCGGCGCGATCTGGGCGCTGGTGCACGCCGTACGGCGCTTCCGGGCCGGGGACCCGGTCAACCTGGCGCTCTGGTGCGCCTCGCTGGTCTACCTCTTCGTGACCGAGCCGCCGCTGTACTTCCCGGAGTGGTTCGGTCTCGACGAGCAGTACGGGTTCATCTTCGCGCACAACGTCTTCACGGTGCAGTTCATGTGGGACCGGTTGCCGCTCTACATCGTGGCGTTCTACCCCGCGATCAGCGCCCTGGCCTACGAAGTCGTCCGGGTGATGGGGATCTTCCGCTACCGCGGCGCCCTGGTCGGTGCGGTCGCGGTCGCCTTCGTCTGCCAGGTCTTCTACGAGATCTTCGACATGGTCGGCCCGCAGCTGCGCTGGTGGGCCTGGTACGACGACAACGACAAGGTCAACCACCCGGCGCTCGCCTCCGTCCCGATGAACAGCATGCTGCTCTTCGCCTCCGTCTCGATGGGAGCGCTCGCGTTCCTGGTGGTCCGGCTCGCCGGGTCGCGCGACCCGAACGGCGCGCCTCGCCGCGGATGGTCGCTGACCTGGCGGATCGCCGCGGCCGGGGCCCTGACCCCGATCACGATGGGCGTCTTCGG
>JBFJNH010000012.1:0-63408 GCA_041618295.1 Marmoricola sp.
GACCCGCCGTCGCAGTCGTCCCACCGCTTCTTGGACAGCACCTCGTCGCAGTCAGACCCGCCGTCGCAGTCGTCCCACCGCTTCTCCGCGCTGAGCTGGACCGAAGGCCCGCAGTACTCCTGGTGGTCGGACACCGAGGTCCTGACCGCCGAGGCCGGGCCCGCTACCAGGAGTGCTGCTCCGGTGGACAGAGCGAGCATCCCGATCAGGGCGAGCAGCGGGGCGAGTCCCCCGAATCGCCGCGGATCATTCCGACGTACACGCATGACCATCCCCATTTCCGGCCCCAAGATTCTGGCCTCATCTCTCGTCGCGAGGGTCGCCCGGTCAAGGCGTCCCGGGTGCGCAGGCCGCACCCCCCGCGTCCGAAAGGTTCAGGATCACCGGTGCTCGCCGCCACCGGGACCCGGAGCACGAGCGCATTGGTCTAGGCAGACGAATCAGGCCCTACCCGGCCAGGTGCGACGAACCGGGCGAACAATTGTCCGAACGGACGACCCGGCCACTCCCCTGTTAGGAGGCCAACCCCAGTTCGGCCATCCGCTTCGCGTGGTTCTCGGTCAGCCGGTTGAACATCCGCCCGAGCGCGAGCAGGTCCAGGCCGGGACGGTCGACGCCGCCCGCGAGGAGCGCGGCCAACGAGTCGCGTTCGGCGGCGACGCGCTGCGCCTGCGAGAGCGCCTCGCCCATCAGCCGTCGCCCCCACAGCGCCAGTGGTCCGGCGATCCGGCCGTCCGCCGCGATCGCTTCCCGGACCCGTTCGACCACGAAGTCGGAGTGGCCGGCGTCGGCCAGCGAGGTCACGATCAGGTTCCGGGTGTCCGCGTCGAGGAACGCCGCGACCTCGCGGTAGAAGTCCGCCGCCAGGCCGTCCCCGACGAACGCCTTGATCAGCCCCTCGAGCCAGTTGCTCGGGGCGGTCTTGTGGTGGAAGGCGTCGAACGGCTTCACGAACGGCGCCATCGCCTCCATCGGTTCTGAGCCCAGCTCGGCGATCCGGGCGATCAGCGGCTCGACGTGGTTGAACTGGACCGCGGCCATCTTTCCCAGCGCCAGCTTGTCGGCCAGCGTCGGGGAGAGCTTGGCGTCCTCGGCGAGCCGCTCGAAGGCCGAGATCTCGCCGTACGCGATCGCGCCGAGCAGGTCGACGACCGCGGCCCGGTAGCCCGGGTCCTGGAACGCCACGGGCACGTCGGACTCGGGCACAGATCCGGGGGTTTCGGTCATACGGCGAGGGTACCGATAGACTGATCCCGGCAGACGGCCCCCGTCAGCGCCCGGACACGACCGGGGAACACACCTGGACGACACCGCTCAGGCGAACGGGGAGGCAGCCGCGCCTACGCCCCCTCGAAGAACATTTCGAGCACACAGAACGGCAAGATCCTGACTACCTTCCGAGAGCTCGGGGTACTCCCCGAGATTTGCGACGCCCTCGAGCGTGGCGGCATCACCACCCCCTTCGCCATCCAGGAGATGACCCTGTCGGTCGCCCTGATGGGCACCGACCTGATCGGCCAGGCCCGGACCGGCACCGGCAAGACGCTGGCGTTCGGCATCCCGGTGCTGCAGCGCGCGGTCGCTCCGCACGACCCCGACTACGAAGAGCTGGTCGCCCCGGGCAAGCCGCAGGCGCTGATCGTCGCCCCGACCCGCGAGCTCGCGCTCCAGGTCTCCAGCGACCTGCACCTGGCTGGCAAGGACCGCGGCATCCGCGTCCTCACCGTGTACGGCGGCGTCCCCTACGAGCCGCAGCTCGAGGCGCTCCAGACCGGCGTCGAGGTGGTCGTCGGTACGCCGGGCCGCCTGATCGACCTGATGAACCGCAGGGCCCTGGACATCTCGCACGTGAAGAGCCTGGTCCTCGACGAGGCCGACGAGATGCTCGACCTCGGCTTCCTCCCGGACGTCGAGCGGCTGCTCGCCAAGACCCCGGAGACCCGCCAGACGATGCTGTTCTCGGCGACCATGCCGGCCGCGATCGTGGCCCTGGCTCGCACCCACATGCGGCACCCGATGAACATCCGGGCCGAGTCGTCCTACGACAACCAGACCGTCCCCGCGACGGCCCAGTTCATCTACCAGGCGCACGACCTGGACAAGCCGGAGATGATCGGCCGGATGCTCCAAGCCGAGGGCTCCGGTCTGACCATCGTCTTCACCCGCACCAAGCGCCAGTCGCAGCGGGTGGCCGACGACCTGACCGAGCGCGGCTTCGACGCCAGCCCGCTGCACGGGGACATGGCGCAGGCCGCCCGCGAGAAGGCGCTGGCCAAGTTCCGCGACGGCAAGCTCCGGGTCCTGGTCGCCACCGACGTCGCCGCGCGGGGCATCGACGTCACCGGCGTCACCCACGTCATCAACTACACCTGCCCCGAGGACGAGAAGACCTACGTCCACCGGATCGGCCGTACCGGGCGCGCCGGTGCCACCGGGATCGCGGTGACGTTCGTCGACTGGTCCGACCTGCACCGCTGGAAGATGATCAACAAGGCCCTCGACCTGCCCTTCGACGAGCCGGTCGAGACCTACTCCAGCTCCGAGCACTTCTTCCACGACATGGGTATCCCGCCCGGCACCAAGGGTCGGGTCATCCCCGAGGGCCAGGTCGTGATCCCGCGGCAGCCCCGCAAGGACGACCGCGGCGGACGCGGTGGACGTGACGGGGGCCGCGACGGGGGCCGCGACAGCGGCTCGCGCGGCGGACGCGGTCGCGGCGAGGCCCGTTCCGACACCCGCACCGACGCGGCTGCGGCGGCACCCGAGGGCGAGAAGTCGGCCCGGGCGCCGCGCAAGCGGAACCGGCGCCGTACCCGTGGCGGCAGCGGCGGCGCGGCGCAGGCCGCGTCGGAGTAGCTCCTAGGCGACGACGACCACCGTGGTGCCGACCGGCGCGAACGCGTAGAGCCGCTTCGCGTCGGCCAGCCGGGCCCGGATGCAGCCGTGCGACTGCGGCGTCCCGAGCTGGGACTCCTTCTGCAGCGGGGTGCCGTTCTTCGTCGGGATGCTGTGGAAGCCGATCGGCGCGTTCTTGCCCCGGGTGAAGCGGACGAAGTACTCCATCACCCCGGAGTCGTCGATGCCGACGGCCCAGCGCGAGCGCGAGTAGACGTCGTACCGACCGGGCTTGAGGTTGTTGGTCAGGCTGCCGGAGACCAGGTACGTCGACCTCGGCGTCCCGCTGGCATCGATCAGCCACACCCGCTGCCGGCTCATCGAGAAGACCACCCGCTTGCCTGAACCAGTGCCCGCCGGCAGCGCGGTCGAAGCCTTGGCCGCCGCCGCCTTCGCCTGCGTCGCGGGCGGCTGCTGCGCGCGTGGGCTCTGGTCCGCGACGGGTGCCGTCGGCGACGCGACGGCGGTGTTGCCGGCGACCGGGTTCGTGGCGGCCGTACCGGCGCCGCCGAGCGGGATCACCCCGACCCCGCCGAGCAGCGCGACCGTGGTCACCAGCAGCGAGCCCGACGCCGCCGCGATCCGTCCGAGCCGCGGTCGGACCCGCGACGGACGCTCGAGGCGGTGCTTGGCCATCGCCGGTCAGCCTCGCCGAAGCAGGTTGGCCGCAACCGCACGGTAGGCCTCGGCGCCCTTGTTGCCCGAGGCGGTCGTCAGGATCGAGCGGCCCGCCGCCGGCGCTTCGGCGAACCGGATCGACTTCGGGATCGGCGGCTCGATGACGTCGAGCTCGTAGGTCTCGGCGATGGTCTCCAGGACCGTCCGGGCGTGGGTGGTGCGGCCGTCGTACAGGGTCGGCAGGACGCCCCAGACCTCGAGCTGGCGGTTGGTGAACCGGCGCACGTCGTGGACGGTGTCCAGCAGTTGGCCGACACCGCGGTGCGACAGCGTCTCGCACTGCAACGGGATCAGGACGCCGGTCGCCGCGGTCAGCGCCGCAACCGTCAGCACCCCGAGCGACGGCGGGCAGTCCAGCAGGACCCAGTCGTAGTCGCCGTCGAGCTCCTCCACGACCGAGCGGATCACGTACTCGCGCCCGGTCCGGGTCAGTAGGTCGGCCTCGGCGCGTGCCAGCTCGATGGTGGCCGGCAGCAGGTCGACGCCGTCCTCGGTGGTCGCCATCACCTCGGTGACCGGGACGCCCTTGGTCAGCACGTGGTGGATCGAGAGGTCCAGGTCCTCAGGGTCGATGCCGAGGCTGAAGGTCAGGCACGCCTGCGGATCCAGGTCCACGAGCAGGACACGTTGCCCGAGCTCGGCGAACGCCGTACCCAGGGAGGCAACAGTGGTCGTTTTCGCGACGCCACCCTTCTGGTTGGCGACGGCGATCACGCGGGTAGTGGACATCAGGGTCCATCATGCCGCACCGCGCTTGCCTGTGCCGACCATGCCCGTGGATGCTGGGCCGCATGTCGCCTCGCACCGCACTCGTCACCGGACCCACGGCCGGCATCGGCCTGGAGTTCGCCCGTCAGCTCGCCGCCCGCGGGTTTCACCTGGTCCTGGTGGCCCGGAACGAGGAGCGTCTCGGCGAGGTGGCGCTCAACCTGGCCCAGGAGTACGGGATCACCACCGAGGTGATCGTGGCCGACCTCGCCGACCGGGACGCGCTCGCGGTGGTCGAGGCCCGGCTCGCCGACCCGGACCGTCCCGTCGAGGTCCTGGTCAACAACGCCGGCTTCGGGCTCAAGGGCCGCTTCCTGGACAACACCCTCGAGCAGGAGCAGGCGCACCTCGACGTCCTGGTGGTCGCGGTGATGCGGCTCTGCCACGCCGCGCTGGGGCCGATGGTGGCGCGCGGCAGCGGCCAGGTCGTCAACGTCTCCTCGGTGGCCGGCTTCGTCCCACGCGGGACGTACTCGGCCGCCAAGGCGTACGTGACCCGGTTCAGCGAGTGGGCCCACCACGAGTACGGGCCCCAGGGCGTCCAGGTGATGGCGCTCTGCCCCGGCTTCGTCCGTACCGAATTCCACGAGCGGATGGACGTCGGCCGGGACTCCGCCCCCGACTTCCTCTGGCTCGACGCCGAGGACCTGGTCACCACCGCCTTGGCCGACCTGGGCTCCGGCAAAGCCGTTTCGGTCCCCAGCCTGCGCTACAAGGCGATCGTCACCGGCGCGAAGTACCTCCCCACCGGACTGCTCCAACGCTTCCAGAGCATGGGCCGCAAGTAGTCGTCGGGAACTCACCCCTGGCCGGCGATGAACGCGCGCACCGAGTCGGCGATCAGCTGGACGGCGATGGCGGAAAGAAGCAGACCGGCGATCCGGGTCACCAGCAGGACGCCGCTGGCCCGGATCAACCGCAGGATCGGGAGCGAGTACCGCATCGCCAACCAGATCGACAGGTGGACGCCGATCACGCCGAGGGCGACGGCACCGAAGGTCCCCCACCCGTCGACGTCCTTGCTGAAGACCATTGTCGCCACGATCGCGCCCGGACCTGCCAGCAACGGGGTGCCCAGCGGCACCAAGGCGATGTTGGTCTCGGCCACGACGTTCGGCTCGGTCTCCTTGCCGGTCAGCAGCTCGAGGGCCACCAGCAGCAGGAGCAGTCCGCCGGCGCCCTGGAGCGCCGGCAACGAGATGTGCAGGTACGCCAGGAGCCGTTCCCCGAAGAAGGCGAAGAGGGTGATCACGCCGAAGGAGACCGAGACCGCCTGCCAGGCCAGCCGCCGGGCCACCTGCGGGGAGCGGCCACCGGTGAGCGAGAGGAAGATCGGGATGGTGCCGACCGGGTCCATGATCACGAACAGCGTCACGAAGACCTCGGTGAGCAGCACCCATTCCATCCCGGCAGCGTAGTTGGACCCGCTGGCCGCTGACGAAACTGGGCGGACACACCGCCGTGCTTCAGCAGCCGCTCAGGAACTCGGTCCATGATCAGATCACCGCCTGCTTCCCGCCGAAGGAGACACCGTGTTCGACACCATCAACGGAATCCCCCTCCACCCGCTCGTCGTGCACGGCGTGGTCGTGCTGCTGCCGCTGGCCGTCCTCGGCACGATCGCGATCGCGGTCCGACCCGCCTGGCGCCGTACCTACGGCCCACTGGTCGCCGGCCTCACCGCCATCGGCACGGTGCTCGTCGTCGTCGCCATCCAGGCCGGTGAGGAGTTCGAGAAGGGGCTCCAGATCGACGTCGAGCGTCACCAGGAACTCGGAGAGGGACTGTTCTGGTTCGCCCTCGTCATGCTCGTCCTGGTGACCGCGCTGGTCGTCCTGGACCGCCGCGGCGGGACCGGCGGCGAGGCCCGGCTCGTGAAAGTCGTCGCCGTCCTGGCGGTCGTCGCCGCGCTGGCCACCGGCGCCCAGACGTTCCTGACCGGCGACTCCGGTGCCCGGAAGGTCTGGTGCGGCGGCGCGTACTCCTGCGACCCGGGTGAGCAGTAGCGGCGCCCGCGTCACCAGGTCGGGCGCGGGCCCCCGAACGGCATCTCCAACGCCTCCGGGCCGAAGCCGGTGACGTCGGCCAGTAGCCACTCGTCACGGAGCAGCAACGCTGCCGATGCCGGTCGGATCACCAGCCAGAGCCACCTGCCGTCCGCCTCACCGGCGAAGACGGACTTGGCGAGCAGGTCGTCGTCCAACGACGAGTCGACCACCCACATCGGGACCGTGCGCCCGCCGGCACGCACCTTGATCGCGGACGGGCCGACCCCGATCTGCAGACCGGGGTCGTCGTACGCCGTCCCGCCGCACCGCGAGCCGAGACCGACGCCCGGGTCCTCCGAGATCACCGTCACCTCGACCGGGCCGTCAAGATCGCTGGTGCCGGTGGTCGTCGTCATCGTCGCGCGGCTGTGGTCTCCGCCGACCACGCAACCGAAGTCGGAGATCGACCAGCCCGGGCTCATCGGCCACGGCAGGTAGGTCGGCAGGTCCTCGACGCGGCCGACCAGCTCGGCGAAGCTCTCGTAGTCGGCGACGGCCGGGCGCCACAGCGGGTGGATCGTTCCGTGCACCGGGCACGACCACGTCACCCTCGACTCGGTGATCGGCGAGGTGCACCGGGGGCACGAGGCTTCGAGCGACACCCGGAAAGCGTAGTGGTCAGGCGTGGCCCGCGCCACGCCTGATCGTCCTCGTCAGGAGCCGCCGCCGCCGGCCTTGCGGCGGTGCATCTTCGGGGCGCCGCCCACGACCTCCGAGCCGTGCGCCTTCTCCTTGGTCGGGCCGTCCTTCGGTACGCCGCGGTCGTTCGACTTCTTGCGGTCGAGCGCTTCGCGCATCTTGGCCTTGAGGTCGTCGTTGCCTGTCTGGTCGGTCATGGGTGGATCCTCCGTGAGTTGCAGGCGAACATCTGCCCCCACCTTGTCACCCCGGACACCGGACGTCGAACGGCCTCACCGCCCTCGGCGCACCTGCCGCCGCGATCCGCGACGGCCGAGCCGTCAGCTCTTGATCTGGTAGTCCTTGAGCATCGCGTTGCCGATGATCATCTTCTGGATGTCGGTGGTGCCCTCGCCGATCAGCATGAACGCGACCTCGCGGTAGAGCCGCTCGATCTCGTACTCCTTGGAGTACCCGTAGCCGCCGTGGATCCGGAACGAGTCCTCGACGACCTCGTGGGCGTACTCCGAGGCGACCATCTTGGCCATCCCGGCCTCGACGTCCATCCGCTGGCCGGTGTCCTTCATCCGAGCGGCCTTGACCATCATCGTGTGAGCGACCTCGACCTTGGTGGCCATCTCCGCGATCCGGAAGAGGATCGCCTGGTGCTTGGCGATCGGCTTGCCCATGGTCTGGCGCTGCTGGGCGTACTCCACGCCGAGCTCGAAGCCCCGGATCGCCAGCCCGCAGGCGCGAGCGGCGACGTTGACGCGGCCGACCTCGACGCCGTCCATCATCTGGTAGAAGCCCTTGCCCGGCTCGCCGCCGAGGATCTGGTCAGCGCGGACCACGTGGTTCTCGAGCACCATCTCGGTGGTCTCGACGCCCTTGTAGCCCATCTTGTCGATCTTGCCCGGGATGGTCAGTCCGGGAGCGGTCTCGCCGAAGCCGGCCTCCTTCTCGATCAGGAAGGTCGTCATGTTCTTGTAGACCGAGTCGGCACCCTCGTCGGTCTTGCAGAGCGTCGCGACCAGGCGCGACTGGGCGCCGTTGGTCAGCCACATCTTGGAGCCGGTGATCGCGTAGCTGCCGTCGGCCTGCTTGGTCGCCTTCGTCGAGACGGCGGCGACGTCGGAGCCGAGACCCGGCTCGGACATCGAGAACGCACCCCGCATCTCGCCGGTGGCCATCTGCGGCAGGTACTTCTGCTTCTGCTCCTCGGTGCCGTGCTGCATCACCATGTAGGCCACGATGAAGTGGGTGTTGATCACACCGGAGACGCTCATCCAACCGCGGGCGATCTCCTCGACGCAGAGGGCGTAGGTGAGCAGCGACTCGCCGAGGCCGCCGTACTCCTCGGGGATCATCAGACCGAAGACGCCCAGTTCCTTGAGACCCTCGATGATCTCGCTCGGGTACTCGTCGGCGTGCTCGAGCTCTTGGGCGACCGGGATGATCTTCTCGTTCGTGAACGCGCGGACAGCCTTGAGGATCTCCTCCTGGATGTCGTTGAGTCCCTCGGTCTGGGCCAGTCGAGCCATGGTGATGATGTCCTTCCGCTCACGATGAGGTCCGGTCGATATTACCCGTCGGTATCGAGCGGACTCGACCGTAAAGACCATGACACAAGTCACCTCGCCGGTGGAGAGTGGCCGGGTGCTGATCACTTCCACACCGCGCCTGCTCATCCGCGACTGGACCGTCGAGGACGCCCCGGTGGCGCTGGACATCCTCAGCCGCGTCGAGGTCGCCAAGTGGCTCGGCGACGGACCACCGGTGCTGCTCCAGGACCTCGACGAGGCGGCCGAGAAGATAGAGCGCTGGCGGCAGCGCTCCGCACCGCCGTTGGGGTACTGGGCGATCGAGGTGAACGACCACGGCCCGCTCCACGGTCGGCTGATCGGGTCGGTGCTGCTGGTGCCGTTGCCGAACAACGAACACGGCGAGGTGGAGATCGGCTGGCACCTGCACCCGGACGCCTGGGGGAACCGCTACGCCCCGGAAGCGGCCACCGCCATCCTGGAGCGCGGCTTCACCGGCGGCTTGCCGGAGATCCACGCGGTCACGCACCTGACCAACGAGGCCTCGATGTCGGTCTGCCGACGGATCGGCATGGAGCACCGCGGGATCGTGCACACGTGGTACGACGAGCCGTCGCAGCACTTCGTGATGACTCGCGAAGGATGGCAGAGCGTGATCACGCGGGAGCAGTTGCCGGCGCAGCCGCCCTGATCACCATCGCCATCCCGGCCAGGATCAGCAGCAACCCCGCCACCGCCGCCGGTCCGGGCACCTGGCCGAGCCAGGCTGCGGCGATCAACGACGCCCCCGGGATCTCCAGCAGGATCGCCAGCGAGACCACCGTCGGGGTCACCCGGCTCAGCAGATGGTTGAAGACCGAGTGCCCGAGCAGCTGGGCTGTCCCCACGAGCACACCGAGGAGCACCCACTGGTCGGCGTCGTACCCGCTCAGGTCCTGCCCGGCCACCGCCGCCGCGACCAGCAGCACCACCGCAGCGGTGCCGTAGCAGCCGACCGTGTAGACGCTGGTGCTGACCTGCTGCCGGACCCGACCGCCGATCACGGCGTACGCCGCGATGCCGACCGACCCGAGCAGCGCCAACCCGTCGCCGGCCAGCGCCCGGCCCGAGATCGACAGGTCGACCCCGGAGACCACGAGGGCCCCCAGAGTGGCGACCAGAACACCGAGCAGAGCCCGTCGGGCGACCGGTACGCCGCGGACCAGGTCGAAGCCGACGACCCAGATCACCTGGAGCGAGACGATCGCGGTGCTGGACGCGACCGAGGTCATCGTCAGCGAGCTGATCCAGAACCCGAAGTGCGCGGCCAGGCAGAGTCCGGCCAGCACGATCGCCCCGACCTGCCGGTTGCTGAGTCGACGGGCTTCGTCGGCCCGGGTCAGCGCGACCGGTGCGATCACCGCAGTCGCGATCGCGTTGCGCCAGAAGGCGATCGCCAGCGGCGGGACGACCAGGGCGGCCATCAAGGGCGCCGCGAACGAGACTGCGAGCACCCCGACAGCGAGCATCCCCAGGGTCCGCAGGTCCAGAAAGGTGTCGCGCACGGCCTCATCCTGCACATATCCACTGGCTTGCTACCCGTAGGCTTGAATCTCGTGATCCTCGCTTCGCTCGTCAACACGCTGTCGCCGACTCGGCCTCGAGCAAGCTCGGGCGCTCGGTGATCGTCGCTGCGCTCCTCAATGCTCCTCACTACACCGCCTCGAGCAAGCTCGGGCGTCTCCGTTCGTTCGCGTAGGCTCCGCGTGTGAGCACGACACCGAACCGCGTCTACGCAGCCCGCCTGGTCGGGCTGCCGGTGTTCGACCCTCGCGGGGACCAGGTCGGCAAGGTCCGCGACGTCGTGGTGATCCTCCGCACCGATGCCCGCCAGCCCCGGGTGGTCGGTCTGGTGATCGAGGTTTTCGGTCGGCGCCGGGTGTTCGCGCCGATGACGCGGGTGACCGCGATCGACTCCGGCCAGGTGATCACCACCGGGCTGCTGAACATGCGCCGTTTCGAGCTGCGGGCCGCGGAGACGCTGGTGATCGGCCAGATGCTCGACCGCAAGGTCCGGATCACCAGCAGCGGTGTCGAGGGCGTCGTCTTCGACGTGGCGATGGAGCAGGCCCGGACCCGTGACTGGGTCCTCTCCCGGGTCGCGATCCAGGAGAACGGCAAGGGCTTCCGCCGCCGCGGCCAGACCCACGTGGTCGAGTGGAGCGACGTCGACGGCCTGCACCGCCGCGAGGCCAACCAGGGCACCACCCACCTGATCGCGACCCTCGCCGACCTCAAGCCGGCCGATGCGGCCAACGTGATCCACGACCTCTCCCCCGAGCGGCGCAGCGAGCTGGTCGCCGCACTGGACGACGAGCGCCTCGCCGAGGTCATCGAGGAGCTCCCCGAGGAGGACCAGGTCGAGATCTTCGCGCACCTCAGCCAGGAGCGCGCCGCCGACGTCCTGGAGGAGATGTCCCCCGACGACGCCGCCGACCTGATCGCGGACCTCCCTCCCGAGACAGCGGAGCGGCTGCTGGACCTGATGGAGCCCGACGAGGCCGAGGACGTCCGCCGCCTCCTCGAGTACGGCCAGGAGAGCGCGGGCGGCATGATGACGCCCGAACCGGTGATCCTCTCCCCCGACGCCACCGTCGCCGAGGCGCTCGCCCGGGTCCGCAGCGAGGAGCTGACCCCGTCGCTGGCGGCCCTGGTGCACGTCTGCCGGCCGCCGTTGGAGACCCCGACCGGCAAGCTGCTCGGGGTGGCGCACATCCAGCGGCTGCTGCGGGAGCCTCCCTCCGAGCTCGTTGCCGGCGTCCTGGACACCGGCCTCACCTACCTCCACGCCGACGCCAGCCTGGAGGACGTGGCCACCTTCCTGGCGACCTACAACCTGGTCGCAGCCCCGGTGGTCGACGACGAGGGCCGCCTGCTCGGCACGGTCACCGTCGACGACCTGCTCGACCACCTGCTCCCCGACGGCTGGCGCGACCGCAAGATCGAGCAGGTCTGAGCCATGACGACTCCCGAGCGGCGCGGCCCCGAGAAGAAGACCACCGAGAAGAAGACCGACGAGCGTCCCCGGGTCCGGCTGGACCAGCCCCAGGAGTTCCGGCGGTCCCTGGTCGGCCGGTCCCTGGTACGCCGGTCCGCCGCCGACCAGGACCGCCTCGGTTCCTTCGCCGAGCAGTTCGCCCGCTTCATGGGCACGGCACGCTTCTTGATCTACATGTCGCTGTTCGTGGCGATCTGGATCCTGTGGAACCTGCTCGCTCCCGAGGACATCCGCTGGGACGACTACCCGTTCATCTTCCTGACCCTGATGCTCAGCCTGCAGGCGTCGTACGCCGCGCCGCTGATCCTGCTCGCGCAGAACCGGCAGGAGGTCCGCGACCGGGTGATGACCGAGCAGGACCGGCAGGCGAACAGCCGGGCGCACGCGGACATGGAGTTCCTCGCCCGCGAGGTCGCCTCGCTGCGGATGGCGCTCGGCGAGGTCGCGACCCGCGACTTCCTGCGCTCCGAGCTCCGCGGCCTGCTGGCGGACCTGGAGGGTGAGCAGGACCACGCGCCAGGACCGGACCGCGGGGAGAACGACCCGTCCTGACGACGTACCCTTGACCCCATGACATCCCCCGTCCTCGAGCAGATCCAGGCTGCCCTGGCAACCGTGAACGACCCCGAGATCAAGCGTCCGATCACCGAGCTCGGCATGGTCGAGTCCGTCGAGATCGACGACACCGGCAAGGTCGACGTCACGGTCCTGCTCACCGTTGCCGGATGCCCCCTGAAGGACACGATCACCCGTGACGTGACGGCTGCGGTCTCGGGCGTCCCCGGGGTGACCGGGGTCGAGCTCGAGCTCGGCGTGATGACCGCCGAGCAGCGTGCCGGGCTCAAGGACGTCCTCTCCGGTGGTCAGGCCCAGCGGGAGATCCCGTTCGGCAAGCCGGACTCGCTGACCAAGGTGTACGCGATCGCCTCCGGCAAGGGCGGCGTCGGTAAGTCCTCGGTGACGGTGAACCTCGCGATGGCGCTGGCAGCGCAGGGCCTCAAGGTCGGCGTGGTCGACGCGGACATCTACGGCCACTCGATCCCCGCGATGTTCGGCATCGCCGACACCCGACCGACCCAGGTCGACGACCTGATCATGCCGGTACCGACCGACAGCGGCGTCTCGGTGATCTCGATCGGGATGCTCAAGCCCCGCCGCGACCAGGTCGTCGCCTGGCGCGGCCCGATGCTGGACCGCGCCCTGGTCCAGATGCTCGCCGACGTCTACTGGGGCGACCTGGACGCCCTGCTCCTGGACCTGCCGCCGGGCACCGGGGACATCGCGATCTCCCTCGGCCAGCACCTTCCGAGCGCCGAGGTCATCGTCGTCACCACCCCGCAGGAGGCCGCCGCCGAGGTCGCCGAGCGCGCCGGCACGATGGCCTCGATGATGCACCAGCGCGTCATCGGCGTCGTGGAGAACATGAGCTACCTGCCGTGCCCGCACTGCACCGGCGAGGGCAAGGAGCACCGGCTGGAGATCTTCGGCGCCGGTGGTGGCGCCCGGGTCGCGGAGACGCTGAGCCAGCGCTTCGGGTACGACGTCCCGGTGCTCGCCGACATCCCGCTGGACATCTCGCTGCGCGAGGGCGGTGACGCCGGGACTCCGGTCGTCGCCTCCGACCCGACCTCTCCGTCCGCACAGGCGATCACCGCGATGGCGACCACGCTCGCCGGCCGCGGCCGGGGCCTGGCCGGGATGCAGCTCGGGTTGACGCCCGCCGGTCGGCTCTGAGGTTTCGAGCCCTTCGAGACGATCGCTGCGCGATCTCCTCAGGAACCAACGGTCGAAAACCGACCTCCTCAACCTCCTCGCTTCGCTTCGGACCTAGACTCGCCGCATGTTCGGCATCGGTCTGCCCGAGGTGGCAGTGATCCTGGTGGTCGGGATCCTCGTCTTCGGGCCGGACCGGCTCCCGGAGTACGCCCGCCAGGCCGGGCGGATGCTCCGTCAGCTCCGGGCCTTCGCCCAGGCGGCGCAGAACGACCTGCGCAGCGAGCTCGGTCCCGAGTTCGCCGACCTCAAGCTCACCGACCTCGACCCGCGGGTGGCGATCCGCAAGCACATCCTCGAGGCGATGGACGCCGACGACCTGGCCGAGGCCCAGACCGCGCGCCTCGCCGCGAAGACCGGCGGGCCCGACCTCGCCCCGGACGAGCGGCCGCCGTACGACGTCGAGGCGACCTGATCAAGGACGCGACAACGGCCTCGGCCGAGCGTGTCGAGATGGGGTGACGGGCGCGCGGACCTCGCCTACCCCACCTTGCCGATGAGGCCGACCCCGATCGTCAGGGTCTTGCCGCCGCGGCGGACCGTGAGCTGGACGGTGTCCCCCGGGACGTGGGTCCGGATCGCGACGATCACGTCGGTCTGGTCGGTGACCGGAACTCCGTCGACCGCGATGATCACGTCGCCGACACGGAGGTCGGAGTCGGCTGCCGGCGTACCGTCGTTGATCTCCTTGACGGCGGCACCGTCCTGCTCCTCGGTGCCGGTCACCGAGACACCGATCACCGGGTACTGGGCCTTGCCGGTCCGCAGGATCTGGTCCGCGGTGACGAGGACCTGCTCGATCGGGATCGAGAACCCGATGCCGATGTTCGCCGCCTCGTCGGAGGTGCCGCCGAGCGAGGCCAGCGCCGAGTTCACGCCGATCACCTGACCCTGCAGGTTGGCCAGGGGCCCGCCGGAGTTACCCGGGTTGATCGCGGCGTCGGTCTGGATGGCGTTGATGAAGGACGCCTCGTCACCCTCACCCCCGGTGGTCACCGGGCGGTTCTTCGCGCTGATGATGCCGCTGGTGATCGAGGCGGCGTAGCGCAGCGGTGAGCCGCTGGCGACGACGATCTCACCGACCCGCATCTGGTCCGAGGAGCCGCGGGCCGCCGGGACCAGACCGTCGAACGGCTTGATCTTCAGGACCGCGATGTCGTAGACCGGGCTCCGGCCGACCACGGTCGCGGTGTGCCGACCGCCCTCGGAGTCGATCACCCGGATGCGACCGTCGTCCTTGGCGGCTTCCTCGATCACGTGGTTGTTCGTGATCACGTGCCCCTGCTCGTCGAAGAAGAAACCCGAGCCGACCGCACCGTTGGCCGTGCCCCGGAACTCCGCGAGGATCTGGACGGTGCTCGGCAGCAGCTTCTCGGCGACGGCGGCGATGCTCACGTTGTCGTCGGGCAGCGGGGCAGCAGTCCGCGGCTCCACCTTGTAGACGCTTGAGGTCGTGCCCCCGACGCCGTCACCGTCGGCGACCAGGGCACCGGCAACGGCACCGCCGCCGGCACCCACGACCAGCGCCAGGAGGGTGACCATCGGCCAGGTCCAGCGCGGGAACCGAGAACCAACGGCCGGCGGTTCGGCCGGCTGCGTCGCGGCGGCCGGGAACGCCGGGTAGGGCGGCTGCGGGTAGCCCGGCGGCGGGTAAGCCGGTGCCGCGTACGGCGCCCCCTGCTGCGCGCCGGGCTGCGCCCCCGGCTGCGCCCCCGGCCGCGCGCCGTACGGTGCCCCGTACGGCGGCGGGGTCGGCACGGTCGGCTGCTCGCCCGGAGTGCCCGGGTTCTCGGTGTCGCTCACCGGTCTATCTTGACGTACCGCCGAAGGCCGCATTCTCGATATCGACGCTCAGGCCGGTTCCGGGGTTGTCCCGCGGCGGCACTCCGTTGCCGATCATCGCCGGCCCGGGCACCTCGCCGCGGCCCGCCGGCGGGGTGGTCACGGTCAGGAGCGCGAGGACGGCGACCCCGACCGAACCGGCTCCGACCAGGGCCGTGGTGGCCCGTCGACGGGTCGAGCGGCGCTCGATCGCGTCCACCTCGGCCCAGGCGTCCACGTCGTACAGGGAACCGAGGAGTCCGACCGGAGCGGGGACCTGCGTCGGTCCGGCGAGTCCGGCGAGGCGCTGCTTGACCCAGCCCTCGTGCTCCACGAGCCGGCGGCAACCGGGGCACCCCAGGACGTGCTTCCAGGCGCGTTCCTCGTCGGCGGGCGACAACTGGCCGTCGACGAGCGCGGAGGCGTTCGACCCGATGTGTCCGTGGAGCCTGAGGATCACCGCGCGCCGCCCATCAGCGGACCTGGGTCGCGAGCCGGGGTCCGGAGACGCGCACACGACCGGGCGACGGCGCCCGGTGGGCCAGTGCGCGACGGAGCAGCGAGCGGCCCCGGTGGATCCGGGAGCGGACGGTGCCCATCTTCACGCCGAGGACGTCGGCGATCTCCTCGTAGCTGAGGCCCTCGACGTCGCAGAGGACGACGGCGGCCCGGAAGTCCGGCGGCAGCTCGGCCAGCGCCGCCTCGATGTCCGCGTCGAACAGCTGGCTCAGGTAGGCGGCGTCCGGAGCGGGCACCGGACTGGGCAGCCGGTTGTCGGCGTCCTCGGGCAGCGCGTCGAACCGGATCCGGTTCTTGCGGCGGGCGTGGTCGAGGAAGAGGTTCGTGGTGATCCGGTGCAGCCAGCCCTCGAACGTGCCGGGGGTGTAGGTGTGCAGCGACCGGAAGACCCGGACGAAGACCTCCTGGGTGAGGTCCTCCGCGTCGTACGGGTTGCCGGTGAGGCGGTAGGCGAGCCGGTAGACCCGGGTGGAGTGGTCGGCGACGATCTGGTCCCAGGTCGGCACGTCGGTCTGGCTCATCGGGGGCTCCTTGCTGCGGTACGTGTCGAGACGACGGACCATCGGCTGCTGGGACCTCCACGCTAGAAAGTGTTTGTGAGAGCCTGCTGAGACCGCCCTGAAGGCGACCCAGCAATCTAAGAACGGTCGGACGCCCCGAAGTGTTCCCGCAGACACCGGTCCGGCGGCGGTACAGTCCCCTGCAACGGCCCGTACGGGCACCGATCGAGGAGGCTGTCATCGTCACCGCACCGAAGCCCGCGAGCTGGACCTACTCCGAGGAGTACGTCGCCGAGGACACGGTCCTCGCGAATGCCCGCGCCCGTGCCGAGGAGGTCGGCGTCGTGGCGATCGGGCCCGGCGGCGGAGCGGCCCTGCGGTTCCTCGCCTCGGTGCTGGACGCCCGGGCCGTCGTCGAGATCGGCACCGGGACCGGCGTCTCCGGCCTCTGGATGCTGCGCGGGATGCGCCCGGACGGCGTCCTGACCTCGGTGGACACCGAGGCGGAGCACCAACGGCTGGCCAAGGAGACCTTCACCGAGGCCGGTATCCCCGCCCAGCGGGCCCGGCTGATCCCGGGGGCGGCCCTCGAGGTGCTGCCCCGGCTGACCGACGGCCACTACGACATCGTCTTCGCCGACGGCGACAAGCAGGAGTACCCCGAGTACCTCCGCGAGGCGCTGCGGTTGCTGCGCCCCGGCGGCGTGGTGGCCTTCGACAACGCGCTGTGGCACGACCGGGTCGCGGACCCGGCCCAGCGCGACCCCGACACGATCGCGATCCGCGAGCTCGGCCGGGTGGTCAACGAGCACGAGTCGCTGGTACCGGTGCTGCTACCGGTCGGCGACGGGCTGCTCTTGGCCAAGAAGGTCTGGCTCCCCGAGACGTAGACCCCGGTCGTTCAGCGGACTCAGCTGGTCAGCGGGACGTGCCACTCCAGCAGCGTCCCGTGCGGTTCCTCCGCAGCGATCAGGAACGTCCCGCCGAGGTCGAGCGCACGGCGGCGTACGTTGCGCAGACCGCTCTCGTTGATGTTCTCGGCGAGGCCGCGACCGTTGTCGGAGACCCGCAGGACGACCCGGTCGCCGGTGGCCTCCACCTCCACGATGCAGGCATCCGCCTCGGCGTGCCGGGCCACGTTGGAGAGGGCCTCGCGCAGGGTCGCGAGCAGGTGCTCGGCGGTTGCCGGTGGCAGCGCCACGTCGACCGGCCCCCGGATCCGCACGAACGGCGTGAAGCCCAGGGTGGGCACGTACTCCTTGGCCAGGCCGCGGATCTCCGCCTTGAGCGAGCCCCCGTCGTGGTGACGCAGCTCAAAGATGGTGGAACGGATGTCCCGGATGGTCGTGTTCAGGTCCGCGACGGCCTCGTCCAGCCGCTGCTTGACCTCCTCGACGACGGCGGCCCGGCGCATCCCCTGGAGCTGGAGCGCGGTCGCGAAGAGCCGCTGGATCACCGTGTCGTGCAGGTCCCGGGCGATCCGGTCGCGGTCGGCGACGAGCAGGTGCTCCTGCCGTTCGGCCAGGGCCTGGGTCCGGTCCAGCGCCAGCGAGGCCTGGTCGGCGAAGGCGGCGAGCAGCTCGACGTCCGGTGCGGCCACGTCGACGCCGGGATCGTCGATGACGACCAGCAGACAGTGCCCGGGCGCCAGCTTCGACCGCAGCGGGACGACGTACGCCGCGGTCTGGCCGACCCGGGGAAGAGCCAGCACCTCACCGCTGTCGATCGACTCGGCGATCATCGACTCGGACAGCTCGAGCACCTTGTCCAGGTTGGAGTTCGCGAAGGTGTGGCTGCTGTCGACGGCCACCGGCACCGGTCCGTCGCCCTGGTCCTCGATGACGGCGACCAGGGTGGCCTCGGCGACCTCGCGGAGCCGGGTGGCCACCTCGTGCAGCGCGTCGTCGACGTGCACCGAGTCCTGCAGCAGGTCCGACATCGCGATGCCCGCTTCCCGCCAGCGGTGCCGGCGTTCGCTCATCGCGTGCGTCCGGGCGTTCGCGATGACGTGACCGGCGACCTCGGCCAGGGTCTGCAAGCGGACTTCGTCGAGCTCGGTGAACTGGACGCCGCCGACCTTCTCGGTGAGGTAGAGGTTGCCGTAGACCTGGCCGTCGACGTACAGCGGGACGCCGAGGAACGAGCTCATCGGCGGGTGGTTCGGCGGGAACCCGATGGAGCGCGCGTGGTCGCCGACGTTGGCCAGCCGCAACGGGCGCGGGTCCTCGATCAGCACCCCGAGGACCCCTTCGCAGGTGGGCAGCGAGGCGATCTTGTCCATCGTCTCCTGGTCGAGACCGTGGATCACGTAGTCCGCGACCACGCCGTCGTCGTCGATCAGGCCGAGCACGCCGTACCGGGCTCCGGTGAGGGCGCACGAGGCTTCGACGAGGTGCTCGAGCGAGCCGCGTAGATCCAGACCGGAACTGATCAGCAGGACCGCGTCGAGCAGCGCACCTGCACCGTCCTCCGCGCTCCTGTGCCGTGCCCCCTCGTTCACCGGACCAGGGTACTGCGCAATGTCCGTTTCAGTCGGTGACTGCGGCATTGAACCGGGCCAGCCCCCGGCCCAGCTCGACGATGGCCTGGTCCTCCCAGTCTGCGAGGCGGGCATCGATCTCACGGTGCCGGCTCTCCTTGGTGGCCGCGACCCGCTCGACCGCCTCGGGCGTCGCGGAGAGGATCGAGGCGCGGCCGTCGAGGGGGTCGGGGACCCGTTCGATGAGGCCGAGCTCGAGGAGCTGGTGGACGGCGCGGCTGACCGCGCCCTTGTCGAGGGCGAAGACGTCGACGAGGTCGGCGGCACGGTGCGGGCCCAGGTCGACCAGCGCCACCAGCAAGGGGTACGACGACGCGGTCAGCCCCGGATCGACGTCGGCCGCGCGCTGGCTGAGTCCGCGGCGGATCCGGCGGACCAGCCGGACGATCTCGTGCTCCACTTCGCGCAGTGCTTGATCCCGGGCTTGGTCCCGGGCTTGGTCCCGGGCTTGATCCCGGGCTTGGTCCGGGCTCTGCTCGGCACCCATCAGGCGACCGCCCTCTCCTCAGGGCCAGGCCCAGGCTCGGGCCCAGGCTCGGGCTCGGGCTCGCCGAGCGTCGTCCGCAGCGGCACCTCGCGGATGAGCAGGACAGCGACCAGCGCGACCAGCGCGAACGGCGTCGCGACCAGGAACAACTCCCCGGTGGAAGCGCCGAAGGCGTGCTCGAAGACGGCCCGCACCGGCGCCGGGAGCGCGTCGAGGTCGGGGATCTCGTGGCTCTCGTGGTCGGCCGGGATACCCAACGCCGCCAGGCCGATCCGGACCTTCTCGGCCACCTGGGCGCTGAGCAGGGCACCGAGCGCGGAGACGCCGATCGAGCCACCCATCGAGCGGAAGAAGGTCACCACCGCGCTCGCGGTGCCGATGTCGGCCGGGGCGGCGTTGTTCTGCACCGCCAGGACCAGGTTCTGCATCGTCGCGCCGAGCCCGATGCCGAGGACCACCATGAACAGCCCGACTACGGCCAACGGGGTCTGCTCGTCGACGAAGCTGAGCAGCACCATCCCGACCACGACCAGGACCATGCCGCCGACCAGGAACCGCTTCCAGCGTCCGTACGCGGTGATGGCCCGGCCGCTGACGATGCTGGAGAGCAGGAGCCCACCGACCAGCGCGATCGACATCAGACCGGCGTTCGTCGGGGACATCCCCCGGGAGACCTGGAAGTACTGCGACAGGTAGACGGTCGCACCGAACATGGCCAGGCCGACCATGACGCTCGCGACGGTGGCCAGGGAGGTGGTCCGGTCGCGGAACATGCGCACCGGGATCACCGGCTCGACGGCGACCTTGATCTCGACGTACGCGGCGACGGCCAGGATCAGCACGCCGAGGCCGACCAGGAGCGCGCTGGTCCCCGACCGCCAGGCGAACTCGTTGCCGGCCAGCGAGATCCACACCAGGAGGGCGGAGACGCCGCCGACGATGAGCACGGCCCCGAGGTAGTCGACGGTGACCTGGCGTCGAACGACCGGGAGGTGCAGCGTCTTCTGCAGGACCACGAACGCGAGCGCGGCGATCGGGATGCCGACGTAGAACGTCGAACGCCACCCCAGGCCCGGGATGTCGACCAGGACGCCGCCGATCAGCGGCCCGCTGACCGTCGCGAGCGCGAACGTCGAGCCGATGTACCCGGAGTACCGGCCTCGCTCCCGCGGGGAGACGATCGAGGCGATCACCACCTGGACCAGCGCGGTCAGGCCGCCGACCCCGAGGCCCTGGAAAGCGCGAGCGCCGATCAGCACGCCCATCGAGGGCGCGAGCGCCGCGGCGAGCGAACCGACCACGTAGATGACCAGCGCCGACTGCACCAGCGTCTTCTTGTTGAACTGGTCGGCGAGCTTGCCCCAGATCGGGGTCGAGGCGGTCATCGTCAAGAGCGTGGCGACGACGATCCAGGTGTAGCCGGACTGGCTCCCGCCCAGGTCGGCGACGATCGTCGGCAGCGCGTTGGTGACGACGGTGCTGGAGAGCATCGCGACGAACATCGCCAGCAGGAGCCCGCTCATCGCCTCCAGGACCTCCCGGTGCGACATCGCGCCTGACTGGTTCATAGTTGCATTCTGCAACTATGTGGTTGTCATTGGCAACTATGACCGTTCGGATCGACCGGGAACGCAGCGACCCGCAGGCGTGGGGCCGGGAGGCCCCCCCACCGGTGGACTACCGGCTCGCCTGCGGGTCGGGTGACTGCGTTGGATTTCACCGGCAGCGCGCCGGCGCTGCCCCGAAAAGGGGCGGGGCACTGCTAGCGAGCAGCCACCTCACTCGTCCTCGAAGAAATCATGTCGTGGACCACCTCCTTTCCGTGTGCGACCACGGTACGTCGCAGGCAGGCCCCGGACAACGGGTTTCTCCGCCGTCGACGGTGGCGGCGCTCAACCGTCGATCGCTGCCGCGAACTGGGCGTTGTAGAGCCGCGCGTAGGCTCCGCCGGCTGCGAGCAGCCGGTCGTGGGTGCCCTGCTCGACGATCGCGCCGGCCTCCATCACCAGGATCAGGTCGGCGTCGCGGATCGTCGAGAGCCGGTGCGCGATCACGAACGAGGTCCGGTCGGTCCGCAGCGCGGCCATCGCCTGCTGCAGCAACAGCTCGGTACGGGTGTCGACCGAGCTGGTCGCCTCGTCGAGGATCAGCAGCGCCGGGTCGGAGACGAACGCCCGCGCGATCGTGACCAGCTGCCGCTCCCCTGCGGAGAGGTTCGAGCCCTCCTCGTCGATGACGGTGTCGTAGCCGTCCGGCAGGGAGTGCACGAAGCGGTCCACGAACGTGGCCCGGGCGGCCGCGAGGATCTGCTCCTCGGTGGCCTCCGGGTTGCCGTAGGCGATGTTGTCGCGGATCGTGCCCTCGAACAGCCAGCTGTCCTGCAGGACCATGCCGGTCTGGGAGCGCAGGTCGGCGCGAGGCATCGCGGCGATGTCGACGCCGTCCAGCGTGATCCGGCCGCCGTGCACCTCGTAGAACCGCATCACCAGGTTGACCAGCGTGGTCTTCCCGGCCCCGGTCGGACCGACGATCGCCACCGTGTGCCCGGGGTCGGCGACCAGGGAGAGACCGCGGATCAGCGGGCGATCAGCGTCGTAGGAGAACGCGACGTCCTCGAACCGCACCTCACCGCGACGCTGTGCCGCGGGCGCGGCCGCAGCGGTGCCGTCGACCGTCTCCTCCGGTGCGTCCAGGAGCTCGAAGACCCGCTCGGCCGAGGCGACGCCGGACTGCATCAGGTTGGTCATCGAGGCCACCTGCGAGAGCGGCTGGGTGAACTGGCGGGTGTACTGGATGAAGGCCTGGACCTCCCCCAGCGACAGCGAACCGCTGGCGACCCTGAGGCCGCCGAGCACCGCCACCAGGACGTAGTTGAGGTTCCCGACGAACATCATGATCGGCATGATCAAGCCGCTCACGAACTGCGCCGAGAACGAGGCCCGGTAGAGCTCCTCGTTCTCGGTCTCGAAGACCCGCTCCGCCTCGGCCTGCCGGCCGTAGACCTTGACCAGGGTGGCACCGGAGAAGGTCTCCTCGATGTGCGCGTTCAGCCGGCCGGTTCGCCGCCACTGCTGGACGAACATCCCCTGGGAGCGCTTCATCACCCGGGCGGTGACCACCATCGAGATCGGCACCGAGACCAGCGCGATCACCGATAGCAGCGGCGAGATCCAGACCATCATCGAGAGCACCGCGAGCACGGTGAGCACCGAGGTCAGCAGCTGGCTCAGGGTCTGCTGGAGGGACTGGCTGACGTTGTCGATGTCGTTGGTGACCCGGGACAGAAGCTCACCGCGGGGTTGCCGGTCGAAGTAGCTCAACGGCAGCCGGTTGACCTTGTCCTCCACGTCGGCGCGCATCTGGAGGACCGTCGACTGGACGACGTCGTTGAGCAGGTAACCGGCCAGCCAGGCCAGCGCCGACCCGAGGACGTAGACCGCCAGCACCAGGAAGAGGACCTCGGCGACCGCGTCGAAGTCGACGCCCCGGCCCGGCACCAGGTCCAGCGAGGAGACCAGGCTGGCGACCTTGTCCTCCCCCCGGACGCGCAGGTCCTGGACCGCCTCGGCCTTGCTCATCCCGTCGGGGAGCTTGCCGCCGATCAGACCCGCGAAGATCAAGTCGGTCGCCTTCCCGAGGATCCGCGGGCCGATCGCGCTGAGCGCGACGCTGACCACGGTGAGGGCCAGGACAGCGCCGAGCTTGACCCGGCGCGGGCGCATCCGGGCCATCAGTCGCTTGGCCGACGGTTTGAAGGTGGAGGCCTTCTGCCCGATCATCCCGCCGCCGAACGGGTTGCGTCCCGGACCGGGCCCGGCGACCACCCGTTCGGTCTCCTTCAGCGTGCCGCCCCCACCGGGTCCCTGAGGAGGCGCGCCAGCGCCGTCTCGAAGGCTCATGCCGCCTCCTCCGCGCTCAGCTGGGAGGCCACGATCTCCTGGTAGGTCTGGTTCGACTCCAGCAGCTCGCGGTGCGTCCCGCGGCCGACGACCTCGCCGTCCTCGACCACGAGGATCAGGTCGGCATCACGGATCGTCGAGACGCGCTGGGCCACGATCACCACCGTCGCGTCCGCGGTGACCGGCACCAGCGCCGCCCGCAGCCGTGCGTCGGTCGCCAGGTCCAGCGCCGAGAACGCGTCGTCGAACAGGTAGATCTCCGGCTGCCGGACCACTGCCCTCGCGATTGCGAGCCGTTGCCGTTGACCGCCGCTCACATTGGTCCCGCCCTGGGAGATGGGGGCGTCCAGGCCCCCCGGCATCTCCTCGACGAAGGTGCGGGCCTGGGCGATCTCCAGCGCTGCCCACAGCTCCTCCTCGGTCGCCTCCGGCTTGCCGTAGCGCAGGTTGTCGGCGACCGAACCGGTGAACAGGAAACCGCGCTGCGGGACGAGCCCGAGCCGCGACCAGAGCAGCTCCGGCTCGAGGTCGCGTACGTCGACCCCGTCCACCACGACGCGGCCCGCGGTCGCATCGAAGAGCCGGGGCACCAGGTTGACCATCGTCGACTTCCCCGCACCGGTCGACCCGATGATCGCGACCGTCTGCCCCGGCGACGCCTCGAACGAGACGCCGCGGACCACCGGCGCCCCGGCACCGGGGTAGGTGAACTCGACCTCCTCGAACCGCAGCGTCCCGCGTTCGAAGACCGAGGTCACCGGGTCGGCGGCCGGCACCACCGAGGACGCGGTGTCGAGCACCTCGGTGATCCGGTCGGCGCAGACCGTCGAGCGCGGGACCATCATCAGCATGAAGGTCGCCATCATCACCGACATCACGATCTGCATCAGGTAGGAGATGTAGGCGGTGAGCTCACCGACCTCCATCGACCCGGACTCGACCCGGTGGCCGCCGAACCAGAGCACCCCGACGGTGGCGACGTTGGCGACAAGCATCACGGTGGGGAACATCCCGGCCAGCCAGCGGCCGGCCCGGATCGACACCTGGGTCAGGTCCTCGTTGGCCGCCGCGAAACGGGCGGTCTCGTGGCGTTCCCGGACGAACGCGCGGACGACGCGCACCCCGGTGATCTGCTCGCGCAGCAACCGGTTCACCTCGTCGATCCGGACCTGCATCGCGGCGAAGCTCGGGATCATCCGGGTGACGATGAACCCGATCGCGGTGCCGAGGACCGGAACCACCAGCAGCACCAGCCAGGAGAGGCCGGCGTTGACGTGCACGGCCATCACGATGCCGCCGACCATCATGATCGGCGCCGAGACCATCAGGGTGCCGCCCATCAGCACCAGCATCTGCACCTGCTGGACGTCGTTGGTCTCCCGGGTGATCAGCGACGGCGCCCCGAACTGCTGGAGCTCCCGCGCCGAGAAGCTGCCGACCTGGCGGAAGATCCCGGCCCGGAGGTCCCGCCCGAACGCCATCGCCGTACGGGCGGAGAACCAGACCGCAACGATCGAGCAGACCACCTGGAGCAGCGAGACGGCCAGCATCAGGCCACCGCGCTCCAGGATGTAGCCGGTGTCGCCGAAGATCACGCCCTTGTCGATGATGTCGGCGTTCAGCACCGGCAGGTAGAGCATCACCATCGTGCCGACGAGCTGGAGCCCGACGACGATCAGCAGGTCCCGCTTGTAGGGCCGCAGGTACTCGCGGATGAGGCGGATCAGCATCAGTCGGCGCTCCTTCGGGGGTCGGCCCTTCGAGACGGGCGCTGCCCGCCCTCCTCAGGACGAGCGAGCAGACCGACCAGAACGGTGTCGACGATCTGGTCCGCGGTGAGCAGGTTGCCGTCGGTGACGTCGTGGTGGCTGCCTGCGAAGGTCAGCAGGCGCAGCGTCCCGACGAAGTCGGAGACCGGCACCCGGAGCAGGTCCGCGTCCGGCTCGACCACGTCCGCGATGGCAGCGCCGACCTGGGCGCGCCAGGCCTCGCGGCGCTTCTCGTCGCCCTTCACCGACGCCGGCGGCCCGAGAAGGCCGAGCGCGCGGATCAGGCCGAAGGACTGGATGAACCTCTCCTGCATCAGCGCGGTGACGGCGACCAGACGCTCCCTCAGCGGCAGGCTGCGGTCGATCGCCCTGAGGTGGGCCACGAAGGTTCCCGGCTCGAAGGCGTGCTCGACGGCGGCGTCGATGATGGCGTCCTTGGACGGGAACACCTTGAAGAGCGTCCCCTCGGCGACCCCGGCAGCCTCGGCGATCAGTCGGGTCGTGACCGCCCGGCCGTGCTGGTGGAGCAACGGAAGGGTCGCGGCGACGATCGCGGCGCGGCGGTCGTCGGGCGACAGGGCGGGAGCACGGGGGGACACCGGACCAGGATAAGTGAGTGAGTGCTCACTCACAAGTGGTTAACGGTGCCCCCCGACTCCTAGCTGACGACGCCCAGGGCGTTCACGATCCCGGCACCGTAGAAGCCGTTGAGCTCCGGCGTCCCGACGCACGTCGCGGTGAACTCGGCCGACCGGCCCACCTCGGTGTAGCTCTGGATCCCACCCTCCGGGCAGGCGTGGTCGGTGGCCGTCCCGAGCAGCAACGCCCGGACCGCGTCCGGCTCGAGCCCGAAGTTGCCCGGCGCGAGCTTGCGACCGTGCACCGAGACCGCCAGCGCGGCGACGCCCGCCGCGTGGGGGCTCGCCATCGAGGTCCCCTGGAAGAAGGCGTAGTACCCGCACGCGGTCGTCCCCGGCTCCGGGTCGGCCTGGCAGAGCTTCTTCACCCCGGTCGCCTCACCGAGCTCGGTGATGTCCCCGGCCTCGTCGACCTCACCGGTGTCCTGGAGCGCGACCAGCGGGACCGAGGAGAGGATCAGGTTCTCGTTGGTCCGGTACGTCGCGGTCCCGAACCCGTCCCGGTACCACCCGCCCGGGGCCGAGACCTCGACCTCGCCCGAGGTCGGCTCGGTGGTGTAGTTGGAGAAGTCCGACTTCCGCTCCGACGGGCCCAGCGCGTTGACGCCGAGGACGTGCGGGCCCTCGACCGGCAGGTCGGAACAGGTGTCGTTGTCGATGGTCCGCTCGTGCGGGTCGGCGCCGTAGTCCGGGCTGGAGAAGTCGTGGCGTGGGTTCGCCAGATCCTCGTGGTTGTTGCCGCTCGCGGCCACCAGGGTGACGTGCTTGCTGTGCGCGTACTCCAACGCCCGGTTCATCGCCTCGATGATCACGTCCTGCTCGGCAGCCTGCTCAGGGGTGTCCTCCGGCGCCCCGCCGGCACAGTTGTAGAGCCACGGGTCGACGTAGAAGCTCATGTTCACCACGTCGAGACCGGCGTTGGCCGAGTAGGTCAGCGCGTCGACGGTCGGCTGGAGGAAGAAGTAGCCGCTGTCCTGGCCGGCACGGACCTCGACGATGTCGACCTTCGGCGCCACTCCGCTGAGACCGAAACCGTTCAGCGCGGCGCCGATCGTGCCGGCGACGTGGGTGCCGTGGCCGTTGTCGTCCTCACCGACCGGGTCCACGCAGTCCGGGCTCTCGCAAGGGCCGTCGATCTCCGGGATGTCGGTCACGAAGTTGCGGGAGCGGTCGTAGTCGAAGTTGGCGTGCAGGTCCGGGTGGTCGCCCTGGACACCGGTGTCCATGACACCGACACGAACCCTCCGGGAACCGAGCGTGATCGCGTGCGCCTGATCGGCGTCGATCATCCGCATCCCCCACAGCAGCGAGTCCAAGGGGTCGGACTTGGCCGGCTTCGGCTGCTTGGCGACCGGCGCAGACAGCCCGGCACGCGCCGCGGTCAGGTTCTCGCGCTCGACGGCCATCGGACGCCGGCTCGGCGCGTAGCCGATCGAACGGTCCGCCGCGACACCCTCGACCCCCCGGATCGCGGCCGCCCGGGTGCGGAACGACCGGTCGGTGGACGAGACGGCGACCATGCCGATGTCGGTGTTGACCGAGGTGACCTTCGCACCGGTGGCAGCCAAGCGCTGCGCCAGCACCGTCGTGGCGGAACCGGCCTCACCCAGGACGACGTACGACGTCGCTGCCGAGGATCCTGAGGACCGGACCGGACTCGCCGACGAGGTCCAGGTGGTTCCTGTGACCGTCGCGGTGAGGAGGACAGCGGCCGAGGTGACGGCCACCGAGATGTACTTCCTGCGCATGCGCATACCTCCGAGAAAGGCAGTCGACCCCGATGCCAACTACGTTCTCGCAACCTAGGCCGGATCCTGGCCCAGCGCTAGAGCCACCGCCTCAGGGCGCCAGCCGGTGCGTGGTCCAGGCAGCGCCCTCGCGCCGGTAGACGATCCGGTCGTGCATCCGGCCGCGTCGCCCCTGCCAGAACTCGATGCTCACCGGATCCACCCGGTAGCCGCCCCAGTGCGGGGGCGGCGGCACCTCCTGGTCGGCGAACCGCTCCTCGGTCGCGGCGTACCGGGCGTCCAGGTCGGCACGGCTGCCGACCTCGGTCGACTGCGCGGAGGCCCACGCCCCGATCTGGGAGTCCCGCGGGCGGCCGGCGAAGTAGGACTCCGTCTCCTCGCGCGACGTACGCGAGGCGGTGCCCTCGACCCGGACCTGGCGCTGCAGCCCGTACCAGCCGAAGAGCAGCGAGCAGACCGGGTTCGCCTCCAGCTCGCGACCCTTGCGGGAGTCGTAGTTCGTGAAGAAGACGAAGCCCCCCGGGTCGACGCCCTTGAGCAGCACGGTCCGCGACGACGGCACGTCTCCGATGCTGGTCCCCAGCACCATGGCGTTCGGCTCCGTCAGGCCGGCGTGCCGGGCGGCGGCGAACCAGTGCCCGAACAAGGTCAGCGGGTCCGGGGTGAGGTCGGCCTCGTCGAGGCCGCCCAGCTCGTACTCCGCCCGCAGGTCCGCGAGGCGGTCCGCGAGGGGATCGGTGACCGGTTCCATGGAGCCAGGTTAGAGCGCGGGGACGGGTACGGCAGAATGCGACCGAGGTCGCAGCGGCGGCCGGGACGAAGGAGTCTCCACATGACCGAGGTACACCACGGGCTCGAGGGCGTCGTCGCGTTCGAGACGCAGATCGCAGAGCCGGACAAGGAAGGTTCGGCGCTCCGCTACCGCGGCGTCGACATCGAGGAGATCGTCGGACGGATCCCGTTCGAGAAGGTCTGGGGCCTCCTGGTCGACGGTGCCTACGAACCCGGTCTACCGCCGGCCGAGCCGTATCCGCTTCCGGTGCACTCCGGCGACATCCGCGTCGACGTCCAGTCCGCGATCGCCATGCTGGCACCGGCCTGGGGGATCCAGCAGACCTACGACATCAGCGACGAGCAGGTCCGCGAGGACGTCGGCCGTGCCGCCGTCATGGTGCTCTCCTACGTCGCGCAGGCCGCCCGCGGCGTCGGCCAGCCGATGGTGCCGCAGCGCGAGGTCGACAAGGCCTCGACGATCGCCGAGCGGTTCATGATCCGCTGGCAGGGCGAGCCCGACCCGCTGCACGTCAAGGCCATCGACGCGTACTGGTCCTCCGCGGCCGAGCACGGCATGAACGCCTCGACCTTCACCGCCCGGGTGATCACCTCGACCGGGGCGGACGCCTGTGCGGCCCTCTCCGGTGCGGTCGGCGCGATGAGCGGACCGCTGCACGGGGGCGCCCCGGCGCGGGTGCTGTCGATGATCGAGGACGTCGAGAAGCTCGGCGACGCGTCCGTCTACGTCAAGAAGCTGCTCGACGCCGGCGAGCGCCTGATGGGGTTCGGCCACCGGGTCTACCGTGCCGAGGACCCGCGGGCCCGCGTCCTGCGTCGTACGGCGCGCGAGCTCAACGCCCCGCGCTACGAGGTCGCCGAAGCACTGGAGCAGGCCGCTCTCGCCGAGCTCCGCGAGCGTCGTCCGGACCGCGTCCTGGAGACCAACGTCGAGTTCTGGGCCGCGATCGTCCTCGACTTCGCGCAGGTGCCGCCGCACATGTTCACCTCGATGTTCACCTGCGCCCGGACCGCCGGGTGGTCGGCGCACATCCTGGAGCAGAAGCGCACCGGGCGGCTGATCCGGCCGTCGGCGATCTACACCGGGCCGCCGAGCCGGAAGGCCTCCGACGTCGAGGGCTACCACGAGGAGTGGGCGCTCTCCTGAGCTAGGCGAGACGAGCAGCGGTCCTGCGGCGAAGGACCGACCAGCCGGTCGCCACCAGCAGCACCACCACGACGGCGACGGTGACCACCGGGCCGGTGCCGTACCGGGAGGCGATCTCCGCGAAGGAGGAGGCGCCGAGGTACCCGAGCCCGACGAAGACGGTGCCCCAGATCAGGCCGCCGACCACGTTCCACAGCAAGAAGGTTCGGCGCCGGACCCCGACCGCGCCCGCGAGCGCGGGCGTGGTCGCCCGGAAGACGGCGAGCACCCGGCCACCGACGATCGCGACCGCCGCGCGACGGCGGACCAGGTCGCGACCGCGCGCGATCCGGTGCTCGTACCGGACCAGCCACCGGTGCGCCAGCACCCGGTCACCGTGCCCGCGCCCCACCTCGTAGCCGATGGCGGCCCCGAGGATCGCGGCCAGCACCAGGGCCGACCAGGCGAGCGCCAGCGGGACCTCGCCGAGCCCGGCCAGGATCCCGGTGAGCACCGCGGCCTTGCCGGCCGGGACCAGGAATCCGACCACCAGACCGGTCTGGATGAGGACGAGCAGCGCCGCGACCCCGACCACGACCTGCGGGTCGAGACCGCTGAGCTCGAGGAACGCCAGGGTCACCCGCACAGTCTGCCAGCGGGTGCCGAACCGCACCCACCGCGCGGTAAGGGCGGCTCAGCCGTGGACCGGCGCGACCGCCCGGGCGAAGCAGCGCGCCAACGCCGCGTCCTTGTAGAAGCCGAAGCCGGGGATCGGCGTGTAGCCCGAGGACTCGTAGAGCGCGATCGCCTCCGGCTGGGCGAGACCGGTCTCCAGGACCATCACCGCCGCGCCGCCCGCCGCGGCGGTCGCCTCCAGGTGCGCGAGCATCGCCCGCGCCAAGCCCCGCCCCCGCGCGCCCGCGGCGACGTACATCCGCTTGATCTCGGCGGTCGCGGTGCTGCCCAGCGCCTCGACGTCGGTACGCCGCCGCCACGCCCCGGTCGCGACCGGCACCCCGTCGAGGTAGCCGACGAAGAACGCTCCCGCCGGCGGAGCGAAGTACCCGGGCTCCAACGGGGTCTCGTCCCGGCTGCCGTACCGGGCGACGTACTCGAGCTGGACCTCCTCGACCAGACGGGCGGCGTCCGGGGCGGTGATCACGCTCGGGCGGATCTCCCAGCTCAGGGGCTCCAGGTTGCTCACGGGAACGTCCCTCCGGTTAGGTCTCTCTGAGGCTGTGCTGTCAGAATAGGGATGCATCTGACAGCGTCGTCAGGACTCACCCTTCAACTCAAGGACCCGACGTGACCGACGCGATCAAGATCCCCGACAGCCTCAAGCCCGCCGACGGCCGTTTCGGCGCCGGCCCCTCCAAGATCCAGACCTCGCACCTGGACGCGCTCGCCGCGACCGGTACGTCACTGATGGGCACCTCCCACCGCCAGGCGCCGGTGAAGAACACCGTCGGACGCGTCCGTGACGGGCTCGCCTCGCTCTTCGGCCTCCCCGAGGGCTACGAGGTCGTCCTCGGCAACGGCGGCGCCACTGCCTTCTGGGACATCGCGACCTTCGGCCTGATCGAGAAGAAGTCGCAGCACCTGACCTTCGGTGAGTTCTCCAGCAAGTTCGCCGGGTCGGTCAAGGCCGCCCCATGGCTGGACGCCCCGACGGTGATCTCCTCGGACCCGGGCTCGCGTCCGGACGCCGTTGCCGAGGCCGGTGTCGACGTCTACGGCTGGGCCCACAACGAGACCTCGACCGCGGTGATGGCGCCGGTCGTCCGCCCCGCAGGTGCCGACGCGGGCTCGCTGGTCCTGATTGACGCCACCTCGGGAGCCGGTGGTCTGCCGGTCGACCTGACCGAGAGCGACGTGTACTACTTCGCGCCGCAGAAGTGCTTCGCCTCCGACGGCGGCATCTGGTTCGGCATCTTCTCGCCGGCCGCGCTCGAGCGCGCCGAGCGGCTGGCGGCCTCGGACCGCTACATCCCGCCGTTCTTCGACCTGAAGACCGCGATCGACAACAGCCGGCTCAACCAGACCTACAACACCCCGGCGGTGGCGACGCTCTTCCTGATGGCCGAGCAGCTGGACTGGATGAACGCGAACGGTAACCTGGCCGGCATGGTCGCCCGGACCACGGCGTCCTCGGACGCGCTCTACGGCTGGGCGGAGAAGACGTCGTACACGACGCCGTACGTCGCCGACCCCGCGCACCGCTCGCTGGTGATCGGCACCATCGACTTCGACGAGTCGATCAACGCCGACGACGTGGCCAAGACGCTGCGCGCCAACGGCATCGTGGACACCGAGCCGTACCGCAAGCTGGGCCGCAACCAGCTCCGGATCGCGATGTACCCGGCGGTCGACCCGGCCGACATCGAGGCCCTGACCGCCTGCATCGACCACGTGGTCGCGGCTCTCTGAACCCGACGGCAGCAAGCGAGAATCGTCCCCGATTCTCGTCAAGTCCGGCAAGAGGAGGCACCTCGCTCCTCGCCCGGACCCGCGCTAAGTACGCCTATGCGAGTTGAGCGATCAGCTCGTTGTACGCCGCTACGTTGAAGGCCATCATCCGCGCTTCCTCGACCTGCGTCGGCGTGCTTCGCAGCACCTCCAGCGCGGCCGCGACCGCGTCGCCCAGCGGCCAGCCGTACACCCCGGCGGAGACCAACGGAAAGGCGAGGGACCGAGCACCGATCTCATCCGCGACGAAGAGCGCGTTTCGGTAACAGGAGGTAAGGAGTCCGCGGTCGCCATTTCCAGCCGTGTAGTTGGGACCCACGACGTGGATCACCCAGCGCGCCGGAAGATCGCCGGCGGTGGTTGCACCCGCCTGACCGGTCGGTAACCCGTCCGGGAACCGAGCTACGCAATCCGCAAGGATGGCCGGCCCTCCCGCCGCGTGGATCGCGCCGTCGACTCCACCACCGCCGCGCATCCCCTCGTTGGCCGCGTTGACGACCGCATCGACGCGCTGCGTTGTGATGTCTCCAAAGACGACTGTGATTCGCACTCGACGATCCTGTCAGCGCCGACAGAGCGAGACCACCATGCGGACGTCGGCCGCAACTGCACCCAGAAACGATCGGGGGCCGCTACGAACCTGACGGGAGGTGCGTCCGAAGCGCGGTGACAATCTCATGGGCGAGGTGACGGCGACCGTTGGCGTTGAGGTGCGCGGGATCGGAGAAGTCCTGCTCCGGCGAAAGCGGGATCGTATTGAGCACCTCGCCTAGTCCGCCCGAGTTCTCTCGGTAGGCGCTCTCGAGCACGCGACCGTTCTCGTGCACCTGCTCCACTGCTGCCGGACCCCAAAACTTCTCCACGACACCGAGGTTCACGGGTGGGATGTAGGCGACCGACCTGAGGCCCTGCGCTGCAAGTTGCGAGCTGAGCCTGCCGGCCAGGACCACGCCTTCGCTCTGCGGCCCGAGCCTGCCTGCGTTGGAGAGGCTCAACAGGTGGCGTACACGAACGAGCTGCTGCCACTTGGTGGTCGGAGCGCCCTGGACCGTGGACGGGATCGCGTTGATGATCATCCGGATCTCTCCCAGAGTCTGCTTGGCCCCGGTGAAGCTCGCGGCAGGCAACCGGTCGAATGTGTTCCAGTCCGCCTCCTGCGCCCGGGGCAGGTGGTCGGGGAAATCCCCACCGGCCTGCACCATCGCGCGGATTGCGTCGGACTCGACGACCGATCCGATAACGGGGTGTCGGATCCATGAGTCAGAGGCCATCATCAACGACATCGGCACCACCACCACTGCGGGACGCGCTGGGAGCCCGTCCAGCACCTCGACAAACGCGGCGACCAGGCGCGCGTTGTACCCAGGCCCGACGATCGAGTGCACGGTCACGTCGGCTCCGAGCTCATCGACGACCATCTGGGTGAGGCTGCGCGGGTCATCCTCCCCCGGCCTCGTCCAGAACATCGTGGAGTCCCCAAAAAACAGAACCTGCGGGGGGTTCGACCCGGAGTAGGCCGCCTTGAGGCCACGCAACTGACGAATCTCTACGTCGGGAAGTCGTGCCTCGTACCTCGCGCGCAGGCGGTAGAACCAGGGCCGGTCGAGCTGACGCTTGAGCCTGGCCGCAACGCGGAAACGCAGCGTCGGACCCCGGAGGCGCGACTCCTGCACCGTCACCTAGGCACCTGCGGCAGCACGACGAGCAAGGACTGCCTGAATGCCCTCAACACTGTGGAACTCCTGAACCTCGTCGTCGGTGAGCATGAGGTCCAAGGTCTCCTCGATCATCGTGATCAGGCTCAGGGTAGCGAGCGAGTCCCACTCTGCCAGCGACTCTTTGGTCGCGACCGCCACCTGGTCCTCGGGAAGGAAGGGGAAGATGGTTCGCACGCAGTCCAGAACGACGACGCGCGAGTCCGCGACCGATTCAGACGCAGTCATGAAGAGCCTCTCTACGTAGAACGACGGACATCGACTTGGTGAACCCCCGTCATCCCCGTTCCATCGACGGCGCGTACGTCGATGCCGCGGGGATCGTCGACATCATAACCAAGCGTCGAGAGCAGTTGGGCGGCAACCGCGTTGCGCTCCGTACGCACGAAGTCGAAGGCGATCCGGGCCACGCCGTACTGGTCGAACAATGCACGCAGTACGTGGTGCTCGATCCCCCGTGAGAACGCCCTGCAGCTCAGCACCCAACAGTCAATCGTGAGCAGATCGCCGTCCACGACACCGCTGAGCACCGAGATCGCGCCCAGAGTGCCGAACTTGTCCGCGTAGGAGATGCTGCACCCGACCGAACCGGGACGTGCCCCACGCTTGCGCCACTCGGACTCGACGACCCGGCGGCCGTTCAGGTTGAACTGGTTGGTCTTGTTGATGAGCTCGACTGCGCGAGCCGACTCCCAGACGCCCTCCGCCTCGACCGTGACCCGACCCTCGAGGTCGCGCAGGAACTGCACCGGGTCGTCGGCGCGCTCGCGTTCGACGGCGACGGCGGCCGAAGCCCGCAGGCTCGTAGTGCGCAGGGCGTCCTCCGCGGTGACCTGCTCACGCCAGAAGAGAGCGTTCAGTTCCTCGAGGAGCACCCCGGCACCGCGAGGGTCCAGGGTGGGAAACTTGAGGCAGGTCAGGTTCGGGTGGGCAGCGGCGACCTCGGCGAGTTCATGGTCGTTGTCATCAACAAACACCACATCGGAGGCGCTGATGTTCCACGTACGCAGGATCCGGTCGACCGCGGCCGACTTCGGCCCCCACGACGCCTCCACCGGAAAGAGAACATCCGACGAGACCAGCAGGTCCGCCCGGGTCAGGACTCCGGCGACCACCTCAGGATCGTTCTTGCTGCAGACCCCGATCAGAATCCCGCGGCGGGAGAGCTCCTGGAGCTGCAACTGGTAGAGGGCGTGGACGAGGCTGCCCGAATCGAGGTCCCAGGACACCGCATCGATACCCACCTCGCCGACGAGTCCCCGCCACAGAGTGTCGTCCAGATCCGTGATCAGGCCCTTCTTCGTCGGCAACGGAACCAGGGTGCGTGCGATCTTGCCGGCAAGCTCCGCGGCTCTGGTACTGGTATAGGGGAAACCGGAGCGCAGGTCCGACTGGACGTCGCGTCGTGAGGCGATTTCCGGATCGACCACCCGGATCCCCGGCACCGCGAGAAGCTTCTCGGAGAACTGCGCCACGAGCACGCTCAAACGCGCTTCCAGGAGGCCGACCCGACCTGACGGAGCCGCGTAGATTGCGGGCAGGTCGAGCGACGGCAACAGAACCGCGACCGGGCACAGGCCCGCGAGATCGGTCAGAGCCTGATGCAGCCGGTTGAGCCGACCCTCCGCCGTGGCCGAGAGTTCCTCGAGATCGGCGCGGGGGGCCGTCGCGCTCTCCCGGATACCGAGGCGTGGGTCCAGGTCCGGCCACTCGAGGACGACGGCGCACAGATCAGGCGAGGCCCCAGCCACGTGCTGGATACTCTCGACGACCGGGCCGTACAAGCCAGGGATCATGGAGACGCGGCGATCACCGGCCGCAGCCTGGACCGAGGCCTGCAGGTAGGTCTGCAGGTGCAAGGGCGAAAAGCTGCACGCGATCCCCACTGCGAGTTCTGGTGCGTCCGCCGGGAGGTCCCGTGCCCGCCCTATCTCGAGCATCGCGTCACGCAGGGTCGCCATGGTGATGTTCATCCCAGACCTCCCAGGGAGATATCGAGCTCGTGCACTCCAGGCTCTCCAGCCCCACACTGCTCGAGGATGATCCGGGCCGCGACGGCGGGATGCATGGGGGCGCTGCCGACTGCTGACTGCGCGTAGTCCGTTGCCAGCATGCTGGGCCGGACAATATAAAAACGGGCATGTGGGTACGACGGGGCCAGCACGCGGCACAGCCCCTCGACAGCGGCCTTGCCCGTCGCGTAGTGCCAGTACGCAGGGTCCGGGGCCCGGACCAGCTCACTAGAAAGCACGACCGCGTCTAATCGATCACCCCGTCCGAGCGGCAGGAAGGCAAGCAGCGGACCGGCCACCATCGCAAGACCTGCCCCTACGTGCGCGACCGCTGCCTCGACGGCGCTTGGTGCTGTTCCCAGCTTGGCGAACACGGGCCAGGCCGAGCACACCACCAGATCTACGCCGTCCTCAAGGTCGACCGCGATCTCTGACCAGAACGCGGGATCACGAGCATCGCCCTGATATCCACGCACAGTTCGATCGGTCCCGGCGAGCGCGGCAACGAGCCGGTCAGCCTCCTCGGCACTGCTCTGGTAGGTGAACGCCACCTCTGCACCGCACAGGGCAAGTTGCGCGACGATCTGGGCCCCGAGTCCGCGGCTCCCACCTACGACGAGGGCCTTGCGACCCGCCAGAGCAGCGGCGTTCCGGGGCAGCTCTGCACGGGCTTGGTCGAGGTCGGTCTCCACGGAATGGGGGCGCCGCAGCGACCGAACGCGCAGCCGGGAGAGCAACACGCCGTCGTGTCGGAGTTCGGCGGCAAGGGTGAGCAGGCCGAATCTCGCGTCGTACCGGGAGAGGCCGAAGGAGACATCGAGTGTGTCGGTCTGAGCGACGCTCCGGAAGACGAAGTCGATCTCCACCTCAAGCAGCAGCGCTTGAGCACCGGGGATCTCCATACCGGCGAGATAGCTCGCGCACGCCAGCGCACCTAGCTCAGCGTCGGCCCACGCGTCCAGCGAACCGCCCGACAGCCTACGCAGCGCAGCTGCGTCGAACCGGTAGACGATGTCCTCCGGTTCCTCGCCGATCAGTCCGGCCAGGTCCTCGGGTGGGGGATCCGCTGCTTCGATCCTCATCTGACGCAGCCCGCTGGTCGCTCCAATGGCGCCGGGCTGCCCTGGGTTGTCGGTCCAGGTGACCGAGATCGTGGACAGACGCTTCCCGTGCTCAAGGAAGCTGACCGTTCCGGGCGTCACCTCCACGCCGTAGTCCCGGTCGACGTGCAGCGGCGAGTGGAAGCGGGCGTTCAACCGGTCCGGCCGCTGGGCACCAGATGCGGGCCGGATGGCTGCGAGGGCCCGCAGGGCGCTCAGCGCTCCGAAGACCACGCGCTCACCGAACGGCGTCCGATGAGCGTAGTCCCCCGAGAGGTGCAACGGGTTGCGGTCGCCGCTCGCGGCGGCAAACTCCGTCAACTCGGCGACGGTGAAGAGCACCGCGGTCACGGGGCGTTCTCGGCCGGTTCGACCTCCCGCATCCCGATCAAGCGTGCCGGCACCCCCAGTACGATGCCGTGGTCGGGCACGTCAGCGAGCACCAGGGAGTTCGCCCCGACCTGAGCGCCGATTCCGATGCGGACTCCACCGAGAACGGTGGCACGAGCGAGCAGGGCCGCGTCGTCGCATATGACCGGGTACTCGGGCTCGTCCACGGTCCACTCGCGAGCACCAGCTGTCACCCCTTGGGCGAGGGTTACGTTGTTACCGATCACGAGCTTGTTACCGATGACCAGCCCGTTCGGGTGCGGGATCAGCAGCCCGGTGCCGATCGTCATTCCGGGTGTGAAGTCGGCGCCGACCAGCACGGACGCGACAACCCTCATCAGGTTGGCCGACCGAACGTGGCCCGAGCGGTAGAGGCACTGCTGAGCGCGGAGAATGACCGAGGCCAGCATGCCGGGCAGGACCAGGCACCGGGCGATGACCAGGAACCAGCTTGGCCGTTTGTCATCGCGGTAGCGCTTCAGATCGGAGAAGACGAGTTCACTGAAACTCGGAGAGACTTTCGGCATGATCCAACCCTAAACAACGGCCAGAGGCGCGGAAGCTGGCTCCGGACGAGCCGACCGGCTCGCCAAGGCGCACCCGAGCACTGGGGTTACGGAGCGCGAGTAGTGGTCCGCGCCTACTTGTCTGCTGCTGCTTCGACGGAATCCGAATCGTAGAACGCGATGACCTCGGCGACGGTCTGCGGGAGCTCTCCCTCGGCAAACGGGTCAGCCCCCAACTCGTCCTCGAGAATCGCTGAGAGCTCGGCGGTCTCAAGCGAGTCCAGGCCCACGCCGTCCCCGTAGAGTTTGGACTCCAGTTCTACCGCGTCCGTGTTCTTGACGCGGCGAATGAACGCCCGGATCGTACGTTCAGCGTCCCGTTGAGTGGCCATTCTTAGTCAATCTCTCCTTGTGTGCCGACAGACGCTGCAAGCGTAGCCCAGCAATGACGGGTGCGTTGGCGCGATCCATCGTTTGCCCGCACGACCTGACCGACTCAGGCCCGAGATCAGTCCGTCCGGCCGTTCCCCAGGGGTGCCTCGCCGTGATCCGTGCACCGATCCTGTCAGCGGCGACGGCGGAGCGCGAGCCAGAAGACCAGCGCCACCGCGGCCAGCCCGCCGATCTGCAGCGGCCAGTCCCGGCCCGACGGCCGCGGCGACGGCTCGGGGTCCTCGACCCCGACCGGGGGCGCTCCCGTGGTGGTCTCCTCCGCGAGCTTCGCCTTGACGTCGGCCGGGAGCTTGATCTGCAGGACCTCGCTGTTCCGCCCCTCCGAGCTCAGCCGGATCCTGCCCGACGAACCGATGGAGACCCCTTCACCCTGCTCCTGGGCCGGCAGGTCGAGGAAGGCCACCGGCTCGAAGTCCGGGAAGGTCGCCACCACCGCAGTGCCGTAGCCGCGGACCAGGACGTGCTTCCCGCTCGGGAACAACGCGGCGTCGGTCGCGAAGATACTGACCGAGGGGCCGCGGGTCAGCCGGTTCGGACGATCCGCGTCGAGCACCTTCGGGGCGACGTACACGCTGCCACCGAGGATGCCCTTGCTGATGATCCGCAGCCGCCCGTCCGGCCCGACCACCAACGACTCGGCGTCGTGCGCGCCGTCGGGGTAGACCAGGTCGTACCTCGGGGCGTCCACCCGCCGGTCCCCCGGCGCCACCGGGACCCGGTAGACCTGCACGCTCGTACGCCGTTCCCGGTTGTCACCGATGTCGGCCGCCCAGACCTCGTCCCCAGCCGGCGCGAGCGCCTCGACGTCGACCACCTCGTCGGCGTACGTCGTCCGGCCGATCGTGCGGCCGGTCCGGTCGACGAGGTAGAGCACCGCGTCGTCCCCGGAGTCGTTGGTGGTCACCATCGTGGCCCCGAGGTCGATCAGGCCGCTGGACTCGTCGATGGCGTCGTCGGCGAAGGAGAAGACAGGCGTCCCGACCAGGGCCGCGGCGGCCACCGCAGCGGCCAACGTCGCCAGCGGACCGGTCATGCCTCGGCACCCAGCAGGTCGGCCAGCCGCGGACGGACCTGCCAGGTCACCGTCAGCTCGGCGTACTCGGCCTCGTCCCGGGAGGCGGCTCCCGTGGTGACCGCCCGGATCAGGGTGTTGCGCGGCGTGTGCTCGCTGCCGATAAACTCGACCACGTCCACCCGGTAGCCGCGAGCCCGCAGCAACGAGGCCCGGAGCGCGTCGGTCAGGGTGTCGGCGAACCGCTCGCGGAGGATCCCGTCCCGGGTCAGCATCGTGTACGGCGCCGGCGACGGGTGCTCGCGCAGCTGCCGGGAGATGTCCTGGTGGCAGCAGGGTGCCGCCAGGATCAACGGGGCCTGCCAGTCCACCCCGCGGGCGAGGGCGTCGTCGGTGGCGGTGTCGCAGGCGTGCAGCGCCAGCACCGCGTCCGGCCGCTCGGCCAGGACTACGTCGTCGATCCCGGACTTCAGGAACGTGACCTCCTCGGCGACCCCGAGCCGCTCGGCGACCCCGGTGTTGTGAACCCGGGACTGCTCCTTCACGTCGACGCCGACCACCCGTACCGGCAACCCGCGAACCCGGGTCAGCCAGGCGTGCGCGGCGAAGGTCAGGTAGGCGTTGCCGCAGCCGAGGTCGACGATCCGCAGCGGCTCCTCGGCACTCGGGGCGAACCGCCCCCCGGCTACGGCGTCGTCGATGCTCGCGCCGAGCTCGCGGAGGAACTCCTCGACCTGGCGGTACTTCGCCCGCCGCGACGGCTTCACCCGACCCTGGGCGTCGCTGATCCCGAGGGCCACCAGCACCGGGTCGTCCTCCGGCAGCATCCGCGCCTTGTCCCGGTCGTGCCCGCGCGCAGCCGGTACGGCGACCCCCGGCTGCACGCTCACCGCGGCGTCACCGCTCTTGGTCACCCGGAGCTGGATCGTCTCGGTCGCCGACTCGACGTGCCAGTTGCTGAACGGCTCAGCCAGCAGCTCGTCGAGCACCGCCGCCGCAGCCTCACCCTGGTGGTTCGCGACGTGCGCCTGGGTGTCGTCGTACCGGGTCACCTGGAGGTGGCGTCCCGCCTTGATGTCGACGTACCGCAGCTCGATCCGCCGCCATGCCGGACGCTGGCCCTTGCGGCGGCCGCTGGCCAGCGCGCGGACCAGCCCGTCGGGATCCAGGACCCGCTCGCGGACCCGGGCCAACGCACCGGGAAGGGGCTCGACCATCGCCGGCTAACCGAGGAGCTTGGTCACGACGGCGATGAGGATCAGCCCCGCCAGGGCACCGGTGATGACCAGGCGGCGGTAGCGGGGGTTCATGCGGCGAGTCTAGGGCGCGACCTCAGGTCACCCAGCGGGTGATCGGGTCGATCGCGAAGTAGACGACGAAGAGGGTCGCGATCACCCAGAGCAGCGCGTGCACCTCGCTCGCCTTGCCGCGCACCACCTTGATCACCACGAAGGCCAGGAACCCAGCCCCGATACCGGCAGTGATCGAGTAGGTGAACGGCATCAGCACGATCGTCAGGAACGCCGGGATGGCGATCTCGACGTCGTCGAAGTCGATGCCCTTGATCTGCTGCATCATCAGGAAGCCGACCAGCACCAGCGCCGGAACGGCGGCCTCGCTGGGGATGATGTTCACCAGCGGGGCGAAGAAGACCGCCAGCAGGAACAGGACTCCGGTCACCACCGAGGCGAGCCCGGTGCGGGCGCCCTCACCGACGCCCGAAGCGGACTCGATGTAGGAGGTGTTCGAGGAGACACCGGCGGCGCCACCGGCCGCGGCCGCGACCGAGTCGACGATCAGGATCCGCTGGGTGTTCGGCGGGGCACCCTCCTCGTCGAGCAGATCGGCCTCGGCGCCGATCGCCGTCATCGTGCCCATCGTGTCGAAGAAGTCGGCGAGCATCAGGGTGAAGACCAGCAGGATCGCGGCGATCACGCCGGCGGACTCGAACGAGCCGAAGAGGTTGAACTCACCCAACGTCCCGAAGTCGGGCTTGTCGACGATCTTGTCGGGCCAGGCCGGCACGTTGAGGCTCCAGCCCTTCGGGTTGACGGTGTCGCCGCTGACCAGCGGGCCGATCTCCTTGACCGCCTCGACGACGATCGCGAGCACCGTGGTGAGCACGATCGAGATCAGAATCGCGCCCCGGACCTTCTTGACCCACAGGGTCACCACCAGCACCAGGCCGAGGGCGAAAACCAGCACCGGCCACCCCGAGAGCTCGCCTCCGTTGCCGAGCTCGACCGGGACCGGCCCGGTCCCGGTACGCCGTACGAAGCCTGCGTCGACGAAGCCGATCAACGCGATGAAGAGCCCGATGCCGACCGAGATCGCGATCTTCAGCTCCCTCGGTACGGCGTGGAAGACCGCCTCCCGGAACCCGGTGAGCACCAGGACCAGGATGATCAGGCCTTCGAGGACCACCAGGCCCATCGCGTCGGCCCAGGTCATCTGGGAGGCGACCGTGAAGGCGACGAAGGCGTTCAGGCCGAGCCCGGTGGCGAGCGCCAACGGGAAGTTCGCCACGACCCCCATCAGGATCGTGATCACCCCGGCGACCAGCGCGGTGCCGGCCGCGATCGCCGCCAGGTTGGGCGCCTCGCCGCCGCCGAGGTAGTTGCCGTCCCCGTCCTGCACGAAGCCGAGGATCAACGGGTTCAGCACGATGATGTAGGCCATCGTGAAGAACGTGACGACGCCGCCGCGGATCTCCCGACCTACCGTCGAGCCGCGCTCACTGATCTTGAAGAAGGTGTCCACAGGTGCATGGTGGCAGAGCCCGGGGCCCGGGCCGCTACATTGGAGCCGTGTCCGAAGACCAGCCCGTCGTCCACGAGATCGGTAACCGCCGGTACATCGTCGCCGACGTCGATCCGCTCGACGTGGACGGCGTCCGCACCCTCGCGGTGGGCACCGCCCTGTGGGCAGTCGCCTTCATCCTGCTGATCCCGTTCTCCGGGCGGCTGAAGGCGGACGGGCACCTGTGGTGGCTCTGGACGTGCGCGGCCGGATTCGGGCTCGGCCTGATCGGCTGGGACTACTGTCGGCGCCGCCGGGCGAAGCGTCAGGCTGCCGCCTGACTGCGCGTACGTCGCCGAGATTTCGAGACGCCGAGTTCAGCCCTTCGCGAGCTCAGGTCTGAACTCGGCTCCTCAATCTGATTCCCTCAACGAGCCTTCGCGAGCTCACGCTCTGGGAATCAGAAGTCCTCGAGGTCCGCGCGGTTGACGGTGTCGAAGACCGGGTCCGGCAGCGGCGGCGGCAGCTGCTTCTTGCGCAGCTGCGCCTCCGAGTGCGCGCCGCAGCCGTGCTTCATCGCCACCACCCGACCGTCGTCGTTGGCGAACTCGTTCGCGCAGACACCGAAGTCGGTGGCGAGCGGGCCTGCCAACCGGATCAGGAACCCGCAGGAGTAGCAGCTCGCGGGGGCCGACTGGGCCAGCGGCACGTCGGGGCCGCTCTCGCCGTCGTACCAGCGCTGCGCGGCAGCGTCACGACCCTCGAGCGACAGGACCCGCGAACGCCCGAGACCGAGCTCCTCGACCACGCCGCGGACCTGCTGGTCGTCGACGACGTCGTCGCCCGGGTCGCCGGCCAGGTACGTGGGCACCAACCGGGGGTCGTCCTCGTCGACGGGGAGCAGGTCACCCGGGGAGAGGTCGCCGGGCTTGATCCGCTCGCGCCACGGGATCCAGGCCGGCGCCGTGATCGCGTCGCCACCCGGGAGCAGCACGACCTCGTCGACGGTGACCTGGTCCTGGCCGGCCGGCTGGGCGACCGTGACTGCCCACCGCCAGCCCGGGTAGCCGGCCTGGGTGCAGGTGAAGTACTCGGTGACGACGACGCCCTCCTCGGCGACCCCCGTCTCGACGACCGTCTCGACGTGGTCGCCGACGACAGCACCGCCGACCTGCTCGAGCAGGGCGGCGCGGGCGGCGTCGACGGCAGCCGCGGAGAGCAGATCGGTGGTCATCACCCCGGGATTCTCCCCCATCGACGCGTCCCGTGTCTCCCCGACCCCACGGAGTGGGGGTCCAGTTGGCAGGATGGGGCCATGGAGCCGGATCCGAACACCGCGCCGGAGGGGACCGAGGTCCGTCGGGGCGACCGGTTCGCCGAGGCGACCGGGCGGGGCGCTGCCGCGAGCGCGCGCGGCGTCGCTGCTGCCGGCCGGGTCACGGGACGTGGTGTCTCCTCGGCCGTACGGCTCGCCCGCCGGGCAGCTCGTGCCGAGGGCGCCGGCGAGTCCGGGTTGAGCCGCCTCATCGAGCTGCACGCCTTCAACGCGGCGGCGGATGCGGCGGTCGCGATCTCGCTGGCCGGGACGATCTTCTTCGCCGACCCCGGCGGCGCCCGGGGCCCGGTGCTGCTCTTCCTCGGCATCACGATGCTGCCGTTCTCGGTGATCGCCCCGCTGCTCGGGCCGTTCCTGGACCGGTTCAGCCACGGCCGCCGTTGGGCGATCGGTTTCACGATGGCCTTCCGGGCCTTCATGTGCTGGCTGATGGCCGACGCGGTCGCCTCGGGATCGCTGGCGCTGTACCCGACCGCCCTGGGCTGCCTGATCGCGTCCAAGGCGTACGGCGTGGCCCGCGCCGCGACCGTTCCGCGACTGCTCCCCGACGACCTGACCCTGGTGAAGGCGAACAGCCGGATCTCCCTGGCCGGCCTGGTCGGCGCAGCCGTCTCCGCCCCGATCGCCGCCCTGGCCGCGAGCTTCGACAGCGAGTGGTCGCTGCGCTACGCCTTCGTGGTCTTCGTCGGCGCCACGATCCTCGCGATCCTGCTCCCCGCTGCCTCGGACGCCACAGCGGGTGAGCGGCAGATCGGTCGCCGCGAGCGGCTCGCCATGCCGCCGTCGATCATCTTCGCGCTGCGCTGCAACGTCGGGCTGCGTCTGCTGTCCGGCTTCCTGACCATGTTCATGGCGTTCGTGTTGACCAGGAACCCCTTCGAGAGCTGGCAGTACGACACCACCCTGCTGCTCGGCCTGGTGATCGGTGCGGCGGGGCTCGGCAACGCTGCCGGTATCGGCTTGACCTCGATCCTCAAGCGGATCAACCCCGCCATCGTCGTCGTGGTCGCGCTCATCGCAGACGCGGTGGCGATCGTGCTGGCCGCGCTGTTCTACGGGCTCCCGCTCGCGGTGGCGCTCGGCCTGACCATCGGGGTCGCCCAGGCGATGGGCAAGCTGTCGCTCGACGCGATCATCCAGCGCGACGTCGCCGAGAGCTACCGAACCTCGGCCTTCGCCCGCTCGGAGACGGTGCTCCAGCTGTCCTGGGTGTTCGGGGGCTTCCTCGGGGTAGCGCTGCCCTCGGACCACCCGGTCCTCGGCCTGATGCTGCTCGCCACCATGACCGTCGCCTGGACGCTGGTGGTCCTGGTACGCCGCGCGCAGCCGCTGCGCTCGGCACCACGGGGCTGAGCGCGGGCGGGGGCGTCACCGCGTCTCGACAAGCTCGACGACCGGGACCACCGACGACCGGGGCCGCCGCGACCGGGACTAGCGGTCGAGCTCGTCGGCGAGGGCGCGGAGCAGCTTGGCCGTCGGCGCCGCCGTCTTCCCGTCGGGGTGACGGCCGTGCCGGTAGGCCTCCTCGACGCCCTCGAGGAGCTTGATCAGGTCCTCGACGATGCCGACCATGTCCTCGGGCTTGCGCCGGTTCGCCTGGCGCTGGGCCTTCGAGATCGAGGCGGGCTCGTCCAGGACGCGCACCTGGTGGGCCTGCTCACCCTTGCGGCCGGAAAGGATGCCGAACTCGACGCGGGTCCCGGCCTTGAGCGTGGTGACGCCCTCGGGCAGCGAGGACGAGCGCACGTAGACGTCGTCCCCGTCCTCGCGCGACAGGAAGCCGAAACCCTTCTCCGCGTCGTACCACTTGACCTTTCCGGTGGGCACCAGTTCGGCCTTTCTCTCCAGCGTTGGCCGGGCCCGTACAGGACCCGATGGCGAAGGCACAGAGTAGCGGACGCGGTCAGGCGTCGCGACGAGTAAAGAGCGCCCAGGACGCGGCCATCAGCACCGCGGTGAGCCCCCCGAAGACGACCGTCCCGCCGAGCGCCGAGAGCGGGTTCCCGAACGTGGAATCCGGGTCCCCGAGGACCGAGACCATCCGCTGCCCCGCATCGAACGGCAGGAACCGGAGGATGTCGGTCTCATCACGCAAGGCGGGGACGAGCAGGAAGAAGACGTGGATCAGCGACTCGACCAGCAGCGGCCACAGGAAGATCGAGACCAGCGCGAAGGCCTGCGACCGGGTGATCGAGGTGAAGGCCATCGCCAGCCAGGTCAGCAGGACGCCGTACAGCACCTGACGGCCGATCACGCTCCAGGTCTCCGGCGTGAAGACGTCGGCGTACGCGTGCAGGAACAACGAGCCGACCGCACCGGAGACCACCAGGGTGACCACGGCGACGACCGCGACCCAGACCCCGACGACCAGGTACTTCGCGACCCAGAAAGCGCCGCGGGAGTTGAGCGCCGTCAGCGAGGCGCGGATCATCCCGTGCCGGTACTCGTGGCCCCACGCGAAGATGCCCAGGATGGCGAGGACGAAGCAGATCACGCTGGGGATCTCCCCGGTCGCGGCGAGCTGGGTGACCAGCACCGGCCCGAGCTCGTCGAGGTCGGTCTCGTCGATCCCACGGGTGGAGAACTCGTGCCGGATCCCCCACGAGAACAGCGTCGCGATGCCGACCCCGACGACGACGGCCAGCCCGGTCAGCCACCAGGTCGAACGCAGCGTGCGGATCCGGGTCCACTCGTAGGCCAGTGCGTCCCTCATCGGGGGCCCCCGTCCGGGCCGGGCACCGGGCGGGCCTGGAACTCCTCGGCACCCGCGGTCCGCTCCAGGAACGCCTCCTCCAGGGTGGCGACCCGCGCGGAGAGCTGGTGCAGGCGGAACCCGTGCTCGAAGGCCAGGTCGCCGACGGTCTCGATGGCCACCCCGGTGACGGTCAGCAGACCGGGCTCGGACGCGGTCACCTGCGCACCCGCAGCCTGGAGCACCGGCACCAGTGCCGCCGCGTCCGGGGTCCGGACCAGCACCGCGTTCTGCTCCGAGCCGGACACGAACTCGGCGATCGCCCCGGTTGCGATCAGCTGCCCCTTGCCGATCACCACCAGGTGGTCGGCCATCAAGGCCATCTCGGACAGCAGGTGGCTGGAGACGAAGACGCTGCGACCCTCGGCCGCCAGCGCCTTGAGGAAGACCCGCATCCACTGGATGCCCTGCGGGTCGAGGCCGTTCGCGGGCTCGTCGAGGATCAACGTGTGCGGGTCGCCGAGGAGCGCTGCCGCCAGCCCGAGACGCTGACCCATGCCGAGCGAGAACCCCTTCGGCTTGGCGCGGGCCACCTCGGCCAGACCGACCATCTCCAGCACCTGGTCGACCCGGGCAACCGGGATCGCGTTCGCCGCCGCCAGCATCCGCAAGTGGTTCCGGGCCTTGCGGGTCGGGTGGTACGGCTTGGCCTCCAGCAGGGCACCGATGTGCCGCATCGGTTGGTTCAGCGCCTCGAACGGCTTGCCGTCAAAGAGGGTGGCTCCGGCGCCCCGGTCGAGGCCGAGCATCAGCCGCATCGTGGTCGACTTGCCCGAGCCGTTCGGACCGAGGAACCCGGTCACGCTCCCGGGCTGCACCTCGAAGGAGAGGTCCACGACCGCTGGCTTCCCGCCGTAGCTCTTGCCCAGACCGTGCGCCGAGATCGTTGCCATGGGCCCGATCCTGCCAGCCGCCCGTAGAATTGGTCGGATGTCCACAACCGCGGCGCCACGCACCCTCGCCGACCAGTTCCGCAGCTGGCCGGACGAGCGGATCGCTGCGCTGCTCGACGCCCGCCCCGACCTCGCCGTACCGGCACCGACCGACTCCGCCCAGCTCGCCTCCCGCGCCGTGGTCCGGGTCTCCGTCCTCCGCGCCCTGGACCTGCTCGACCGCCTGGAGCTGGAGACCCTGCTCGCCGTCGTCCAGACCGGCCCGACGCCGACCACCGCCCTGTACGACGTCCTGCGGGCAAGCCCGACCTCGGTCGACACCGCCCTGGAACGGCTCGCCGGCCTGGCCCTGATCTGGGGGGCACCGGAGTCGTGGCGGCCGACCACCGTCGTTGCCGAGCTGGTGGGGCTCCCGGCAGGACCGGCCGAGAGCGAGATCGCGGTGTCGTTGGCGGCGATCGACGAGCGGGCCCGGACGATCCTCGACCACCTCGACGCGACCGACGCCGCCGGCACGGTGGCCGACGCGCGCAAGAGCGTCCGGAAGTCCGAAGCCGGCACCCCCACCGAGCACCTGTTGGCGCACCGGTTGCTGATGGCCCGCGACGACCGGCACGTCGTGGTCCCGTGGACGGTCCGGCTGCACCTGCGCGGCGGGCTCTCCACGCGGGACCCGCTCGACGTCGTACCGGAGCTGGCCGACGGGCCGCGCGACCCGGCGCTGATCGACCGCACCGCGGCCGGTGCCGCCTTCGAGTTCACCCGACGCACCGAGATGCTGCTGGAGGCCTGGGGGACGCGGCCGCCGGCAGGTCTGCGCGGCGGCGGTCTCGGCGTCCGCGAGCTGCGGGCCGCTGCCGAGCTGATCCACGCCGACCTGCCGACCGCGGCACTGGTGATCGAGACCGCCGCCGCCGCTCACCTGCTCGCTCTCGGGATGAACGACGACCTCGACTCGGCCTGGCTCCCCACCGAGGCGTACGACGCCTGGTCGCTGCGCCCGACGGCGGAGCGGTGGACGGTCCTGGTGAACGCGTGGCTGGAGAACCCGCGGCTGGTCTCGGCGATCGGCGGCCGGGACGGCGACCGGCCCGTCAACGCGCTCTCCGCCGGGCTCGAGCGGGCCTGGCTTCCCGGCGACCGCCGGAGTGTGCTCGCGGTGCTGGCCGACCTGGCCGACGGGCGGGCGCTGGCACCGGGCACCGGACTCCCGTCGCTGGTCGAGCGGCTCCGCTGGCGGCACCCGCGGCGCCCGGCCAGCCGGATCGAGCTCACCGCGACGATCCTCGGCGAGGCTGCGGCCCTCGGCGTCACCGGGCTGGACGGCTTGCCCGGGTACGGGCGCGCGCTCCTCACCGGCGGCGACCCGGCCCCGGCCCTGGAGTCGTTGCTGCCGACGCCGATCGACCACGTGCTGATCCAAGCCGACCTGACCGCGGTGGCGCCCGGCCCGTTGGAACGGCAGTTCGCCCGCCGGCTCGGGGTGCTCGCCGACGTCGAGTCCCGCGGCGGCGCGACCGTCTACCGGTTCACCGTCGACTCGGTACGCCGCGGCTTCGACTCCGGCTGGTCGGCCGTCGAGGTCAAGGAGTTCCTCGCGGCCTCCTCCCGCACCCCGGTGCCGCAGGCCTTGGACTACCTCGTCGACGACGTGGCCCGCCGCTTCGGGACGCTCCGGCTCGGGGTGGCCGAGTCGTTCCTGCGCAGCGACGACGAGACCGCGTTGACCGAGCTGATGCACCACGCCTCCGCAACGTCGCTGCGGCTCCGCCGGATCGCGCCGACGGTGGTCGTCTCCGACGTCCCGCTGCAGGTGCTGCTGCCGCGTCTGCGCGAGCTGGGGGCGGCACCGGTCGTCGAGGCAGCCGACGGAACGGTCCGGGTCGCCCGTCCGGACGAGTACCGGTCCAAGACGCCCCGTTCGACCCCGACCAGCAGCCGCCAGGACGCCCGGCACGCGGCTCGCACCGCGGCCGTGGTCGCGGCCGTCCGCGCCGGTGACCGGGCCGCGGCGGAGCGCCCGTCACGCGGACCGGCTCGCTCCCCTGCCGACGTGATGACCGCCCTCCGGGAAGCTGCGGAGACGGGCACCGAGGTCTGGATCGGCTACCTCGACAACCACGGCACCGCCACCGAGCGGATCGTCCGCCCGCGGGAGGTGGGCGGCGGCCAGGTGACGGCGTACGACGAGCGTAGCGACGAGGTGCGCTCGTTCGCGATCCACCGGATCACGGAGGTACGGCTGCCGACGGAGGCATGAGAGTTCTCCACAGATTCTGAACCTCCCTTGTCGTTCGAACAGACGTTCGAAACAATGGTCTCGTGTCCACCTCTCTCGACCTTCGACCCGCGGTGCTCGATCAGCACCCCGGACTGGTGGCGCTGCACGGACTGATCGACCAGTTGCAGGCCGCGGGGACTCCGGGCGGACGGCCGCCGGGTGAGTACGACGCGCTGCTGACCAGCCTTGACCGTGCCATCCGGCGCCTGGAGTCGGTCAAGTTCGGCGTGGTCGCTGCGGCGGATGCCGCCCGTGTCGCCGAGGACACCGGGCTCACCGACACCGGGGCCTGGGTCGCCCGGCGGACGCATGCGGATCCGGCCGCGGCCTCTCGGGACGTGCGCCTCGCGGCGGCGCTCGCGCCCACCGAGGTCGAGATCGTGCGACCGTGCGCCACCGCGCTGGCCGACGGCACCCTGTCCGCCGCGCACGCCCGGGTGATCGTCCAGGCCACCGACCAACTCCCCTCCGGGCTCACGCCCGATCAGGTGCAGACCGTAGAACGCGACCTGGTCGAGAAAGCCACCCGACTCTCCCCCGACCAACTACGCCGCGCCGCACGACGGGCACTGGAGATCGTCGAACCCGACCCGACCGCCGTGGACCGCCACGAAGACACCCTGCTGCGCACCGAGGAAGAGGCCGCCCTGGCCAAGACCCGGCTGACCCTGCACGACAACGGCGACGGCACCACCTCCGGCCACTTCACCGTTCCCACCCTCGCCGCCTCCGTCCTGCGCAAGGTCATCCAGGCCATGACCTCACCGCGCCGCGCACGCCTCGGCGCGACCGCCGCCCAGGCCGGTGACCCCGACCTACGCCGAGACCCCGCGCACCCGGCCGGCCTCGCCCTCGTCGAGGTGCTCGAGCACCTCCCCACCGACCGCCTGCACCACAAGGTCGCCGCCACCGTGGTCGTCACCCTCGACCACGACCGCCTCCCAGCGGGGGTCACCGCCGCCGGCCTCGACACCGGGGAGACGATCTCCGCCGGCCAGACCCGTCGGCTGGCCTGCGGAGCCGGGATCCTGCCCGCGATCCTCAACGGTCAGAGCGTCCCGCTCGACCTCGGCCGCACCCACCGCTTCTTCACCGAGACCCACCACGTCGCTCTCGCGCTGCACCACCGCACCTGCCTCGCCGACGGCTGCGACAGACCCATCGCCTGGTGCGAGCTCCACCACCGAACACCCTGGTCACACGGAGGTACCACCAACCTCGACGACGCCGAACCTCTCTGCGGGTTCCACCACCGCCGCATCCACGACCCCCGCTACCACCACACCCGCGGACCCGACGGCATCACGTTCAGGCTGCGACCATGACCGGCGATCTCATCCGGCCTCAGCAGACGACACGACCGGACCAGGTCGACGTACGAGCGCGAGCGTCCATGCCGCGCCGAGCAGAGCGACCCCGGACGCCAGCCCGAAGGCCCACGGAATGCCGGCGCCGTCGGCGATCACCCCCAGCAGGATCGGGCCGAGTCCGATGCCGAGGTCCAGGAAGATGCTGGCGGTCCCGGCGGCAGCACCGCGCTCCGAGGGCCGGGCGGTGGCGAAGATCGCCGAGAAGAAGGCCGGGGTGCAGAAGCTGACGCCGATGCCCATCACGCAGACACCGACGTACAGGCCGACCGGCTCGCGCCAGAGCGCGACCGCCCCGACGCCGACCGCGATCGCGATCAGCGAGGCCGCACCCAACGGCAGCGAGGGGAGCCGGTCCGGGAGGCTAGCGAAAACGATCCGGCAGACCACGATCAGCAACCCGTAGACGAAGAGCGGCAGGCTGACCCGGGCGACCCCGACGTCCTCGGCGTGCAGGGTCGCGAACGCCAGGAACCCACCGACGGCAATCAGCGAGGTCAGGAAGGCCAGCGACACCGGCACCGCCGGCCAGTGGATGAGTGCTCCCGGCGGTTCGTCCGGGTGCGGCGCGGTCCCGGTCTCGGGGACGAGCAACGCCAGGGCGCCGGCCAGCAGTGCCAGCCCTCCGGCCGCCCACCAGGCGGCGGTGAAGCCGGACCAGTGCTCGACGACCTCGCCCAGCGGCGGCCCGAAGGCCAGCCCCAGGTAGAGGCCGAGGGAGTTGAAGCTGATCGCCTCCCCCACCCGGCTCTCCGGCGCGAGGTCGGCCAGGATCGCGAACGCGGAGACGAAGAACATCGCCTCGGCGACGCCCAGCAGCAGCCGCAGCGCGACGATCGCCGGCAGTACCTCGACGTAGCCCGTGGCGACCAGGCCGGCCGAGGCCAGCACCGCGCCGCCGACGAGCAGCGGTTTGCGTCCGCCGCGGTCCGCAAGCCGACCCACGTAGGGGCGCAGGACCAGGGCCGAGATCGCGAACGCACCGAAGGCGAGACCTGCTGCGGCCTCGCTGCCGCCGACGGGTCCGGTGACGTAGAGCGGCAACGCGTAGATCGAGACACCGACGGCCGTGAAGTAGGCCAGCTCGGCGATGCCGAGCGCGACGAACGCACGGGTGAAGAGCGGCTCGACGGTGTTGCCCACCCGCTCACGGTGGCACAGCCGCACCGGCGGTCGCAGCAGGTGCTGTCGAAAAAGATCCCGCCGGAACCAATCCGTGTTCCAGGTCACACCGAATCCCCTCCGAGCGTGGTCGGCACGCGACCGCCGGAAATGGAGCATTCTGATGAAGAAGACCCTCGCCGTCCTGGCTACCACCGTGGCCGCCACCGCCGGGTTCGCCCTGACCGCCGCCCCCGCCAACGCCGGCCACTGCGCCAGCACCGGACCGGGCAACTCCACCTTCGGTTCGCACGCCGGCGCCAACGGCCCTGGCGACCACAACGAGGGCGACCACAAGGGCTGGAGCAGCTGCATCCCGGGCAACCCGAACTTCGGATTCGTCCGCTGACCCACGCAGGATCCGCGCTGACCACGGAGCCCCGGGTACGCCCCGGTGCTCCGCGGTCGCCGTGCTCGCCCGCACCGTAAACTCGGCGGGTGAACGACGGCCCCCTGATCGTCCAGTCGGACAAGACCCTCCTCCTGGAGGTGGACCACGAGCGCGCCGTCGAGGCCCGCCGTGCGATCGCCCCGTTCGCGGAGCTGGAGCGGTCGCCGGAGCACATCCACACCTACCGGCTGACGCCGCTGGGACTGTGGAACGCGCGCGCCGCCGGTCACGACGCCGAGCAGGTGATCGACGCGCTGCTGGCCTACAGCCGGTACGCCGTCCCGCACGCGCTGCTGATCGACATCGCCGAGACGATGGACCGCTTCGGTCGGCTGCGGTTGGAGAAGCACCCGGTCCACGGCCTGGTCCTGGCCAGTACCGACCTGGCGGTCTTCACCGAGGTGGTGCGGAGCAAGAAGGTCGCCGGCATGCTCGGGGAGGCGGTCGACGGCGTCCCCGACGCCGAAGCCGCCGTCCTGGTGCACCCGTCCCAGCGCGGCAACCTCAAGCAGGCGCTGCTCAAGCTCGGCTGGCCGGCCGAGGACTTCGCCGGGTACGTCGACGGCGAGGCGCACCCGATCAGCCTCACCGAGGACGGGTGGGTACTGCGCGACTACCAGAAGCAGGCCGCCGAGTCCTTCTGGCACGGTGGTTCCGGGGTCGTCGTCCTCCCGTGCGGCGCCGGCAAGACCATCGTCGGCGCAGCCGCGATGGCGCACGCCCAAGCGACCACCCTGATCCTGGTCACCAACACGGTCAGCGCCCGGCAGTGGAAGGCCGAGCTGCTCAAGCGGACCAGCCTGACCGAGGACGAGATCGGCGAGTACTCCGGCGCGGTCAAGGAGATCCGCCCGGTCACCATCGCGACGTACCAGGTGCTGACCCTGCGCCGGAAGGGGGTCTACCCGCACCTGGAGCTCCTCGACGCCCGCGACTGGGGCCTGGTCGTGTACGACGAGGTGCACCTGCTGCCCGCCCCGATCTTCCGGATGACCGCCGACCTCCAGGCCCGCCGCCGGATCGGCCTGACGGCGACGCTGATCCGCGAGGACGGCCGCGAGGGCGACGTGTTCAGCCTGATCGGGCCGAAGCGGTTCGACGCCCCCTGGAAGGACATCGAGGCGCAGGGCTGGATCGCGCCTGCCGACTGCGTCGAGGTCCGGGTGAGCCTGCCCGAGTCCGAACGGTTGGCCTACGCGACCGCCGAGCCCGAGGAGCGCTACCGGTTGGCGAGCTGCACCTTCACCAAGACGCAGGTCGCCGAACGGCTGGTCGCCCAGCACGCCGGCGAGCAGACCCTGGTGATCGGCCAGTACCTCGACCAGCTCGACGAGCTCGGCGCCCACCTCGGCGCCCCGGTGATCAAGGGCGAGACCAGCGTGAAGGAACGCGAGGAGCTCTTCGCCGCCTTCCGTTCCGGGGAGATCAACCTGCTGGTGGTCTCCAAGGTCGCCAACTTCTCCGTCGACCTACCTGAGGCCGCGGTCGCGATCCAGGTCAGCGGCTCCTTCGGCTCACGGCAGGAAGAGGCGCAGCGGCTGGGACGGCTGCTGCGCCCCAAGGCCGACGGCAAGACCGCGCGGTTCTACACGATCGTCGTCCGGGACACCGTGGACGCCGACTTCGCCCAGAACCGGCAGCGGTTCCTGGCCGAGCAGGGGTACGCCTACCGGATCGTCGACGCCGCGGATCTCTGAGGCGTCAGCGGAAGCGGTACCCCAGCGGGCTGACCCGGGTGGAGAGCAGCGGTGCCGCCGTCCGGGCACTGACCCGAGCCCCCGAGGCCGACGGACGCGGATAGCCCGGGCACCTGAGGTCGGCCTTGTCGCCCTGCCGCGCCGGGACGGTCCCGTCGGCGAGGTAGGCCGCGATCGCGTTGTCGACGCAGGCCACCCCGCGCAGCGACGAGGCGTGCGTCGAGCCGCCGACCCCGGCGATCAGGGAGGCTGTGGGGAACTTTCGCTTCGCCACCAAGGCACCGGCGTACGGAGTGGCGCCGTCGTCGGTCTCGTTGATCAACAGGATCTTGGTCCCCAGCGCGACCAGGGCCGAGCCGTCTACGTCGATCCGGGTGCGCGACGGCGCCGGCCAGTTGCGGCACGGCGCGTTGTACCAGGTGTTGTCCCAGGCCAGGTACGGGTCGGTGCGGTGCACCGCCCAGGTCTCGGAGACCCACTGGGACCACGTCGGACGTCGGATGTCGGAGCACTGGACGGCGTTGTAGACCGCGTACCCGTTCTCGACCTCGGGCCCCATGTTGCCGCCGGCGTAGTAGCCGAGCAGCTCCGCGCCTCGACCGTAGCGGGCCAGAGAGGCGAAGGCGCGCGCCAGCGCCGGCCAGGCATCGACGTCGTACCCGACGGGGAGCATCGCGTCAGCGAGCTCGTTCGGGCCGAGCCGCTTGCCGGCAGCCGGATAGCGCTCGAGGTTCCGGACGAGCTCGTTGTACCGGGCGCGGATCGCGCTCCGGGTGCTGCCGACGCGGAAGGTCGCGTTGTGCTGCGCCATCCAGCCGAAGAAGAGGTTCAGGTTGCGGTCGAACGCCTTGTCCTGGTCGAGGTTCGACCGGTACCAGTAGCGGTTGGCGTCCACGACGCTGTCCAGGACGAACCGTCCGACCTTGGTGGGGAACATCGTGGCGTACGCCTGGCCGAGGTAGGTCCCGTAGGAGTAGCCGAAGTAGTTCAGCTTCTTGCGGGCGTTCGTCTGCTGCTCGGTGGTCGCTTGCGCCTGGTACGCCGTCCGCAGCCGCTCCATGTCGCGGACGGTGTCGCGGGTCGTCATGAACGGGAGCAGCCGCTGCGCGGTGCTAGCACCGCAGCGCCGTGCGTACTCGTTCGTCCGCGCGACCCAGTAGCTCATCAGCCCGGCGTTGCTCGGAACGAAGTTCGGTCGGTCGAACCCGAAGTAGCTCGACCAGCAGCGCAACGACGGGACGCTGCTCCCGACTCCGCGCGGGTCGAACCCGACCCAGTCGTACCGCTCGGCCACCGTCCCGGGGACGTAGTCGCGCAGGCCGGGCATCCAGGTGCCGGACCCGCCGGGACCGCCGGGATTGGTCAGCATCATCCCCGCGTAGTCGAGGGCAGGCGCGGTCGCCGCGATCCTGGTCACCGCCAGCTTGACGGTCTTGCCGTTCGCCGGGTGCGCGTAGTCGAGCGGAACCGTGAGGCTGGAGCACTCCATCTCGCCGCAGGCCGTCCACGGCGCCAGCGTCGCCGCAGCGGCCTGCGCGGCAGCGCCCGGCGACGGGGCACCGGTCGCCGGAGACCCTCCGGACACGGCAGCGACGACCGAGAAGCAGAGGACGGCGACGAGCACGGAGGAGACGGTCTTCACCTGCTCAGCCTCCCCTGCCGGGGCCGGATTGTCCGGCGAATCCCGAGGAACGACGCGCTCAGTCGACCGGGACGCCGAGCGCGCGCTGGTGCGCGTCGTCGAGGAGCATCCGCCAGGCCCGGACCGCACCGGCGTCGACCGACGCCTTGGTCCAGGAGCGGTCCTGACGGACTTCCTCGCCCAGGGCGAACTGCTGCACGCCGGCCCGCACCAGCCATGGCACGTACTCGGCGGTGAGGTCTCCGGAGACCAGCAGCAACCGCGCGATCCGCGGGTCCTTCCGGGCCCGGGCGAGCAGCTCCTCGCCGCCGCCGGCGAGACCTCGGGTCGAACCGGCCGAGGCGACCGCGTCCAGCCCGGGGAGATCGAGGACGTCATGCCAGGCCCGTCGCCCGTCCAGGGCGGAGTCGAAGCCGCGGTGGAAGGTCCACGGGACCCCGACCAGGTCGGCGGCCAGGGCGGAGCAGGTGGGCCGGTCGACCTCGAGGTGGTGGTCGAGGAAGCCGAAGCTCACCCCGGCGGCGCCGAGGTCGAGGTAGGTCCGGGCCAGGCCCAGCAGCCGCGCGAACTGGGCCCCGTCGGTGCTCAGCCCCTCGTCGAGGCGGAGGAGCACCCGGACCGGCAGGTCGGTCTCGCGCAGGACCGCGGAGACGATCCCCGGTTCCGGCGAACGACCGCCGACCTCCGGCTCGGCCAGCACCAGCAACCGGTCGGCTTGGCCCTCAGTGGCAGCGGCGGCGTCCCGGGCGTGGACGACGGCGATCTCGAGCAGCGGCGCCTGGGGCGGCGGGACCGATGAGGGGGGAGGGGACACAATGGTCATCGTGGCACCCGAGGACCCGATGATGACGGCGCGTGCACTCGTGTTGCGCGACCTGGAACAGACCGGGGTGGCCGATGCGGCGGCGGTGTCCCTGCTGGAGGAGACGCTGTCCCAGCGGTCCTGGTGGTTGGAGCAGTGGCCGGAGGGGCGCGACTTCATCGTCGGACTGGTCGCCCAGGACGTCCAGGACGGCCTGCTCGAACGCGCCGGACGGTGGCCGGTGTGCCCGACGTGCAGCGACGCCACCCACGCCCTGTACGTCGACCCGGACCTCGGTGGCCCTGACCCGCACTGGGTCTGCGAGGAGGCCGGAGTGGTGGTCGCGCCGGTGGGCGGGCTGTAGCGCCGGTCAGCGGAGGTGTTCGGGGCGTAGCACCGGGACCCAGAGGGTGTACCGGTCCGCGCGGTAAATGCTCCGGGTCACCTCGACGGCCACCTCGCGGCAGAACGAGCGGCGCGAGATGTGCAGGACCGGCGCGCCCGGTTCGAGCTCGAGGTGCTCGGCCTCCTCCTCGGTGGCGACGGCCGCGACGACCGAGTCCTCGCCCCAGGTCGGCATCAGGTCCCGGTCGGCGAAGAGGTAGTACAGGCTCGACGGCAGCGCATCGTCGAGGAACCGCGGGAAGGTGTCGAGGGAGAGGTACACGTGCTGGATGGCGATCGGCTGACCGTCGGCCAGGCGGAGCCGCTCCCAGTGCACGATCGGCGACCCGACCTCGGTCTCCAACGCCCGCGCGAGCCCGGGCCCGGCGGACTCGCGCCGGGCGAGCAGGGTCCGCGACTCCGGGACCTTGCCCCGGCGCTCCATCTCCTCGGAGAACGAGGAGAGGCGCATCTGCATGTCGATGAGCGGTTTGGTGACGAAGGTGCCGCGGCCGGGGATGCGTTCCAGCAAACCCTGCGCGACCAGTCCGTCGAGGGCGTGCCGGACGGTCATCCGGGCCACGCCGAACTGCTCGACGAGGTCGCGTTCCGAGGGCGCCGGGCTGCCGGGTTCGGCGTCGACGATGAGCGAGCGGACATACTCGCGCACCAGCAGGTGCTTGCGGCCCCGCTGGGTAACCGGAATACCGTGCTCTGGCACCTCAACCCCCCTCCCGTGCTCACGTCACGATAGCGAGGACCCACGGAGCGCGACGGGGTTTTCCACGCATCCGGATCTCCCTCGGACCGTTATCCGGATGCGAGCGGGGCCACCCGGTGGGACACTCCGCTCCATGAGCAGCACCGACGCCCGGGCCCCGCTCGCCTCTTTCTGGAACGACCTGCCCCGCGAAGGTCGGCTGCTGCTGTCGGTCGTCGCGTTCGAGTTCATCGGGAGCGGGCTGGTGATCCCGTTCTGGGTCGTCTACCTCCACGAGATCCGCGGGTTCTCCCTCGACGTCGTCGGGGTCCTGCTCGCGGCCATGTCTGCAGCCGGGATCGCCTCCGCGATACCGGGAGGTCTACTCATCGACCGGGTCGGCGCCCGCCGCACGATGCTCCTGGTGCTCGGCCTCAACATGGCCGGGCAGACCACCATCGCCTTTGCCGAGGGACTGCCGGTGACCACCGTGGGCATCGTCCTGATCGGTGCCGGCTACGGACTCGGGTGGCCGGCCTCGCAGGCGCTGATCGCCTCCGTCGTGCCGTCCCCGATCCGGGTCCGGTACTTCGGGGTGAACTTCACCCTGCTCAACCTCGGCATCGGCATCGGCGGCGTGATCGGGGGGTTCGTGGCCGACGTCGACGACGTGACCAGCTTCCAGGTCCTCTATCTCGGCGACGCGGTCAGCTACGTCCCCGCCCTGGTGCTGCTGCTGTGGCCGCTCCGGCACATCGGCGGACCGGTCCCGACCACCGAGCACTTCGAAGGCTCTGGGGCGGTGAGCTACCTCGACGTTCTCCGGGCACCGGCGATGGCCTCGTTGACCGTCGTCACCTTCGTGGCCGGGTTCGTCGGCTACGCCCAGCTCAACGGCGGCTTCCCGGCGTACGCCCGCACCATCGGGGAGGTCTCGACCCGCGGGCTCGGGTTGGCGTTCGCCGCGAACACGCTCGTCATCGTCCTGCTCCAGCTCGTCGTGCTGCGACACATCGAGGGCTACCGTCGGACCCGGGTGATCGTGGTGATGGCCGCGGTCTGGGCATCCTGCTGGGCGCTGCTCGCCGCCAGCGGGATCTCCCCCGGAACGACCACCGCGACCCTGCTGGTCGCCGCCTGCGCCTCGGTCTTCGCGATCGGGGAGACGCTGATGCAACCCACCCTGCCCGCGATCGTCAACGACCTGGCGCCCGACCACCTCCGAGGGCGTTACAACGCCTTGAGCGCGGGCTCCTTCCAGCTCGCCTCGATCGTCGGACCGATCGTGGCCGGCTTCATGATCGACCGTGGGGCGCACCTGGAGTTCCTGGTGCTGCTGATCGCCGGGTGCGGCCTGGTCGGCTGGCTCTCCGCGGTCCGCCTCGAGCGCCAGCTCGACGAGGTGTCCAACGGGGTGGTCCGGGCACAGCTCGGCGACCTGTCCTGAGCGCCGCTTTCTCCGTCATCATCGAACATATGTTCGATCTCGCGGTAGCCTGACCTCGTGCCCGACTCGTTCCAACCGTCGCTCTTCGCTGCGGAGGCCGTCAGCATCGGTCAGCTCCGCGGCGTACGACGCACGCACCTGGGCAGCGGGGCCTGGATCGACCTGCTCCCCGGCTGGGTCCGCGGTGCCGACGAGCTCTTCACCCGGCTACGGCACGAGGTTCCCTGGCGGGCCGAGAGCCGGGAGATGTACGACCGCGTCGTCGACGTCCCGCGCCTGGTGCACACCTACGGGACCGGCGAGAAGCTCCCCGACCCCGTGCTGGACCAGGCCCGCGACGCCCTGAACCGCCACTACGCGGACGAGCTCGGCGAGCCGTTCGTCACCGCTGGGTGCTGCCTCTACCGCGACGGGCAGGACTCGGTGGCCTGGCACGGCGACACCATCGGCCGGGGCCGCAGCCACGACACGATGGTCGCGATCCTCTCCTTCGGCAGCCCCCGCAAGCTGCTGCTACGACCGCGCGACAGTGCCGGCGCGACCACCGGCTTCGCCCTCGGCCACGGTGACCTGCTCGTGATGGGCGGGACGTGCCAGCGCACCTGGGAGCACTCCGTACCGAAGACCGCCCAACCGGTCGGCCCTCGGATCAGCGTTCAACTCCGCCCCCGCAACGTCTTCTGAGCCTGCCGGGAGCAGCGGTGGACCTCAGGGATCGATGTGGAGGGTATAGGTCCGTGACCTGGAGCCGGCCAGCGTCGCGTAGGTCACCGTGAAGGTGTAGTCCCCCGCCTCCGTCGGAGTCCCCTCCAGCTTGCCGCCGACCCGCAGCACGATGCCGGGCGGCAGGGCTCCACCGCTCAGGCTCCAGCCGCCCACCAGGAACGTCCCGGGCTCGGCCGTGAGCTGGAACGAGTACGGCGCTTCGACCTCACCGTCGGGAACGGAGACGGTCCCGATGGCGACCGGACCCACGTGGATCGTCAGCGCCTTGGTCGCGCTCACACCGGTGACCACGTCCGTAACCCGGACAGTGAACGAGTAGTTCCCGTCGACGGTCGCGGTGCCGCTGATCACTCCCGAGGCGGAGAGGGACAGGCCGGTCGGCAGGGTCCCGGCGCTTAGGTTCCACTGGACCGAACCGGAACCGCCGGAGTAGGTGAGCTGGACGCTGTAGGAGCGGTTGGTGCGCGAGTCGGGGAGACCAACGGTGGTGACCACCGGGAGCGAGTAGACGGCGATCTGCAGAGCCTGGGTGTCGGTGGTCCCGGACTCGGTCTCGGTGAAGCGGAACGTCACCGGGAACGTGCCCGTTGCAGACGGGACCCCGGAGATGACACCGGTGGCGGTGTTGAGGCTGAGCCCGGTCGGCAACGAGCCGCTGGCGACCGACCAGGTACCCGGCCTCGGAGTCGAGACGGCCAGTGCTGGCGCGTCGTACTCCGTACCGATCAGGCCGAACGGCAACGAGGAGGTGCTGATCACCGGGTTCGGAGCCGCGTTGACATGCAGGGTCAGGAACTTCGTCGCGAAGGCCGTCGACTCGGTCTCGGTGTACCGGAAGGTGATGCCGTAGTCGGCGGCGTCCTTGATGGTCGGCTTGCCCGAGATCTCGCCGGTCGCGGTGTTGAACGACATCCCCGGCGGCAGGCTCCCGGTGTCGATCGACCACGTCCCCGGGTTGCCGGTCTTCTGCAACGTGAACGGGGTATAGGTGACGAAACCGGTCGCGGCCGGCAGCGACGTCGTGGTGATCACCGGGTCCGGCGCGGCGTTGACGCGCAACGTCAGGCTCTTGGAGACGCTGAGGTTCGGTGCTGCGGTCTCGGTGAACCGGAACCTCACCGCGTAGTCCCCGGCCGTCTTGATCGTCGGCTTGCCCGAGATCTCCCCGGTCGCGGTGTTGAACGACATCCCCGGCGGAAGGCTCCCGGCGTCGATCGACCACGTCCCCGCGTTGCCGGTCTTCTGCAACGTGAACGGGGTGTAGGTGACGAAACCGGTGGCGGCCGGCAGCGACGTCGTGGTGATCCGGGGCGAGACGCGGACCAGGATCGAGAGCGCCTGGCTGTCGCTGAGCAGGGTCTCGGTCTCGCTGAAGGTCACCGTGAACGCGAAGGTCCCGCCTGTGGTCGGAGTACCCGTGATGGCGCCGGTCGAGGAGGAGAGGGAGAGACCCGGCGGGAGCTGACCGGAGGTGAGCGCCCAGGCGCCGGCCTCGCCGTCGACCTCGAGCGTCTCGGCGTAGGGCTTGTCGGTGGCCGCGTCGTCGAGGCTCGTGGTCGTGATCACCGGGGCTGCCGGGCCGGTCGGGATCTCCACCGTCACCGCCGCGGAGACACCCGTGGCCAGCAACCCGGTGCGGGAGACCACCGCCCGGTAGGTGGTGGACGCCGCAGGCCTGAGGAGTCGTTTGAAGGTTCCGGTGCTCGAGATGGTGGTCGTGACCAGGGTCGTCCACTTGACGCCGTTGAACCGCTGGATCGTCGCGACGTTGCCGCTGCGGAAGGGCCAGGCCTTACCGGAGAGTTCGATCGCCTCGCCGAGGGCGATCGAGGTCTTGTTCGAGGCGAGCTTCACGATCACCTTGCGCAGGGCCGTCGCCGTGACGGTCTTGGACGTCGCTGCACTGAGGGTCCTGCTCGCGCCGGCGATCGAGCGGAACTGGTACGTGCCGGGGGTGGTGGGCATGGTCACCTTGACCCGGTAGCCGCCGTACGACGAGGTGGTCCGCGTCGAGGTCACGCTCACCCACTTGGTCCCGACCTTGCGCTGGATCTTGACCGTGGAGCCGGCCGGCGACTTCGTGATCCGTCCCGAGAAGCTGATCGGAGCGCCGGCGTTCACCGCCGTGGGGCTGATCGAGATGCTCAGGGTCCGGGTGATGGCCGCGTGAGCCGGGACCGAGAAGACGGTCACGACCAGCACGGCGCCGAGCACGAGCGCGAACGCCGACATCAGTCGGTTCCTCAAAGACAACATCGCTCCATCAACCCTTTGCATCAGAATCCGGCCTTGGCCACAGATCCGGCTGGACGCGCCCCACGCATGTCACCGTCGAGGTTACGTTCTTCTGGCCGCCCGTCGCACCAGAACCACCGAAGCGAGACAAATCGATCGTCACGCGGGATCGACGTGGATCCAGTACGGCTTGGTGTTGCTCCCGAAGATCGAGACGTAGCTGACGATGAACTGGAAGTCACCCGAGGCGGTCGGCGTACCGGAGATCTGCCCGGAGGAGTCCATCGTGAGCCCGGGCGGGAGCGCACCCCACGCGATCGACCAGCTGCCGAGCGGAACCGAGGCGGTCAGCTGGACCGGCGGGTAGAGCTCGCCGACCTGGCCGTCGTCCAGGGTCGCAGGCCCGAGGACCGGCGCTCCCTGCGCCGAGACGTGCAGCACCAGACCCTGGCTGTCGGTGGTGCCGTTGGCCTCGGTGAAGGTGACCGTCGGGAAGAAGTTGCCGGCCTGGGAGGGCGTCCCCGACAGCACTCCGCCCGCGGAGAGCGTCACACCGGTCGGCAGCGCCCCCGAGGTGACCGCCCAGGTCCCGCTGTTCCCGGTCTTCTGCAACGTCACCGGGCCGTACGCCTGCGAGACGACCCCCTCGGGCAGCGAGGTGGTCGTGATCACCGGGTCCGGCGGGTCTGCGATCACCAGCTGGAAACCCTTGCTGGTCGCGAGGCCCGCCGCGGTCTCGGTGTAGGTGAACGTCACCGGGAAGGTCCCGTCCTGGGTCGGCGTCCCGGAGAGGACTCCGGAGGTGGTGTTGAGCGTGATCCCGGCCGGCAGGGCACCCCCGGTCAGCGACCAGGATCCGTCCTTGCCGCTCTTCGTCAGGGTCGCGGAGTACGCCGTCCCGCGCGATCCGGCCGGCAGCGAGGACGTGGTGATCACCGGACCCGTCGCCACGGTGATCGACAGGCTCTTGGCTGTCGCCGGCCCGGCCGAGGAGGTGAAGGCCACCTTGAACCCGGAGGTGCCGGCCTTCGTCGGGGTGCCGGCGATCACGCCGGATACGCTCTTGAGAGCCAACCCTGCGGGCAGCGAACCGCTCACCAGCGACCACGTCCCGGACCCGCCGGTCTTGGTGAGCGTCTGGAAGTACGACGCCCCGGTCTGCGCTCCGGGGAGCGTGGTCGTGGTGATCGTCGGTGGAGCCGCACCACCGGAGACGGTGATCCGGAGGGGGGCCGAGGTCGCCGCGGCGCGGAGGCCCTTGCGCGGCACCTTGTACCGGTAGGACAACGTGGCCTTCGGGTAGAAGGTGTGCACGAAGGTGCCGGTGCTGGAGAGCGACTTGGTGGTGAAGAAGGTCCACGCGATCCCGTTGTAGCGCTCGATCGTGACCTTCGTACCGGCCAGGAACGGCGAGACCTTCCCGAGCAGCTTCGCCGGCTTGCCCAACGACACCGTCGTGGACGAGGCCTTCAGCGAGGCGTACACCTTGCGCAGGGCGGTCAGCCGGACCGTCCCGGAGGTGGCCGCGGTCAAGGTGCTCGACGGCGGCACGTAGGCGCGGTAGGCGGAGGTCCCGGCCTGCTTCGGCAGGGTGAGCTTCGTGCGGTAGTCCCCGCTGGTGTCCGTGGTCGACGCGAGGGCCGCGATCTGCCAGTAGTCGCCGTTGAACCGCTGGATGTAGACGTAGGTCCCCTTCGGCGCCTTGCTGATCGTGCCCGCCACGGTGATCTGGGTGCCCGCCAGCGCGCTCGCCGCACCCGCGCGGAAGCTGACGGTCCGCTTGGTGAGCGCCTCGGCCGGGGAGACCAGGGTCCCCGCGGCGAGCAGAGCGCCGAGGACCAGTCCGATCACCGGCCATCGCCGAGCACGTCGAAAGACCATTGTTGTCGTACCCCCTGTGAGCGCGCGCCGGTGCACGGCGCCTCCTGAGGCTACGTCGCGCACGGACCGCGCGCACCGGAACCGCCGAAATGCAAGACGTCGCGACCGGTTCCCCGGTCGCGAC
>JBFJNH010000013.1:0-62293 GCA_041618295.1 Marmoricola sp.
GCCAGTAGCTCTTCTCGGGCTGGATCTGGTGGGTGGAGAGGATCTCGCCGGTCTCGAGGGCGATGACGGTCACGGTGGTGTCGTCGGCGATGGCGAGAACGCGTGTGCGCGCGTGGGCGGCACCGATGCCGAGGTGGTGCAGGCGGCCGTTGAGGCGCAGGGTGAGCTTGCCGTCCTTGCCGATGATGTCGTGCAGGACGCGGTAGTGGATCTCGGCGCTGCGGTCGGTTCCTGGTGTCGCTTTCGGGCGGGCGCCGTAGGTAGTTGCTGGGGTTGCCTGGTGCGGCAGGGATCGGTGCGGTCGGTTGTGGTTGTAGTCGTTGCGGAACCGGTCGATCAGGGTTTGGAGCTCATGTCCCACCGTGCACGTGGACCGAGTCAGGCCGGACACCGGTCCTACGGGAATCGTCTAGTCGCCGCGAACGACACCCAGAGCACGCGCGTTCCAGGGCGCTTTCGCTCGCACGTGCGCGCGTGGAGGTGCGCGCCGTTCAGTCGCTCTCCGCGGCTGGTTAAGCGGACCCGGGACTGCCGTCACCGTAGATGGGACGGCGCTGAACTGATGCCCGTTTCAATCGGCGTTCAGGCAGGTCCCGTGAACTGGGAGAGCGAGCCCTTCGCAGCGGCGAGCGAGAAACCCGCAGCGGCGAGCGGGGTCAACTTCCAAGTCTCCTTGAATAGCGAGCATCACGGAGGGCCGGACGCTCGAGAACGTCCGGCCCTCGCTCCGGCGCGCTGAATCGCACCGGGTGGTGGTATCGGCTCACGTAGAACTGTGGAGCGGTGGGTCAGCTCATCAGCGAGAGGAAGGAGACGTCGACCTTCCCGTAGAGGTTGGGCACCAGACCCTGAACCTTGTCCGAGACTGCCGTGATGTTCGGTTCGCTCAGCAACGGGAGCCACACGACGTACTGTTGGTTCAGGCCCGAGACCTTGCTCAGCGCCGCGGCCCGGTCGGCGGCGGTCTGGCCGGCGGCGGCAGCGGACAGGGCCTCCGGCATGCCGGGCGCTGCGTAGCCACCGGCGTTGTAGAACGAGGTACTCGAGAGCAGGCTGCCAGCCGTTTGGCTCGGGTCCGGCCGGCCGCTCCAGCTCGCGCAGACGATGTCGGCTGCCTTGTCGGTGAAGAACTTCTTGGCCACTGTCGCGGCGTCGAAGACCTCGAGCTTCATGTCGATGCCGACCTTCTTCAACTGCTCCTGGATGATCTCCGCGCGACGCACCTCGCCGGTGTCCTGGAACGCCAGACCGGTGATCTTCAGGCCGTCGGAGTGGCCAGCCTCCGCCAGCAGGTCGCGGGCCTGCTCGGGGTCGTAGCCGAACGTCGCGTCGAGCTTGTCATCCGCGGCCCAGTAACCCTTCGGGAAGATCGAGCTGGTCGGGACGGCGAGCCCGAACGCATAGGACTTGTTCAGTGCCTCGCGGTCGATCGCCACGGCCACTGCGCGCCGGGCGTTGACGTCGTCGAACGGTGCTCGCGAGAAGTTGAGGTAGCAGCCGTCGGTCAGTAGCGACGGCGCGCTGTGTACCTGCACGCCGGACATCGCCTTCAGGGTCGAGACGTCGGCCAGATCGGCGTTGAGCACGACATCCGCTTGTCGAGCCTGCAGCGCGTTGTTGGCGGTCTGCTGGTCAGCGAAGTACTTGAAGGTGATGGTGTCCAGGAAAGGCTTGCCGGGCTGCCAGTAGTCCTTGTTCTTCTGAAGGACCAGCTGGTCGTTGGCCGCGTACTTGTCGAACACGTACGCGCCGGCGCCGACCGGATGTTGGCTGTAGTCGGCTCCCCACTTCTTCACCGCGGTGGGAGAGGCGAGCATTCCGGCGCGGTCGGCCAGGGTCAGGACGATCGAGGCGTCGGGCTGCTTGAGGTGAACGGTTGCCTCGAGGGGACCGGTCGCCTCGACCGCGTCGACAGTCGCGAGGTCGGAGGCGATCTTCGAGTTCTTGTCGCTGATGGCACGGTCCAGGTTGAACTTGACGGCGTCCGCGTCCACGAGGGTGCCGTCTTGGAACGTGACGCCGTCTCGGAGCGTCAGCACCAGGGTTTTCGGGTCAGAGAACCTCCAGGACACGGCGAGGCCCGGCTCCGGCTTCAGCGTCTCGGGGTCAAAGTTCACCAGCCGGTCGTAGATCGGGTAGAGCGACATGTGGTCGCCGCCGCCGAAACTGGCGATCGGGTCCAGCGACGACGGGACCAGCGGGTTCGCGACCGTGAGGCTGCCGCCCGCCTTCGGTGCCGCCGAGGTGTCGGTGGGTGCCGAGTTGGTGGTACCTCCACAGGCTGCGGTCGCCAATCCGACCACGAGCACGAGACCCGCAAGCTTAGTCCGCACAAGATTCTCCATTCACTGTGTGTCAGCCATCTCATGATCGGCTTCCCGCTCAGCGTGGCGCAGGTCACTCTAAATTGCAAGTGACTGTCAGAAGATTTCTTTCGTCAGATGCGTGTCATATCAATTTGGCCGTGCGTGGCTGCGCGGGAGGGGTGCTTGGTGGGGCACATCCGGGCACGCTGCGCGTCGCATTCGGCCGTGAGTGGGGTTCGGTCGACGTGGTCCCGGCTCATCGCCAGCGCCGGAAAGATCAGCGGCGGGAGGCCTTGCGCGGGCTCGGTGCGATGGTGACGAAGGCGGCGGCGGCGTCGTCGCGTGAGCCGAGGCGTGCCGCCGCGAAGTCGACTACCGCGAGAGACATCTGCGCGAGATCGCCCTTGCCCTTGGAACGCAGCCACTGGATGTAGACGGCTTCATTGCCGGCGACAAGCAGTGCTGCAAGCAGGCGACCGTAGAGGTCGTCCTCGGGATCCAAGTCGGCTTCGCGCGCGAACGCCTCGGCGAGCTCGTCCTGCTGATCGAGCTGGATCCGAGACAGGAGTCGAAGTAGCGCCGGGACGGAGATGATCAGCTGCCTCTCTTCGTTGTAACTGTCGAACGAGAGCACTGACGTCGACTGGTCCACGATGAACGCGCGCCATCGCTCCAAGGTCGTCATCTGGTCATCGGCCAGGTGTGAGCGGAATGCTTCGAGGTGGTCGATGTGACGAGCAAGGGCCAGACGTTCCTTGCTGCCGAAGTACCGCAGCAGAGAGCTCACCGACATCTCCGCCTCGTCCGCGATTTCCTCCAGCGAGGTCTCGTCGTAGCCACGCTCCCGGAAGAGCCGGCTGGCAACCTGGGATGCCTGCTCACGTGCGCGTCGCTGCTTGCGAGCTCGCAAGTCGCGAGGGGGAGCAGCGTTGGCGGGAATCCGGGACCCGGGCCGCTCGTCGGCGACCGTCGTGCTGGAGGACTGAGCCTTCGCCACGTTTACTCCCTTTGCTTCGATAGGCGACCGGGGAACACGTTCCTGCGCGGATACCGCGGAGCCGCCGTCACCGATCAGACGATAGTAGTCTCTTGAAAGTAGCAGTCTCCTGACGAGAAACACCGCGAAACCCGGGACGGCGGCCCCGTCTACCTATCGATTGCGGGCACGAACCTGGGGAGGTTGATCTCGGCGTTCACACGCTCGAACACCACCGACATCGGCATCCCGATCCGAATTCGCTCGAGCCACTCGGTGCCGATGTCGGTAACCATCCGAACGGTTTCGTCCACCCCGATCTCGACGATCGCGACCGCGAACGGGTATCCGTGCTCCCCGGGGAGGGGTGGCTCCCAGGCGGCACCGGGCCCTGGGACCACGGTGTAACTGTAGAGGGTCGCGTGCCCGTCGACCGGTTCCCAGGAGCTCGACATTGAATGGCACTCCGGGCACATCGGTTGCGGCGGAAACCGCTTGTGGCCGCAGGCCGAGCACTGCTGGACCGACAGCACGCCGTCGAGACAGTGCGACCAGAACCCGGCGGTCTCGGGCGTCACGTGGGGGACGACAGTGGTACGCACGCCTCACCGATCCTGGGTCAGGACGAGGGCGCTGGTCGGACCCGGCGCGCCGCCGGTGACAAGGGTGACCTCCGCATCGGGCACCTGCGAGCTCGCGGTGCCCCGAATCTGACGCACCCCTTCGACGATGTGGTTGAAGCCGTGGATGTACGCCTCGCCGAGGTGACCGCCGTGCGTGTTGACGGGCAGGCCCTGTCCCAGCTGGATCCCGACGTCCTGGACGAACGGGCCGGCCTCGCCCTTCTCGCAGAACCCGTAGTCCTCGAGCTGGGCGAGCAGGGTGTAGCTGTAGCAGTCGTAGATCTGGGCGACGTCAACGTCCTCGACCGAGATCCCGGCGCGGGCGTACAGGCGCGGCGCGAGAGTCCGCGACGCGTACTCGGTGATCGGGCCGTCGCGCAGGGGCCAGAGCTCCCAGAACTGTGCGGAGCGTGGCGCGGTCGCTCCGAGCGCCGCGGCGATGACCACCGGTTGCTGGCGCAGGCTGCGGGCGCGTTCGATCGACGTCACGACAACCGCGCACGCCCCCGCGCTCGGGAAGATGAAGCAGTCGGCCTCGCGCAGCGGCGCCGCGACGTACGGCGAAGCGCCGTACTCGCCGGGTGCCATCGCTCCGCGCAACGCGTTCGGGTTCGCCGCGGCATGGGTGCGCATCGCCTCCACGATCAGTCCCAGGTGCTCCTCGGTCGTCCCGAACTCGTGCATGTGCCGCCGGGCCTGCAGCGCGAAGGTCTGGGCGAGTCGACCCCAGCCGTAGGGCCGGACGAACTCGCGCAGCCCCGCCTGCCCGGCGGCAATCCACTGGGAGTTGTGCCGCGCTCCTGCGCCGAAGTCGTAGGCGGTCACCGAGCGGAAGCAGACCACGACCTCGGCGGCGCCGCTCTCCACCGCCATCGCGGCGTGGGCGAGCGTCGCGCACGATGCAGTGCCTCCGTGGGGGAGCTCGGCCCACATCCCGATGTCCGCACCGAGGTTCGCTGCCAGCATCTCCGGGGACGTCGAGGTGTCCAGGGTGTACTTCACGACGCCGTCGACCTCGCTGGGGTCCAGCCCCGCGTCGTGGAGAGCGAGGGTGATCGCCTCCAGTGCGAGGTGCGTTCCGGAGGCATCCAGGTCCTCGGTAAACCTGGTGCTCCCGACCCCCGCTACCGCTGCTTTCCGCATGCGTCACCTCTCTCACCGTCGAGCGGGACGGCACGGAAGATGACGCCGTCGATGGAGTCCTCCCGGGTGGCCTGTCCCCGGGCGACCAGCAGCTCCAGGTGCGCCTTGGTCTCCATCGCCGCCATGCCCTGGCTCATCGGGTCCAGCTCGCTCATCGCCTTCTCGTGACGGGTCCAGTGCAGCTGGTGAGCCACGTCGTGGGCGGTCGCCGCAGCCGACGCCAGCGCTTGCAGGCTCGCGTCGAGCCGGTGCTCGTGAAAGGCGAGCAGCTCGTCGATCCGAGCGTGTGCCGACGGCGCCACCGGGCCGTGCGCCGGGAGGAGCTGAAGGTCAGGCAGGGCCCGCACCTTCGTCAGCGACGCCATGAAGTCGCCCAGGGGATCAGGTGATGGCGGCGCGGTGAATCCGATCGAGGGGGTGATCGTCGGCAGGACGTGGTCGCCCGCGAACAACAGTCCTGCGTCGAGGTCGGTGAAGACGTAGTGCCCGGGAGTGTGTCCTGGCGTGTGGATCGCCCCGAGCTGGCGGCTGCCGACGGCAATCTGGACGTCACCGTCGAGCCAGCGGTCGGGGGAGCGCCACCAGCGAGGGTCGTGGACCTCTTGGTCGACGCGGGACCACGCGGCGGCCAGGTCGAGCGCGCCGGCTGAGACCAGTGCGCCGGCGAACGGGCTCCCGTGCAGCTGGTCGAGCCGGTTGACCAGGTCGAGGCCGGGCTTCTCCCCGGCACCCAGGAGGACCTCTGCTGCGTACTCGCCACCGAGCGCGCTCGCCATCGTGTAGTGGTCGCGGTGGACGTGGGTGACGAGGAATCGCCGGATGTCGCCGAAGCCGTACCCGATCTGGCGCAGGCAGCGCTCCAAGGTGCTGCGCCCGACCTCGATCGCCCAGCCGCCGTCGACCAGGGTGAGCCCGTCCGCGTGCTCGATGACGTACACGTTGACGGCTTTCAGGTTGTCCATGGGGAGGGGCAGCGGAACTCGGTAGATGCCGTCGGCCACCTTCCACGCGCCTTCGGCACTCCAGTGCTCGCCGGAGTCCGGCGAGATCGCGTAGGCGGTCGGCGTGCTCGCCAGTGTCCCGGGTCGCGCACTCCCGGTCGTCGTTCCTCGCTCCATCGACGTGCGGCTCCTCGGTGTGGGTTCTGGCTGCCGGACTACAGACCCAGGTCGCGGCCGATGAGCTCTTTCATGATCTCGTTCGAGCCGGCCCAGATCCGGGTGACCCGGGCGTCCCGCCATGCGCGGGCGACGCGGTACTCGTTCATGTAGCCGTAGCCGCCATAGAGCTGGACGCAGTGGTCGAGCACGTCGTTCTGCACGGTGGACGACCAGAGCTTCGCCTTGGCCGCGTCGACCGGACCGAGCTCGCCGCGGGCGTGCGCGAGCACGCACTTGTCGACGTAGGCCTCGGTGACCTCCACCTGGGTGAACAGGTTCGCAAGGAGGAACTTGTTGTGCTGGAACGAGCCGATCGGCTGCCCGAAAGCCTTGCGTTCGAGGGCGTAATCGAGGGTCTCGAGCAGGATCTGCTTCACGTGGGCGATGTTGGAGACCGCCGCCCCCAGGCGTTCCTGGGGCAGGTTCTGCATCATGTGGACGAAGCCCTGGTCGAGCTCGCCGACGACCTCGGCGTCGGTGACCCGCACGTTATCGAAGAACAGCTCCGCCGTGTCGGACGAGTCCTGGCCGACCTTGTCGAGCTTGCGGCCGCGGCCGAAGCCCTCCTGTGCCGCCTCCACCCCGAACAAGGTGATACCGCGGGCTCCCTTGCCCGGGTTGGTCCGCGCCGCGACGAGCACGAGGTCCGCGGAGTACCCGTTGGTGATGAAGGTCTTCGACCCGTTAATCACCCAGTCGTCGCCATCGCGAACAGCGGTAGTCTTCAGCGCGGCGAGGTCCGAACCCGCGGACGGCTCGGTCATCCCGATGGCGCAGAGGATCTCGCCCGATGCGATGCCGGGCAGCCAGCGTTGCTTGGCCTCCTCGGTCGCCAGCTCCACGATGTACGGCGCCACGATGTCGGCGTGGATCCCCCAGCAGGAGATCAGTGCCGCGTTCACCTTGGCGAGCTCCTCGCTGAGCGCGGCGTTGAACCGGTAGTCCCCGGCTGCACTGCCGCCGTACTCCTCGGGGATCTCCAGGCCCAGGAACCCCTGCTTTCCTGCTTCGAGCCAGAACTCCCTCGGAATCGCCTTGTTCGCGGTGTACTCCTCGACGTGCGGAACGACCGAGCGCTGCAGGAACTCCCGGACCGAGGACCGAAACGCTTCGTGGTCCTCCTCGTAGATGTCGCGATTCATCGCCGTCGGGCCTACCCGCGGACCAGGAGCGCCAGCGGCTGCGCGACGCAGGCGGGCTTGTCCACGCCGTCGATCTCGACGACGCAGCCCATCGTCAGCAGGATGCCGTGGGACTTCTCCTCGACCGACTCGACCCAGACCCGGGCCCGGACCTTCGAGCCGACCCGTACGGGGTGGGGGAACCGGACCTTGTCGACGCCGTAGTTGAGCGACATGGCGACACCGTCGAACTCCATGAACGGGCCGAGGAAGATCGGCATCATCGACAACGTGAGGTAGCCGTGCGCGATCGTCGCGCCGAACGGCCCGGAGGCCGCCTTCTCGGCATCGACGTGGATCCACTGGTGGTCCCCGGTCGCGTCGGCGAACAGGTCGACGCGGTCCTGCTCGACACTGATCCAGTCCGTCACGCCGAGCTCCTCGCCGACCTTCGCGGCGAGCTCGTCCAGGTGCATCGTCATCGTGTTCTCCTGTCGTTGGTGCACGCTCGCCGAAGGCGGGCGTGATGGTTCAAGGTGCAGCGCCAGCGCGGCTGGCATCGGTGCTAGGGAGCGAGGTGCCGACGGAGCCAGCTGAGCTTGTCGGCGGCCGAGCGGCGTGCCACGTCGGAGTCACCCGCGAGGTGGTATCCGTGCGGGGCTCCCGGATAGACGTGCAGCTCGGTGGGGATCCCGGTCTGGTTCAACCGGGTCGCGTACGCCACGTCCTCGTCGTGGAACCCGTCCAGGCTTCCGACGCTCACGAAGGTCGGTGGCAGCCGGCGCAGGTTCTCGCACCGCGCCGCCGCGGCGTACATCGGGACGTCCTCGGTGCCGTGGAGGTCGCCGAGGTATGCCTTCCAGCCTGCTTCGCTGGACCGCGAGGACCAGATCGCCAGACCCGGCAGGCGGCTCGAGAGCGTCTGCTGGTGGTCGTCGAGCATCGGGCTGTCGAGCATCTGGAACGCCAGTGGGACCTCGCGGTGGTCGCGCGCGACCAGGGCGAGCGCAGCGGCGAGTCCGCCCCCGGCGCCGATGCCGTGGAGGCCGATCCTGAGGGGGTCGATGCCGAGCTCGGCCGCGTTCTCGTAGACCCACTTCAGAGCGGTGTAGCAGTCCATCAGGGGACCTGGGTACGGCGTGGTCGGCGAGAGCCGGTAGTCGACCGAGACGCCCGTGACGGAGAGTCGGGGGCACCAGTCGTCGAACAGCCGGTCGTCCCACGACATGTCTCCGAGCACGTACCCACCGGGGTGCATGCTGACGATGCAGGCGAGGGGGCCGTCGACGCCCGCCGGCCGGTGGACGCGGATCATCACGTCCGGATCGCCGGGGACCACCACGTCGCGGCGGACGACCTCGTCGGACAGGGCTGTGCCAGCTCCAGCTGCGGGGGTGGGTGCCGGGGCCGCGTCCGCGAGCTCGAACCTGCCGTAGGTCTCCACCAGGTCGCTCAGCTGGGGGTCGAGCTGGTTCACCAGGTCCATGTGACACATACTCGCATATGACGATGACTTTCACTAGGTGGTGATGATCGAAAAGGTTGCGGCGTCAAGCGCGCTGCACGGCCCCATGGCTCTGCTCCTCGGCGACGGCGCGCACGCACGATCCACAGACCCGGACGCCGGCGACGGCGCGGAACGGCTCCCAGTGCTTGATCCACGACGCGGTCGGTTGCCCGCACGCCGAGAGCACGGTGCCGAGGGTCTTCGCGTGCACTAGTGTGAGATTCTCGTCCACAGATCCGATTCGCGTGCGCGCCAGGTCGGGCCCGAATCGCGAGGTCGCGAACCATTGCTGTGCCTTGGTCATCGTGGATCTCCTGCTCGTGTCGGGCGTTCGTTGCACAGGTGTCTTGCGCTCAGAGCGCCTGCAAGATGTCCTCGACCCGGTCCTTGGCATCGCCGAAGAGCATGGCCGTGTTCTCGCGGAAGAACAGCGGGTTCTGGACCCCGGCGTAGCCCGAGGCCATCGAGCGTTTGAACACGACCACGTCCCGGGCGTTCCAGACAGTGAGGACGGGCATTCCGGCGATCGGGCTGGCCGGATCCTCGGCAGCCGCCGGGTTGACGGTGTCGTTCGCACCGATGACCAGCACGACGTCGGTCTCGGCGAGGTCGCCGTTGATCTCGTCCATCTCCAGGACCACGTCGTACGGGACCTTCGCCTCGGCCAGCAGCACGTTCATGTGCCCCGGCAGTCGCCCGGCGACCGGGTGGATCCCGAACCTGACCTGGACGCCCTTGTCGCGGAGCTTCCGGGTCAGCTCGGCGACGCCGTACTGGGCCTGCGCTACGGCCATGCCGTAGCCGGGTGTGATCACGACCGAGCGGGCAGCGCCGAGCAGGTCGGCGACTCGTTCTGCGCTGACCTCGCGGTGGTCGCCGTAGTCGGCGTCGTCGCTCGTTCTGGCCTCCGCACCGAAGCCGCCGGCGATAACCGAGAAGAAGGAACGGTTCATCGCCTTGCACATGATGTAGGACAGGTACGCACCCGACGACCCGACCAAGGCGCCGGTGATGATCAGCAGGTCGTTCTCCAGCAGGAACCCCGACGCCGCGGCGGCCCAGCCCGAATAGCTGTTGAGCATCGACACGACCACGGGCATGTCACCGCCACCGATCGAAGCGACGAGGTGCCATCCGAGGAGTAGGGCCAGCAGCGTGACTGCGCCGAGCAGCCACGGCTGAGGATCAACGCAGAACCAGAACAGCATCGCGGCGAACGCCGCCAGGGCGCCGACGTTGAGGACGTTCTTCGCCGGGAGCATCAGCGGGGCCGAGCTGATCCGCGCCGACAGCTTCAGGTTCGCCACGATCGACCCCGTGAACGTCACCGCGCCGATGAAGACACCGATGAAGACCTCGGCGTGGTGGATACCGAGCGTGCCCGCCGCGTCCAGGGCGCGTGCTTCCGGCCCGTCAGCGAGGTGCTCGACGAGCAGGAACCCGTTCCAGCCGACAAGCACCGCGGCCAGGCCGACGAATGAGTGCAGGACCGCGATCAGCTCAGGCATGCCGGTCATCTCGACGACCTTCGCCCGGTATTGGCCGATCGCTCCACCCACGGTCATCGCGGCGATGGCCAGGCCGAGATTGGTCCGGCCTATGTCGTGGCCGACGGCGAGCGCGAGGGTGGCGACCAGGGCGATCGCCATACCGGCGATGCCGAAGAGGCTGCCTGCCTTGGCGCTCTCGTGCCGGGAGAGCCCGGCCAGGGCGAGGATGAACATCAGCGCCGAGACGAGGTACGCCGCTTGACTGACGGTCTCGATGGTCATGGTGGGTCAGCTCCCGGAAGACGAGGTCAGCTACGCGAGAACATCGCGAGCATGCGGCGGGTCACGGCGAAACCGCCGAAGACGTTGATGGATGCGAGGAGAGTGGCGGCGGTAGCCAGGACGACCACGGCGGTCTCGTCGTTGCCGAGGTTGAGCAGCGCACCGACGACGATGATTCCCGAGATCGCGTTGGTCACCGACATCAGCGGCGTGTGCAGAGCGTGGTGCACCTTCCCGATCACGTAGTAGCCGATCACGATGGCGAGGGCGAACACGACCAGGTGCGGCTGCAACGCCGGCGGCGAGACAGCCACCAGCCCGAAGAGGGCCGCCGCTGCCCCGAGCACTGCAGCGAACAGGCGTCCGGCGCTCATCGGCATCGTCGCTGCAGGTGCCGGAGCCGGCCCGGACGTCGTCGAGGGCGGTGCCACCGGCGTGGCCGAGACCGGGACGGGCGGAGGCGGCCATGTGAGCGCGCTGGTGCCGTCCTGGTAGCGGACCACGGTCATCGCGCGCTGGACGACGTCGGTGAAGTCGAGGGCGAGCTCGCCGTCCTCGGCGGGCGTCATCAGTGTCACCAGGTTCACCACGTTGGTGCCGTACAGCTGCGAGGCCTGCGTGGGGAGACGTCCTGCGAGATCGGTGTAGCCGATGATCGTCACGCCGTTCTCGGTCAGCACGGACTGTCCGGGCACGGTGCCCTCGACGTTGCCGCCGCTGGCGGCGGCCATGTCGACGATTACGCTGCCGGCCCGCATCGAGGCAACCATCTCGGCGGTGATGAGTCGAGGGGCCGGACGTCCTGGGATCAGCGCGGTGGTAATGACGATGTCGGTGCCCGGCACGGTCTCCCGGTAGAGAGCCTCGGCCCGGGAACTGTAATCCTCGGACATCAAGGTGGCGTAGCCGGTGGCCGAGGCCTCGTTCTCGTCGGCCCGCCCGCTCGCGACCGACAGGAACTCGCCGCCGAGCGAGCGCACCTGGTCCGCCACCTCGGGTCGGGGGTCGGTGGCCTTGACTACCGCACCCAGGCTGCCGGCGGTACCGATGGCGGCCAGCCCGGCGACGCCTGCCCCCGCCACGAGGACCTGTGCCGGCGGCACCTTTCCGGCGGCGGTCACCTGGCCCGTGAAGAACCGGCCGAACACGTGGGCTGCCTCGATGACCGCCCGGTAGCCGGCGATGTTCGCCATCGAGGAGAGAACGTCCAGGGGCTGCGCCCGTGAGATCCGTGGCACCGCGTCCATGGCGAGCGCGGTGATCGGCCTGCGCGCAAGGTCCTCGACCCGGGCCGGGTCGAGGGCCGGACTGAGGATGCTGACCAACGTCGCGCCAGGCTTGAGGGCGTCCAACTGATCGGTAGAGGGCGCGTTGACGCCCAGGACGACGTCGGCGCTCGTCGCCGTGCCGATACGAGCGCCTGCTTCGAAGTACGCCCGGTCCGAGAAGTCCGACCCCAGCCCGGCGCCCTGCTCGACGACGACCTCGTAGCCGAGGCCGAGCAGCCGCCCGACGGTCTCCGGGGTCGCCGCGACGCGGGTCTCTCCCGGTTGCGCTTCCTTCAAGACTCCGATGATCATGAGCAGTGCTCCCAAGTGGTGACGAGGATGGGTGGGGTGCGGTGAGTGTCCTTACCGCGGCAGGTCGACGAGTGCTGCCAGGTGAGTCCGGTGCGCGCCCGGTGTGCCGAGTGCGATCTGGTCGGACTTGGCCCGCTTGAGGTACAGGTGCGCCGGGTGCTCCCAGGTCATGCCGATTCCCGCGTGCAGCTGGACCGCTTCCTCCGCGGCGGCGACGGCGAGGTCGCTGCAGTAGGCCTGGGCGACGGCGGCCGCGACCGCGACGTCGGGGTCGCCCGTTGCGAGAGCAACGGCGGCGTAGCGCGCGGCGGCGGCGGCCGACTCGACGCTCGTGTAGAGGTCGGCCAGCCGGTGCTTGAGCGCTTGGAACCCACCGAGAACCCGCCCGAACTGGCGGCGCTCCTTGAGGTAGGCGACGGTCGTGTCGAGGCACCAACGGGCCACGCCGACCTGCTCGGACGCGAGCAGGGCGGCGCCGACACCGAGGGCGGCGCGGATCGCGGGCTTGGCATCGGCGAGGACGAGCGTGCCGGGGGAGCCGTCGAAGGCGACGTCGGCGAGCTGGCGGGTCATGTCGAGGGAGACGACCGGAGTGACCGACGTCGCCGACTGCTCCACGGCGTAGATCGCGACACCGGTCGGTGTCGCGACCGGGACGAGCAGGACATCAGCCTCCAGCGCTCCGGCGACGCTCGTCACCGTGCCGGACACACGGCCCTCGGTGAGCCGCAGTGCGGGGACCGTGTCGGAAGCGGCCGTCGACCAGGGCACGACCAGGGCCGCGGTCCGTTCGCCGGCGGCGACCGCGCCGACCAGCTCGGAGTGCGCGTGGAGCAGGAGCGTCGTGGCGATCACCGAACTGGTCAGGAACGGCACCGGGGCCATGCTCAGTCCGAGCTCCTCCAAGACCACGGCGGCCTCGCGCGCCGAAGCGCCCTGACCGCCACGCTCCTCGGGTACCAGGAGGCCGGCCAGGCCCAGGTCGGCCGCCAAGCAGCTCCAGAGTTCGGCGACGTGCGACCGGTCCCCGTCGTACATCGCGACCACGGCGGCCGGGTCGCACCGGGCGGCCAACAGGCTCCGCACGCTCGCGCGTAGGTCGTCCTCGATCTCGGAGTACAGCAGGTCGAGCTCGCTCACTTAGCCAGCTCCTTCCAGGGGACGTCCTTGTCGATGCGGTGCTCGGACGGAAGGCCGAGGACCCGCTCGGCGACGATGTTGCGCAAGATCTCCGAGGTGCCGCCCTCGATCGAATTGCCCTTCGCTCGCAGGAAGCGGTAGCCCGCGCCCCGAGCAAGGAGGTCGACGCGGTCGGGGCGGGTCAGGGTCCAGTCGTCGAACCGAAGCCCGTCCTCGCCGAGCAGCTCGAGCTCCAGGCCCGAGAGCTGCTGGGCGAGCCGGGCGAAGGTCAGCTTCATCGCCGATCCCTCGGGGCCGGGCTGTCCCTGCGCAAGCTTCTGCCTCAGTCGCACGCCGGTGAGACGGGAGACCTCGGCGTCGACCCACAGCCGCAGCAACCGGTCGTGCAGCTCCGGTGTCCGGCGTTCGGGTCGGTCACGCCAGGTGCGTGCGACCACGCCGATCATCCCGCTCTCGCGGGGAGCCGCCTTGCCGCCTATGGCGACGCGTTCGTTGCTCAGCGTCGCGTTGGCAACGGCCCAGCCCTGACCCTCGTCCCCGAGGCGCTGGCTGTCCGGAATCCACACGTCGGTGAGGAAGACCTCGTTGAACTCGGCCTCGCCGGTGATCTGTCGTAGCGGGCGTACGTCGATGCCCGGGTGGTTCATGTCGCACAGGAAGTACGTCATGCCGCGGTGCTTGGGCAGGTCGGGATTGGTGCGCGCGACCAGGATCGCGAACTTGGCGAGGTGGGCGCTGGAGGTCCAGACCTTCTGGCCGTTGACGGTCCAGCCGTCACCGTCGCGCACCGCGCGGGTCGCCAGCGCAGCGAGGTCGGAGCCGGCGCCGGGCTCGCTGAAGAGCTGGCACCACACCTCTTCGCCCGTCCACAGCGGTCGCAGATAGCGCTGTTTCTGCTCCTCGGTACCGAAAGCGAGGATCGTCGGAGCCGCCATCCCGAGTCCGATCGTGTTGGCCTGGGGGTTGTTGTCCGGCGCGCCTGCCTCGGCAAGGATTCGGTCCAGCTCCGGCTGCAGGTCCTGGGACAGGCCGAGCCCGCCGTGTCCCTCCGGGTAGGAGATCCAGGCGAGACCGGCGTCGTACCTGGCCCGGAGGAACTCCAGCCGCTCGGTTGTAGTCGGGTCGTGGGCGGCTAGGAACCGCTCGACGCGCTGGGACAGGTCTGCGCGGCTCATCAGGGCACCATCAAGGCGACGGTCTCGACGACGCAGACGGGCTTGTCGCCACCCTTGCGCTCGACGGTGACGTGGGACAGCACCTGGTAGCCGTTTCGGCCGGGTGTGACCGAGACCAGCTCGACTCCGGCCCGGAGCCGCGACCCGACCGGGACGGGGGCGGGAAAGCGGAGCTTGTTCGCGCCGTAGTTGATCCCCATCGTGAGGCCCTGGACCTGGTAGATCTCCCAGACCAGCATCGACACCAGGCTCAGGGTCAGGTACCCGTGCGCGATCGTGGTGCCGAAGGGACCGTCGGCGGCCCTGGCAGGGTCGACGTGGATCCACTGGTGGTCCCCGGTACCGGCCGCGAACGTGTCGATCTGCTCCTGGGTGACGGTGTGCCACTCCGAGTAGCCGAGATGGGTTCCGACCGCTTGCTCGAGCTCGCCGATGCCGTCGTACAGCTTCACGACTTCGGCCCTCCGGCGACGAGAATGACCTGTCCGGACACGTACCCGGCGCCCTCGCTCACGAAGAACGAGACCGCGTGCGCGACATCCTCGGAGGTGCCGGTTCGGGCCACCGGGATCTGCCGGGCGGCGTCGGCGAGCATGTCTTCGAACGGGACACCGATCCTGTCGGCGGTCTCCCGGAGCATCTCGGTGGCGATGAAGCCCGGCCCGATCGCGTTGGCGGTCACGCCGAACTTCCCGAGCTCCAGCGCGAGGGTCTTGGTGAATCCCTCCAAACCCGCCTTCGCGGCCGCGTAGTTCGCCTGGCCGCGATTTCCGAGGGCTGAGGTGCTCGACATGTTGACGATGCGTCCCCAGCCCGCCTCGGTCATGTAGCCCTGGGTGGCCTTGGTCATCAGGAACGCACCGCGCAGGTGGACGTTCATCACCGCGTCCCAGTCGCCGGCCGACATCCGGAACAGCAGGTTGTCGCGGATGATCCCGGCGTTGTTCACCAGGACGGTCGGCGCGCCGAGCTCCTCAGCGACCTGCTCGACCGCCCGTGCGACGGCGGTCTCGTCGGAGACGTCCGCGCCTACGGCGCGGGCGCGGCCGCCTGCGAGCTCGATCTCGGCGACGACCGGCGCGCACGCCTCGGCGTCGAGGTCGAGAACGGCCACTGCTAGCCCGTCCTCGGCGAGACGGCGGGCGACGGCCGCGCCGATGCCGCGGGCAGCGCCGGTCACGATGGCGACGCGGGTGTCGGTTCGAGCTGTGGTGTTCATGGGATTCCTGTCAGCAGGGTGAGTTCGAAGACCGGCCGGGACTACTCGAGGCCCGCGGTCAGGGACATGCCGCCGTCGATGAGGACGGTCTGCCCAGTGATCCAGGCGGCGTCGTCGGAGAGGAGGAAGGCGACGGCGGTCCCGATGTCGTCCGGCTCGCCCAGGCGCCCCAGGGGGTATGCCTGGACGACTTCGGCCTCGCGGCCGTCGTACAGGGGGGTGGCGAACTTGGTCCGCACGACCGCGGGCGCGACGCCATTGACCCGGATGTCGGGACCGAGCTCGACAGCGAGGAGCTCGGTGATCGAGTTCAACATCGCCTTCGAGGCGCCGTAGAAGCCGATCCCGGGTGCCGTGCGGACGCTGGTGATCGAGGAGACGTTGACGATCGCGCCCCCGTGGTCGCGCATCCATGCCCTATGTACCTTCTGCACCCAGGAGACCGCCGCGATGCAGTTGACCTCGACAATCTTGCGCGCCAGGCCGAGGTCGAGGTCGACGAGCGGACCGTACGCCGGGTTGATCCCGGTGTTGTTGACCAGGAGGTCGACGCTGCCGAAGGTCCACAGCGCCTGTTGAATCGCGTCGTCCTGGTGCTGCGGGTCGTCGGCCTTGCCGGCCACGGCCAGGGCATGCTTCGGGCCGCCGAGCTGCTGCACGGCCGCCTCAAGGCTGTCCTTGTTCCGAGCCGTGATGACGACCTTGGCACCCTCGATGACGAGCTGCTGGGCGATCGCCAGGCCGATGCCGCGGCTGGCGCCGGTGACGATCGCCACCTTGCCAGCGTGCCGGCCGGTCACGAGAGACGCTCCAGGACCATCGCCATGCCCTGGCCTCCGCCGACGCACATGGTCTCCAGGCCGAACTGCTTGTCGTGCCACTGGAGCGAGTTGATCAGCGTGCTCGTGATCCGCGCGCCGGTCATGCCGAACGGGTGCCCGATCGCGATCGCACCACCGTTGACGTTGAGCCTATCCTCCTCGATGCCGAGCTCGCGGGCCGAACCGATCACCTGGGAGGCAAAGGCCTCGTTGATCTCGACCAGGTCGATGTCGTCGATGGTCATGCCTGCCAGCGTCAGCGCGCGCCGCGACGCCTCGACCGGACCCAGGCCCATGATCTCTGGCGACAGCCCGGAGACACCGGTGCTCACCACGCGAGCGAGCGGGGTCAGGCCGAGTTCCTTGGCCCGGGTGTCCGACATGACCACGACCGCCGCGGCTCCGTCGTTGAGCGGGCAGCAGTTGCCAGCGGTGACCGTGCCGTCCGGGCGGAAGACCGGCTGCAGCGCGGATACGGCGTCGAGGGTGACGCCGGCACGCGGGCCGTCGTCGGCGCTCACGACCGTCCCGTCCGCCAGGGTCACCGGGGTGATGTCACGGGCCCAGAAGCCGTTGGCGATCGCGGCCTCAGCCAGGTTCTGGCTGCGCACACCGAACGCGTCCTGGTCCGCGCGGCTAATACCGGCGTGCTGGGCGACGTTCTCCGCGGTCTGGCCCATCGTGATGTACAGGTCGGGAAGGAGGCCCTCGGTGCGCGGGTCAACCCAGGTCTGCCCCCCGCCGGCGAGCTTCTCGGTCTGCGCCTGAGCTTCGTCGAACAGCCCGTTCTGGGTGTCCGGCATTCCATCGGCGTTGCCCTTGAAGTACCGGCTGACGGTCTCGACCCCGGCCGAGATGAAGACGTCGCCCTCGCCCGCCCGGATCGCGTGAAGGGCCATCCGGGTGGTCTGCAGGCTGCTCGAGCAGTACCGGTTGACTGTGACGCCGGGCAGGTGGTCCATCCCGGCGAGGACGGCGACCGCACGTCCGAGGTTGTTACCGGCCTCGCCGGCAGGCTGACCGCACCCCAGGATCAGGTCGTCGATCTCGTGCGGGTCGAGGCCGGGGACCTTTGCCAGGGCGGCGTGCACCATCTGGGCGGTCAGGTCATCGGGGCGCATCTCCCTGAGCGAGCCCTTGACGGCTCGACCGATCGGGGACCTGGCGGTCGAGACGATCACTGCTTCGGGCATAAAAACTCACTCCTAGTCACGGGAAGGCTGGGTTGCTGCACGGGGTGCGGGAACGGTGAGGACGGGACGGGTTGGAACTCCGGGTGGCCAGGCTGACGCCGAGCCACCCGGAGAGCTCATTCGCCCCAGGCGCGCTGCTCGACGAACTCGAGGTACTCCAGGAGCACGCCGTCGGGGTCGCGGAAGCACACGACCCGGACCTTGGTCACGCCCAGGGTGAGCTCCTTGGGCTCACTGACCAGCGGTACGCCGTGCTCCTTGAGCCGGGCGAGTTCCTGGTCCATGTCGTCGACCCGGATGGCGACGCGGGAGAGACCGACGTTGCGCGGGCTCCGCTCGACCGGGGGAAGGTTGTCGTCCCACTGGAGCAGATCGATGTACCCGCCGGAGCGGTGCGTGCCGAAGTAGAGGAAGCACCCGCGGTAGTCACCGGAACCCTCGTAGCCGAGCAGCTCCGCGATCTGCTTGCCGTCGCCCGGGCGGGAACGGCCCTCGCCAGGACGGATGTCCGAGGACTCCCGGCCGGCACCGTCGGTGCCGGCGTTCGAGCTGGTCAGCGGAGTCATCCCGAGAACCTTGGTGTAGAAGTCGTAGGACTTGTCGAAGTCCGAGCAGACGACGTTGAAGTGAAAGAACTGCATGAGGAGCCCTTCGTGGGTCGGTAGCGGTAGTGGGCGCCTGCGGGTCAGGCGAAGACGCCGCTCTCGTCGAGGTGCATGCCGGGGCCGAGGACGTAGCCACCGTCGAGCAGGACCGTCTCGCCGGTCATGTACGCGCACGAGGGAGAGGACATGAAGACGATTAGTCCGCCGACCTCTTCCGCGGTTCCAGCTCTCTTGAGCGGCACCGCGTGCGCCAGCTGGTCGACGTGGCCCGCGTCGCCGTGCAGCTCGGCCTCCACGAAGCCTGCGGTCTTGATCATCCCGGGGGCGACCGCGTTGACGGTGATCCCGTGCTCGGCCCACTCCAGGGCCAGCGAGCGGGTTAGCGCGATCACGCCGTACCGCGCGCTGGTCGAGTGGGCGAGTCCACGGGAGGGCCGCAGCGCGGCCGCAGTGGTGACGTTCACGATCCGGCCAGCCTGGCCGCGGACGACCGCGGCGCGGGCGAACCGCTGGGAGCAGATGAACGTCCCGTTCAGGTTCAGGTCGACGACGGCACGCCAGCCGCGCACCGACATCTCCAACGCCGGCTTCGGGAACTGACCGCCCGCGTTGTTGACCAGCACGTCGACGCCGCCCCAGTCCGCCTCGATCTCGGAGAAGGCCGCGTCGACGGACTCCTCGTCGCGGATGTCGGCGATAACCTGCATCGCGTCGACGCCGAGCTCCTGCAGCTCCGCGACCACCTTCTCCAGGGGCTCGGGACGACGGCCGAGCACCGCGACCTTCGCTCCGGACCGGGCGAAGCCGAGCGCCGAGGCGCGCCCGATCCCGGTGCCACCACCGGTCACCAGCACCCGGGCGCCCTGAAGGCCGCCAATCACCGTGTCCGTAGCCACCTGCGTCATCGATCCTCCTGGGTTGTCCCGTTTATCGGGTCGGTCCTGCCTGGCTTTACCGGTGCGTTCGGGGCTGGTTGCCTGCCGGTTCGTCATCGCTCTGCCACACTGGCGCACATCGCTGTAAATTGCAAGCGATTGTCAAAAGAATTCCACAATCATTTACCGATGACTGTTGGCAGATCCGCCCTCCTCACTGCGAGAGTGGGGCTCGGCGGGGATGTCGGCGCGCTGTCGCCGTTCCCGATCTCGAAGCTCGGCCTTCTTGACCCGGTTGGTCCCGTCGGTCATCGGAAGGGACTCGAGGAACTCGACGTAACGAGGAACCATGAAGCTCGCGGCCCTGGACGCGACGTGCGCGATCAGTCCTGTCTCGTCGACCGCCGCACCCGGGCGCCGGACGACGAACACCTTGATGTCCTCCTCGCCCAGCTCGGAGGGAACGCCGATCGCCGCACAGGCCAGCACGTCGGGATGATCGAGGACCTCGCGCTCGACCTCGAAGGACGAGACGTTCTCGCCCCGTCGACGAATGGCGTCCTTCGCGCGGTCGACGAAGAAGAAGTTCCCGTGCTCGTCGCACCGGAACGCGTCCCCTGTGTGGAACCATCCGTTGCGCCAGGCCAGCGCGGTGGCGTCGGGGCGGCCCAGATAGCCGGCGTTGAGGGTCCACGGAACACCGGTGCGGCACACCAGCTCGCCGACCTCTCCGGGGCCGAGCGGGTGGTCGTCGCTGTCGACGATCCTCAGCTCGTAGCCCGGGTAGCCCGGGCGGACCCGGCCGCAGCTGCGCCAGTCCTCGACCGACCAGCCGCTGACGAGCGGGATGCTCACCTCGGTCATGTTGAAGCTGGTGCACACGCGCACCCCGAATCTCTCTGCGAATTCGCGGTGCTCCGCGATCAGCGGCACCATCAGGACCTCGGCAAGGTGGTTGGTCGCATCGTGCTCGGCCAGGGGCGCTTGGTGCAGAATCGCGGCCATGGCCGAGACCAGGCCCACCGTGGTGCAGCCGTACCTCTCGACATCGGCCCAGAAGGCCGATGCGCTGAAGACGTGCCGGACGACGGTAGGTACGCCGTGCTCGATACCCAGGCATACGAAGAGGCGCCCGCCGATGTGGTTGGGCGGGAACGGCCCGTAGATGACCTTGTCGCGGTTCAGCGTCCCGGCAGGGAAGGTGCCCATAACCGTGGCGTGCACCTGACCCCACGGGACGAGGACGCCTTTGGAGGCCCCGGTCGTCCCCGAGGTGTAGATGACCGCGGCGATGTCTGACACCGAGGGACGGTGAACTCGTCGCGGTGGCGTCGAGGACCTCGATCCCCGCTGTCGGGTGAGCTCGGAGAGCTCGATGATCGATGCCTGACCCAGGTGGCGTCCGGGAGGGAGCTCGCCCCGGACGATCACGACCCGCAGCTGTGCCGCTGCCGCAGTGAGCTCCAGACTCCGCTGCAGCTCGCCGAGATACTCGGCCTCGACGACGAGCACCTCCGCCGCGGAGTCGCCGAGGATGTGCTCGAGCATCCGCCCTCGGTACCGGGTGCCGATCGGGACCTCCACCGCGTCCAGCGCGGCAAGTGCGAACCACACCCGGTAGGAGTCGATCGTGTGCGGCAGCATCGTTGCGACGGTGGCACCGGCGCCGACGCCCAGCTCTTCCAGCCGTTCGGCCAACCGGAGCGAGTCGGCGCGGAGCTCGGCGTAGGTGATCCGGTCCCCGGTCTCGGCCTCGATGAGACAGGTTCTGTCCGGTTCGTCGGTGGCGCGCTCGGCCAGGACGGCCGGCGTCGTACGGTTGCCGAGGTCGTGCGCAGCCAGGGCCATTTCGCGGAGTTCCTTCGGTCGTGTCCGGCTGCGCCCAGCCGGAGGTCGGGTCTGCGGGCCGAGGAGTCGACCGAGATCAGGTAGGTGGGAAGACCGGCGAGGGGGACGGCCTTGCCTCGGCCACCGCGTCGTACCGGTGCAGCACGCGGCCGTGCTTGAGCACGGAGTCGAACCGGCCGTACGTGGCGTGGATCATCCGGTTCACCGGCAGTGCTGCCCACGGGTCAGCCGGAGACTGCGAGTCGAAGGAGAGGCTCGCCGGACCGCTGAACAGCTCGGGCCGACCATCGCTGCCGAGGCAGACCCTGCTCTCGATCGACACCTCGACCAGCTCGCACACCTCGGGCGGAGCGCCCTGCTCCGGGCTGGGGATGACCTTGAGGAAGACCATCGGCACGTCCTCGCCACCGCGTGGCACCAGGGGATCTCGTGGCCTGATGACGCCGGTGGCGATGCGACTGACACCCGCCGGTCGGTCGACGTGGCAGCTGATCACGGCGTTCGCGCGGGTGAAGCCGATCTCGCCCAGGAGCTTGGGGGCGCCCCAGATCTCGCGCCCGGCGATCAGGCCGACGTCACCGGTCACGATCAGGTACGGGCAGTACAGGACCCGACGCCCTTGCCACCGGCAGGAGATCGCGAGGATCGCCTCCTGGTACGGGCCGAGCGTGGAGAACGTGAAGTCGGCGAACATCACCCGGGCCCGGGCCGGCTCGTGGGCGAGGGTGAGGCCCTCGGGCACAAGTGCCGCTGCCGCGACGCTGTCGGTCTCGAAGTCGAACGTCGCCATCTCGGTGCCGCGGAAGTAGTGCGGGGGCGAGTCGATGTTCGTGGCGCTGACGGGTCCGGTGTACCCGAAACGGCCCACGCTCAGCGTTCCCGGACGCCCACCGCCTGCTATCGCGGGGGTGTTGTCGACCACAATCAGTCCGCCGATCCGCTGGCTGCGACCGAGGTCGCCTGCTCGCGCCGTTGCGCCTCGAGGGCGCGCAGCTCGGACTTCTTGACCTTGTTGGTCGCCTCGGTCACCGGCAGCGCGTCGAGGAACTCGACGTACTGCGGCACCATGAACGAGGCCGCCTTCGCCCTGACGTGCTCGACCAGGAGCGCCTCGGTCAGCTCCGAGCCCGGACGTTTGACGACGAACACCTTGATGTCCTCCTCGCTGAGCTCGGAGGGCACGCCGATCGCTGCGCAGTCGATCACGTCGGGATGGTCGAGGACCTCGCGCTCGACCTCGAAGGAGGAGACGTTCTCACCGCGTCGCCGGATGGCGTCCTTGGTCCGGTCGACGAAGTAGAACCGACCCTGCTCGTCGTACCGGAACGCGTCCCCGGTGTGGAACCAGCCGTTGCGCCAGGCCTCGGCGGTCGCTTCGGGGCGGCCGAGGTAGCCGGCGTTCAGGGTCCACGGTGCCTCAGTGCGACACACCAGCTCGCCGACCTCGCCGGGGCCGAGCGGGTTGTCGTTCGCATCGACGATCCTCAACTCGTAGCCCGGGTAGTCCGGACGGACCCGACCGCAGCTGCGCCAGTCGTCGAAGTCCCAGCCGCTGTGCAGAGGGATGCTGGTTTCGGTCATGTTGTAGTCGGTACACACCCGGACGCCGAATCGCTTCTGGAACCGGTCGTACTCGGCGATCAGCGGAACCATGAGAACGTCGTGCAGGGGGTTGTCAGCCTCGTACTCGTTGACCGGGGTGTTCCACAGGATCGAGGCCATCGCCGAGACGAGCGCCGTGGTCGTGCAGCGGTACTTCTGGACGTCGACCCAGAACGCCGAGGCGCTGAAGGTGTTCCGCAGGACGACCGGGACGCCGTGCAGGATTCCCAGGCACGGGAACAGCCTGCCCCCGACGTGATTGGGCGGGAACGGGCCGTAGATCACCTTGCCGGGTTCGAAGGTGCCGTCCGGGAACGCGCCGAGCGTGGTCGCGTGGATCTGACCCCAAGGGATGAGCACCCCCTTCGAGGGGCCGGTGGTTCCCGAGGTGTAGAGCACCATTGCCAGGTCGTGCGGCGCGACCTCCGCCCGCTCGGGCAGCGGCTCGACGTCGGCGGCAGTGCGGAGCTCGTCCAGGCTCAGGACCTTGAAGTCGCCCGCGACGCCGACCGTGCTGGCGCCGCCCCTGACGATCACCGTGGCGAGCGCGGGGAGATCGGCGTCACCGAGCACCGGAGCGAGCTCGGCGAGGTGTGCTGCGTCGACGATCAGGACCCGGGCGCCCGAGTCGGCCAGGATGTGCTCGAGCATCCGGCCTCGGTACTTGGTCCCGATCGGCACCTCCAGCGCCGCCAGGTGCGTCAGCCCGAACCAGATCCGGTAGGTGTCCACCGAGTGCGGAAGCATGGTGGCCACCGTGTCGCCAGCGCCGACGCCGAGAGAGCGCAAGTTTCGGGCCAGGTGCCGCGCGTCCTCGTCCAGCTCGTGGAAGGTGACGCGGTGGTCGGTCTCGGCCTCGATGAGGCAGATATCGTTCCCTGCACCCTTTGCCCGCTCGGCGAGCAGCGTGGGAAGCATCTCGGCGCCCGGTCGATGCTGGGTGTCGTTCACGGCGGTGATTCTCCTGATGGATGAGTGGTGCGCACCGTTCTCGGTGCCGTTGTTCTGAGTACGGGCGTCGACCCGGCCGGGTCAGGCCCCGGGCCGAGCCCTGCGAGCGCCCCTCCGTCCGAGTCGGCGGGAGGATCCCTTCAGGCGCCGACGGGTGCTGGCGACCGGGTCGAGCGCGTCCCGCAACGAGTCGCCCAGGGTGTTGAACGCGAGGACGGTCAGAGCGATCGCGAGGCCAGGCGGGTATACGCCCATCGGGTTGATAGAGACGAACTGTGCTGCTCGTTGCAGCATGACCCCGAAGCTCGGATCCGGGTACTGGACGCCCAGCCCGACGAACGAGAGGCTGGCCTCGGCGATGACCGCGAGGCCGAGCATGAACGTGGTCTGGATGATGACCGGCTGCATGCAGTTCGGCACGATGTGACGCAGTGCGATGCGCCAACCCGGGCTGCCGAAGGTGACGGCTGCGTCGACGTAGACACGCTCCTTGACCACGAGGACCTGACCACGGGTAACGCGCGCGATGCTGGGGGAGAACACGATGCCGACCGCTGTCATGGAGTGCACCAGCCCGGGACCCAGGATCGCGGTGATCCCGATCGCGATGACGATGCCCGGGAACGACAGCAGGGTGTCGGCTATGCGCATCAGTACCGTGTCGACCCAGCCGCCACGCAGGCCGGCCACCAGGCCGACGGGAACGCCGATCGCCAACGCCAGGCTCACTGCGATGAAGGCTGCCGTCAACGATGCCCTCGCGCCGTAGATCAGTCGCGCCCACACGTCCCGGCCGAGGTCATCGGTGCCCAGCCAGTGCTGCCAGGAGATGCCGCCGAAGGGTTCGAAGTCCTGCGCCGAGGGGGAGTAGCGCGCGGTCAGCGGCGCGAGGACCGCCAGGCCGGCGAGCAGGATCAAGAAGCACGTCGCAAGCCGCGATCGGGTGTCGCCCCACAGGCACTGGTAGACGACGCTGTCGTGCCTGCGGCTGCGCCGGGGCCGTGACGCCAAGGCCGCCTCCGGGGTAGCGGCGATGATCGGGGTCGGAGTCTGGTTGTCGGTCATCATCGAATCCTCGGGTCGAAGATCCTGTACGACGCGTCCACCACGAAGTTGGTCAGGATCACCATGAAAGCCATCACCAGAACCACGCCCTCCACCACCGGGTAGTCCTTGTTCTGCGCTGCGCCGACGACCAGGGTGCCGACGCCCGCGATCCCGAAGACGGCCTCGACGACCACCGTGGCGCCGAGGAAGCGGCTCACTTGGAGGCCGATTACCGTCATCAACGGAACGGCAGCGCCTTTGAGTGCGTGTCGCCACACCACCTGCCGTTCGGCGAGGCCCTTGGCCCTCAGGGTGCGGACGTGGTCCGATGCGAGGGTCTCGATCAGCACGGCACGGAGCTGGCGTGCGATCTCCGCCGCTCCTGCGACCCCGAGCGCGATCGCAGGAAGAACCAGGTGCTGGACCGCGAGCCAGGGATCGGTGGTGAAGCCGACGAACCCGGTCGCGGGGAACCAGCCGAGATTCAGCGCGAACACGGAGACGAGCACCAGGCCGAGCCAGAAGCTCGGCATCGCGGCCCCGGCCGCGGAGGCCGAGGTGATCACCGTGTCCACAGGCTGGTTCGCGCGGCGGGCCGAAACGACGCCGGCAGAGACACCGAGAGTGATGGCGACGACCATCGCGCCGATGACCATGGCGAGCGTGGGCGGGAGCGTTCGGCTGATCTCGCTGACCACACTGGTTCCCGAGGTGATCGAGGTGCCCAGGTCGCCGTGCAGGGCATTGGTGAGCCAGTGCCAGTACTGGACCAGGATCGGCTGGTCGAAGCCCTGCTGCTCGCGGATGGCTTCGATCTGCGCGGTCGTCGCGCCTTCGCCGGCCATCGCGATGGCCGGGTCGCCGGGAGCGAGCTGCACCAGCAAGAACACACCGAAGCTGGCGAGCAGCATCGTCGGGATCAAGGTGAGCACTCGTCCCACCAGCATCCGCGTCACGATCGCCTCCCGGTCAACGTGAGCGCTTCGGCACGGTGGCAGGCGACCCACGTGTAGTCGTCGATTCGTCGCAGGACGGGCTCCTCCTCGGCGCACCTCTCGACGACGTAGGGGCAGCGAGTACGGAAGCGGCACCCGGAGGGCGGGTTCGCCGCACTTGGGACGTCGCCACTGACCGTCGGGGCCCGCGGCGCGCGGTGGGTCGACGGGCGCGCTTCGGGCTCGGCCGCCAGCAGCGCCTCGGTGTAGGGGTGGCGCGGTCGGGCCGTGAGCGACTCGGCCGGAGCGACCTCGGCGAGCCGGCCCAGGTACATCACTCCGACGCGGTCGGCCAGGTGCGAGACCACGCCGAGGTCGTGGGAGATGAACAGGATGGAGATGCCCAGGTCCCGCTGGAGGCCGAGCAACAGGTTGATGATGCCCGCCTGGATCGACACGTCGAGTGCGGAGACCGCTTCGTCGCACACCAGCAGCTCGGGCTCCAGGGCGAGCGCACGTGCGATGTTGACGCGCTGCTTCTGCCCGCCGGACATGGCATGGGGCTTGCGGTCCAGGTGGGTCTCGTCCAGGCCGACCCGGTGGAGGAGGTCGAGCACCCGAGCCCTCAGCTCGGTCCGGGTCAACCGGCCTGCTCCGAGCTTGAGTGGTTCTGCGACGGCCTGGAGCACCGTCATCCGCGGGTCGAGCGACTCGTGGGGGTCCTGGAAGACCATCTGCACGCGCCTGCGAGACCGGCGCAGGTCCTTGCCCTTGAGCTGGTCGAGACGGGTCGTGCCGAGGCTGACCGAACCGCTGCTGATCGGAGTCAGGCGCATCACGGCCTTCGCGACGCTCGACTTGCCGGAGCCGGACTCTCCGATGAGCCCGAAGACGTCGCCGACCCCGATCTCGAACGAGACCCCGTCCACGGCGCGCAGAGGCTCGGACTGGCCAGGAAGCTTGTACTGAACCGCGAGGTGCTCGACCGAGAGCAAGACTGCCGTCGGGTCGCTGCTGGCAGTCGGTGTGGTCTGCGGTGTGCTCATCTTTGCTCCTGGGGGACGGCACCGGTGAGCGTGAGCTCGTCCTGGCGGCAGCAACGAACGCCGCGGTCGCCGGTTCGGATCTCCGGTTGCGGCAGGAGGCACTCGTCGCGCGCATGGGCGCACCGGGGTTGGAACCGGCAACCGGGCGGCATCGCCGTCAGGGCGGGAACCCGGCCCGGGATCGAGAAGAGCGGCTGCCGACGCATGTCGCTGCGCGGGATCGCCTGGATCAGGCCCGAGGTATAGGGATGCTTCGGGTCGGCCAGTGCTTGATCGACGCTGCACTGCTCGACGATCTCGCCGGCGTACATCGTGTGGATCCGGCTGCAGGTCTCGGCGACGACCCCCAGGTCGTGGGTGATCAGCAGGACGGCGGTCCCGTGCTCCCGGCCCAGCCGGTGGAGCAGCTGGAGGATCTGGGCTTGCACCGTGACGTCGAGTGCCGTGGTGGGTTCGTCGGCGATGAGGACCGAAGGTTCGCAGACCAGCGCCATGGCGATCATGACCCGCTGGCGCATTCCGCCGGAAAGCTGATGGGGGTAGGCCCTGAGGCGGGAGGCAGCATCGGGGATGCCGACGTCGGTGAGGATCTGGTGCGCCCGCTCGGCAGCAGCACGACGGGAGACCTTCTGGTGCGCCCGAATGGTTTCGCTGATCTGGTCCCCGACGCGGAACAGCGGATCGAGCGCCGTCATGGGCTCCTGGAAGATCATGCTGATCTCGCGGCCGCGCGCCGAGGCGCGCTCGGACGGCGACAGGGTGAGGAGCTCGCGGCCGTTGAGCAGGACCGAGCCGGTCGTGCGACTCAGACCGGGAGTGAGAAGGCCCATGATCGCCAGCGACGTGACGGACTTGCCGCTGCCGCTCTCGCCGACCAGGCCGACGATCTCGCCCTCCGCGACGCTCAACGACACGTCCCGGACCGCCTGGACCTCGCCGTCGAGCGTCTGCAGGTGGACGTCGAGGTTGCGGAGCTCGAGCGCTGCCATGTCAGTCACCCACCTTGACGTTCGTCGTCATCACGGCGGCTAGCGCCACGACTGCCGTGTTGTTGCGCACCGTGAGCCCCTCTCCTCGTAACCAGCCCGGCCTGACACAGCTTGTGTGGTGTGTCGCCTGCCACACTGACGCACGAAGCAGGAAAATGCAAGTCATTGTCAAAAGAAGTGGCTACTCACATGCGAGTCGAGATCCCGATGTGCGCATTGCGGGCGCGCGCCGAGGCCCTCGAGGGCGATCGGCTGCATCCGTGCGATGGCCCGGATGCAGTTCTGTGCGACCGCTCCGTAGTTCAGTGGGCCGGGCGGAGGTCGAGCGTCCTGGGGCCGTCCACGCCGGACATGGCCGTGATGTCCTCGGCGGCGTCGTCGCGGGAGCCGAGGCGGACCTCGGCGAAGTCGACCACCTCGAGGCACATCTGCGCCAGGTCTCGTTTGCCGTCCGCCCATAGCCACTGGAGGTAGACCGCCTCGTTCCCGGCCACCAGGAGGGCGGCCAGCAGGCGGCCGTACACGTCGCCGCCCGGATCGACGCCGGCTTCGCGAGAGAATGCCGTGCTCAGTTCGCCCTGCTGATCGAGCTGGATCCGTGAAAGCGGGCGCAGCAGGGCCGGTACCGACCGAATCAGCTCGCGCTCCTGGCGGCAGCTGTCGAAGGAGCGCAGCGACGCGGCTTGCTCGACGATGAAGCCGCGCCAGCGCTGCAGGACGGGCGCTGATTCGTCCGCAAGGTGGGCGCGGAAATTCTCGAGGCGATCGACGTGGTGCGCCAGCGCCAGCCGCTCCTTGCTGCCGAAGTAGCGCAGGATCGAGCTCACCGACATCTCGGCCTCGTGGGCGATGTCCTCCAACGAGGTGGAGTCGTAGCCACGCTCGCCGAACAGCCGGCTGGCGACATCGATGGCATGCAGGCGTGCGCGCTTTTGCTTGCGCGCCCGCAGTGGGAGCTCGCCGAGGGGTCCGCGGCTCGTCGACGCGTGTTCGGGCCTGGAAGCTTGCGGGTTCCGAGACTCGACCATAGCCTGCACGATACACGCTCGCGACGATCAATGTCAGTTTACACTGACAATCAGTTGAGCACTGCATGCGAGTCCAGTTGCTGCTGGACCAGAGGAGGATCTTCCATGACCTTGAGCAGAGGTCTGCACGCGGCGCAGAAGGTGCGCGACTACCAGGCGAGGGGCTGGTGGTCCGAGGAGACCATCGACCAGCTCTACCTGGCGCAGGTTGCGGCCCGGCCTGACACGGTCGCCGTGGTCGACCCCGCCAACCGGGAGACGCTGCTGGGCAGCGCACCAAGGCGGTTGACCTGGGGCGAGCTCGATGACGAGGTGACAGCGCTCGCGGCCCACTTCGACGACCTCGGTCTGAGGCGCGGCGAGGTGCTCGGGATGCAGCTGCCCAACAGCATCGAGCTCGTCGAGGTCTACCTCGCGGCCTGGCTGTTGGGCATCGTCGTCTCCCCGATGCCGATGCAGTACCGCGAGCACGAGGTCATCGGCATCGCCCGCCGCGCGGAGTTCGCCGCGTTCATCGGCACCGCGTCGTTCGGGAACCGCTCCTCGCTCACCGATGTCGCGGCGAACGCCGAGCACGTTCCGGGTCTGCGCCACGTGATCGCCATCGACCCCGTTGCGGGCGGGCAGGCGCTTGCCCCGGGTGTGACGCCGTGGGTACCTCGGGCGGCTGACGTCGCGGAGCGCGAGCGAGTCGCGGCCCGCCGCGCCGGCGACCCGAACCAGCCCAACGATCTGACGACGATCTGCTGGACCTCGGGAACCGAGAGCGATCCCAAGGGCGTTCTGCGGACCCACCTGGACTGGATCGCGGCAAGCTGGAGCACGGTCGAAGGCCCGATGCTGACCTGCGACGACGTGGCGCTGAACCCGTTTCCGATGGTCAACATGGGCGGGATCAACAGCATGCTGCTGCCGTGGCTGCGTACCGGCTGCGTGCTCGTCCAGCACCATCCCTTCGACCTGCCGACCTTCCTGGAGCAGATCGCCGCCGAGCGCATCACCTACACCTGCGCGGCGCCCACGGTGCTCATGTCGCTGCTCCAGGACGCCGAGCTGCTCGACCGAACTGACCTCTCGACCCTGACGCGCATCAGCTCGGGCTCTGCCCCGCTGCAGCCGGCGATGGTGCGGGGCTGGCAGGAGCGCGGCATCGGCATCATCAACTTCTTCGGGTCCAACGAAGGCGCCATCATGCTCTCCAGCGTCGAGGACTTTCCGGACCCCGACGACCGCGCTCGGTACTTCCCCCGCTACGGCGTTCCTGGATTCACCTGGCCCTCGCGGCTGGGGGAGTCGACGTACGTGCGGGTGGTCGACACCGAGACCGGTCTCGACCTCACCGAACCAGGCACGCCCGGAGAGCTCCGCGTCATCGGCCCCACACTGTTTCCGGGGTACCTCGGCGGCGCAGGTGAGCCGTTCGACGAGGAGGGCTACCTCAAGACCGGCGACCTCTTCGAGATCGCCGGTGACCAGGGTCAGCTTCTGCTCTACGTCGGGCGCGCCAAGGACCTGGTAATCCGCGGTGGCATGAACATCTCCCCGGCGGAGCTCGAGGGCCTGATCGGCAACCACCCTGCTGTCGTCGACGTCGCCATCATCGGAGACCCTGACGAGCACCTCGGCGAGACGGTGGCCGCGGTCGTGGTTCTGACGCCCGGCGCGAGCCTCAGCCTTACCGAGATCAACGACTTCCTGCGCGGGAAGAGGATCGCCTCGTACAAGCTGCCCGCGCGCCTCGAGATCCGCGACGAGATGCCGCGCAACCCGACCGGCAAGATCCTCAAGCGGCACCTGCGCATGCACACCCCTACCCCCACCCGCGACTGACTGAGGAGCAGACATGCCACGCCTGATGAACGCCGAGGAATTGAGGAATACGTCCGAGGACGACCTGCTCGAGCTTTTCGGGACGCTCGAGGCCGCCACCATCGACGAGCTCGATGGCGAGTACATCGGCGCCATCCCGCTCCCGGGCGCAGTCGAGTTCCACAAGCTCATGAGCGCCAGGGGCAAGGGCGAGTGGGGCGGCAAGTCCTACCAGCCGGCGCCGTACCAAGAGTTCCCCGGCCAGGGCTACAACACCTACATGACCGCTGACGGTGTGGTGCGGTGCGACCGGTTCTCTACCGAAGTGGGCCCGTCGCCGTACGACGGGAGGCCCTCGCTCCTGATGCGGTACGCCACCTTCGACGGCTTCTACTCACGGTTCGGAGTCGTCGACGAGGTCCGCCGCTACGCCCCCACCCTCTACCTGTGCATCGGACACACTGGGGGAGAGCGGCCGCAGCCCTTCATCATCCGGGGGCCCTTCGGTCCAGCTCTCGGGCCTGACGACGCTGAGGCAGAAGTGCTCGCGAATCGACGCGAGGACGTCGCGGCATGCTGAGGACATGGGCCGAGGTTGCGTCCAGTGCAACAACAATCCTCCTGTTGACGGGTGGCCGAGCGCGCAGCCATGGGGCAAGCCTGACTTGAAACGCCCCGGACATCCCGGGGCGGTCACCTCGGATCCTCTGGGATCCGGCGGTCCTCGATATCTGCTGGCCTCGGCGCGTACCGAAAGTCGGTATCGTGCTACGGGATCGGTCGTGTACCGCGCCGGCTGTTGAGTCAGTCCTGAGGGTGAACCTGAACTTTCCTGCCCCCCGGTTCCGGTCCACAGCTTGGACCACGGAACAGACCCGGCCGGACGCGTCGAGTTCCTGGACCAGCACCTGGTCACGCTTCGTCGAAGCGCCTTCCAGCAACGTGACGAAGTTGTCGCCCGGTCCAGATCCGTGGAACACATGGGAGAACTGACCCGGTGGGAAGGGCCTCAGGGAGGGCTCAGTTGGGCGCGCGCAGCAGGACCCGCACGGCACGCATCGCGCCGCTGACGTCGGCCTCGCCGCCGGCGATGACCCGCGCCCAGCAGTAGGTGCTGGTCACCGACACCAGCACCTCGGCGAGCTCGGTGGCCGAGGGTCCGCGTCGGTCCACGCCGTAGCCTGCATCGGCTAGACGGGGAGCGGTCCACAATGCCAGGGATCGCACCAACGGACTGGTCGGCTCCAACAGGGTGCGGAGTGCGACTGCCGGCTCCGCGCTCATGAAGGTGAGCAGCGGCGGGAAGGTGCTGGTCACCTCCATGAACGCCTCCACGTTGACCAGCACGTTTCGCTTCTCCTCCAGCGGCGCCTGAGCGGCGAGCCACTCCAGGGTCTGCTCGCTGAGCACCCACAGCACCCGGCCGAGCAGGTGTTCGCGATCGCCGAACCAGCGGTAGAGGGTGGTCCGACCGATGCCGAGCTCCTGAGCGAGCGAGCGCATGTCGACGCGCTCCTCGGCCAGGAAGTGCTCGGCAGCGGCGGCGACGACCCGGTCGACCTCGCTGGTACCGAGCATCTGATCGGGTTGCAGGCGAAGGGTCTGCTGGAGCAGGTCGACCAGTGGCGCGGCGCCCGGAGAGCTCATGCGCGCATCATAGACGCCTATTGACAGGTGGAACATAACTTGATTATGTTCCACACATGAACCGTGGTCTACGCCTTTCCAAGCGCATCCTGTTGTCCGTGCTTATCCCCGTGGCGTTCCTTGCTCCGCTGGCCGTGGTTCCGGCCCAGGCGGCGACCGAGTCGCGCTCCTGCGCGTGGATCGTGAAGGTCGACCCGACGGCGGCCAACCTCCTCTACCCGGACGAGGCGGCCGCCTACTGGGCGTTCGTGCTCCCGCTGCTGCCCGGCCAGAGCATCGTCCTGCGCGGGACGTATCCGCACAGCCGGTACTTCTCCTTCACCACCTACGATCCGACGCTGCGCTCGGCTGACGGGCTGTACGACGCTGAGATCGTCCCCGACCGGGGGAGCGCCAACCCCTTCGTCGCCGGAGCCGACCGAACCGCCTCGAAGCGCGCGTACACGGTCACCGTCCGCCCAGGATCACGCCCCGAGAACGCGCCGCCCAACGCCCTGTACGCCGGCTCGTCTGACGGGGTCAGCGGCGGTCTGGGCTATGCCGCGGTCATCTACCGCAACTACCGCCCCGACGTGGGCTACGGCGAGGACGGTGGCGTCGGACTGCCGTCGGTGGCGGTGCGCAGCCTTTTCGGTGAGGTCGCCGTACCGACCTGCAACCACCCGACCGTCCCGCAGACGGCTTTCAACCAGGCACTGGCCGCACTCTCGCCACCGGTGCCCACGCCGCCGTTGCTCGGCTCGCCCACGCCGCAGTGGAGCAAGTTCGTCAATCTCCCGACCGCGGTCACGACCTTCGCCACCACGACCCTGACGGGCAGCCTGGTCGGCGATCTGCTGAAGCCGCTGACCATGTCCCTCCCGACCGGCGGTTTCGCCGACAACCCGGACAACAAGTACATCTCCACGGTGCTGTCCTCCTCCCACGGAGAGGTCGCCCTCATTGAGGGAGCGATGCCGACCTTCCCGGCGACGCACCAAGGCCAGGGTCGGATGGAAGCCGCGCAACTGCGCTACTGGTCGATGTGCTCCTTGGAGTTCCTGACTACGCGCTACTACGACTGTCTGGTCGACGACGAGGTCTCCCTGAGCCCGGACCGATCGTTCACCATCATGGTGTCCACCGCCGCCCAGCGACCCGCGAACGCCACCCAGGCTTGTGGGATCGGATGGCTGCCGATGGGCCCGGCTCCCGATACCGTGATGATCCTGCGAAACATGCTGCCCGCGCCCGACTTCACGCAGTCGGTCCAGGCGGCCCGTCCGGGTCACGAGAAGGAGGACCTGGGTCGCTTCTACCCGACCACGCGCTACCTCAGCGTCGCCCAGGCGGAGGCACTCGGATGCTCGGGAGGCACCCGATGAACCGGCTGATCGCCCTCGTCGTCGCGGTGCTGGTGATCGCGACCCAGACCGCCGCTGCCGCTGTGCTGCCGCTGCCGATTCCCGGCGACCCGCGTGACGTTCTCCTGGAACCGTTCTCCGGTGCGCCGGTGCCGCCTCGACCGATGCCCGAGGTCGCGGTGCCCCGCCACCCGTACATGGCACCGAACGGGCACAGCAACATCCACAACGACCCTTACCAGACCGACAGCTACGCCTGGTCGGGGCCGAGCGGGCGCAATCTCACGATCACCAGCACGCTGCTGGCGGCCGAGTGCGCGTCGGTGACTTTCGACAGCCGTGGGAGGGTCGTGACCGTCTGCGTCTCGCCCACCGGAGCCAGTCTGCGGCTGATGGACCCGACCACGCTGGCCACCTTGTCCTCCTACGAACTGCCGCCGCGCGAGCTGGGCACCTTCTCGTTCAGCAACTTCTCCGGGGGCGGCTACTTCTACCTCGACGCCCAGGACCGTGCCGTGGTGTCCACCTTCACCGGACACCTGCTGACCCTGGAACACACCAGTGCCGGCTGGCGGAAGGTCCGTGACGTCGACGTCAGCGAGGCGACCGGCGGAGCGGGGATCCAGAGCGCCCTCCCGGACTGGAAGAACCGGCTCTGGTTCGTGACCCAGTCCGGGGTGGTCGGCGTGGTCACCCGCGACGGCAAGGTCCGCTCGCTGCGACTGGAGGGCGAGACGATCGACAACAGCTTCTCGATGGACGAGTCCGGCGGCGTCTTCATCGTCTCCGACCACGCGCTGTACCGCTTCGACCTGCGCGAGGGCCGCCCGTCGATGACGTGGCGCCAGGCCTACGACCGGGGCTCGCGGATCAAGCCCAGCCAGGTCAGCCAGGGCAGCGGAACCACTCCGACCCTGATCGGCCGGGCCAGTGAGCCCGGCGGCGGGTGGATCGCGATCACCGACAACGCAGATCCGCAGATGAACGTGTTGGTGTTCCGGCGTGGCAAGGCCGGTCCCGGGCACCGCCCCGTCTGTCGGCAGCCGGTGTTCCCGAAGGATCGCAGCGCCACCGAGAACAGCCTGATCTCCGTCCCCGGCGGACTGATCGTGGAGAACAACTACGGGTACGCCGGACCGCTGCCGGCCGGGCTGAATCTCCGCTCGGCCGACACGGTGCCCGGTCTGACCAAGGTGGCGGTGGACTACCGCCACGGTGGCTGTCGCGTCGCGTGGCGCAACACCACCGCCCGGATCCCCAGCGTGGTGAGCAAGGTCAGCCTGGCCAACGGACTGATCTACAGCTACACCCATCCCACCGCGGCCGAGCTCGATTGGAAGAGCCTCACCCTTGCTCCGGTCGCGCCCGACTCGTGGTACTTCACCGCGTTCGACGCGCGAACCGGGCGGCAGGTCTGGTCCAAGCTGGTCGGAAGCGCCCTCGGCTTCAACAACAACTACGCGCCCGTGACCCTGTCACCGGCCGGTGTCGCCTACGTAGGCGTCCTGGGCGGTCTGGTCCGGATCGCCGACTCTCCGTAGCCCGGGACGCCCCTACGAGAACGGGACCCTGGCCGCTGGTCTCGGCGTTTCTGGTGGGTCCGAAACCGATCGGGGGCTCCCGGCCGGAGTACCTTCACCGGTATGTCGATCGGCACCGTAGCTGGCCTGTGGCGTTACCCCGTGAAGTCCATGGGCGGTGAGGAGCTGTCGACGTCGACCGTGGACTCCCGGTCCTTCCACGGGGACCGGATGTGGGCCGTCCGTGAGCTCGACGCTCAGGCGATCACCACAGCCCGACGCATCCCTGAGCTGCTCGGCTGCACGGCTCGCTTCGTCGAGGAGCCGCCGCTCGGCGTCGGGCCGGGCGATGTCGCACACGTCGTCGTCGCGTTCCCCGACGGCACCGAGGTCAGCAGCGCCGACTCCGAGCGGGGCGCCCGATCTACTTCCGCAGCGCGACGGCCTTGTCGGTCGCCCGCCTGAAGCTGTCGCACGCGGTCAGGTACTGGTGCAGCACGAGCCTCTGGTGTCCCTGGGCGATCAGGTCACCGATCGCCCGCAGCGCGGTCGACTGCTTGCCGGTCGGCAGCGGGAACCGGGACTTGGCCGGGCGTGATGATCGCCGGCGCGCTCAACGCGAGCAGCAAGCCGGCGCAGAGCGCGGCTGTCAGGGTACGCAGAGTCTTCATCGCGAGCTCCTAGATCAAACTGCTCCCGAGCAGTTGGTGCGGTGCTGGCCGTCGAACGGCGGTCAGGGTCGAGCTCTTAGTTGAGTAGTTCGGCGATGCGTTCTGCAGCCTTGCGGGCGCCGTCCGTCTCGACGGGGAGGTAGTCGACGTCACGGCCCACCTCTTCGGCGATCGCGAGCGCGATCGATTCCGGCGTCGATTCGTCGTAGTCCATCCGCCGGCCCGCCCCGTATCGGTCGAGGCGGTGGGCGACGTGGAAGCTCTGCTCGAAGTGGTGGCGGAGTGGGAAGTAGAGGAACGGGCGACTCGCGGAGGTGAGTTCCATCGAGGTGGTCAGTCCCCCCTGGACGACGGCGAGGTCGCACGCGGCCAGGTGGCGGTAGAGGTCCGCGACGTACGCGCGCACCTCGAGGCCGTCGACCTGTGGGAGCGCGGCCAGGTCGACACGGGGGCCGGCGACGACGATCATCCGCAGCTCGGGGACGAGTTTCTTGGCAGCGGGGAAGGCCGCCATCACCTTGCGCAACAGGTGACCGCCGACGCCTGATCCTCCGACGGTGACCAGGCAGACCCGTTCGTCCGGCCGGTAGCCCAGCTCCGCGCGCAGCCGCTCGGTATCGGCGAGCGCCGCTTGGTCGAAACCGGTGACGTACCCGGTGAAGTCGAAGTGCTTCTCGGTCCATTCCCGGATTCCGGGGAGGCCGGTTCCGAGGGTGCCCGGTACGACGTCGTCGGGGTTGCCGACGAAGATCGAGCGGTCGCGGACCTGCGGCTGTTCGGCGATGTGCTCGACCATCTCGGCGTTGTAGTCGGTGGTCAGGAACGCCTCGCGCTCGCCGCCCTCCGGCATCGGGAGCCAGCCGACGAAGTCGGTCAACCAAGCGAACGGCGCCTGCTTGAGCTCGGGGTTCTCATGCAGGTGGTAATCGAGCTCCCAGGCCTCGTCGCCGATCCAGAGGTCGTAGGGCTGCTCGCGGACGACGTCGTTGAAGACCATGAAGTTGGCCATCAGGATCTCGTCCATCCGGCGGATCGCCTGGAACGCGTGCAGGTCGTGCTCGGCGGACTCGGACTCGATGTGTCCGGACTCGCTGGCCAGGAACGCGCTCGCCGGGTGGATCCGCTCACCCTCTCCCGCCAGCACCCGGGTCACCGGGTCCTGGGCGAGCCAGTCGATCTGGAGGTCGGGCACGAGTAGCCGCAACTCCTGGGCGATCGCGACGTCGCGCCGGGCGTGCCCGAGCCCGATCGGGGAGCTGACGAACAGCGCCCGCGGCGGGCCGGGGACGCGACGCGACCGGGCTCCGGGCGTGAAAGCGGGGATGACGAACCGCCGGATCGCGTGGTTGACCGCGACCGGGTGCCGGCCCTCGGGTACGTGGTCGCCACCCCGGATCGCGAGAAGCTCACCGCCGGTGATCGCGGCGAGCGCCTTGGCGTCGGCGTGCGGGGTGATCTTGTCGTCGGTGCCGCTGATCACCAGGACCGGGCACTGCACCCGCTCGGCGAGCTCGCGCTGCCCGCGACGGGTCAACGGGGCGGCGTTCTCGGCGGTGGCGCTGAGGATCAGGCACTCGGGATCACCCTCGAGAGCCCACCCGACCATGTCGTCGTAGATCTTGGTGGAGTGCCGCTCGCGGGTGGATCGGTCCGCGAACCACTCGACGAAGTCGCGGAAGTTCCGGCGGATGAACGGGGCGTTGAAGTGTGCCCAACTCCGCGTCGTGATCGGCTCCCTGAGGAACAGCGGACGCAGACCCGGACTCGCCATCAGCCGCCAGCGCAGCGACGCAAGAGTCAGGGCGACCGGGAAGAGCGGGCCGATCAGGACCAGGCCGATGACCCGCTCGGGGTGTTCGGCCGCGACCAGCAGCGCGCGCTGGGTGCCCTTGGAGAGCCCCACCACGATCGCCCGCTCGGTACCGGTCGCGTCCAGCACGTCGATCGCGTCCTGCGCGAACTCCTTCTCGGCGTACGCCTCGCGGGTCCGGGGACGGTCGGAGCGACCGTTGCCGCGCGGGTCGAAGACGATCACCCGGTGGTGCCGGGCGAGGTAGGGGATCTGCATCTTCCAGACCCGCGAGTGGACCAAGGTCCAGGTCGGGCAGAACAGGATGGTCGGGTTGCCGGTGCCGTAGACCTCGTAGAAGATCCTGACGCCGTCACGCTCGATGTACCCCTCCCCGTCGGGGTACATCGCGCGGGTCTGCTCGCGAGGCACGTCGACCGCAACGGCCTCCGCGGCAGGTGCGGTGGCAGGTGGTTGCGTCGTCATGACAGCCTCCAGACGAACTCGTGCGGGAAAACCGGGAAGCCGTCGATCTCGCCGAAGTCCGCCCCGAGACCGGGGACCTGCGTCCGGTAGGCCGACACGGCCCGGAGCTTGCACTCCTGCTCGGCAACGTCCAGGTGATGGATCTCCGGTCGGGTCCGGGCCAGGCCCACGGGGTCGAGGCGCTGGTCCCACTGCTCCACCACCTGACGTCCGACCGCGGGGTCGGTCCCGTTCACCCAGGTGGGCCATCCGCGACGAACGGCGTGGGGGTGATCGGCGTACAGGCGTACGTCCTGTCCGGAGGCAGCCAGGGCGAGTCCGGCCCGACGGACCTGTTCGTGATCGCCGTGGTCACCGAGTGCTGCCGGAGCGTAGACGACCGCGTCGGAGTCGATCAGCCCGCGCAGTGTTGCGACGATCCTCTCGAAAGGCTGGTCCGCCGGCTCGTACTGGGCGTCGAGGAAGTCGAGGTGGACCGCTGTCCGTCCAGCGATCGCGAACGCCTCGGAGTCCTCGGCCCGGCGCTCCTGCATCCGTGTGGCCGAGTCGGTGGCACCGGTCATCCGGTCCCACCACGACGCTCCCGACCCGGCCGGGGGGGAACCGGCGAAGACGTTGATCACACCGACCTCGCCGGGGCCCGACAACAGGTGCCAGCAGGACAGCACTGCATCGTCGAGGTGGGGGGACAGGATCACTGTCGGCCGTGGTGCCATGGTCGGAGCGTAGGACCGGCTGGGACGGTCCTCCATGTATTCCTACAGGCAGCGATGCGCGGATCCGGCCCTATGCTCCGAGAATGGCAGCCGAGCGGTGCGAAGAGTGCGGGGGAGCCCTTCCGCAGGGGGCGCGCTTCTGCGCGTTCTGCGGGGTTGCCCTGGAGCCGTCGGTCGGCCCGGTCCAGCCCCGAGACGAGCGGCGGGTCATCACCGCTCTGTTCGCCGATCTCGCCGGCTCCACCCAGCTGGGAGAAAAGCTGGATCCCGAGGACTTCCGTGACCTGACCGGGGGTGCGCTGGCCGTGATGGGGGCGGCGATCGAAGCCCTCGGCGGCACCGTGCGTGGTACCGCGGGCGACGGCGTCCTTGGTTTGTTCGGTGCCCCGACGGCGCACGAGGACGACGCCGAGAGGGCCGTGATCGCCGGGCTGCGCCTGGTCGAGGCCATGCGCCGCTACGGCCACGACGCTGCCCTGCAGTGGGACGTGCCGGAGCTCCGGGTCCGGGTCGGCATCGAGACGGGCCTTGCCGTGCTCGGCCAGGTGCGGTCCGGGAGCCAGGTCCAGTACGACGCAAGCGGCGACTGTCTCAACACTGCGGCGAGGCTGGAGGGGGCGGCCGACGTCGGGGGCGTCCTAGTCGGACCGGTCACCCAGGGACGCGTCCGCGACGCGTTCCGGTGGGGTGACCCACGCCCGATGGTGCTGAAGGGCAAGGCTGAGACGGTGTTGGCGCACCACGTACTGGCGTCGCTGGGTGATCGTCCCGGGAGCGGGGATGCGTCAGGGTCGGGCTCGCGTCTGGTGGGTCGTGACGGCGAGCTGGCCCGGGCTGCCCGGATCGTGTCCGCGGTAACCGGGCGCAGCCCCAGGTCGGTGTTCGTCACCGGGCTGGCTGGCATCGGGAAAACCCGGTTCGTGCGCGAGTTCCGCACCCTCTTCGAAGCGGCCGACCAGGGCGGCCCGGTAGCGACTTGGCTGGAGGGCACCTGTCTCTCGTACGCCGTGGACGAGCCGTACCTCCCATTCCGGAAGGTCCTGCGCCAAGCTCTCGGGGGTGCGGAGTCGGCTGAGGAGGTCCGCGATGCCCTGGCGGCATTGGTGGGGGTGCAGCGGGCTGGGCAGATCGCACCGCTGGTGGGGATGGTCCTGGGGCTGGCGGCTGAGGAGAGCGGCACCATGCTCTCCGCGGAGTCGCTCCAGCAGGCGGTGATCGACGCGTTCGCCGAACTGGTGACCGGGCTCGCCGCCCGCGGACCGGTCGCGATCGCGCTCGACGATCTGCACTGGGCTGACACCGCCTCGCTACGGCTGGCAGAGGGGCTGACCGCTGCGCTCGCCGGCGATGTCCCGGTCCTGCTGATCCTGGCGATGCGGCCGGAGCGCGATCGTGCGGCATGGACTGTCCGAGAACGCGCCCTGGCCAGCCGCCCCGATCGTTGCGCGGAGCTCGAGCTCTCGTCCCTCGACCGCGCCGGCGAGCGCGGACTGGTTGCCGACCTGGTCGGCGAAGGCACCCTTCCGGAGGAGCTGGAGTCGACCCTGCTCGCTCGGTCGGAGGGAAATCCCTTCTACCTGCGGGAGCTGCTGCGGTCTCTGCAGGACGCTGGCGCGATCGTCACGGAGGCGGGGCGGTGGACCTTCGACCCGGGCGTCACCGTTGAGGTGCCGGACACCGTCGAACGCGTGGTGCTCGCGCGCATCGACCGACTCGCGGCGCCTGATCGCGACCTGCTCAACTCAGCCGCGGTGATCGGCCGCGAGTTCGACCTCGCACTGCTGGGCGGGATCACCAGGGTCGAGCTGTCGCCCGGTTCCCTGACGAACCTGGTGCGCCTCGGATTGTTCGAGGGAGCCGCCGGCGGGGAGTACCGGTTCAGTCACCCGCTGATCCAGGAGACCGCATACCGAAGCATGCTGCGACGAGGCCGCGCCGAGCTGCATGGGCGTGCCGCTGCCTGTATCGAGGAACGGACCGAGGACGGCTCGGTTGAGCACCACGCCGTCTTGGCGCGCCATCACCGTGGAGCCGGACACGTGGCCGAGGCGGTCAAGTACCACCGGCTGGCTGCGTTGACGGCGCAGCGCATCGTCGCCTTGGAGGAGGCAGCGAACCAACTAGATCTCGCCCTCGGCGCCGCAGCCTCGCTCGACCCGGATTCAGCTCGACGTCAGCGGCCCGAGCTGTACCTGCAGCGGGGACACGTGCGCGGTCGGACCGGGAACTACGAGCGTGGTGTCGCCGATATCCAGGAAGCTCTCGCGGGCGCTCGGGCGATCGGAGACGAGCACGTCGAGATGCAGGCGCTCAACGAGCTTGGCTGGCTGAGCCGGGTGCGCGGCTACGAGGAAGCGATCAACCACCACCAGCAGGCGCTGAGCATTGCCGAAAAGCTCGACGACGCGCCGGCGCAGGTCACGGCGCTGAGTCGTATGTCGATGCTCTACCTGAACCAGCTGCGGCTGGACGATGGCCTGGCGCTGGCTCAGCGAGCGCTGGATATCGCGCGCGCTTCGGGTCAGGACCAGCTCCTCGGCACGGCTCTGGACTGCCTCAAGCTGGCGGCGCTTCAGTTGGGTCAGCTCGACCTCCTGGAACGGACCGCCGCCGAGATCATCGACGTCCAGGAACGTGCAGGAGATCTCTTCCTGCTCCAGTGGGCCTACATCGAGAGCGCTACCGCCCCTGTCGCCCGGGGCGACCTCGACCTGGCTCGCGCGCGCATCGGGCAGGCGGTCGAGATCAACGGGCGTTTCGTCTACGACCGGGTCGCCCGGGCGATGATCCTCGAAGCCAGCTCGTGGATCGATCGTGCCGGCGGCGATCCCGCTACTGCGGTGGCTACCGTTCAACAGGCGGTGGAGGTGATCAGCGACCAACCAGCGCCCGAGTGGTCGGCCTGGCTGAAGGCCACCCTGGGGTCGCACCTGATCGCGTCGGGTCAGGTGCCGGAGGCGATCGCGGTCCTGACATCCGCGCTGGGGCACTCCGAGGCGATCAAGAGTCCGAACCGTGCCTTCAGGGCGGTAAGCCATCTGGCCTGGGCGCGCCACCTTGCTGGCGACGAGAGCGGGTCTCGAGCGGCCCTCGCCCATGCCAAGCGGGTGCTCGCGACGATCACTGCGCCGCCGGGTGCGGTCTTCCTGGACGGCTACCAGTCCTACCTCGCCATCGCACGGACGTGCGCGGCGGTGGGGGACGCCCGCGGGGCGCGGGACCTGCTGGTCCCGCTTCTCGCCGCTGCCCGCGAGAACGGTTGGCGGGGTGCGGAGAAGGATGTCGCGGACGTCCTCGAGCTGGTGAGCTGACTGCCGCAGCTCAGCGGAACTGCCGGCGCAGACCTTCCAGGTCGAGCACCGTGAACCGACGCCGATCCGTGGTGATCAACCCGAGCTCTCGCAGGGCTGCGAGTGCTTTCGCGACGGCCTCGAGTGATGCGCCCGTCCACCCGGCCAGTTCGTCCTGCGTGATCGGCAGGTCGACCACGTACCCGGTCTGCGTGACGGTGCCGAATCGTTCGACCATCTCCACCAGCCGAGCCGCGACCCGGCCGGCCGTCTGGGAGGCGCCGAACTCCACCAGCTTGCGGTCGGAGTCGCGAAACCGGCGGATCATGTTCCGCAGCAACTCGTTGGACAGGGTCGGGCTGCTCGCTACGAGTGCTTTGAACCGCGCCGCCGTCATCGCCAACGCTTCCACGGGCTCGATGGCCGCGACGGTGTTCGAGCGCGGCTTGCCGTCGATCACCGCCATCTCGCCGAGCAGCTCGCCGGGCCCGCGGAAGTCGAGGATCATCTCGCGGCCCTCTCTGGTCAGGTAGCTGACCTTGACCCGCCCGGCGACCAGGACCAGGACCTCGGCACCGACCTGGCCCTCGTACATCAGCGTGGCCCCGGTGTCGAAGCGACGTCGTACCGAGCGAGAGCGGATGGTTTCGCGATCCTGGGGGTCGAGCGCGCCGAAGAAGCCGATGTCCGGGTGCGTGCCTGGTGGCTCCATGGGGTGACGCTACCGGCCGGTGTGTGCAGACGGGGGAGGCGTCCGGTCGCAGGTGACACCGGTTCCGAGGCGCCCGACGAGGTCTGCGTGTCGAGCAGGTCGGGACTTTGATCTCTGCTCGGGCCATGGCGTTTTCGCGCCAGGAGGCGTATGCAGGAGGGAGCCGGCGGTGCCGGAGGGGCGCTGCCACGTCCGAGAGGAGTGGGCCGTGCACGCACGTTCCACCACATTCCACGGGAGGCCCGGCAACGTCGACGCGGGCATAGCGTTCATCACGAACGAGGTCGGGCCGATGCTCGAAAAGATCGAGGGCTGCCGCGGCATCTCGTTCCTGGTCGACCGGGAGACCGGACAGTGCATCGCGACGAGCTCCTGGGAGAGTGCCGCGGCGATGCAGCTGAGCGACGAGCAGATGCGTCCGATGCGGGAGCGCGGCCGCGAGATCCTCGGCGGGTCGATGCAGGCCGACGTCTGGGAGATCGCCGCGATGCACCGCACCGACCACGGTCAGTTCTGCCGGGTCAGCTGGGTCGAGGGTGAGCTCGACGCGTTGACGGAGACCTTCCGGGTCGCGTTGCTGCCCCAGCTCGACGAGATGCCGGGATTCTGCAGCGCCAGCCTGCTGGTCAACCGGCGAGCCGGACTCGCCTGCGCCACGACGGCCTGGGAGAGCCGTGACGCGCTGGAAGCCAGTGCCGACGCCGCCAACGCGATGCGGACCCGGGCCGCGACCGATGCCGGTGGCGCGATCCTCGACGTCCGGGAGTTCGAGCTCGCCTACGCCCACCTGCACGTCCCCGAGCTGGCCTGAGCGCGGGCTGCGCTGACCTGAGCACAGGCTTACCCACGACCGAGTCAGTTACGCACGGGCCCGGTCGTGGGTGCGTTGTGCTCTGCGGTCGATTCCGGTCTACTGGGCGAGAACCCTCCCTCCCGATGAAATGGGGTTTTCGTGGCCGAGTACCCGCTGCTGTCCCTTGCCCGCCGCACGGCCGTCGGGGTCGTTCTCGCGATGACGACCCTCTGCTTCTCGGTCGACGTCGGTTCCGCCGCCACCACGGCCCCGGCCAAGACCTCGGTCCCGTGCGAACGGCCGGGTCACGGGTTCAAGCCGACCAAGGCGAAGATCCCGGCGGTCGGGAAGACGGTCGGGGTGGTCCTGGTCCCGCGCACCGCGAACAACCAGGTGGGTGCCGGCCCGACCACCGAGGAGGGCAAGTGGTTGATGGCGATGGACCCCGAGACCCGTCCTGGGAACGGGCGCGGTGCCGTCCTGCTCTCCGCCCACACCTGGCCCGACGGTTCGGCGCTGGGTAACGCGATGCTCAGGAAGCTCGGGAGCGGCGACCGCATCACCCTGATCGGCAAGTACGGCGAGCAGGCCTGCTACGGCATCCACAAGCGGGTCAGCTACCCGAAGGACGAGGTCCCCCGGGAGGCGTTCAGCTCCTCGGGATTCGAGCGTCTCGTCATCGTGACCTGCTCCGGCAAGCGGTACGGGCCGGGCAACTGGTCGCACCGCACCCTCTGGTACGCGAAGATCGTCGTGCCGAAGAAGCCGGCCCCGGCGCCGGCGGAACCGCCCGCCAACAGCGGCTCCTCGAGCCTGCTCGGCGGTCTGCTCAGCTTCCTCGGGTAGGCCCCGTTCCGGGGCGAGACGCTCGCCTCAGCGGCACGCGGCGATCGCCGTCCGGACCGCGTCCACGTGGAGCTGGGCGTGCCCGGCGTACTCGTGGGCGTCGGTGACCGACGTCGACCCCAGGGTCAACCGCGCCCAGCCCACCACCCGGAGCGCGTGGCTGGGCAGCTGCGGGAAGCGGTTGGACTGCGGGGTCCAGGTCGCGATCCGGTCGGTCAGCTCGCGCCACCGGGTGGTCGGGTCTGCCCAGGATCCGCCCAACAGGTCCGGCCCGGCGCAGCCGCTCAGCGGTGCCCCGAGACTCGCCTCCCCGGCCCGTCCGGGCAGGAGGCCCTGGGTGACGGGGCCGTCCACGGTGCCGTCACCGTCGGCATCGCCGTACAGGTCGACGCCGGGTCCGGTGATCAGGTTGGAGACGGTCTCCGCGGCGCGGTGGGCGACTGGCGCCGAGTCGGCGCCCCGCCAGCTGTCGAGCGCGTGCTGGATCTCCTGGACCCGGGTCTCGGCGGCGGCGACGGCCCCGTTCGCGGGCGCCGCTCCGTCGTCCGCGCTCCCGCAGCCGGCCAGCAGCAACGCAGCCGCGAGCAGTCCGAGGGCTGCCCGGATCCGGATGGGCGGAACCGGGGGGTGGGTCACCCTCCCGACTCTAGGCCGACGACCCGCTGTACGTCGGCGGCTTCCTGGGGGAGGCGCCGGGTGTCGATGCCGATGGGGATAATGGCCGGGTGTCTGCCATCGCGCTCCACGACGTCGTCAAGACCTTCGGCTCCGTTAGAGCCCTCGACGGTCTCCATCTCGAGGTAGCGGCCGGGGAGGTGCACGGCTTCCTCGGCCCGAACGGTGCCGGGAAGTCGACGGCCATCCGGGTGCTGCTCGGACTGCTCAAAGCCGACGCCGGCACCGCGTCCCTGCTGGGCGAGGACCCGTGGCGGGAGGCCGCGGAGCTGCACAGCCGGATCGCCTACGTCCCCGGTGACGTGAACCTCTGGCCCAACCTCACCGGCGGGGAGGTGATCGACGTGCTGGGCCGGATGCGGGGGGGCCTGGACGAGAGCCGGCGTGCCGAGATGCTGGAGCGCTTCGAGCTCGACCCGCACAAGAAGGCGCGCACCTACTCCAAGGGCAACCGGCAGAAGGTCGCCCTGGTCGCCGCGCTGGCCGCCCGGGCCGATCTCTACCTCTTCGACGAGCCGACCTCGGGGCTGGACCCGCTGATGGAGTCGGAGTTCCAGCAGGTCGTCCAGGAGATGCGGGCGGAGGGCGCGACGGTGCTGCTGAGCTCGCACATCCTGGCGGAGGCCGAGGCGCTCGCCGACCGGATCAGCATCATCCGCGCCGGTCGGGTGGTGCAGAGCGGGACGCTCGCCGAGCTGCGGCACCTGACCCGCACCACGGTCGTCGCCGAGACCGACACTCCGGCCGACGGCCTCGGCCGAGTCGCCGGGGTGCACCACCTCCGGCACCTGGACGGGCGGGTCTCCTTCGACGTCGACTCCGACCGGCTCGGCGAGGTGATGGCGACGTTGAGCGCCCTGGGGATCCGGTCGCTGACCGCACACCCGCCGACGCTCGAGGAGCTCTTCCTGCGCCAGTACGGCGACGAGGTGGATGCGTGACCTCCGCCTTCGTCGGCACCCGCCACCTGGTGCGTCTCATCCTGCGGCGGGACCGGTTCCGGTTGCCGCTGTGGGTCGTCGGTCTGGGCGGGATGATCACGGCCAGCGCGCTCGCCGTACCGCCGCTCTACGACACCCCGGAGAAGATCGCCGGCTACGCCAGGACCGTGGGCAGTACTCCGGTCAGCTACCTGATGTCGGGTCGCCAGGTCGGCCTGGACAGTCTCGGCGGGATCGTGGCCAACGAGATCTCCCAGGTGGCGCAGCTCGGCATCTGCTTGATGGTGGTGTTCCTGGTCGTCCGGCACACCCGGGCCGAGGAGGAGAGCGGTCGGGCCGAGCTGCTTCGCTCCACCGTGCTCGGCCGGCACGCAGCGACCCTGGCGGGACTGCTCTACGGGGTGACGGCCGCCCTCGTCATCGGTCTGGTCACCACGGTGTCGATGCTCGGGGCCGGCCTCGAGATCCGGGGCACGCTGACGTACGGCGCCGGACTGACGTTGCTCGGCCTCTGCTACGTGGCGATCTCCCTGGTCGCAGCACAGCTCTCCACCTCGGCGCGGGGCGCGCTCGGGATCGCCGGGGCGCTGATCGCGATCGGCTACCTCGTCCGCGGCGTCGGCGCCATGCAGGAGAACGCCCTGGTCTGGGTCTCACCGTTCGGGTGGGCCCAGAGCATGAACGCCTTCGGCAGCGAGCGGTACTGGCCGGCCGCGCTGCTGGTGCTGGTCACGCTCGCCCTGCTGGTGGCCGCCGGCTGGCTCACCGCTCACCGCGACTTCGCCGGCGGCGTCCTGCGGACCAGGCCCGGTCCCGGCCGGGCCCGGCGGAGCCTCGGTACGCCGATCGGCCTGACCTTCCGGCTGCAGCGCGGTCTGGTGATCGGGTGGGCCCTCGGGCTGACCGGCCTCGGGCTGCTCTACGGCGCGGTGATCCCGACGATCCCGGACCTGGTGGAGTCGAACCCCGACATCGCGAAGGCGATCGGGGTCCAGGCCGACGCCGAGGAGCTGCTCATCGATGCGTTCCTCGGCTACATCTTCGTCTTCATGGCCGTGATCTCGATCTGCTTCGCGGTGGCCTCGGTGCTGCGGTTGCGGTCCGAGGAGGAGGCCGGCGGTGCCGAGCTGGTGCTCGCGACCCCGGTCCGTCGCAGCACCTGGCTGACGGCGGCGCTGGTGGTCAGCGCGGTGGGCGCGCTGCTGCAGACCGTCCTGATGGGCCTCGCCCTGGCGGTCGGGTACGCGCTGGGGATGGGGGAGTGGGACCGGGTGGCGGAGCACGTCGGCGGTCAGCTGAGCTTCCTCCCCGGAGTGCTGGTGATACTGGCCCTGACCGCGGTCGTGGTCGCGCTGGCGCCGCAGTGGTCGAGCTGGGCCTGGGCGCCGGTGGCCTTCGTCTTCGTCCAGGTGATGCTGGGCGAGACGCTCCGCTTTCCCGAGTGGGTCGACCGGATCTCCCCGTTCACGCACCTGCCCGAGGTCCCGGTGGAGAGCTTCTCGGTGCTGCCCGGCGCGGTCGAGGTGGTGCTGGCCGGAGGGCTGGCCCTGCTCGCCTTCTGGGGCTACCGCCGCCGCGACATCGTCGGCTGACCCGACCTCAGCGACCCCGCAGCGCGGCCGGCTCGCCGAGGAAGGCCTCCAGGTCGGACCGGACCGCCTCGCTGATCGGCCAGGACGCCTCCGCGGCCTGGTCCCAGAGCACCAGGGTCGACTCGGCCAGCAGCGCCGGCGGGTGGTCGGCGGCCGCCCGCATTTCGGCGGCCACGGTGAACGAGGTGCGGCCGACGTGGCTGATCCACAGGCGCACCAGGAACGGCTTGTACGGCGCGAAGCGCATCTCGGTGCGGTACTCGATCCGCTGCGAGCCCATCAGGTCGGTGACTCCGGACGGGGCGGCGCGCAGCAGCCCCGGGGTCTGGTCGCCGAAGACGGGCGCGAACCGGAAGAACTCGATCCGGGCCTCGTCGACGACCCGCATCGCCTCCACGTTGTCGACGTGGCCGCCGATGTTCATGTCGCGGAAGCGGGCCTGGATCTCGCAGTCGAACGTCGCACCGGTCATGGGAGCGATCCTCCCAGGTGCTGCTGGCGGGCCCGGCTCCGGTTCAGCCGAAGGTCATGTCGGCGGCGCTCCACCAGGCGCGCATGTGCCGGATCAGGCCGTCCTCGTTGAACATCATGTTCTCCATCGGGTCCATCACCGCGACCCCGGCACCGGTGTCGGTCTCGATGTGGAAGAGGAACGCGGCCTCGCCGCCGCTGGTCCGGATCAGGGTCAGTTCGGTGGCGACCTTCATCGGTTCGATGTTGGCGTAGAACGCCTGGATCGCCTCGCGACCGACCAGCGGGTCGGAGCCGACCGGGTCCTCGAGGACGGCGTCCTCGGCGTACAGGGCGGCGATCTCGGCGGCGGTGCCGTTGGCGACCAGGTCGAGGTAGCGGCGGACGGTGGCTTCGGCCTGCTCGTTCGTGATGGGCATAGAACCTGTTCTACCTCATCGGTGGAGCGGGGTCACCTGCACGCTCAGTCCTCGAGCTCCTCGCGCAGCCGCGGCTCGGTGCGGTTCTCCGGCCGGATGCCCTGCTTGTCGGCGTAGAAGGCGCGGACGAAGTCCATGTCGGCCTTGACGTCGCCGGTGGGGTGGAAGGTCGGCCCGATCCCGAGGGTGCGGGTCGGCCCGTCGACGAACCCGAGGCTGACCGGTAGGCCGGTCTGCTGCGCGATCCGGTAGAACCCGGCCTTCCAGTACTCGCCCTTCCCGCGGGTGCCTTCGGCGGCGATGGCGAGCAGGAAGGGCTTCTCGCTCTTCGCCTCCTCCAGCAGCGCCCGGATGGTGGCGCCGGGGTTCGCCCGGTCCAGCGGGATGCCGCCGGTGCGCCGCAGGATCCACCCCGGCACGCCCTTGAAGTAGCGGGCTTCGATCAGCGCCTGGGGGCGGGCGCTGTTGGCCCAGGCGATCATCAGCATCACCACCCAGTCCCAGGCCGACGTGTGCGGGGCGCCGACCAGGATCCCGCTCTCCGGCACGTCGCCGCTGAGCCGCCACCGGGTGGTGCGCAGGGCGCCTCGGGCGAACGTACGTCGGACCCGCATCGTCTGTGCCATGCGGTGACGGTAGCGGTACCCGCTCAGCCGATGCGGACGACGGTCCGCCCGATCGAGCGGCGCTCCTCGTGGTCGACCAGCGCGGCGGCCGCCTCGTCGATCCCGACCACCCGGCCGACGTGCGGGCGGACCGCACCGCTCGCGACCAGGTCGGTCAGGGCTGCGTGCACCTGGTCGCCGACGTCGCGGGTGAACGGGTTGAAGCCGAACCGGCGCATCCCGGGGTCGACGGACTCCACCCAGGCGCCCAGCACCCCGACCACGGAGAAGTTGCCGATGGACGCCATCCGCAGCGGTCGGCCGCTCATGCCGTTCTGGTCGTCGTCGGTGAACCCGACCGGGAGGTAGCGGCCCTCGCGGGCCACGCAGGTCCAGGACTTGCCGACGAAGTCGCCGCCGGCGAGGTCGCAGATGACGTCGGCGCCGACGTCGTCGGTCGCCTGGAGGACGGCCTCGGCGAAGTCCTCGGCGGTGTGGTCGATGACCAGGTCGGCGCCGAGCTCGCGGCAGAGCTCGGCCTTCTCCGGCGAGCTGACGGTGGCGATGACCCGAGCACCCAGTGCGGCGCCGAGCTGGATCGCCGCGGTGCCGAGTCCGCTCGCGCCGGAGTGGACCAGCAGGGTCTCGCCGGCGGTGAGCTTTGCCCGCACCACCAGCGCGAGGTAGGTCGTGTGGAACGGCAGCAGGAACGCCGCGGCCTCGGTGTCGTCGAGTCCTTCGGGGGCGTCGAAGACGCCGGAGGCTGGGGCCGTCGTGTACTCGGCGATCCCCCCGAAGGCGTCCTTGGAGACTCCGACGACGCGCCGTCCGACCCACGCCTCGGCTCCCTCTCCGGCCGTCTCGACGACGCCGCAGACGTCCATGCCGAGGGTGAACGGGGGCTCCTTGGGGACCGAGACCAGGCCGCCGCGGCAGCGCAGGATGTCGTTGAAGTTCAAGGCCGCGGCAGAGACCTTGATCAGCACGTCACCCGGCCCGGCGACGGGCTTCTCGACCTCGTTGACGCTGAGCACGTCGCGGGGGTTGCCGTGCTGGTTCACCTGAAGTGCGCGCATGGATGGCTCCTGGGGGCTGGACAAAACTGAGACTTAGTATCATCTTTGTCCCTGTGGCTGTCCAGGGTTCTCCGTCTCGACAAGCTCGACGACCCGTCGAGGGTCTGCGCGAGCGCAACCGGGCCGCCACCCAACAGCGGATCGCCGACAGCGCCGCTCGGTTGGCCGCCGAGCACGGCGCTGCCGCCACGACCGTGGACGAGATCGCCGCTGCCGCGGGCATCGGCCGAGCCACCTTCTTCCGGTACTACGACTCCAAGGAGCTCGCCATCGCGACCGGGCTCTCCGGCGCCGGCGCCTACGTCCTGGCCGGGGTGCTCGCCGAGGTCCCGGCGGACCTGGGGCCGCTGGACGCGATCCGGGCCGCACACGCCCGGCTCGGGGAGAACTTCGACGACTACCGGGAGATGTTCCGCGAGCAGGCCCTGCTCAGCCGCTCCTCGCCGGCGATGCTCGCCTGGACCCTGCACCTGTACGTCGACTGGGAGATCGCGATCGCAGACGCGGTGTCACCCCGTTTCACCGACCTGGGTGAGAACGACCCGCGGCCCCGGATGCTCGGGGCGCTCGCGATGGCCGCCGCCCGGCTGGCCTGCGACGCCTGGCTCGACGACGACGGCCGCGGCGATCTGCCCGCGATGCTCCAGGAGCACCTGGCCGCCGTACGGATGGACCCCTGACCCGACCAACGAGGAGATCACCATGACCGAGACCACCCCCCAGCGCCGCGACCGCCTGATCGCCGCGGCGATCGAGGCCGCGGGCTCCGACGACTTCGGTGCCGAGACCTGGCGCGAGGGCCTCGACCTGTACCTCGACTCGCTGACCGAGAGCGCCCAGCTCAACGAGATCGGTGTCGGCGTGGCCGAGGACGGGGTGGTCAACGACCTGGCCACCCGGCTGAAGCTCGAGGCGTGGCGCAAGGACCACCCCGCGGTCGCCGAGCAGGAGATCCGACGACCGATCATCATCGTCGGCCAGCCGCGCACCGGGACCACCATCCTGCTCGACCTGATGGCCCAGGACCCGGCCAACCGGGCCCCGCTGAGCTGGGAGGTCGAGCGGCCGGTGCCCGCCCCTCAGACCCCGACCTACCGCACCGACCCGCGGATCGCCGAGGCGCAGGCCCAGTTCGACCTGGTCGACTCGTTCATCCCCGGCTTCGCCTCCTTCCACGAGCTCGGCGCCGAGCTCGCCCAGGAGGACGTCCGGATCTTCACCGGCGACTTCAAGTCGATGCAGCACTCGCTGCAGTTCGAGGTGCCGGCGTACAACCGCTGGCTGCTGCACGAGGCCGACATGGCCGAGGCGTACGCCTACCACCGGAAGTTCCTCCAGCACCTGCAGTCCGAGCACCACGGCGAGCGCTGGCTGCTGAAGTCGCCGGCGCACCTGTGGTCGCTGCCGGAGCTGATCGCGGAATACCCGGACGCGATCGTGATCCAGAACCACCGCGACCCGCTCAAGGTGATCGCCTCGCTCAGCGCGCTCGGTGCCAGCCTCCGCGAGATGACCACCGACCACTTCGAGGTGACCCGGTTGGCGGCCCAGTACAGCGAGGACATCGTGCTCGGTCTCGACCGGGCGATGGAGGCCCGCCGCGACGGGGTGTTCGCCCCCGGCCAGGTCATCGACATCCGCTACCAGGACATCCGGCACGACCTGATCGCCGCGGTCGGGCGGATCTACGACCAGATCGGGCTCGAGCTCACCGCCGAGAGCGAGGCCCGGATGCGCGCGCACCTGGAGGCGCACCCCGGCGACCAGAGCGGCAGCCTGAAGCGGTACTCCTTCGCCGAGACCGGCCTGGTCGAGGCCGAGCTCCGCGAACGGGTCCGGGAGTACCAGGAGTACTTCGACCTGGAGTCCGAGCCGCTGGGCTAGCGGGCGGTCGTCGGCCCGCACCCGGTCGTCGAGCCTGTCGAGACGCTCAGCCGGCTGTCCGCGCCACCCGCAGCGCCAGCGTCGCCCGACGGCGCCGGCGCAAGGCCCGGGCCCGCTGCAGGCGTCGTACCAGGGTGGGGTCGTAGGCCAGCGCGCCCGGCAGGTCCAGGATCGTGTTGAGCTCGCGGTAGTACCAGACCGGGGAGATGCCGAACCGAGCCTGGATCTCCTTGCTCTTGCCCCCGGCGTACCGCCACCACTGCCGCTCGAAGTCGAGGATCGATCGCTGGTCCTCGCTGAGCTCGACGTCGTCCATGGCAGGAGATTGCCATGTCGACCGGGCCCGTTGGTTTCGGGCTTGTGAACAGTTCCGGCGGACGTCCGGGAGGCCCGTCAGGTGCTCGAACCGGGGCCCGGCGGCGGGCGGGTCCCGGGAGTACCGTGGGCGCATGCGCATCGGACTCCACCTGGTGAACTTCGACTTCCCGGGCGGTCCTGCCGCGATCGGCCCGGCCCTCGCCGAGGTCGGACGCGCGGTCCAGGAGGCCGGCTTCGACAACCTCTCGGTGATGGACCACTACCTCCAGCTCGAGTTCATGGGCCCGCCCTCGAGCCACATGGTCGAGGGGTACACCACGCTCGGGTTCCTGGCCGCGCACACCACGACCGTCGAGCTCCAGCTGCTCGTCACCGGCGTCACCTACCGGCACCCGGGGGTGCTGGCGAAGGTGGTCTCGACGCTCGACGTGCTCTCCGGCGGTCGGGCGGTGCTCGGGATCGGCGCCGCCTGGTACGAGCGCGAGCACCGGTCGCTGGGCATCCCCTACCCGCCGGTCGCCGAACGCTTCGAGCGGTTGGAGGAGACCCTGCAGATCCTCCGGCAGATGTGGTCGCCGGACGACGGACCGTACGTCGGCACCCACTACCGGCTCGACGCCACCGTCTGCTCGCCGCAGCCGGTCCGCCCGGTGCCGGTGATGGTCGGCGGGTCGGGGGAGCGCAAGACGCTCCGCCTGGTCGCCCAGTACGCCGACGCGTGCAACCTGTTCGCCAACAGCAGCGACGGTCCGGCCGCGGTGGCGGCGAAGCTCGACGTGCTCCGGGGTCACTGCGACGTCGTCGGGCGCGACTACGACACGATCGCGAAGACGATCCTGTGGACCGGGGACTGCGACCCGGACGGCTTCACCGAGGCGATGGCGCCGTACGCCGACCTCGGGGTCACCGAGGTGCACGTGATGCACCTCGGCGACCGGCCGGTCGGTCTGGTCGAGGCGCTCGCGCCGCAGGTGTCGGCGCTGCACGCCCTCTGAGCCGCATCGAGCGGGCGGGCTGTCCGCTACAGCTGGGCCAGCTCCCGCTTCAGCACCTTGCCCGTCGGGTTGCGGGGCAGCTCGTCGAGGAAGAGGACGTCGCGCGGCGACTTGTAGCGCGCGAGGTTCTCCTTCACGAACTCCTGCACGCCCGCGGCGTCGATCGTCTCCCCGGGCGTGAGCACCACGAAGGCGCGTAGCCGCTGGCCGAACTCCTCGTCGTCGGCGCCGAGGACGGCGGCGTCGCGGATCGCCGGGTGCGTGACCAGCAGCTCCTCGACCTCGCGGGGGAAGACGTTCTCGCCGCCCGAGACGATCATCTCGTCGTCGCGGCCGTCGATGTAGAGGCGGCCCTTCTCGTCGAAGTGCCCGACGTCGCCGGTCGACATGCGGCCGTCGACGACGTCCTTGCCGCCGCCGCCGGTGTACCCCTCGAACGGCGAGGTGGTGCCGACGAAGATCCGCCCGGTCTTGCCCTGCGGCAGCTCCCGGCCCTGGTCGTCGAGGATCTTGATGGAGACGCCCAGCGTCGGGCGGCCGACCGAGGTCGGGGCCTCGCGGACGTCGGCCGGAGTGGCGATGGTGGCCACCGAGACTTCGGTGGAGCCGTAGAGGTTGTAGATCACATCACCGATCAGCTCGGAGACCTGCGCCGAGACGGCCGCGGGCAGCTGGGAGCCGGCCGTGAAGGCGCACTTCAGCGAGCTGGTGTCGTAGCCGCTGATCACCTCGGGCCCGCGGCCGACGATGCGCTGCAGCATCACCGGGACCACGCAGATCGTCGAGGCCCGGTGCTGGTCGATGTCGGCCAGCATCTGCTTGGGGTCGAACTTCGTCCGCAGCACCAGCTTGTTGCCCACCGAGATCGCGAGCAGCGCCAGCAGCAGCCCGGTGCCGTGGAACAGCGGCGGGCCCATCACGGTTGCCTCGCCGGACTTCATCGGCATCCGGTCCAGGACGCCGCCGGGGATCGCAAAACCCTTCGGATCGGCCCGCGGCGCGCCCTTCGGCGTACCGGTGGTGCCGCTGGTGAGCAGCACGATCCGGCCCGGCTTGGCGGGTGGGGCGGGCATCTCCGGCGACCCGGTGGCGATCAGCGCGTCGAGCTCGTCGGTCTGCTGGGTGATGTCGACGGCGAACTTCCCGAACCTCGGGTCGACGCCCTTGACGACCTCGGCGAAGTCGGCGTCGTGGATCAGCAGGTCGACCCCCTCGCGCTCGCAGACCTCGGTCGCCTGGCGGGCCGAGAACGAGGTGTTCAGCCAGAGGCTGCGCAGTCCGGCCCGCGACGCGGCGAAGCCGACGACCAGAGGGGTGCGGTGGTTCTTGCAGAGCATCGCGACGCCGTCGCCCGGCTTCAGGCCGTGGGCGAGCAGGGCGTTCGCGAGCCGGTTGATCAGCGCGTCGAATTCGGCGTAGGTGATCTCGCCGCGCTCGTCGGCGATCGCCGGGGCGTCGGGGGTGCGGATGGCGGCCAGGCGCACGGCCGCGCCGAACGGTCCGAACGCGCCCAACGTCTTGAGGATCTCCACGGTCTTCACGGGTCCGGCGCCGCCGACTGCGCCCGCCTTGTAGAGCGCGAGCAGGGCTCGCGCCTCGACCCCGGCGCGGTTCAGGACTTCGGCAGGCTTCGGCATGGGTCTCCTCGGGAGGTGGGTGCAGTCGGGCGAGGCGTTCAGGACCTCGGGTTGGTCAGCAACGACTCGCGTCGCGCCCGCCGAGGTCGTGGGCCACTCTGCTCATCATGCTCAGTCCGGTCAACCCGTCAATGCTCGGCCCAATCCTCGGGCCAATCGCGTGATGGGCAGCGGTCCTCGGGGTCTTCTCGGTGTCCCTGCTCCGAAGCGAGGAAAACGTGAGAACCCGAACTGGTCGACAACGGCGTGCCGTCCTGGCCGTCTACCTGGTGCTGGTGGCCGTGACGGTGGCGTTGTTGGGCAGCCGTCTGGCCTCTCCGCACGAGCATCCCTCCCCGGTGCGGCCGGTGAGCTCGGCCACCGACGCCGAGGGGTGAGACCGGTCCCTCGACGCAGACTCCGTGGGGCTGCTTGACTCGGCGGCATGGCTGAGATCCCGGATGCCCTGTGGGGACGATCTGACGGCGTGCTGGCGCGGGTGGCGACGGCGTTCGCCTCGACCAAGGTCGGGTCCTGGACCGTCCGCACGCTGACGCCGCTGGACCGCAAGCTGATGCTGCGGACCGAGGGGCGGCGTACGGTGCTCGGCCCGGTCGGGGCACCGACGCTGCTGCTGGAGACCATCGGGCGCAAGTCCGGCCTCCCCCGGCTGAACCCGCTGCTCTTCGCCCGGGACGGGGGTTCGGTCATCGTGGTCGGCTCGAACTTCGGCCAGGAGCACCACCCGGCGTGGACCGGCAACCTGATCGCGAACCCGGCGGCCACCCTGCTCGTCGCGGGGGTCCGGGTCCCGGTCGTCGCCGAGATGCTCGCTGACGACGAGGCCGAGGCGGCGTACCAGAAGATGGTGTCGGTGACGAAGGTCTACGCCACCTACCGGGGCCGGACCGACCGCAAGATCCGGGTCTTCCGGCTCACCCCGACCGGCTGAGGCCCGCAGACGTGACGGTGCTCTCATCTTAGGTAAGGCACCCCTAATTAGGTGTTAGCCTTCCCGGCATGGGAAAGGCGCTCAAGCTACCGAAGACGACGTGCTGCGTCTCGACGTCGCGCTGCGACCGGTGCCCGATCCGGATGCTGAAGGAGGGCTCGCTGCCTTCGGGATACGGTGTGCACCGGCGATCGCTCGTCCGCGTGGACGAGAACGGCCGGCCCCTGAGCAAGAAGGCAGCGAAGAAGGTTGCCCAGAAGATCGCTCGGCAGCGCGGGGTCAAGGCCAGCACGAAGGTCAAGAAGGCCGAGCTGGTCGCCGTGATGCGCAAGCAGAAGAAGTCGAGCCGCAAGGCGGCCTGACCCTGAACCCGGAGGACCCGCCGTGACCGCACCCCGTTTCGCCGCTCAGCTCAACGAGCAGATCGGGAACGAGTTCACCGCGCACCACCAGTACATCGCTGTCGCGATCCACTACGACAACCTCACGATGCCGCAGATGGCGGCGCTCTTCTACAGCCAGGCGCTCGAGGAGCGCGACCACGCGATGATGATGGTGCAGTTCCTGCTGGACACCGACTGCGAGGTCAAGATCCCCGGTGTCGAGGCTCCGGTGACCACCTTCGACGACGTGGTCGCGCCGATCGAGCTCGCGCTCGCCCAGGAGAAGCGGGTCTCCGAGCAGATCTTCGCGCTGACCCGCACGGCCCGCGAGGAGAGCGACTTCGCCGCCGAGCAGTTCATGCAGTGGTTCATCAAGGAGCAGGTCGAGGAGGTCTCGACCATGAACGACCTGCTCACCGTGGTGACCCGGGCCAAGGGCGACATCGAGGCGATCGAGGAGTACGTCCGCCGCGAGCAGGGCGCCGCCGGTGCGGACCCGACCGCACCTCCCATCGCCGGCGCCTGATCCCGCCTCGGTCGTCGAGCTTGTCGAGACGCGGCGGCAGACGCGCACAGGCTCGTCAGTGGTGGTGACCGAAGACCTCGCGGTGCACCCGCTCTGAACCTGCCGCATCGAGCCAGGTGAGCCCGTACGTCGTACCGGCGACGTTGTAGGTGCCGGCGGCCCACTGCACGACCCGGGCGTCGATGTCGGCGGGCAGCACCTGCTCGACGGTGAGGGTCCCGTCGAGCAGCACGTGCACCTGGGCGAACTCCACCGGCGCCGCCCACCGTCGCCACCAGAGCCGACCGCTCCGCTGCTCGGCCAGGACGTCGGTGTGCACGAGCAGGTGGCCGGCCGGTTCGCCGTACCGGGTCGCGACGGCAGCCCGGCCGCGGAAGGGGTCCAGGCGCGGGTCGGGGCGGGCGTTCTCGAACGACGGGCTCCACGGCATGCCCTGACCCTACTGAACGTCGGAATGCTCAGCTCAACGCGTCACGAGGGCGAGCTCAGCGGGCGGGACGCTCAACTCGACGCGTCAGATGGCCCAGCTCGACGGGTCAGATCCAGTGGCGGAACCAGATCCGCTGGACCCACTCGGCCTGGGTGAGCAGGCCACTGGTGTACACCGGCCAGAACCAGGTGAAGTTCGCGACCACCGCGACCACGACCGTGCCTGCGGCGATCGCGCCGTTGCGCCAGCGACGGGTCCCCGGGGCAGCTCGGCCCAGGATCTCGCCGAGCAGCAACACCGCACCGAGGATCAGGAACGGCAGGATCACGATCGCGTAGTAGCTGAAGATCGGGCGGTCGTCGTACCGGAACCAGGGGAGCCAGGTGGAGAGGATACCGACGGTGACCAGGCCGTAGCGCCAGTCCCGCCTCCCGATCCAGGCGACCGCGGACCAGAGGGCCGCGACGGTGCCGAACCACCAGAGCGCCGGGGTGCCGAGCAGGATCGTCTCCCGCAGGCAGGTGCTCCCGGTCGCGGCGTCGCAGCCCTGGGCGCCGATCGCGATGCCGTTCTGGGCGTCCACGCTGACCGGCTTGTTCAGGATCAGCCAGCCGATCGGTTTCGACTGGTAGGCGTGGGTGGAGTCGTTGAGGAAGTTCGTGTGGAACGAGTACACGTCGTGGTGGTAGTGCCACAGCGATCGCAGTGACTGCCACAACTCCGGGACGAACCCGCGGGCGTCCGTCTCCAGGTAGGAACCCCAGTAGGGCCCGTACTGCGTGTTCGAGAGGTTCTGCTCGTAGACCTCGGCGTTCAGCAGCCAGCCGGTCCAGGTGAAGACGTAGACGACGACCGGCAGCAGCACCAGGTACCCGAGCCCGGGCAGCGCGTCCATCACCGCGGCCTTCGCGATCGGCCACCGCACCCCGAACGTGCGGCGGGCGCCGCCGCACCAGAACCAGTAGAGCAGGCCGAACGCGGCCATCGGGAAGAGCGCCGACCACTTGGTCCCGATCGCCAGGCCCCAGAGGACGCCGGAGGCGAGCAGCCACGGCCGCCACAGCACCCGCGGCCCCCAGCCGGCGAAGGAGGCGCGGACGGCGTCGTCGGTGCTCTCGACCAGGGTCGCGAGCCGGGACCGGAACCAGTCCCGGTCGTCGACCAGGCAGCTCACCGCGCAGAGCACGAAGAACGCCACGAAGATGTCCAGCAGCGCCAGCCGGGAGAGCACGAAGTGGAGGCCGTCGAAGCACATCAGCAGGCCGGCGACCAGGCCGAGCATCGTCGACCCGGTGACCCTGCGGGTCAGCCGGATCATCACGAACACCATCAACCCGCCGATGACGGCGGGCGCCAGCCGCCAGCCGTACGGCGTCATCCCACCCAGCAGCTCGCCCAGGCCGATCAGCCACTTGCCGACCTCGGGGTGCACGATCATGCTCGGGCCGTCGGTCCACAGGCCGGTGGTGGTCCCGTCGAGGATCGCGGCGTCGGCGTCCGCGACGTAACCGGTGACGTAGCCGTGGTGGACCAAGGACCAAGCGTCCTTGGCGTAGTAGGTCTCGTCGAAGAGGAAGGACCGCGGGTAGTCCAGGTTCCACAGCCGCAGGAACATGGCCAGGAAGGCGAGGCCTGCGGTCGCCGCCCAGGCGATCACCGGGTCCCGGTCGACCGCGCGCGGTCGGGCGCGTTCGACCGCGGTGGGCACCCGGTCTCCGGTCGCCGTGCGCGAGAGCGTCGCGACGCCGCGAGATCCTGGACCAGCCACGCGTCGAGACTACGTGAACGAGCGGAGCGGCACGGAGCTTGCTCCGGTGTCCGCGGAGCGAGGAGCGTTGAGGAGCGCAGCGACGATCACCGAGCGCCCGAGCTTGCTCGAGGCCGAGTGGTCCAGATCGCGTTGACGAGCGCAGCGAGGATCACGCGTCGAGACTACGCGAGCGAGCGGAGCCGCACGGAGCGTGCTCGGAGGTGCCCGGCTGACATGATCGGGCCCATGAGTGCGCCCGAGTCCGACCGCCGTGGCGTCCTGGTGCTGGCCGGGTCCCCGATCGGCCGGGTCGAGGACGCGTCCCCGCGACTGGCGCGCGAGCTCGCCGAGGCCGACGTCATCGCCGCTGAGGACACCCGTCGGCTCAAGCGGCTGACCGCTGATCTCGGCATCGCGCCGGTTGCCCGGGTGATCTCGTACTTCGAGGGCAACGAGCAGGGCAGGACCCCCCAGCTGCTGGAGCTGCTGGAAGCGGGGAAACGGGTGGTCCTGGTCACCGATGCCGGGATGCCGAGCGTCTCCGACCCGGGCTACCGCCTGGTCGCCGCGGCCGTGGCGGCCGGGATCGAGGTGACCTCGGTGCCGGGTCCGTCGGCGGTGCTCACCGCGCTCGCCGTCAGCGGGCTGCCCGTCGACCGGTTCTGCTTCGAGGGTTTCCTGCCCCGCAAAGCCGGCGACCGGGCCCGGAGGCTCGGCGACCTCGCCGACGAGCAGCGGACCCTGGTCTTCTTCGAGGCTCCGCACCGGACCGAGGCGGCGCTGGCCGCGCTGGCTGCGGCGTTCGGCGACGACCGGCCGGCGGCCGTGTGCCGCGAGCTGACCAAGACCCACGAAGAGGTACGCCGCGGCGGCCTGGCCGCGCTGGCGTCCTGGGCGGCCGAAGGCATCCGCGGCGAGGTGACGATCGTGGTCTCCGGCGCCCCGGAGAGCGGGCCGGTGGACGACCCCGCGACGCTGGTCGCCTGGGTCGCCGACCAGGAGGCCCGCGGGGTCCCGCGCAAGGACGCGATCGCGGACGTCGCGCGGCGGGCCGGCGTACCGAAGCGCGAGGTCTACGACCTCGTCCACAAGAAGCAGAGTCACCAGAAGCAGGGCCACACCGCGCCGAAGGTCGAGCGGTGAGTCGCGCCGCCGCCCGGGCGGGCGAGCGCCCGCCCGATCCGGAACCGCTTCCGCACCCGGTCGTCGACAACCACTGCCACCTCGACATCGCCGCGCACGACGGCCCCGGCGAGCCGGTCCCGGTGGCCGACGCGCTCGCCCGGGCGGCGGCGGTCGGCGTGCCGAGGATCGTGCAGATCGGCTGCGACCTGCCCGGCGCGCGGTGGGCGGTGCAGACGGCGCGCGCGTACGACGCCCTCGTCGCGGGCGTGGCGCTGCACCCGAACGAGGCGCCGCGCCTGGACGCGGCCGGGCTGCTCGACGAGGCGCTCGCCGAGATCGCCGACCTGGCCACCGATGAAGCCGTCCGTGCAGTGGGGGAGACGGGCCTGGACCACTTCCGGACGCCGCCGGAGGGTCGCACCGCGCAGGTGCGCTCGTTCCGCCGGCACATCGAACTGGCCCACGATCTCGACAAGACCCTGGTGATCCACGACCGGGACAGCCACGCCGAGGTGCTGGCGGTCGTCGACGAGGTCGGGGCGCCGGCACGCTGGGTGATGCACTGCTTCTCCGGCGACGCGGCCTTCGCCGAGCAGTGCCTGGAGCGGGGGGCCTACTTGTCCTTCGCGGGCACGGTGACGTTCAGGAACGCCGAGCCGCTGCGCGAGGCGCTCCGGCTCGCGCCGCTGGACAGGATCCTGGTCGAGACCGACGCGCCGTACCTGACGCCAGCGCCGTGGCGGGGTCGGCCGAACGCGTCGTACCTGGTGCCGACGACGGTCCGCGCGATGGCGGCGTTGCGCCACGAAGACCTGCTCGAGGTCTGCAAGGCTCTGGAGGCGAACACGTTCCGGGCGTTCGGCGGAGCTTGGTGATCTGGGTCACAAAAGGGACCACAAGGACGTGACGTGACCCACCTGGCCCCGCTCAGAAGGGTGCTAGCGGTTTGCTAACAACCAGTTAGCAATGACAGGGTTGGGCACATACCAGCCGGTAGCGGGAATCAGTACAACCCGGACATCGCCACTGAAAGCGACTGCGAACCCAGTCGTGCGACGTCCCCCGCGGACCGGAGAGCTCGAACATCGGAGAACCGTGCGCGCGACTCTCTCGCACATCGTCAGCAGCAGGACCTGGCTCATCGGCCTCATCAGCACCATTGCGGTCACCCTGGCGGTGACCACCATCGGCTACGCAGCGGCCTCCACCGAGGTGACGCTTTCGGTCGACGGCACCGAGCGCACCGTGCGCACCTTCGGCGACGACGTCGCCGACGTGCTCGCCGGTGAAGGCATCGAACTCGGCGAGCGGGACGTCGTCGTCCCCTCCCTCGACTCCGCGGTCGACGACGGCGGCGCGATCACCGTCCGCTTCGCCCGACCCCTCAAGATCAACCGCGACGGGGTCACCAAGACCTACTGGACGACCGCGACCCAGGTCGAGACCGCGCTCGACGCGCTCGGCATCCGGGTCTCCGACAAGGCGATCCTCTCCGCGAGCCGTAGCGCCCGGATCGATCGGGAGGGCATGGTCCTGGCGATCACCACGCCGAAGACGATCCGGATCAAGATCGGGTCCGCGCACTCCCTCAAGATGCGGGTCGCCGCGCCCACGGTGCGCGCCCTGCTCGAGAAGATGGACGTCAAGCTCGACAGCGACGACACCGTCAGCCCCAAGCTGGACACGCCGCTGAAGGGTGGCGAGAAGATCGTCGTGACCCGGGTCAGGGTCGCCGAGAAGTTCGTGCCGCGGGAGTCCGTCGCGGCCGGCGAGACCACCCAGGCCGACCCCACGATGTACCGGGGCGAGCGCAAGACGATCAAGGCCGGCAAGGCCGGTGTGCGCAGCGTGACCTACAAGCTCACGTTCCACAACGGTGAGGTCGTCCGTCGCCAGGTCCTGAGCCAGAAGGTCATCACCGCGCCGGTCCCGGCCGTGGTCAAGGTCGGCACCAAGAGCCGCCCGGCCGGCAGCGTCTGGGACATCATCGCCAACTGCGAGTCCGGCGGTAACTGGCACATCAACACCGGCAACGGCTACTACGGCGGTCTCCAGTTCAGCCTGAGCACCTGGCGTGCGTACGGCGGCTCGGGCTACCCGCACGAGAACAGCCGTGAGGCGCAGATCGCCGTTGCCGAGCGCATGGTCGCCGCGAACGGCGGCAGCTACGGCGCCTGGCCGCACTGCGGTCGCCTCGTCAGCTGATCGAACCGGTGGTCGAGCTTGCCGAGACCCGTCGTGGCATCTCGGC
>JBFJNH010000014.1:0-61667 GCA_041618295.1 Marmoricola sp.
CTGATACCTCTGTTCAGCCACACTCAACTCCCGCATATCGGGAGTGTCACCAATCAACCGAAGTAGGTGTAACCCATCACCCGAAGGTGAGTTACCCATCAGCCGAAGGCCGAATGTCACCCATCAACCGAAGCCATACACATAAATAGTAGGGCGGGTGGGGCTCGAACCCACGACCCAAGGATTATGAGTCCTCTGCTCTAACCGACTGAGCTACCGCCCTGCGCGGCATCACTGCCGCGAGCGTGAGCCTACCGAGAGTCGGCGGCCCGGTTCCGACGGACCGGGGCGGGTTACGCCGACAGGCTCGGCGACCGAGGGGTCGCCGAGCCCGCCGAGTGCCTCAGCTCCGGTTGCCCGCGAACGCCGCCGCCGCGCCGTACACCTTGTAGAGCGCGAACGCCCCGGCGTACCCGCTGCTGCAGCGACCGTTGAAGAGCTGGTTGGCGGCGTTGTCCTTCATGACCGACCCGTAACCGACCCGGTTGCTGCCGTCGTCGACCGGCCCGCCGGCGAAGTGCCGCAGACGCTGGACCAGCTCGAGTCGCTCGGACGCGTTGGCCTGGTTCCACCAGCTGCAGGTGTAGAGGCTCAGCGGCTTGTCGCTCTTCGGCGCCGGTGCGGCCAGGCTGAAGATCCCGGTCAACGGCTCCAGCGCCATCGTGAGCAAGGAGAGACCGTTGAGCTGCTGCCGGTACGGCGCGCAGGTACGCGTCCCCGCCGCTCCGGAAGCGCACAGCTCCTCGAAGGTGTCCTGCTGACGTGCCGCCGTGGCTTCGTCGTCCGCCGCGGTCCGCGCCGACGCCGACCCCGGCTTCTGCGGGGTGACCGCCCAGCTGCAGATCGTGTCCTCGCCGTGCGGGTAGCCGGAGAGCTGCATCCCGGCCAGGCAGGCGAGCAGCTCGGCCTCGGCCACCAGGTCGGTGGTGCCGATGCTGGTGCCTGGCGCGGTCCCGTCGGCGCAGTTCGGCAGCGCAGTGTTGGTGGTGACCGTCTTACCGGGAGCCGCCGTGTTCTTCCACCAGCAGTTGCCGGTGTTACCCAGGAACGAGTCCCACCAGAAGTCCTGCCCGTTGGGCTTCACGACGCCGCTCTTGGTGAAGCCCATCTTGTTGCCGTGGAAGCTGTTGTCGTACGACGTCGAGATCGACAGCGGGTTGCAACCAGGGATCGGCGTCGTAGTGTCGCCGATGATCGGACCGCAGACGGTCACATCCGGGACAGAGAACAGCATCACGCCCCGACGCCAGTTGTCGTAGAACCGGTTGCCCTTCACCACGTTCGCGTTGCCGCCGGCCAACCAGAGGCCGGTGCCGACCGGTGCCGGGATGAACGGGGCGACGTCGGAGTCGGGCGTGAACGGGTTGAAGTTGTTGCTGTAGAAGGTGTTGTTCTCCACGACGTTGCCGTCCTGCGGGAACCCGGGGTGGCCGGCCGCGGTGAACACGTCGGTCGTGTAACCGAGGGCGTTGTTGTAGAAGTTGTTGTTGATCACGTGCGTGCCGTGGCTGTTGGTGCCGGAGAAGCCACTGGTGTTCCGGTGCGAGTCGCAGAGCCTGATCGTCTGGCTGTAGCGCGAGGTCGGGTAGAAGTCCTTGTCGCGGTTCTCCAGCAGGGTCGGGGCACCCGATCCGGGGTAGAGGCCCGAGTCGCCGCTGCCGGTCGCCTCGCAGTTCTGCATCACACCGTGGTCACCCACGAAGGTGAGGACGCCGTACGCGCCGCCGTAGTAGACCTTGAACCGGTCGAGCATGTAACCGTCGGTCTCCAGCAGGTAGATGTTGTGCTCGCGGGCGTGACGCACCGCCAGGTTGCGGAGAACAAACCCGTCAGCGCGGTCGATGAAGATGCCGACGTCCTTCTTGTGACCCGCCGCAGACGGACCGCCGTTGCCGGCGGAGGCGTCGCCGGCCTCGATGGTGACGTCGTTCGCCTTGACGCCCGAGCCCTCGAGCTGGACGTTGCAGCGGATGCACTTGCCGGCGTTGGGCACCCCGTGACGGTCGGCGAGCGGGGTCTCCGGGTCGCCGGCGACGCCCGCACCTGCGTCGCGGCCGATGACGGCGATCAGGTTGGCGTCGTTGGGACAGTTGAGCTGGTACTCGTGGGAGAGCGCACCGGGGTCACCGGCGTCGGACTTGGTCTCGTACTTGTCGCAGGCAGGGTCGAAGGTCGGCTTGGAGCGCGAGGTCGGCTCCTGGTACAGCCCGGGCATGACGACGACCCGGTCGTTGTTGCGCGAGGCCGTCACCGCCGGCTGGATCTCGCGGTAGGTGCACATCTTGAACAGCTTGGTGTTGATGTCGAGCAGCCTCGCCGCTTCGGTCGCGCTGAACGCACGCCGGTCGGTGGGTCGGAGGAAGTAGCCGTAGCGCTTCGCCGAGGTGATGGAGGCCTTCAGCAACGTCAGCGAGTTCGGCTTGCAGACCACCCGGGTCTTCCCCGGCAGGTCTGCGTTCAGGGCCGAGGCCAGCGACCGGATCGTCGGCACCTTGCCGCCCGCACAGGGCGTGACCGAGCAGTCGGCCGTCGGCTCGGGCCAGTAGGACGGCCGCTCGACGTGCGCTTGCGCGGAACCGGGAGCGACCAGGACCACCGAGAGTCCGACCGCGAGGGCAAGGAGGAAACGCCTCATGACTTCAACTTCCTGTCACGTTGTTGCACCGCAGTGCGTTCAGGCCCTCACCCACGCGTAAAAATAGGTTTCACAACCGAATGTGTCAAATACCGGATGTGTCACATTCGGGCGTGCCACACTGTCCGCCCGTCGGAGCGACCGCTCAGACACCGCCGACGAACGGCAGCACCGTCGAGCAGACCAGCGGCCGCGGGTGCGCCGGGTCCAGCACGTTCAGCACGATCGTCGCGGCGTTCTTGTCCGCGGCGATCTGGAAGTGCTCGGAGAAGTCCTGGGCGCAGCGGTCCTGGATGACGATGTTCCTCATCCCCGCGACGAACCCGCTGGTGTACGGCACCACCAGCTGGTCGTACTTGGTCATGATGTTGACGTACTTCACGCCCGGGACGGCGAGCCCGCCGGCGCGCATCTCGGTCATGAACCGCGACCCGTGGGCGAACTCCGCGCAGGCCGTGCACAACGGGACCTCGCTCTCCGAGAGCCCGAACGCGGCAGCCAACGGAGTCACCGGCGAGGCCAGCTTGGTGCCGTCCCAGACCGGGGCGAGCGAGATGTAGCTCCCGACCTTGGTGGCGCCGCCGAGGAACTTGATCCAGTAGTTCGGCATCAGGGTGCCCTGGGAGTGGCCGATCAGGTCGACCTTGGTTGCTCCGGTCGACTTCAGGACCTGGGCCACGAAGGCTTTCAGGTACGCCGCGCTGGTCCGCATCGAGCCCAGCCCGCCGAACGCTCCCGGGTACGGGACCGGGACGGTCGAGCCGTAGGTGGGCGCGAACACGCAGTAGCCGTTGTTCTTCAGCAGCGGTCCGTAGGTCTGCCAGTTCGTCGCCTTGTTGCCCAGCGTGCCGTGCACCAGCACCACCGGACGTGGGTGGGCGGCAGTCGGCTTGCAGGTGAAGTCGTTGGTGCCGGGCGCGTTCGAGCCCGGGACGCCGCCGAAGATCGCGCTCGGCAGGAACGAGTAGGTCACCGGCAGCGGGGTCGAGGACCCGGCCGGGTACAGGGTCATGCCGAGCGTGACGAGCAGAGCGAGCAGGACAACGGCGAGGCGGCGCATCGGGACTCCGGGAGGTAGAACGAACTTCAGGGAGTGTAGACGTGGATCAGACGTCGCGCTTCTTGTGGCGCGGCTTCTTCGCCTGCGCCCCGCTGTAGGAGTCGCCACCCGTCGCGTTCCACTTCTTGTTCGGGCTTCCCGTCGGGCCGGTGTGGCCGCGCTTGTGCCCGCGGTCGAACTTGTCCGGCTTGATGTTGATCAGCACCCCGGAGATCCGGGTTCCGGCCAGCTTGTCCAGCACCGCAGGGTCCATGTCGACCGGGAGCTCGACGATGGAGAACGCCGGCTTGATGTCGATCTTGCCGAAGTCCTCCCTCGACAGCCCGCCCTCGTTGGCCAGCGCGCCGACGATCTGCCGCGGCTCCACGTGGTGCCGCTTGCCGACCTCGAGGCGGTAGCTGGCGAACCCGCGGCGCTCCCTGGACCGCGGCGCGCGGTCGTTGGAGCGCTCCTTGGACGGAACCCGCAGCGGCTCGGGCATGTCCTCCAGGAACAGCGGCTGCCCGGCCTGGGACAGCACCGCGATGGCCGCGGCGATGTCGAGGGCCGGCACGTCGTTGTTGCGCTCGTAGTCCTCGATCAGCTCGCGGAACTGCCCGATCTGGGGGTCGTTCATCGCCTGGCTGATCGACTCGGTGAACTTCGCGACCCGGAACGCGTTGACGTCGGAGACCGACGGCAGCCGCATCTCCACGAGGGTGGTCCGGTTGGTCTTCTCGATCGCCCGGAGCAGGTGGTTCTCCCGCGGCGTGACGAACGAGATCGCCACCCCGGTCCGGCCGGCCCGACCGGTACGGCCGATCCGGTGCACGTAGGACTCGGTGTCGGTCGGGATGTCGTGGTTGATCACGTGGCTGATCCGCGGGACGTCCAGACCGCGGGCGGCGACGTCGGTGGCGACCAGGATGTCCAGCTTGCTCTTCCGCAACTGGTCGACGGTCCGCTCGCGCTGCACCTGGGCGACGTCCCCGTTGATCGCCGCAGCCGAGAACCCGCGGGCCCGCAGCTTCTCGGCCAGCTCCTCGGTGGCGTGCTTGGTGCGGACGAAGATGATCATCCCGTCGAAGTTCTCGACCTCGAGGATCCGGGTCAGCGCGTCGACCTTCTGCGGGTGCCCCACCTTGAGGAAGCGCTGCTCGACGTTGGCGGCCGTCGTCGAGGACGACTTCACCTTGATCTCGGTCGCGTCCGGCGCGTGCCGCTTCACGATCCGCTTGATCTGCGCGGGCATCGTCGCGGAGAAGAGCGCGACCTGCTTCTCCTCCGGTGTCCCGGACAGGATCGACTCGACGTCCTCGGCGAACCCCATGTTGAGCATCTCGTCGGCCTCGTCGAGCACCACGAAGCGCAGCTCGCTCAGGTCGAGCGTGCCCTTCTCGAGGTGGTCCATCACCCGGCCCGGGGTGCCGACGACGACGTGGACGCCGCGGCGCAGGGCGGAGAGCTGGACGCCGTACCCCTGGCCGCCGTAGACCGGGAGGACGTGCAGGCCCTTGATCCCGCTGGCGTACTTCTCGAACGCTTCCGAGACCTGGAGCGCGAGCTCACGGGTCGGCGCGAGCACCAGCACCTGCGGGGTCTTCTGGCTCAGGTCGATCCGGGACAGGATCGGCAGCGCGAACGCGGCCGTCTTGCCGGTGCCGGTCTGGGCGAGCCCGACGACGTGGCCGCCCGCGAGGAGGGTCGGGATGGCCTCGGCCTGGATCGGCGAGGGGGTCTCGTAGCCGACGTCCTTGATGGCCTTGAGTACCTTGGGGTCAAGGCCCAGGTCGTCGAAGGTCAGGGCGTCAGAAGTCTCGGTCACCGATCAAGGGTAGTGGCGCGCGCTGCCCTGACCTATTCCAGAAGGCCCCCCGGGACAGTACGTTCGGACACATGGACGCACCTGAACCGCTGCAGCCTCTCGACGAGACCTGGGAACGGGCGCTCTGCATCGTGGCCCACCCCGACGACATCGAGTACGGCGCGGCCGCCGCGGTCGCCCGGTGGACCGGCCAGGGCAAGTGGGTCGGCTACACCATCGTCACCAGCGGCGAGGCCGGGATCGACGGGATGCACCCCGACGAGTGCCGCCGGGTCCGGGAGCAGGAGGAGATCGACTCCGCCCGGATCGTCGGGGTCGACTCGGTCGACTTCCTCGGGCAGCCCGACGGCATCCTCGAGTACGGCGTCCCGCTGCGCCGAACGCTCGCGGCCGAGGTACGCCGGCACCGCCCCGACATCGTCATCACCGGCAACTACCGCGACACCTGGGGCGGCTCGAACCTCAACCAGGCCGACCACATCGCCGTCGGCAAGGCGGTCCTGGACGCGGTCCGGGACGCCGGGAACCGGTGGATCTTCCCCGAGCAGCTCGACGGGGACCTCGAACCCTGGGGCGGGGTCAGGCAGGTCTGGGCGTTCGGGTCACCGCAATCCACCCACGCCGTGGACACCACGGACAGCTTCGACCTCGGGGTGGAGTCGCTGAAGGCGCACGCGGCGTACATCGACGGGCTCGGCTGGGAGAACTGGGACCCGCGGGAGTTCCTCGAAGGGATGGCCCGGGCGGCCGGCCAGCGGCTGGGCGTGGCGTTCGCGGCGCCGTTCGAGGTGATCCCGATGGGCTGGGGCGACTGAGGCGACCTCAGGCCGAGCAGACCCAGCCGGACGTCACCGTGACCGCGCGGGTGCCGAGGGGCTTGCGGGCCGGGCTGCGGGTGACCGACCCGTCGACGATGGAGAACTGACTCCCGTGGCAGGGACAGATGATGTTCCCGCCCGAGACCCGGTCGACCGGACAGCCTTGATGGGTACAGGTGACGCTGAACCCGCGGAACGAACCGGCGCTCGGTTGGGTGACGACGATGCCCCTGCTGGAGAGCACCACGCCCCCGCCGACCGGCACCTGGGAGGTGCGGACGAGCGCACCCGGCGGCGGGCTGTCGCTGGGCGGTGTGGGCGACGGCTTCGGGGACGGGGACGTCGTCGCGGGTGGCTTGGTGCCACCGGAGCCGGTGGAGCCCGTGGAGCCGCCCCCCCGTGGTCGACCCACCGCTGGAGGTCGACCCACCTGAGCCACTCGTCCCACCGCTCGTCGCGGTCGAGGTCGGCCGACCCGCGCGGGACGGTGACGCTGAGCTCCCCGGTGTGGAGCCGGCCGTCGCGCTGGTCTGACCGGCGGTCGGGGTGCCCGAGGGGACGCTCTCCCCCTGCGCCGCCGGAGCCTCGGGGTCCGCAGTGCCGCAGGCCGCCACCAACGGGACGACGCAGGCTGCGCAGAGAACGGCTCGTCGCGTCGTCCCCGACTCGTGCTGCTCCATCCGGTCCCCCGTCGCCGTTCCTAACACCCGGCAGGAATCGTAGCCAGAGACCGGTTGGGAACTCCGGGAACAGCGAAGGCCCGCATCACACGGATGCGGGCCTTCGTGGTGGCTCCCCCGGTTGGACTCGAACCAACAACCCTCCGATTAACAGTCGAATGCTCTGCCAATTGAGCTACAGGGGATCGCGCCCGCAAAGATTAGCAAGGGGGTTCGGGACTGCGCGAATCGGATCCCGACTCACTCCCCAACGTCGGCCCGCGCCCGGACCAGGGCGTCGGCGGCGGCCGCGGCCACCTCGGGCGACTCCGGGTCGATCCCGGCGTCGTACTCGAACATCCAGGAGATCGGGCCGCCCGCCGGGGAGCGCCGTCCGATCACCTTGAAACCCTTCTTCCCCTCCACCGGGTAGCCGCGCTGGAGCACCACGCTCGCCGTTACCCGCTCCCGGACCAGCTGGAGCAGCCGGGTCGGGCTCTCGAGCGTGAAGACGTACGACGCCCGCGGCTCGCCGTACCGGCCTACCTCGGCGACGGTCAGGGTGGAGGTCTCCTGGTCCCAGTCGGCGGCCTGGAGGCTCTCCCACCCGAGGCGGACCGGATCCTGGCCGGGCTCGACGAGCACGAACGCGTACCGGGTGCCGAGCAGCCACCGGTCGCCGTCCTGGGCGAAGGCCAGCACCTTCTCCCCCCGTCCCAGCCGGGCGGACTCCACGACCAGCTCGGGGGCGCGCTCAGCCCGGGAGAAGAGCCTCACGAGGACTCCACGGCCAGCTCGCGCAGCGTCCGCCGGTGCTGCTCCAGGGCGACCAGCTCACCGAACATCCGGTTGTACTCACCCGCCTCGTCGACCGGGTTGGTCCGCTGGAGCTTGGACTTCAGGTCCGCGATCCGGCGCAGCGCGGTCAGCTCCCGCAGCCGGTGGACGTGCGGCGCCGCGTACGCCGCGTCCGGCTCCTTGCTGGTGTGGATGGGCTCCACGCTCAGCGCGCTCAGCAGCGTCTGGACCCGCTCGTCGGCCGTGTTCGCCTGGAGCCGGGAGGCCCAGAGGGCATCGGCGGCCGCGATCCCGCCCGCCAGGGTGACCACCGCCCAGACGGCCCGGTAGGCCGGGTGGGTGAAGTCCTCCTCACTGACGTCGCCGAGCGCCGGGGCGATCGCGGCCGGGTGCTGGATCACCAGCTTGAGCGTCTCCCGTTCGAGCAGGAAACGCGGGTCCCGGGGGTCCGGTAGCGCCGCCTGGGCGTTGCCGGCGGCGGCCGGCGGCGTTGCCGTCGGCGTCGGCTGCGCGCGCGACGCGGCGCGGCGTACCTCGCGCTGGACGTCGTTCGGGTCGATGCCGAGCATCCCGGCGAGCTCCCGGGCGAAGGCGTCGACCTTGGAGCGGTCGCGGATCGCGGTCACGAGCTTGGCGGCCTCGCGCAGCGCGTCCACGCGACCGTCGGCCCGGTCGAGGTCGTAGCGGCCGACGACGTTCCCCAGCACGAACCGGTAGAGCGGGACCCGGCGGGCCACCAGCTCGCGGACCGCGGCGTCGCCCTCGTCCAGCCGCAGGTCGCACGGGTCCTTGCCGGACGGCTCGACCGCGACGTAGGTCTGGCCGGCGAAGTTCTGGTCGCCCTCGAACGCACGCAACGCGGCCTTCTGACCCGCCTCGTCGCCGTCGAAGGTGAAGATCACCTCGCCGCGGAACTCGTCGTGGTCCTGGAGCAGCCGCCGGATCACCCGCGAGTGGTCGTCGCCGAACGCGGTGCCGCAGGTCGCGACGGCGGTCTTGACGCCGGCGAGGTGGCAGGCCATCACGTCGGTGTAGCCCTCGACGATGACGGCCTGGCTGGCCTTGGCGATCTCCCGCCGGGCGAGGTCGATCCCGTAGAGCACCTGGCTCTTCTTGTAGATCGGTGTCTCGGAGGTGTTCAGGTACTTCGCCGCGATCCGGTCGTCGTCGAAGATCCGACGGGCACCGAAACCGACGACGTCGCCGCTGGCGTCCCGGATCGGCCACATCAGCCGCCCCCGGAACCGGTCGTAGAGGCCACGCTCGCTCTTGCCCGACAGCCCGCTGGTCACCAGCTCGTCGTCCTTGAAACCCTGGGCGCGCAGGTACGTGGTGAGCTCCTCGCCGCCCCGCGGTGAGAACCCGACGCCGAAGTGCTCCGCCGCGTCCTTGTCGAAGCCGCGGCTGTCGAGGAACTGGCGGGCCTGCATCGCGTCCGCGGTGCCGAGCTGCTCGGCGTAGTAGGCAGCAGCGAGCTTGTGCGCCTCGACGAGCCGCGGCCGCTGCGGTCCCCCGGCGTTGCGCGCCGGGCCCGGGCCGTCCTCGTACCGCAGCGGTACGCCGACCTTCTCAGCGAGGCGTTCGACGGTCTCGGTGAACGAGAGCCCGTCCATCTCCATCACGAACTTGATGACGTCGCCGCCGGCCTGGCAACCGAAACAATGGTACATACCCCTACTGGGTGTCACGTTGAAGCTCGGCGACTTCTCGTCGTGGAACGGGCAGAGCCCCTTGAGGTTGCCCCCGCCGGCGTTGCGCAGGGTGACGTAGGCCCCGATCACTTCGTCGATGCGTGCGGTCTCGCGCACCTTCGCGATGTCTTCGTCCTTGATCCGGCCCGCCACGGGAGTGAGTGTATGTGGCCGCACCGACGCCGGGGGAACGTCCCGGGCGGCGAATGCTTCTGGGCCGAACGGGTACCCGGTTGTTGAACCCCACGAAGGAGACAACCGTGAGCATCACATCCCCAGCCGACCTCGAAGCAGAGATCCTGCGCCAGCGCGAGCGCCTCACCGAGACCCTCAGCACCGTGACCGAGCGCCTCGAGGACGCCGACGTCCTGGGGCACGCCGAGGACGTCCTCGGCCGCGTCGAGGCCGGCGCGTCCGACCTGATCGACGCCTCGACCGACGAGCGCGGCCGCCCCAAGCCCGCAGTCCTGATCGGCGGTGCCGCCGCGGCGATCCTCGTCGTCGCCCTCGTGCGCCGTCGTACCCGCGCCAAGCGGGCGGCTGCCGCGGCACCGCAGCGGGACGCGGCATGATGCGCAAGCTGCTCGTCCTGATCTCCTTCGCCGCCGGGTACGTCGCCGGCGCCGCCGCCGGACGGGAACGCTACGAGCAGATCCGCAGCCTCGTCCTCGGCGTCGCCCACGACCCGACGGTCCAGAAGATCGCCGGCGAGGCCGCCGACTTCGCCCAGGAGCAGCGTGCGGCGGTGACCGAGAAGATCACCGGGCAGGCCTCCGCCTCCGGGATCCCCGAGCAACCGAGCGCGGACGTGAACACCGCCCTGCGCCTGTAGGCGCCCGCGCCGGGTTCCCGGATCAGCGGCAGAGCCGCTGGTGCCAGGTCACCGCGCTGGCGTCGGTCAGCGAGGCGATCTGGTCCAGCACGACCCGGGTCCTGGCGCCCTCGCTGGCTGCTGCCTCGTAGTCCTCCCGCAGGCTGGCGTCGAGGTCACGTCCTTCCGAGGCGACCAGCGCGGCGAAGAGCTCCTCGACGAGCGCGCGTTGCCGCTGCATCAGGCTGACCCGTTCCGGCGAGCGCATCACGTAGTGCGCCGCGATCCCCTTCAGGACCGCGATCTCGTGCTCGGTCTCGACGGGCACGACCACGTCTGCCTGGTGGCGGACCAGCGGTGCCTCGCCGTACCGGGCCCGCGTCGCCGTGTGCACGGAGCCGCAGAAGACACCGATCAGGTCGCTGGTGAGGTTCTTCAAGCCGGCCAGGGCGCCACGGCTGCCGTCGTACGACCCCCGCGGCCAGGTGCCGCACGAGCGGACCCGACCCAGCGCCGCCGCCAACGCCTCGTCGCTGGCGTCGGGCAGGTACCAGTCCCGGACGGTCTCCCAGATCCCGGTGAGCTCGATCGCCGCGTCCAGAACCGCCAGGTCGATGTGACCGCCGACGATCCCGTCCTCCAGGTCGTGCACCGAGTAGGCGACGTCGTCAGCGAAATCCATCACCTGGGCCTCGACGCAGCGCCGGGGTCCGGCGATGCCGTCGCGGAGCCAGTCGAAGACGGGGAGGTCGTCGCCGTAGACGCCGAACTTGCCGGAACTGCCGGGACCCTCGCCGCGCGCCCACGGGTACTTGGTGCACGCGTCCAGCGTGGCCCGGGTCAGGTTCAGCCCGATCGAGCGGCCGTTGGCATCGACCGACTTCGCCTCCAGCCGGGTCAGGATGCGCAGCGTCTGGGCGTTGCCCTCGAAACCCCCGCAGTCCACGGCCAGTGCGTCGAGCGCCTCCTCGCCGTTGTGCCCGAACGGGGGGTGACCCAGGTCGTGGGCGAGCGCCGCGGTCTCGGCCAGGTCCGGGTGGCAGCCCAGCGGGTGCGCGATGTCCCGGGCGACCTGGGCCACCTCCAGGCTGTGGGTCAGCCGGTTGCGGACGAAGTCGTCGGCCTGCGGGCCCAGCACCTGCGTCTTGGCCGCCAGCCGGCGCAGCGACGCGGAATGCACGACCCGGGCGCGGTCCCGCTCGAACGGCGTACGCGCCGGGGCGGGGACCCGCTTGACGGGCTCCTCGACGAGACGCGCTCGGGCGGCGTCGTCGTACAGGTCGTCCCAGGTCACGGGTCGAGGCTACCCACAGTCCGTCGAGTTCCGCGTCGTGACCGGGTGAGTCCGGGGTCCCGGCGGTCGGAGGCCAGAACTCAACGGGTCACGAGGCCCAGCTCAACGGATCAGAAGCCGAGCTTGCGGAGCTGCCGGGGGTCGCGCTGCCAGTCCTTGGCGATCTTCACCCGCAGGTCCAGGTAGGCCGGGGTGCCGAGGATCGCCTCGATCTGCTGGCGCGCCGCCATGCCGACCTCCTTCAACCGAGCCCCCTTGTGGCCGATGATGATCCCCTTCTGGGAGTCGCGCTCGACGTAGAGATTCGCGTGGATGTACAGCAGCGGCTTGTCGGCCGGACGGTCCTCCTTCAGGCCCATCTCCTCCACCACCACGGCGATCGAGTGCGGGAGCTCGTCGCGCACACCCTCCAGGGCGGCCTCCCGGATCAGCTCGGCGACGATTGCTTCCTCGGGGGCGTCCGACAGGTCGCCGTCCGGGTAGAGCTGCGGACCCTCCGGGAGCTCCTTGACCAGGAGGTCCGCCAGCAGCTGCACCTGATCGCCGGACTTCGCCGAGACCGGCACGATCTGCGCCCAGTCGGTGCCGGTCTCGCGCCCCAGCTCGGCAATCGCGAGCAGGTGCTCGCCGAGCTGCTCGGAGGTGACCAGGTCGGTCTTGGTGGCGATCGCGAACTTCACCGACTTCCGCACCTTCGCGAGCTCGGTGACGATGAAACGGTCCCCCGGGCCGGGCTTCTCGTTCGCCGGGAAGCAGACGGCGACCACGTCGACCTCGGACCAGGTGGTCCGCACCAGGTCGTTGAGCCGCTCCCCGAGCAGGGTCCGGGGGCGGTGCAGGCCGGGGGTGTCGACCAGCACCAGCTGTGCGTCCTCGCGGTGCACGATCCCGCGGACGACGGTCCGCGTGGTCTGCGGCTTCGAGGAGGTGATCACCACCTTCGAGCCGACCAAGGCATTGGTCAGCGTCGACTTCCCCGCGTTCGGCCGGCCCACGAAACACGCGAATCCGCTCCGGTAGCGCTCGGGCTGGTCGGATCCTGCGCTCATCAGGTTCTCCGTGCCTCGTCGTAGTCGTGCCAGATCTGATCGTCAGTCTTGCCTGCCGCCTTGCCTGCGGCGTAGATGGGTCCGGGATCGACGGCACGGGTCTGCCTTCCGCGGGTGCCGCTCCAGTAGCCCATCACGTCGTACGCCGAGGAGGCCATCCCCAGCTCGTGCCGGACGTAACGGCGGATGTCGCGCATCTGGGCCGACTCGCCCGCCATCCAGAAGTACCCGGGACCCTGCGGCCACACCAGGGTGCGGACCAACGCTGCCAACCCGCTCTCCTCGGGGGCCGGCGGGGCCACCCAGGTGATCGGGAGGTCGGTGTAGCCCTCCAGCGCGCCGTCGGGCGTCTCGACGTACGCCGTGATCGGAAGGTCGGTGCTCGCACCGATCCGGGCGATCGCCGGGAGCGCGGTCAGGTCACCGACCAGCAGCACCCAACCGGCGTCAGCGGGGAGGTCGAAGGAACCCTTGGGCGCCGAGATCCCGACGACGTCGCCCACGCACCGGGTCTGTGCCCACCGGGTGACCAGACCTTCGTCGTGCACGACGATGTCGAGGACCAGCTCACGGGACGCCGGATCCCACCCGCGCACGGTGTAGTACCGGGTCTGGAACTGCCCCGGCACGGTCAGCGCCACCCACTCGTCAGGCACCCCGGTGCTGGTGAAACCGCCGTCGACGACGGCGGTCACCCGGACCAGGTGGTCGCCGAGGACCTGGCGGTTGCTGATCGTGCCCGAGAAGGCGCGGGCGTCGGGGCGAGCGTTCACCAGTCGAGGTTACCGAGTGCCCGAGCTTGCTCGAGGTCGAGTGGCCGAGAACTGGTTGACGAGCGCAGCGAGGATCACCCGTCGAGGTTACCGGTGGTTGCGGCCCGTCACCGACTCGCTGCGTCTCGACAAGCCCGACGACCGGGAGTCGTGAGGGGTGAGCTCAGCTGAGCCAGGTCGGCCGCAGCGGGAAACCGCTGACCCCGTTGGCGTCCGTCTTCGCGGCCAGCACCTGGTGGAGCTGGATCTCGTTGGTCTCGAAGCCCATCCGCGAGCCCGCCATGTACAGCCCCCAGACCCGCGCGGTCCCCTCACCGACCTCGGCGACGCACTCGTCCCAGTTCTCCACCAGGTAGCGGTTCCAGCCGGCCAGGGTCTTGGCGTAGTGCATCCGGAGGTTCTCCTCGTGCTGCACCTCCAGCCCGGCGTCCTGGATCTCGGTGATGATCCGGCCCGACCCGGTCAGCTCGCCGTCGGGGAAGACGTAGCGGTCGATGAACGCGCCGGTGCTGGTCTTCTTGTTGTCGGCCCGGGTGATGCAGTGGTTCAGCAGCCGGCCCTGCGGGACCAGCTTGTCCCGCAGCAGCCCGAAGTACGACGGGTAGTTGGCGACCCCGATGTGCTCGGTCAGCCCGATCGAGCTGATCGCGTCGAAGCCGGTCTCGGTCACCGCCCGGTAGTCGAGGTGGCGCACCTCGGCCAGCGACTCCAGGCCCTCCTCCTTGATCTTCTGCTGGGCCCAGTAGGCCTGCTCGGCCGAGAGCGTCACCCCGAGTGCCTTGACGCCGTACTCGCGGGCCGCGTGCCGGACCATGCCTCCCCAGCCGCAACCGACGTCGAGCAGGCGCTGACCGGGCTGCAGGTCGAGCTTGCGAGCGACCAGGTCGTACTTCGCGAACTGCGCCTCCTCCAGGGTCGCGGACTCGTCGGGGAAGACCGCGCAGGTGTAGGTCATCGACGGCCCGAGCACCAGCTCGTAGAACCGGTTGGAGACGTCGTAGTGGTGCTGGATCACCTCGGCGTCGCGCTCCGGCGAGTGCAGCAGACCCTCCATGATCCGCCGCCAGCGCGGCAGGTGCTCCTCAGGCGGCACCGGCGGCGGCTTGAGGTTGCTGATCCCCACCGCCCGGAGGATGCCCAGGGCCTCGATCGGGGTCGGCGTCCGGAACTTCAGGCCGGTCTTGCTGCCCTTGATCATCATCAGCGCCGGGAACGGGTCGCCCGGGTGGGCTCCGGTGATCTCCAGGTCGCCCGAGACGTACGCCCGGGCCAGGCCCAGGTCGCCCGGGGCCGAGACCAGGTAGGACAGGCCGCGCTCGGTACGCAGGTCGAGGCCGAACTCGGCGTCCGCAGGGCCGGCGCTGCTGCCGTCGTACGCGGTGAACCGGAACGGGATGTCGCCGATCAGCAGGTTGCTGAACACGTCGGCGATCGAGGTGGAGGGGGCGAGGATCATCAGCGGGCGCTACTTTCTCGAGACGGCTTTCTCGTACAGGGTGGGGAACCGGGCGGCGGGGTCGTACCGGTCCTTGACGGCGGCGAGGTTGCGGCCGTCGTAGAGGACGTCGAAGGTCTCCCGGTCGTAGAACGCGTCGGAGTAGAGCGACTTGTGACCCTCGAGCTCGTGGACGCGCTTCTCGATGGCCCGGTTCCGCGGCGCCTGCGCCGCCTCGGGGCCGACGTGCACGGTGCCCCAGAAACCGACGTTGACGTAGGGCCGTCCGGGTTCCAGCGGGTACGACGGCCACCGGCCGCCGTCGGGCGCGCCGGGCGAGACCAGCGGGCAGAGCCAGACCGGGCGCATCCCGATCTCGGCGTCGAACCAGTCGAGGAACTCGCCGAGCCGCTCCACCGGGACCTCGATGTCCTGGATCACCCGCTCCCGCTCCGGTCGGCCGGCGCGGCGGTCCAGCCGGCCGGCGATGTCGAAGCGCCGGTCGAGGCCGAGCAGCTTCATGTAGACGTCCGAGCGTTTCCAGCGGCGCGGCCAGAACCGGCGGATCCGCGGGTCCTGGGCGCCGAACGCCCCGGAGCACCAGAACCAGTCCGTGTCCCAGCGCCACAGGTAGTCGTGCATGGTCAACAGGTCGGTGGTGCGCTCCTGGATCGACCGGAAGTAGATCTGCTGACCGGTGTAGTCCGAGGGCCGCGACGCCGCCTCCGCCGTCCACTCCGCGAGCGTCAGGTAGTACTCCCCCGGCTCGAAGGCGACCCCGTCCAGACCGTCGACCCGGACACCGTCCCACTCCCGGGTCTCGACGATCTCCGCGATCGCCGCGGCGAGCTTGTCCGGCTCGTGGAAACGGACGTGCCGTAGGGCGACGTACGGCGGGACCTTCTCCAGCCTGATCCGCAGCCGGGTCGCGTAGCCCAGCGAACCGTAGGAGTTCGGGAAGGTCGCGAACAGGTCGGCGCGCTTGGTCGGCGAGCAGGTGACCACCTCGCCGGTCCCGGTGAGCACGTCCATCTCCAGCACCGAGTCGTGCGGCAGCCCACTGCGGAACGAGGTCGACTCGATGCCGAGCCCGGTCACCGCGCCGCCGAGCGTGATCGTCCGCAGCTGCGGGACGACGAACGGGATCAGGCCGAACTTCAGGGTTTCGGCGACCAGGTCCTCGTAGGTGCACATCCCCTGGACGTCCGCGGTCAACGCAGCGGTGTTGATCGCGATCACCCCGCCGAGGCCGCTCACGTCGAGCCCCGGACCGCGGGCGGCCCCGCGCTGGCGGAAGAGGTTGGAGGTCTTCTTCGCCAACCGGACCGTGTCCGTCGGCGCGATGGCGGCGTACGACGCCCGCAGCCGGTCGACGGCTGCCGTGTGCTGTGCGAGTCCCGACAATCCCACCCCGTCAGCCAAGCAGAGCGCCCGAGGCAGGTCGAGAGGATTTACGTGACCGTTACCTGCCCGATCGTGCCGCTCGGCGACCCCTGGTGCACCGGGACGCCCTCCCCCGCGAACTCCCGGAGCGCCTGCAGGTCCTCGGCGGCCAGGTCGACCTCCCCGAGGACCACCGCGGCCTCCGCGCCCGTCGAGCCGCTGGCCACGGCCATCGCGATGCAGACCCCCAGAGCGGACACCTTCAACGAGGGCAGGTCCACGGTGGCGCCGGCGTAGGTGCGCCCGTCCTGGTCCCGCAGGGCGGCGCCCTGGGTGGCACCGATCCGGGCCCGGGTGGCCCGGGCGAGCACGACGAGCTTCTGGTCTTCAGGATCCACGCGCTGAGTCTAGGACGCTGTCGGAGGCCAACTGCGCCCCGTCCGCTTCGACCGGGACCGGCTTGATCAGCACGGTGCCGATCTTGTTCCGCCGCCCCTTCGCCTCCTCGGCGCGGAAGACGAAGCCGGCGAACTCGACCTCCGACCCGGGGATCGGGACCTTGCCGAGGTGCTTGGCGAGCAGACCGCCGACCGAGTCGACCTCGTCGTCCTCGATCTCGATGCCGATCACCTCGTCGAGGTCGTCGACCGGGAAGCGCGAGGAGACCCGGACCGACCCGTTCGCGAGGGTCTCCACCGGGACTTCTTCGGAGTCGAACTCGTCGGCGATCTCGCCGACGATCTCCTCGAGGATGTCTTCGATGGTGACCAGGCCGGAGGTGCCGCCGTACTCGTCGACCACGATCGCCACGTGCTTGCGCGAGGCCTGCATCTCACGCAGGAGGTCGTCGGCGGGTTTCGAGTCCGGCACCCAGTGCACCGCCCGCATCAGCGAGTCGACGTGCTCGGTGGACTCGGCGTCCTTGCGGTCGAAGACCCGTCGCGCGACGTCCTTGAGGTAGAGGAAGCCGACGATGTCGTCGAGGTCCTCCCCGACCACCGGGACCCGGGAGAAGCCGCTGCGCAGGAACAGCGACATCGCCTGCCGCAGGGTCTTGTGCCGCTCGATGAACACCACGTCTGTGCGCGGCACCATCACCTCGCGGACGATCGTGTCGCCGAGCTCGAAGACGGAGTGGATCATCGCCCGTTCGTCGGACTCGATCAGGCTGCTCGCCTCGGCGAGGTCGACCATCTCGCGCAGCTCGGCCTCGGAGCCGAACGGCCCTTCGGAGAAGCCCTTGCCCGGGGTCAGGGCGTTGCCGATCAGGATCAGCAGCTGTGGCAGCGGGCCCACCACCCGGGTCACGGCGATCACGATCCCGGCCGACCCGAGTGCGATCGGCTCGGCACGCTGACGGCCGAGGGTGCGGGGCCCGACGCCGATCGCCACGAACGAGACGACCAGCATGATGCCGACGGCGACCGCGACGACCAGCCACCGGCCCTGACCGAGGAGCTCCTGGACCATCAGGGTGGCCAGGACGACCGCCGAGGTCTCGGCGAGAAGCCGGAGGAACAGCGTGGTGTTCAGGTAGCGCGGCGAGTCCTCCAGGATCGTGAGCACCCGGCGGGCACCACTCTTGCCGTCCGCGGCGAGTCCTTCGGCGCGGGCCCGGGAGAACCCGCTCAACGCCTCCTCCGCCGCGCTCAGCAGCCCTGCCAGCAGGACCAGGCCGATCACCGCCACCAGCAAGCCGGGACTGTCCGCCCTCATCTCGGGGTCACCCCGGGTTGGGTCGGTTGGTTGCCGTGCCAGGACGCGAGCAACCGCGCCTGGAGGCCGAACATCTCCGCGTGCTCTTCCGGCTCGGCGTGGTCGTAGCCGAGCAGGTGCAGGATGCCGTGCACGGTGAGCAGATCGAGCTCGTCGGTGACCGTGTAACCGACCTGCCCCTTGGCCGCCGCTTCCTCGGCCTGACGGGTCGCCACCGCGGGGCAGAGCACCAGGTCGCCCAGGACGCCCTCCTCGGGCTCCTCGTTGACCCTCCCCGGCCGTAGCTCGTCCATCGGGAAGGCCAGCACGTCGGTGGGTCCGTCCTTCTCCATCCACTTCGCGTTGAGCTCGGCGATGGTGTCCTCGTCGACGGCGGTCACGCAGAGCTCGGCCAACGGGTGCACCCGCATCTCGGCCAGCACGAACGCCGCCAGCGACTGGGTCCGACGTACGTCGAGGACGTCCAGGCCGGACTCGTTGAGGACCTCGATGCTCATGGCTTGTCGCCGCGGATACTGGTCGGCGAGCCGGTCTTGCGGGCCTCGTTGTGAGCGTCGAACTCGTCGTAGGCCGCGACGATCTTGCCGACCAGGCGGTGCCGGACGACGTCGTTCGCGGTCAGCCGGTTGAAGGAGATGTCCTCGATCTCGTCGAGGATCCCCTCCACGATCCGCAGCCCGGACTTCGCACCGTTGGGCAGGTCGACCTGGGTGACGTCGCCGGTCACCACGACCTTCGAACCGAAGCCGAGCCGGGTGAGGAACATCTTCATCTGCTCCGGCGTGGTGTTCTGCGCCTCGTCGAGGATGATGAACGCATCGTTCAGGGTGTTGTGCGTCACCAGGAAATCGTCGGTGACGTAGAGGGAGTCCTCGGCACCGACCTGGATGCACACGGTGTCCATCTCGCCGACTTCCTCGATCGAGTCGACCAAGCGCATCGGTCGTCCGCCGCCCGTCGCGTCGTAGACGGCCTTCTTCCGCTCGAGCCGGAACGGGGGCAGGCCGTCGGGCAGCCGGATATCGAGGACGTACGAGTCGGACCGGTAACCGACCGGTCGCCCGTTCACCCGCCCGGGCTGGCGTCCCCGGGCGGAGCGGGTTCGCGAGTACGCCACCCCTCCCAGAGATCGGACCAGCCAGACCACGTCGTCCCGCAAGCGAGGTGATGTTGTCGTGTACTGCACCCGGCACGTGCGTCCGGCCTGAACAACCGGGCCCCCGTCCGTGTCGAGCAGACCTTGGAGGAGGTGCAGACGCACCCAGGCCGAGTTGTTCCGGTACACCTCTGGCACGAACTTGGTACCCGACCTGGTGCCTGCCAGGCCAAGATCCCGGAGCACCGTCGTCACCGGATTGGCTGTTCGCAGGCCCCCGCGACCACCTCCGACCCGGCGGAGAACGTAGTCGAAGCTGTCCTTGCGTGCCAGCTCGATCCCGTCGAGTGCCGCCTCCAACGCCTGGGCCAGCTCCGGATCGTTGGTGCTGAACGACGGAGTTGTCGTCGTCGTGATGCAGCCGTCCCCGAGCAGGAGCCCGAGGGCGTAGGGATCCATCGGCACGTCCTGGGGGACGAACTCCACCGGCTCGACCATCGGCAGCTCGTACCGGCGGATGTGTCCACGGCGCAGGTTCCCGATCATGTCGCGCGTCTCGAGCGTGCGTACTGTTCCGTCGCGCTTGTCCTCCGGGGTCCGCACGGTCCACAGGTGCTCACCGCAGCACAACGTGGAGGATCCGTCCTGCGCCGTCAGGCGGTAGACGACGCGCTTTCCCTGGGGGTACACGCCGAGCACCGGTGTCGGTAGACCCGTCGACCCGACGACCAGGTCGCCGACCTCCAACGAGCCGATCGGCTGCGGCCCGTCAGGAGTCATGACCGTCGCGTCGTAGGGCTGCGCGCGGCCACGCATGTACGCCAGCGGGGCCACCTCGATGGTCCCCGCGGAGAGCAGCTTCGGGATCGTCTCGGGATCGATCATGTCGTGCAGCGCGTCGTACAGCGGACGCATGTAGGGGTCGATCTTCTCGCCGAGGGTCCCGGGCAGGAAACCGAGGCGCTCTCCGGACTCCACGGCCGGCCGGGTCAGGATGATCCGGTTGACCTGCTTGGCCTGGAGCGCCTGCACCGCCTTGGCCATCGCCAGGTAGGTCTTGCCGGTTCCCGCCGGGCCGATCCCGAAGACGATCGTGTGCTTGTCGATCGCGTCGACGTACCGCTTCTGGTTGAGCGTCTTGGGGCGGATGGTGCGGCCGCGGTTCGACAGGATGTTCAACGACAGCACGTCGGCCGGGCGCTCGTTGGTCTCGGCCCGGAGCATGCCGATGGTGCGCTCGACGGTCTCGGTGGTCAGCCCCTGGCCGGTCCGGATGATGGTGACCAACTCGTCGAGCAGCCGCTCGGCCAGCGCGATCTCGCCCGGTTCGCCGGTGAGCCTGATCTGGTTGCCGCGGACGTGGACGTCGGCTTCCAGCGCCTGCTCGATCAGCGCCAGGTGCTCGTCGCCGGGGCCGAGCAGCGAGACCATGTTGATGCTCTGCGGCACGACCACCGTGTGCACCGTCTGCGGACGGTCGGCGTCGTGTGCGTCGGTCTTCTTACTCATGCGTGCCCCGGGAGGGCGGCCCTTCTGGTCGGGAACCTGACGCCGCCAATGCTACGGGAGGGGTGACGTCCGGGGCACCTGGTTACCTCAGGGCCGATCCCAGGGCCCGATCTCAGGGCCGATCTCAGGGCCGGGTCACCAGCAGGATGCCCAGGCACATCTCGTCGGTGGTGCCCTCGCCCCAGGCGACGTACCGGTCGGGCTGCCCCTGGAACGCCGGCACGTGGTCACGGAGGTCCTGCGAGTGCGTGCAGGTCACCCGGATCGTGTCGCCCTTCTTCAGGGTCACCGGGCTGATCGGCCGGCTGCGCTGGTTGTCGAAGTCCCAGACCGGGATGTCCAGCACCACCTTCGCGCGCGGTGTCCCGGGGTTCGTCTCGATCCTGATCGACCTCCCGAGCAGGTGCATGTGCCCGGCGACCCCCCGGATCGTCTCGGTCCCCTCGATCTCCCGGGTGCAGGACTGGACCGGTCCGGGCGGGGTGCTGCCGCAGAGCAGGTGCAGGAAGTCGGCGGTCCGACCGGACGGACCGAACCGGGCGATCAGGTCCTTCATCGCCTCGGCGCGGTCGCAGAGCTTGTCGGTCGCCTTGCCCGGTCGGCACGGGAGCTCCACCTGGGCGGGCAGGAGCTTGGTCTCCAGCACGGTGGTGGCGGGGTCCTCGGTGATCCGGAGCATCGCGGCGCTGGTGTCCGGGGCCACGCCCGCAGCCAGGTTGTAGTGCACCTGCATCACAATCCGGGAGCCGGCGTCCAGCTCCTCCCCCAGCCCGTCGCCGTACAGCTGCTCGGCGCCACCAGGAGCCCACGCACCGATCCAGGGGGCGTCGTCGATGCTCCCGCCGCCGCTGCCCATCCCCGAGGTACCGAAGCAGGTCCAGCCCTGCCCGGGCGTCTCGTCGTCCCGCTTCTCGGCCGCCGCAACCTGGTCCGGCGGGACCCGGAAGAGGATCACGTGGTGGACGACGTCCGGGTTGCCAGGCTTCACGTCGAACCCGGTCACGAACGAGTCGGTCGTGATCTTCGGATCCAGCAGGAAGCAGCGGTAGTCGTCGGTCCCCACGCCGGTCGGCGCCGAGGGCGTGTACGCCGCCGGCATCCGAACGTCGATCCGCCGCTCCCCGGCGCGCAGCGGCTTCTGCTTCACCGGCGCCGTGGTCTCGCTGTGCTCGGTGTGCGGTGACTGCGGTGTCGGGGATGCGGGCTGCCCGCCCGGTGCGGCATCCGGGCTCCCGCTGCCGCAGGCGGCGACGAGGACCAGCGCGGCGGCTCCCAGGCCGGCGAGGCGGGCCCTCATCCGGGGGGCCACCCCATCGCGCGGCCACCGAGGAGGTGCAGGTGGACGTGGAAGACCGTCTGGTGGGCGTCGGCGCCGGTGTTCAGGACGAGCCGGTAGCCGTTCTCCAACCCCTCGGCGGCGGCGATCTCGCGGGCGGCGTCGAAGAGGTGAGCCACGGTCGCAGGCTCACCGGCGGCCAGCGCCCCCGCGTTCGGGTAGTGGCTGCGCGGGATCACCAGGACGTGGGTGGGCGCCTGCGGCGTCAGGTCGCGGAACGCGATGGCGGTCTCGGCCTCGTAGATCTTCTCCGCGGGGATCTCGCCCGCGACGATCCGGCAGAAGAGGCACTCGGGGTCCACGGTCATGCTCCCGAGCATAAGCGGACGAAACGGAACGCGAGGTTTTCTTCGTAGGTGCGTGTAAACCGATCAGCCGGGCCGCGCGTAGAAGTAGCGTGAACGCAACCGCAGTCATCACCGCAGAGGAGCCGGCCATCGACGCTGACCGCGCGCTCGCGGAGCTCTACGCCGGCCACTACAGTCGGCTGGTCAGGCTCGGGGTCCTGCTGCTGCGCGACCAGGCCCTTGCCGAGGACGTCGTCCAGGATGCGTTCGTCGCGGTGCACCAGCGCTGGCGCCGGATCGACCAGGGCAACGCCCCGGCGTACCTGGCCCGGACCGTGGTCAACCGGTCGTGCAGCGCGTTGCGGCATCGCGGCGTCGTGGCCCGGCACCGCCCCGAAGCGCTGCCCGACGGCGTACCCGCGGACCACGAGGTCCTGGCTGCGGAGAGCCGCGACCGGGTGCTCGACGCGCTCGCCGACCTGCCGACCCGGCAGCGCGAGGTCCTGGTGCTGCGGTACTACCTCGACTACTCCGAGCGCGAGATCGCCCAGGCGCTCGGGATCAGCCAGGGCGCGGTCAAGAGCCACGCCTCCCGCGGAGCCGCGACCCTCCGCCAGACCCTCGCCGAGGAGACGCCATGAGCGACCAGGACGACCTGAAGAAGCTGTTCGCGGAGGCGACCGCGGACATCCGCCCGCAGGGCACGTACGACGACATCCGAACCCGGACCGAGAAGGTGGACCCGATGGCACGACGCTGGTTTCTTCCCACGATCGCCGCTGCGGCGATGACGGCGCTGGTGATCGGTGGGGCGTTCTGGATCACCCAGGACCGCAACGACCCGAGCGCGGGTCCGGCGAACACGCCGTCGACCACCGAGCGCGCCGTCCCGGTCTACTTCGTCGGCGATGCAGCCCAGGGCGACCGCCTCTTCCGCGAGTTCCAGAAGCAGCAGGTGTGCGCTGGTGCGGAGTGCCTCCTCGAGGCGGCGGCGACCACGGCCGTCTCCGGCACGCCCGAGGACGGCGACTACCGGAACCCGTGGCCCGCCGGCACCGGTATCGCCAGCGCTTCGTACGACGGCGATGTGCTCACCATCGATCTGACGGGCGACGAGCTCGACGAGCTCGCACCGGGACTGTCCGGATCCGACGGATCACTGGCGGTCGAGCAGCTGATCTACTCCGCGCAGGCAGGGCTCGGCCAGGGCCGGGTCCCCGTCCAGCTGCTCGTCAACGGCGCCCGGACCACAACCGTGCTCGGCGTACCGACGAACGAGCCGCTCGCCGCCGCCGAGGAGCTCGACGTCCTCGCTCCGGTCCAGATCAGCACCCCCTCGGACGGCCAGGTGTTCCCCGCGGGCGACGTGAAGGTGACCGGCGTCGCCGCAGTCTTCGAGGCGAACGTCCTCTGGGAGCTGCTGGTCGGCGGGGACGCCGTGGTGAAGAGCGGCTTCTCCACGGCCGCGGAGTGCTGCAAGCACGCGCCGTACGAGTTCATCCTCGAGGATCTCGAACCCGGCACCTACACCCTGGTCGTCCACGACGAGGACATGTCCGGACTGGGCAACCCGGTGAACCAGGACACCCGGGAGATCGTCGTCGAGTGAGAACGTCGGCGGGGCGCGACATGATCACCCGGTGACGCTCTCCACCCGATCCCTGAACCGGACGCTCTGGCTGCGCCAGCAGCTGGTGCCGGGGCAGCGCAGTACGACCGACGTTCCCGCCACCGTCGCGCACCTGCTCGGGCTCCAGGCCCAGGACAACCTGCCGCCGTACCTGGCTCTCGCTGCGCGGGTCGACGGCTTCACGCCGGCCGATCTCTCCGGACGGCTCGAGGACCGCACCCTGGTCCGTTTCCTCACGATGCGCGGCACGGTGCACGTCCTCACCGGCGACGACGCCCTCCGACTGCGCGGCTGGGTGCAGCCGGCGCTCGACCGGCAGAGCGCGACCAACCAGACAAGTCGTCCGGCCAAGCACGTGAGCACCGCCGACCTCGACGCGGTGGTGCGCCCGTTCCTCGCCGGCGGGCCGCAGCCCCTCACGGCCATCGGCGCGGCCCTCGCTGAGGCTTTCCCCGAGGTCCCCGAGGAGGCCTTGCGACACGTCACCCGGGAACGGCTACCGCTGCTGCAGGTCCCCCCGCGCGGGCTGTGGAAGCGCAGCGGTGGGGTGATCTACGCCTACGCCGACGACTACCTCGGCTCGCCGTTCACCGACGTCGATGTGGAAGACCTGGTGCTGCGCTACCTCGCGGCGTACGGGCCGGCCACCGCGGCCGACATGACCACGTGGTCACTGGTCACCCACCTCGGGCCGGTGTTCACCGCGATGGCGAAGGCAGACCGGTTGATCACCCTGCAGGACGAGAAGGGCCGCACGCTGTACGACGTCCCCGGCGCCCCGCTCGCCGAGGAGGACCTGCCGCTCCCACCGGTGCTGCTCGGCAAGTACGACAACCTCTTCCTCTCCCACGCCGACCGCGACCGGATCACCAACGACGCCGCCCGGAAGGCCTGGATGGGGGCCAACGGTGGTGTCGGGTCGGCCTTCTGCCACGACGGGTTCTTCGCCGGGATCTGGCGGGCCGAGGACGACCGGGTCGTCCTGGAGACGTTCTTCACCCCGACCGCGGCCGAACAGCGTGCGATCGACGTCGAGATCGCCCGGGTCGAGGCGTTGCTCGCAACACCTGCAGACTGAGCGCCAGCCCCGCCGCCGCGTCTCGACGTGCTCGACGACCGGGTCCTACCGCCAGCGGTTGGTCCGACTCAGCAGGGCCGCGACCGCGGCGACTCCGGCTGTCGAGGTGCGCAGCACCGAGGACCCGAGTCGTACGACGTGCCCAGCGCCGAACAGCGCCAGCTCCTCCTCGCTGATCCCACCCTCGGGACCGACGACCACCACGATCGTGCCGGCCCCGGCGAGCGGGAGGTCGGCGAACGGGAGGTCTGCAGCCTCGTGCAGGACGACCGCGAGGTCCGCTGCGGCGATCAGCTCGACGACCTGCGCAGTCGTCGCCAGCTCGGTCACCTCGGGGAGCCAGGCCCGCCGGGCCTGCTTGGCCGCCGTCCGGGCCGCGCTGCGCCACTTGGTCAGACTCCTGGTCGCGCGTTCGCCCTTCCAGACCGCGACCGACCGCGACGCCGCCCACGGCACGATCCGGTCGACGTCGATCTCCGTCAGCATCTCGACCGCGAGCTCGCCGCGGTCCCCCTTCGGGATCGCCTGGACGACCGTCACCGATGGCGTCGCGCGAGGCACCTGCTCGACCTCGTCGAGAGTCAGCGTCAACGTCGCTTTCCCCGCCTCGGTGACGGACCCGACCGCGCGCACACCCGCACCGTCGGTCAGGCAGACCTGCTCGCCGACCCGGATCCGCTTCACGGTTGCTGCGTGCCGCCCCTCTTCACCGTCCAGCACCACCACGGCACCCGGGCGGGCGGCCGTGACCGCATCGGTCAGGAAGACGGGAAGACTCACAATGCTGCCAGCGTCACGGCTTGAAAGCGTCCCGTACGCGCCCGAAGAGGCCCTTGTGCGCAGGCTGGACCAGCCCGTCCGGGGACTCCTCGTTGCGCAGCACCGCCAGTTCGCGCAGCAGCTCCTGCTGCCGCTCGTCGAGCTTGGTCGGGGTCTCGACCTCGATCACCACTACGACGTCGCCGCGGGCCTGGCTGCGCAGGCTCGGGACCCCGCGCCCGCGGAGGACGTGCTCGGTCCCCGACTGCGTCCCCGGTTTCACGTCGATGGTGACCGAACGCTCGACCTCGATCTCCTCGGTGTCCAGGTCGGCTTCCAGGAGCGGTAGCTCGATGGTGGTGCCGAGCGCGCCCGCGGTCATCGGGATCGCCACCCGGCAGTTCAGGTTGAGGCCCTCCCGGGTGAAGGTCTTGTGCGGGGCGACCTGGATCTCCACGTACAGGTCGCCGGCCGGGCCGCCGCCCGGGCCGACCTCACCCTCGCCGCTGAGCTGGACCCGGGTCCCGGTGTCGACGCCCGGCGGGATCTTGACGGTGATCGCCCGGCGCGACCGGACCCGACCGTCCCCGGCGCAGTCGCGGCACGGGTCCGGAATGATCTCGCCGTACCCGCGGCAGGCGGCGCACGGCCGCAGGGTGCGGACCTCGCCGAGGAACGAGCGCTGCACGTGCTGCACCTCACCACGGCCGTGGCAGGTCTCGCAGGTCACCGGGCGCGAACCCTCGGCGGCACCGGAACCGGTGCAGGTCGAGCAGACCACGGCGGTGTCGACCTTCAGCTCGCGGGTCGTCCCGAACGCGGCCTCGGCGAGCTCCAGGTCCAGCCGGACCAGGGCGTCCTGGCCGCGACGCTGACGTGAGCGCGGCCCCCGGCCGCCACCCTGCTGGCCACCGAAGAAGGCGTCCATGATGTCGGTGAACGAGAAGCCGGCTCCCTGGCCGAAGCCGCCCTGACCACCGAACGGGTCGCCGCCGAGGTCGTAGACCCGGCGCTTCTCGGGGTCGGAGAGGATCTCGTAGGCCGCCGAGACCTCCTTGAACTTCTCCGGCGCCCCGGGGTCGGAGTTGACGTCCGGGTGGTACTTCCGGGCGAGTCGGCGGTAGGCCTTCTTGAGGGTGTCCGCATCGGCGTCGCGGTCGACGCCGAGGGTTGCGTAGGGGTCTGTCGTCACGGGTTTCTTTCTCAGGCTTCGTCGAGGATGGTGGAGACGTAGCGGGCGACCGCACGAACGGCGGCCATGGAGCCGGGGTAGTCCATCCGGGTCGGGCCGACCACGCCGAGAACGGAGAGCGCGTCGTCGGACGCGCCGTACCCGGTCGCGACCACGGAGGTCGAGGAGAGCTGGTCGATCGGGCCCTCGTGGCCGATGCGGACGGTCACGTGCTGCGACGAGGTCGCCTCGCCGAGAAGCTTGAGCAGCACCACGTGCTCCTCCAGCGCCTCCAGCATCGGCTTGATGGACTGCTCGAAGTTGTCGCCGAAACGGGCCAGGTTGGCGGTGCCCCCGACGACCACCCGCTCGTCGGAGCGGTGGTTCGACATCGCCTCGACCAGGGAGGCCACGATCACGGTGTAGGTGCTCGACGTGCCGGGAGGCACCTGGTCGGCGAGCGCGCCGAGCGCACCGGCCGCCTCGGAGATCCGTTCGCCCGCCGCGGCGGTGTTCACCCGGACACGGAGGTCGGCGAGGAGTTCGTCGCTGAGCTCGACCGGGACCTCGACCACGCGCTGCTCGACGCGGCCGGTCGAGAGGATCAGCACCACCAGCAGCCGGGTGGTGCTGAGCGCCACCAGCTCGATGTGCCGCACGGTGGACCTCGCGAGCGTCGGGTACTGGACGATCGCGACCTGCTGGGTCAGCTGGGCGAGCAGCCGGACGCTGCGCTGGACGACGTCGTCGAGGTCGTGGGCGCCCTCGAGGAAGCTGGAGATCGCCCGTTTCTCGGCCGCGGACATCGCCTTGAGCGTCGTGAGCCGGTCGACGAAGAAGCGGTACCCCTTGTCGGTCGGGATCCGCCCCGCGCTGGTGTGCGGCTGGGCGATCAGGCCCTCGTCCTCGAGCGCGGCCATGTCGTTGCGGACGGTCGCGGACGAGACGCCCAGCTGGTGCCGCTCGACCAACGCCTTGCTGCCCACCGGTTCCTGGGTCGCCACGTAGTCCTCGACGATGGCACGGAGGACGGCGAGTTTGCGGTCTTCTACTGCCATGGCGACTCCTCTCGCGGCTTGGCACTCGTGCGTGCGGAGTGCCAAGTCTACCGGCCACCTAGTCTGTGCCCATGCCTGACTTCGAGGAGATCGCCGACCGGGTCTGGGTCGCCCGGTTCGCGTGGTTCGACGTGAACGTCGGGCTCGTGGCCGGGGAGCACGGTCTGGTGGTCGTGGACACCAACGCCTCGGGGCCGTTGGGTGAGGCCACCCTGGCCGCCGTACGCCGGGTCTCGCCCGCCCCGGTGGTGGCAGCGGTGAACACCCACGTGCACTTCGACCACGTCCTCGGCAACGGTGTCTTCGCCGCTGCCGGGGCCGATCTGATCGCGCACGAGGCGGCGGCCGCGGCGTTCGACGAGCACCTGGCCTCGGTCGTCGCCGGCTCCGCGACCGAGCCCGACCCGCGGTTCGCCGAGCTCGTCGCCACCGAGCCCGCGCCCCCGACCCGCACCTTCTCCTCGGCCCTCGCGATCGACCTGGGCGACCGGGTGCTCGAGGTGGTCCACCCGGGACGCGGGCACACCGCCGGGGACGTGATCGTCCGGGTCCCGGACGCGGAGGTCCTCTTCGCTGGCGACCTCGTCGAGGATTCGGTCCGCTCGACCTCGCCCGGCCTCGGTCCCGACTGCTTCCCGATGGACTGGCCGGCCACCCTCGACCTGGTGCTCGGCCTGGCCGGCCCGAGCGCGCGGATCGTGCCCGGGCACGGCGTCCCGGTCGACCGGGACTTCGTCGACGCCCAACGCGGCGCGCTCGGAGTGGTCGCCGAGACGATCCGCGACCTCGTCGGCCGCGGGGTCCCGCTCGCAGACGCGCTGGCCGCAGCCGACTGGCCCTACCCGCGCGAGGACCTGGCCGACGCCGTACGCCGCGGGTACGAGCAGCTCCCCGCCGTACGCCGCCAGCTCCCGCTGATCTGAGCACCCGGCCCGCGAGCCTCCGGGACTCGGCGCGCCCCTGTGCCTAGCGTTACCCGGTGACCTCCCCGACCCCCGGCCCGCGCACGGGCGACCGCTACGGAACCGACGTCCTGAGCAGCGACTGGCGTGCCCCGCGCAACGGTCGCTCGGTGGAGGTGGCCGCCGAGCTCGGCCAGGTCGTCGAAGAGGTGCAGACCGACTTCTGCGGCGAGATCGTCAAGGTCGAACGCGACCTCGGCACCGTCATCCTGGAGGACCGCCGCAACCGGCGGCGCACCTTCCCGCTGGGCCCCGGCTTCCTGCTCGACGGCGTCCCGGTGATCCTGGTCGCCCCCACCCGCAAGGGTCCGGCCGCCCCCACCCGGACCGCGTCCGGGTCGGTCGCGGTCGCCGGCGCCAAGGCCCGGGTCGCCCGCGCCAGCCGGATCTTCGTCGAGGGCCGGCACGACGCCGAGCTGGTGGAGAAGGTCTGGGGCGCCGACCTGCGGATCGAGGGCGTGGTGGTCGAGTACCTCGACGGGATCGACGACCTCGCCGAGCACCTGCGCGCCTTCGGGCCCGGACCCGCGCGGAAGGTCGGCGTGCTGGTCGACCACCTGGTGCCCGGTTCCAAGGAGAGCCGGATCGCGCAGTCGGTGGCGACGTCGCCGATCGGAAAGCACGTGCTGATCGTCGGGCACCCGTACATCGACGTCTGGGCAGCTGTGAAGCCCGAACGGCTGGGCAAGGACGCCTGGCCCACGGTCCCGCGGAACATCGAGTGGAAGAAGGGCGTCTGCCAGCAGTTCGGCTGGCCGCACCGCGACCAGGCCGACATCGCCCGCGCCTGGCAGCACATCCTCTCCAAGGTCAGCTCGTACGCCGACCTGGAGCCGGCGTTGCTCGGCCGGGTAGAGGAGCTCATCGACTTCGTCACCGGCGACGTCTGATCCCGACCGGGCTACAGCAGGTCGCGGACGACGGCGTCGGCCAGCAGCCGACCTTCCCGGGTGAGCACCAGCCGGTCGCCCTGGACCACCGCGTTCCCCCGGGCCACGACGAGCTCGACCCGCTCGGCGGGCACCAGGGCCAGCGGCAGACCGTCGCGCAGCCGCACCTCGAGCAGCACCCGCTCGACGTGCCGGGTCTCCTCGTCGAGGAGCTCGCGGGCCAGCGCAGGGGACTCCCCCGCCCCCAGGCGCGCGGCGTACGCGGTCGGGTGCTTGGCGTTCCACCACCGGACCCCGCCGACGTGTGCGTGCGCCCCGGGCCCGATCCCGAGCCAGTTCTGCGAGGTCCAGTAGAGCTCGTTGTGCCGGCAGCGGGACGCGCGACCCCGGGACCAGTTCGACACCTCGTACCAGCCCAGCCCGGCGGCGGTCAGCAGGTCGTCGACGAGCAGGTACTTGTCGGCGAGGTCGTCCTCGTCGGGCATCGGCAAGACCCCGGAGCGCACCTGGCGGGCCAGCGCGGTGCCGTCCTCCACGATCAGCGAGTACGCCGAGACGTGGTCCGGGCCGCAGGCCAGCGCCGCCTCGACCGAGCGCCGCCAGTCCTCGAGAGACTCCCCGGGGGTCCCGTAGATCAGGTCCAGGCTGACCTGCTCGAAACCTGCCGCGCGCGCCCACGCGACCGCCTGCGGCACCCGGTCGGGGTCGTGGGTCCGGTCCAGGACGGCGAGCACCGACGGCACCGCGGACTGCATCCCGAAGGAGATCCGGGTGAAGCCACCGGCCCGTAGCACGGCCAGGCCTTCGGGCGTGACGCTGTCGGGGTTCGCCTCGGTGGTGACCTCCGCGTCCGCGGTCAGCCCGAACCTGTCCCGGACGGCGTCGAGCATCGCCACCAGGTCCGCGCTCGGCAGCAGCGTCGGGGTGCCGCCGCCGAAGAAGACGGTCTGCACCGCAGGGGCACCGGGCAGTACCTCAGCGAGCAGGTCGATCTCCCGGGCCGCGGTGCCGGCGTAGGACGCCTGCGAGGCACCGCCACCGAGCTCGGTGACGGTGTAGGTGTTGAAGTCGCAGTACCCGCAGCGGACCGCGCAGAACGGCACGTGCAGGTAGACACCCAGCCCTCGGCTGCCGAGATCGGTCAGCGCCGAGGCAGGCAACATCCCGTCGCGAGGAGCGGGTTCGCCGTCGGGCAGGGTGGAGGGCACCCGGTGAGCGTAGCCACCGGGGAGCCGGCTCAGACGGGCACGTTCAGGGTGGCGACCCAGCCGTCGGTGTTGTTCCCCGTCATCGTGGCCAGCTGGAGTGAGTAGCCGTCGGCGAAGACCGTGTCGGAGTCCAGGCTGGTCCGGGACAGGTTGGTGACGCTGGCTTCGTACCCGGGGGTCGCGTAGACGGTCTCGCAGACGTCCTGGGGGAAGGCGAGCTGGGAGGTGCGGAGCTTGGCCGAGGCGCTGGTCGCGTCCTGCAGGCTGCCGTAGACCTCAAAGTGGATGTGCGGCCACCGGCCGTCGTAGGCGCCCGGGAAGGTCGAGACGAACTCCACCCAGCCGTCTTCGTCGACCTCCTGCACACCGCGCAGGTAGTTCTCGTTGGCGATCGCCGGCGTGTACATCGAGTACTGACCGTCGCGGTCGCAGTGCCACAGGTACACCGCAGCACCGGGCAGGGCCGCGGTCGACGTACCGGAGAGGTCGTAGACCTTCATCCGGACCGTCAGTGGAACGCCCGCGGCGACGCCGGTCGCGCCGCCGAAGCTCGACCGGATGTCGGAGCGCACGACCCCGGACTGGGTCAGCACGTTGACGCCGTTCGACCCGTCTCCCGGGTACGGCCCGGCCGTCTCCTCGGGAATCTCCCCCTCCGCCACGCTGACCGTTGCCCCGCCCGGTGCGCCACCAGGCGGGGTACCGGGGCCCGGCGTCGCCGCGGCGTCGGCACTGACGTCCTGGGCGCCGCAGGCCGCCAGGGCTCCGGCGGCCGCCAGCCCTCCGGCGATGCCGAGCATGCGTCGCCGGGCGACACCCTGCTCGAGGATCTTCGGGAGGTCGTGGGACAGGCCGCGGTCGTGGGTGTGCTGAGTCATGGGACCAGCCTGCCCGCGAACCCTGTACGTCCGCTGTGCCGCTCCGGTGAAATCGTCGTGAGGCGGACCCGTGACCGGGTCCGCGACAGACGAACTAGGCGTAGAGCCCGTCGATGATCGCCTTGTTGCGCTCCTCGACGACGTTCCGCTTCACCTTGAGCGACGGGGTCAGCTCACCGGACTCGATGGTCAGGTCGTGGTCGAGGATCTCGAACTTCTTGATCGTCTCCCAGCGGTTCAGCTGGCCGTTGAGCTCCTCGACGTACCCCTGGACCATCGCCTTGACCTCCGGCGAGTTCACCAGCGTGGTGTAGTCCGTCCCGGCCTTGTCGTTCTCCGCGGCCCAGCCGGCGATCCCGTCCGGGTCGAGGGTGACCAGCGCGACGCAGTAGTTGCGCTCGTTGCCGAAGACCATGAACTGGCTGACGTAGGGGCAGATCGCCTTGAACTTGGCCTCGATCGCCGGGGGCGCGACGTACTTGCCGCCGGAGGTCTTGAAGAGCTCCTTGATCCGGCCGGTGATCGTCAAGAAGCCCTCGGCGTCCAGGGCACCCTTGTCGCCGGTCTTGAGCCACCCGTCCTCGGTCAGCGTCTTCGCGGTCTCGTCGGGCAGGTTGTGGTAGCCCTGCATGATGTTCGGGCCCTTGATCTGGACCTCGTCACCCTCGCCGAGGCGGACCTCACCACCGGGGAAGACCTGGCCGACAGTCCCCAGCTTGTAGTCGTCGGGGTGGTTGACGAACGCACCCGCCGAGGTCTCGGTCAGGCCGTAACCCTCGAGAATCAGGATGCCGGCGGCGTGGAACCACTCGGCGATCTCGCGGTTCAGCGCGGCCGAACCGGAGATGAAGAACCGGACGCGACCGCCGAAGCGAGCCCGGATCTTGCTGAAGACGAGCTTGTCGAACAGGCCGTGCTGCAGGTTGAGGAGGAACGGGACCGGCTTGCCGGCGAGCTTGAGCTCGTCGACCTTCTTGCCCACGGCGAACGCGGCGTTGAAGATCTTCTCCTTCGCCCCGCCCTCGGCCTGCTGCATCGTGATGATCCGGGCGTAGGCCTTCTCGAAGATGCGCGGAGCCGCGCCCATGAAGGTCGGCTGCACGATGGCCAGGTTGTCGATGATCCGGTCCACGCGACCGTCGACGGCGGTGGCGAAGCCGCAGGCGAGCTGGGCGGAGAGCAACACCTTGCCGAAGGAGTGCGCCATCGGCAGCCAGAGGAACTGCAGGTCGGTCTCGTCGAGGATCTTGTTGGACTGGATGACCGCGCCCTCGTAGGTCCACGAGGAGTGGCTGAGCCGGACGCCCTTCGGCTTGCCGGTCGTGCCGGAGGTGTAGATCAGGGTCGCCAGGCCGTCGCCCTTGATCCCCGCGACGGCTTTGTCGACGGCGTCCGGGTTGCTGGCCAGGTACGCCTCGCCCAGCGCCGCCAGGTCGTCCAGGCCGATCACCCAGTCGCCGTCGGTGGTGCCGTCGAAGACGATGACCTTCTCCAGGGCCGGCAGCTCGGCCTTGTGCTCGCGCAGCTTGGCGACCTGATCGTCGTCCTCGGCGAAGACGATCCGGGACTCGGAGTCGGCCAGGATGTAGGCGACGTCGGCAGACATCGTCGACGGGTAGACCGTCGTGGTCGCGGCACCGGCGGAGAGGATCGCCAGGTCGGCCTCGATCCACTCGACGCGGGTCCCGGCCGCGATCCCCACCCGCTGCTCGGACTGGATCCCGAGCGCGAGCAGACCGGCGGCGAGCTTCTCCACCCGGTCCCCGGCCTCTTTCCAGGTCAGCGACTTCCACGGCTGGCCGTCGGCCACCGGGTAGCGGAACGCCTCGGCGTTCGGGGTCTTGGCGACCCGATCGCGGAACTGGGTGGCCATGTTGGACGGCCGGTTCTCGATGAAGGAGATATCACGCACGACGGGGGACATTGGGGCTCTCACTTCTGCGCAGGGATCAGGGCTTGCCCGTAACCTAGATCAACGGCGGTGGGCCTGCCTAGGTAACTGTCCGTTAACCGGGCAATTCGTTGCTAACTCCCCGCCGCGGCAGCGCGCTCGTAGATCCACGGCTTCAGACCGGGGACGTCCAGCAGCCGGGGCAGCAGCGCCGGTCGGGTCGTCACCGCTGCGAACAGCTCGGCGACGGTGACGTCGTGGTCGGGTCGCTCCACCACCACGATCGGGTCGCCCGCGGCGACCACGCCCTCCTCGAGCACCCGGAAGTACGGGCCTGGCCGGCCGGCCAGGGTGAACCGCTTCACCCAGGCCGTGGCGTCGTACCCGCTGTGCCCCATCCATCCCTTGAAGGTCTGGCAGGGCACCCGAACGTGGGCGACCTGGAGCAGCGCGGAGCCGACCCGCCAGGTCTCCCCCAGCAGCGCAGCGTTGAGGTCGATCCCCTCGGTGGTCAGCTGTTCACCGAACTGTCCCGGGCGGAGCTCGCGCCCGAGCTCGGACTGCCACCAGGCGTAGTCCTCGGCCGCGTAGGCGTAGACGCGCATGAACTCGTCGCCGTGGACGTCGGTACTCGCGCTGGCGTTGCCGGCGACGCCGTCCCAGGTGACCCGGACCGGACCAGAGACCGGTTGTTTCTCGATCGCGGTCGTCGGGAGCGACGACGTCTGGTAGTCGACGGTCTTGGGCAACCCGGCAAGGACAGCGACGACGGAGGACATGGACCGAGTCTGACACTCCCCCTCGGGTACGCCGAAAAGTTCTCCCGACTCGGCTGTCGTTTCGGGTGGGACTCGTTCGTGGAAGGGGTGAGACGACAAGATGGGTCGGCACGCTGGCCCCGGAGCAAGGAGCACCCCATGACGCAGTACCTGCTTTCCGTCATCCACGACTGGGACGAGACCGAGGCGATCGACCCGGCCGAGATCGAGGAGATGTTCGCCGCCACCGGACGCTTCAACGACGAGATCCAAGCCTCCGGCCACTGGGTCTTCGGCGGCGGCCTGGAGCACCCGAACACCGCCACCGTGGTCAACGGAGTCAAGGGCGCCAACGTCGTGACCGACGGCCCCTACCTCGAGGCCAAGGAGCACCTCGGCGGATTCTGGATCATCGAGGCGGCCGATCTGGACGAGGCCCTGGAGATCGCCCGCCGCGGGTCCCAGGCGTGCGCCGGGCCGGTCGAGGTCCGTCCCTTCCAGGCCGAGTGAACCCACCGGAGGAGACGCCCGTGCCGCTCGGCGAGGAGATCGCGGACCGCATCACCGGAATCGTCCGCGCCGAGCACGGCCAGGTGATCGCCCAGCTGATCCGACGCCTGGGCGACATCGACCTCGCCGAGGACGCCCTCGGCGATGCCCTCGTCATCGCCCTGGACAAGTGGCCGTCCGAGGGCATCCCACCCAACCCCGGGGCGTGGCTGACCACGACGGCGGCGAACCGGGCCATCGACAGGATCCGTCGCGAGGGCAAGCGCGACGCCAAGCACCGGGAGGCGTTGATGATCGCCGACGACTCCCCGCACCAGCCGACCGGGCCCGTCGAGGACGACCGGCTGCGCCTGATCTTCACCTGCTGCCACCCCGCGCTCGCGCCGGAGAACCGGGTGGCGCTGACGTTGCGGCTCCTCGGTGGCCTCACGGTGGAGGAGATCGCCCGCGCCTTCCTGGTCCCCGAGACCACGATGGCGCAACGGATCACCCGCGCGAAGCAGAAGATCAAGGCCGCGGGGATCCCCTACCGGGTCCCGCGCGAGCAGGACCTGGTCGAACGGCTGGGCGGGGTCCTCACGGTGCTCTACCTGGTGTTCAACGAGGGCTACCTCGCCACCGCCGGGCCCGGTGTCCGAGTCGACCTGTCGGCCGAGGCGATCCGGCTGACCCGCCAGGTCGCCGCGCTGCTGGACGACCCGGAGATCGACGGGCTGCTCGCCCTGATGCTGCTCACCGAGGCACGCCGGGACGCCCGGGTCGCCGACGGCCACCTGGTCACCCTGGGCGACCAGGACCGGTCCCGCTGGGACGCCGCCCTGATCGACGAAGGGCACGCGCTGGTTCGACGCTGCCTGGTCCTGAACCGGCCCGGCCCCTACCAGCTCCAAGCAGCGATCAACGCAGTGCACACCGACGCCCTCGACGCCTCGATGACGGACTGGTCGCAGATCGTCCAGCTCTACGACCAACTGGTGGCCCTCCAGCCGTCACCGGTCGTCGAGCTCAACCGGGCCGTCGCACTCGCCGAGCTCGACGGCCCCGAGGTGGCGCTGGCGATCGTCGACCGCCTCGACCTGGGCGGCTACCACGCCTGGCACGTGACCCGGGCCGAGCTGCTGCGCCGCCTGGGCCGACCGGACGAAGCACGCACGGCGTACGACGCGGCGCTGGCCCTGGTGGAGAACACCGCCGAACGGGCGCACCTGGTCAGCCAACGGGCGGAACTCCCCGGCTGACCTGGCCCGCGAGACGTTCCCCGTCGGTCAGGTCGCGCACGATGACCAGGGCGAGGACCAGCGCCGCCAGGCTCACCGCTGCGGACACCAGGCCTGCGACGGCCATGGCCTCGAAGTCGCCGACCGAGTCCGCCTCGGCGCCCATCGCCCCGTACACCCGGTCCAGGATCTGCATCCCGATCCATCCGGCCCACCACCAACCCAGCAGGTCATGGCTCCGGTGCGGGAAGCGGCGCCGCCACAGGTCGCGGACGTTCTGGAAGGGGAACCAGAACGACACCACCGGCACGAACCAGGCACCGGCGTGCCAGCCCGGACCGCGGGTCAGCTCTGCCGGGGTGGCGGCGCGGGCCAGCAGGTACTGCCAGCGGGCCCAGCAGATCCCGATGACCACGATCAGGACCACCCCCGTGATCGAGGTGACGATGTCGATGTCGTCGTACCGCTCGAGAGAACCCACGTCGCCGCTCTGGATGGCGTCCGCGAACATCGTGAGGCCCCAGAGATCCAGCGTGAACCGGATGCCCAGGACGACCCCGAGCAGCCGCAGACCGTACTGGACCGCCCCGCCCAGGCGGAAGAACCCGGGACCGACCGGGCGCGGAACGCGGGTGCTGGCCGACGTCCCGGCGTGCTGCCACTGCTGCTGCCAGGCGGCACCGTCCCAGTACCGCAGGTTCCTGGGGCTCTCCGGGTCGGCGTACCAGCCGGGGCCCGGGCTCGGCGTCGGGGTCTCGCTCATCGCGCGATCATGGCCGATCCCGTCACCCGGCGCCTCCGGTTCCGGAAAGCGTGACCTCATCGCGATGCCCGGATGATCCGGGCGATCTCGGTGAAACCGAGCCGGTCCGCGTTCTGGAGCACCGTCCTGCCGAACCGGTCCCGGGCGGACGGGTCCGCCCCGGCGCGCAGCAGCAGCCGGACGGCCTCCTGGTGTCGGCGGCCTCCCTCACCGAGCGCCACTGCTTCCCCGAGCGCGGTCCACCCGAGGTCGTTGACGTGGTCCACCGGTGTGCCGGCCGCCAGCAGCACCCGGATCACCTCCAGGTGGGCGTGCTCGGCAGCCGGGATCAGGGCGGTGCCGCCGAAGCGGTTGGTGCTGCGCACGTCGGCGCCGTGGGCCAACGCTGCCCGGACCACGTCGCGGTAGCCCTCGGCCCCGGCGTACAGGAAGACGGAGTCGCGGATCCCGTCCTGGACGTTCACGTCGGCGCCCCGGGCGATCAACGCGCGTGCGTGCTCGGGGTCATCCCGTTTCAGGGCCGCGACCGCCTGCAGTCCGAGCAACCGTGCCTGCTGGGCGGTCAGGGTCGGCGTCGGCGTCGGTGTGGGCACGGGAGTCGGCACGGGGGTGGGAACCGGGGTCGCGCTGGCCGCTGCGGTGCTGGTCGGCTCCGCGGCCGGCGCCGGGTCGGCCCCGCAGCCGGCCAGCAGCGCAGCGAGGACGACCGTGCTGATCCCAGCGGCTCGCGCGACCATCGGTCTCCTCCTCTTCGAGAGGCGCCGGGCGGTCCTCGACGCAATTCGAGGGTAACGATCAGAACTGCGCGAGCTTGTCCTCGACCCGGCCGGTGAAGCCCGGGCAGGAGGTCAGGTCGTGCTGCTGGCACTCGTAGGCGTGCAGGGTCATCTCCCGGGCGATCCGGATCTCCTCCATCCGTTGCTCGAGGTCGGCCACGTGCGCCTGGAGCAGTTCGTGGCGCCCGCGCGCGCCCGAGTCGAGCAGCACCTTGATCTGGTCGAGGCTCATCCCGGCCGCCTTGGTCCGCTGGATCACCGCGACCCGGACGACGTCCTCACGCCGGTAGCGACGCCGGCCGGCGGAGTCCCGCTCGGGGCTGAGCAGACCCACGTCCTCCCAGTGACGGAGCACGTTCGTCGCGAGGTCGAACCGCTCGGCGACCTGCCCCACGGACCACCCGGCTGCGTTCACGACCGTGTCCGCGACTACTTCTTGGGCTTGTCGCCGGCCGGGCCGGTCGTGGAGAGCGCAGCGATGAAGGCTTCCTGGGGGACCTCGACGCGACCCACCATCTTCATCCGCTTCTTGCCCTCCTTCTGCTTCTCGAGGAGCTTGCGCTTCCGGCTGATGTCACCGCCGTAGCACTTGGCGAGCACGTCCTTGCGGATCGCGCGGATCGTCTCGCGGGCGATCACCCGGGAACCGATCGCGGCCTGGATCGGCACCTCGAACTGCTGCCGCGGGATCAGCTCGCGGAGCTTGCCGGCGAGCATCACGCCGTAGGAGTAGGCGGCGTCGCGGTGCACGATGGCGCTGAACGCGTCGACGGTCTCGCCCTGGAGGAGGATGTCCACCTTCACCAGGTCGGCGGCCTGCTCACCGGAGACCTCGTAGTCCAGCGACGCGTACCCCTTGGTCCGCGACTTCAGCTGGTCGAAGAAGTCGAAGACGATCTCGCCCATCGGCAGGGTGTAGCGCATCTCGACACGGTCCTCGGAGAGGTAGTCCATGCCCTCGAGCTGGCCGCGCTTGGACTGGCAGAGCTCCATGATCACGCCGATGTAGTCGCTCGGGCTGAGGATCGTCGCCTTGACCACCGGCTCCCGGACCTGGGAGATCTTGCCGTCGCTGGGGTACTCGCTCGGGTTGGTAACGACCACCTCGGCGCCGTCGTCCTTGACCACGGTGTACACCACGTTGGGGGCGGTCGAGATCAGGTCGAGGTCGAACTCGCGCTCCAGGCGCTCCCGGACGATCTCCATGTGCAGCAGGCCGAGGAAGCCGCAGCGGAAGCCGAACCCGAGGGCACCGGAGGTCTCCGGCTCGTAGGCCAGCGCGGCGTCGTTGAGCTGGAGCCGCTCCAGGGCGTCGCGCAGCGTCGGGTAGTCGTCGCCGTCGATCGGGTAGAGACCCGAGTAGACCATCGGGTTCGGGTGCTTGTAGCCACCGAGCGGCTCGGTCGCACCGTGGTGCTGACTGGTGACCGTGTCACCGACCCGGGACAACCGGACGTCCTTCACCCCGGTGATCAGGTACCCGACCTCGCCGACGCCGAGATCGCCGGCCTTCACCGGCTCCGGGCTGATCACCCCGACCTCGAGCATCTCGTGGACGGCGCCGTTGGACATCATCTTGATCCGGTCGCGGTGCGAGAGCTTGCCGTCGACGACCCGGACGTAGGTGACCACGCCGCGGTAGGTGTCGTAGACCGAGTCGAAGATCAGGGCCCGCGGCGGGGCGTCGGGGTCACCGACGGGTGCCGGCGTCTGCTTGACGATCTCGTTGAGCAGCGCCTCGACGCCGACCCCGGTCTTCGCACTGACGTGCAGTACGTCCTCGGGCTCGCAACCGATGATGCCGGCGAGCTCGACCGAGTACTTCTCGATCTGCGCCGAGGGCAGGTCGATCTTGTTCAGCACCGGGATCACGTGCAGGTCCGCGCCGAGGGCGAGGTAGAGGTTGGCCAGCGTCTGGGCCTCGATGCCCTGGGCGGCGTCGACGAGCAGGATCGCCGCCTCGCAGGCCTCGAGGGACCGGGACACCTCGTAGGTGAAGTCGACGTGGCCGGGGGTGTCGATCATGTTGAGCACGTAGGTGCCTGGTTCGGCACCCTGCTCGTTGCCGGCCGGCACCGTCCACGGCATCCGGACGGCCTGGCTCTTGATGGTGATGCCGCGTTCCCGCTCGATGTCCATCCGGTCCAGGTACTGCGCCCGCGCCGCCCGCTCGTCAACCACGCCGGTGAGCTGGAGCATCCGGTCCGCGAGCGTTGACTTGCCGTGGTCGATGTGCGCGATGATGCAGAAGTTCCTGATGATCGCGGGGTCGGTCTTGCCCGGCAGCGGTGCGGGGGTGGTGGACGGCGTAGACAAGAAGGGCACTCTCGGGTCGGGCGTACGGCGAACCCGCATTCTTCCACGTCGGTGTCCCCGGTCCGAACACGCGGACGCAGACCCGGAGATGACCCCCACTCGGGGGACCGCGGCCCTAGGCTTCCGCCATGAAGCGGATGAGTGGGGTCGACGCGGCATTCTGGTACGGCGAGACGCCGGCCTGGCACATGCATATCGGGGCGGTGGCGATCCACGACACCGCAGACGCCCCGGACTTCAGCTTCGAGGCGGTCCGCCGCATCGTCATCGAGCGGCTGCCGCAGATGCCGCAGCTGCGCTGGAAGGTGGTCGAGACGCCGTTCGGCCTCGAGCGCCCCTGGTTCGTCGAGGACGAGACCCTCGACCCCGACTTCCACATCCGCCGGATCGGGATCCCGCAGCCCGGGACGCGCAAGGAGCTCGACGAGCTGATCAGCAGGCTGATGAGCTACAAGCTCGACCGGAGCCGCCCGCTCTGGGAGCTCTGGGTGATCGAGGGCCTGCAGAACGGTCGGGTCGCGACCCTGACCAAGATGCACCACTCGATCGTCGACGGCGTCTCCGGTGCCGGGCTCGGCGAGATCCTGCTGGACATCGAGCCGCAACCGCGGCCGCCGTCGACCGAGGTCGTGCACGGCATCGGCACCGAGACCCCGAACGCGATCAAGGCGCTGGCGGGCGGCTGGGTGAACGTCGCCGTCCGGACCCCCGCGCGGGTGGTCGGCATCCTGAGCCAGACCATCCGTCAGCAGGTCGCGGTGCGGAACTTCACCAACAAGCCGCCGGCGTTCTTCTCCGCGCCGACCACCCGGTTCAACGCCACCCTGTCCCCGCACCGCCGGATCACCGGCGCCCGCGTGGAGCTGTCCCGGGTCCGCGCGGTCAAGGATGCGTACGGCGTGAAGCTGAACGACGTGGTCCTGGCCCTGGTCTCCGGGGCGCTGCGGATCTACTTCGCCGACCGCGAGGGCATCCCGGCGAAGCCGTTGATCGCGCAGATCCCAGTCTCCACCCGGACCGAGGACACCGCCGGCGAGGTCGGCAACCAGGTCAGCTCGATGACCGTGAACATGGCCACCGACATCGCCGACCCGGCGGCTCGGATCAAGGCGATCTACGAGAGCTCGCAGGGGGCCAAGGAGATGGCGAAGGCGCTCAGCGCCCGCCAGATCATGCAGCTTCCCGACATCACTCCCCCCGGCCTGCTCACCATCGCGTCCCGCGCCTACACGATGAGCGGCCTGTCGAACTCGCTGGCGCCGATCAACCTGGTGGTCTCGAACGTCCCGGGCCCGAGCTTCCCGCTGTACATGGCGACGGCCCCGCTGCGCTCATTGCTGCCGATCGGCCCGTTGGTCCTCGACGTCGCGCTCAACATCACCGTGTTCAGCTACCTGGACTGGGTCGACTTCGGCTTCGTGACCACCCCGGAGGTGGCACCGGACGTCGACGCGCTGGCCGACGCGGTCAAGCTGGCCCTGGTCGAGCTCGAGGAAGCAGCCGGCATCACCGCCCCATGACCTCGCCACGACCTCTCACCGACGGACCGGTCGGCACCGCCGGCGTTCCCGCGGTGCCCCACGGGCGGACCGCGCAGCGTCTGGACTGGAAGTTCCTGCCCAAGGAGGTGCGCGCCCTGGTGGAGGACGAGCTCGGGTCTCCGGTGGTCACGGCGGAGTCGCAGACCAGTGGCTTCACCCCGGGCTTCGCGTCGGTGGTCACCGGTGCGGACGGTTCGACCGCGTTCATCAAGGCGGCCAGCAAGGTCGCCCAGGCCGAGGTCGCCGCGTCGTACTCGGCGGAGATCGACACCATGGTGGCCTTCGCCGGCGCCGTCCCGGCGCCGGCGCTGAGGTGGTTCAGCCGGGCCCAGTCCTGGGTGCTGCTCGGCTACGAGACGGTCTCCGCCCGGCAACCCCGGCGCCCGTGGCGGCTCCCCGACGTGAACCGCGCCCTGGACCTCGCCGAGACGATCGTCGACACCCTGCCCTCTGCACCCGCCGGGCTCTCCCTGCTACCGCTGGTCCAGGAGGCCCCCTCCCTGGTCACCGGCTGGGGTGCCGTCCCGGCGTCCTGGCCGCACCGCGACGAGGCGGCCGAGCTCGCCGCGGTCCTGCTCGGCGAACCCGCGACCCAGGTCGTGCACACCGACCTCCGCGACGACAACCTGCTGTTCGCCCCGGACGGGCGGACGGTGGCCTGCGACTGGAACTGGCCGGCGCTGGGGACGCGGTGGCAGGACAGCCTGGACCTGCTGATCTCCGGGTACGGCGACGGCGTCGACGTCGACGCACTGCTCCGCGAGCGCCGACTCACCGCCGAGGTCGACCCGGTCAGCATCGATGCCTGGTTGGCCGGGGTCTGCGGGTACATGCTGGAGGCCTGCCAGCGCCCGGTGCCGGCGACGTCCCCGCACCTGCGGACCCACCAACGCTGGACCGCCGAGGCCGCCTGGTCCTGGCTGGCACGACGACGAGGATGGACCTGATGAACGCACCCGGGACCGACCGCCGTACTGCTGTGATCGCCGGCGCGTCCGGCCTGGTCGGCTCGCACCTGCTCCAGGCGCTGCTCGCCAACGGGCACTGGGACCGGGTGATCAGCGTCGGGCGGCGCGAGCTCCCCGTCACCGACCCGCGGTTGGAGCAGCTCACGGTGGCGTTCCCGGAGATCGGTGATCTACCCGCGACCGACGACGTCTTCTGCTGCCTGGGCACGACGATCGCGAAGGCCGGCAGCCAGGCGGCGTTCCGGGCCGTCGACCACGACGCGGTGGTCGCCCTCGCCGCCGCCGGCCACCGGGCGGGAGCGAGCCAGTTCCTGCACGTGACCGCACTGGGCGCATCCCCGGGTTCGCGGATCTTCTACAACCGGGTCAAGGGCGAGACCGAGCGGGACGTGGTCGCGAGCGGGATCCCGACCACGATCGCGTTCCGGCCTTCGATGATCGACGGTGAGCGGCCCGAGACCCGCACCGCCGAGCACCTCGGGCTGCTCGCGATGCGCGCCGTGGGTCCGGTCCTGGGACGATTCCGCCCGAACCGGGCCTCCGACATCGCCGCGGCGATGGTCCGGGAAGCGCGCGCCGGGCGGACCGGGCACCGCGTGGTCGACGCCGGGAAGTTCGGCCGGGCTCCCGCCTGAGCGGGCGCTGCCGACGATTTGGGCGCTGCCGCGCTGCGCTGGTATCGTTTCCCCTCGTGTCTGGGCCACCAAGCCCGCACCCCGACTTTTACCCGAACCAGCATCAACAGACAGGTGAGCCTCCGTGGCCAACATCAAGTCCCAGATCAAGCGCAACAAGCAGAACGAGCGCGCCCGCGAGCGCAACAAGGCTGTGCGCTCGGCGCTGAAGACCGCGGTCCGCAAGTTCCGCGAGGCCGTTGACGGCGGCGACGCCGCCACCGCGAAGACGCTGGCCGCCGACGCCGGCCGCGCCCTCGACAAGGCCGCCTCCAAGGGTGTCATCCACAAGAACCAGGCCGCGAACCGGAAGTCCTCGATCGCGAAGCAGGCCGCGTCGCTCTGACGCACCCCTGAACTGCCGGAAGGCGCTCGTCCCTCGGGACGGGCGCCTTCTGCGTTTTCCTGCGGAGCCGCGGATCGCGGCGCTCAGCTCGTGCGCTGCGGCCGTGAGCGGACGATCTCCAGCACCATCTTCTCCAGCGCGTACGCCGCGTCGTGGGCCTTGCCCTTGATCTCGGCGTCGGCCGCGGCGACCAGCCGGATGGCGCGGGCGATCCCGCCCTCGTCCCAGCCCTTCGCCTGGTCCCGCAGGATGTCGAGCTTCCAGCTGGGTACGGCGACCTCACGCATCAGGTCGGCGCTGCGCATCCCCCGCGGAGCGGACTTGTAGCGGGCCAGGCCGCGCAGCCCGCCAGCGACGGCGCTGGTGATCAGCACCGGCGCCGTACCCCGCTCCAGCGCCCAGCGCAGCTCCTCGAGCGCCTGGGACGCCCGGCCGAAGATCGCGTGGTCGGCGACCGCGAACGACTTCGCCTCCGCCCGACCACCGAAGTAGGTCTTCACCATCTCGATCGAGATCGGCTGACCGGCGAAGTCTCCGGCGAGCTGGCTGCAGGCCGCGGAGAGAGAGCGGAGGTCCTGGCCGACCGCCTGGACCAGGAACGAAGCCGCGTCGGCGTCGATCTTCACCTTGCGCAGGCGGAGCTCGCCGAGGACGAAGTTCGGGTACTCCCGCGCCGTCAGGGAGACCGATTTCACCTCAGTCACCGCGGCCTCCTTGCGGAGCTTGGCGAGCACCCCGCTGCCCTTCTGCCCGCCTCCGTGCACCAGCACCAGAGCGACGTCCTCGGCCGGAGCAGCGGCGTACTCCAGGAGGCCGGTGACCGACTCCTCGGGCAGGTCCTCGAAGCCGCGCACCACCACGCACCTCGTCGAGGAGAAGAGCGAGGGCGCAGCGAGCTCGCCCAACGTCGCCATGGTCAGCTGATCGGCGGCGGTCTCGCTGAACTCGGCCTCCGCGTCAGCGCCGCGCACGGCGGCCCGGACCGCTTGGACGGTCCTCTCGGCGAGGAACTCCTCCGGACCGGTCACCAGGGTGATCCGGCCCAGTACCTGCGCGGGATCGGGCGTCGCCATGCGGGCAGCCTCTCACGGCACGCCGACAGCCCGGCAGCAGCCTCACCGACCGGTTCCGCGCGTCACGGTCCCCAAGCGTCCGCGCCCGTCGAGGACCACGGCCACGTCACCGTCGAGGTCGGTACGCCGTACCTGGATCCCGGCTCGGCCGAGCAGGTCCAGGGTCACCCCGGCCGGGTGGCCGTAGTCGTTGTCCGCGCCGACCGAGATCAAGCCCACCCGGGCTCCGAGTCCGCGGACCAGGTCCTCGTCCTGCTTGCTCGATCCGTGATGCGCAACCTTGAGCACGTCTGCCCGCAGCCCCGGGTAGGAGCGACGCAGGGCCGCCTGCGAGGGGCGCTCCTGGTCCCCGGTGAGCAGCACCCGGACCCCGGCGATCTCGACAAGCAGCACCACGCTGGCGTCGTTCGGCGGTGAGACCGAGTCGGCGAAACGTTCCCCGGTGGGCGCCAGGACCTCGGCCGTGACCCGGCCTACCTGGACGGTCGCGCCAGCGGTGACCGCGACGGCCCGGGCCCCGAGCCGGTCGGCGACGTCCCGGACGACCGCGGCGCCGGAGGCAGGGTCCTCGGTCGGCGAGGTGAGGATCCGACCCACCGTCCTGCCGTCGGCCACTCCCCCGATCCCGTCGACGTGGTCGGCGTGGAAGTGGGTCAGCACCAGCACCGGGACCGCCTCGACACGGAGCCTGCTCAGGCAGTCGTCGACCACGGCGGCATCCGGTCCGGCGTCGACCACGACGGCACTGCCGGCCCCGGCGTTGAGGACCACCGCATCGCCCTGGCCGACCGCGCACGCGACCAGCACCCAACCCGGCGGCGGCCATCCCGGCGTCGGCACCGGGACCAGGATCACCAGCACCAGCACGCCGACCAGTCCGAGGGTGGCCCCGGCGCGGGCGAGCACCGCACGCAGGGCGAGGACCAGGGCGGCGCAGAGACCGCCGAGCACCAGCAGCGGGCCGACCCCGGTCGACCAACCGAGGGCGGGAACCGGCAGCCCGGCCGCGTGCTCGGCGATCGCGATGATCCCCGCGGCGCTCCACGCCGCGGGGGCTGCGACCACCGCTCCCAGCGGGACCCAGACCAGCGCCACCAGTCCGCCGAGCAGGCCCAGGACGGTCGCCGGGGCCACCAGCGGCGCCGCCAGCACGTTGGCGAAGACCGCGACCAGGCTCACCTGCCCGGACAACGCGGCGACCAGCGGCGTACAGGCGAGCTGGGCCGCCAGCGGTACCGCGGCCGCCTCGGCCCCCCACCGCGGCAACCACCGACCCAGCGCCTCTCGCCACGGCGGTACCAGCAGCAGGATCCCGGCGGTCGCGGTCACGGACAGGGCGAAACCCCACGACCGGGCCAGCCAGGGGTCGATCAGCAGCAGCACCAGGACCGCGACCCCGAGCGCCCGGATCCCCTGCCGACGAGCACCCGACCCGAGACCGGTCAGGGCGACCGTCCCCATCGCCGCCGCCCGCAGGACGCTCGGCTCCGGGCCTGCCAGGAGGATGAAGCCGACCACGCCCAACCCACCGACGGCGATCAGCGCCCGAGCCCGGACGCCGACCCAGCGGGCGAGGAGCAGCAGCGCTCCCACGATCAGGGTCAGGTTGGTCCCGCTGACCGCCTGCAGGTGGGTCAGCCCGGCGACCTGGAAGTCCGCAGCGACCTGGTCGGGCAGGTCGGCGTCGTCGCCGTCGACCAGCGCCGGCACCAGGGTCCGCGGCCCCACCGGCTGCCCGGCCACGGCATCGCGGATCGCCTGCCGGACCCGTTCGGACCCGCGCTGCACCCGCCCCGGACCCGCCAGCAGGACCGCATCGCCGCGGACCGTCAGAACGCCGGCGCGCTCGGGCCGGTCCGAGGGTCGCAGCATCCCGGAGAGGCGCACCCGGGCACCCCGTTCGACCACCGTCCCCCCGGCGTCCATCAGCACCAGCACCGGGGCACGCGCCCGCAGGTGCCGACCCCGCGAGGACACCTCGGAGACCGTGGCCTCGAAGTGGACCCGGTCGGCGAACCTGCCCGGGGAGTCGACCGGGGTGGTGGCCACCGTCGCGACGACCTGCACCGACGAGACCTCTTCGGCGAGGCGGGCGACCGGAGAACCGGTGACGTGCGTCAGGTGCAGGTACGCCGACAGGGCGACCGCGGCCGCGACCAACCACCACGCTGCCCGGGTGGTGAGGACCGCCGGGTCGTGGCGCCGGCGCAGCACGGTGAGGCCGGCGACGGCGAGGAGGCCGACGACCCACCGCGGGGACCAGGTGAGCGTCACGAACGCAGCCGACCAGGCGATCGCCCCGACGGCAGCGGCTCGCAGGTCGAGCGTCGGGTCGTCCCTCACAAGGTGACGTGGGGAGCGATCTCCGCAAAGGTCTTCTCCCCGATCCCGTCAACCTCCAGGAGCTCGTCGACCGCGGTGAACCGCCCGTGGGTGGTCCGCCAGTCCACGATCTTCTGAGCCGTCACGGGACCGACGCCGGGCAGTGCGTCGAGCTGGTCGAGGGTGCCGGTGTTGAGGTTCACCAGGGTGGTGCCCCCGGGCGCGGGTGGCACCGCTCCAGCGGCTCCGCCGACCGGTGCCACCCCCACCAGGATCTGCTCGCCGTCGACCAGCACCCGGGCCAGGTTCAGCGTGCTGAGGTCGACGCCGTGCCGGGCACCGCCGGCTCGTTTGAGTGCGTCGATCACCCGGGAGCCCGCCGGCAGGGTGGTCACTCCGGGGCGGCGTACCTTCCCGGCGACGTCGACCACCACCTCGGTCACCGCTCCTGCTTGCGCTGCCGACGGGCTCGGCAGCGGCGCACCCACCGGCTCCGGACCGGGCGAGATCCGGGCGACCGGAGCCGGAACCGCGCTCGGGGTCGCCGCCAGGGTCCACCAGGCCGTCGCCGCGACGGCGGCCGCGAGCACGGCGGCCAGCCCGACCAGGTGGGCCGGCCGCAGCGACACCCGCGCGGCGAGCCGGACCAGCGCCCGGTCCTCGCCGGCCCGGAGGTGGCGTCCGGGCCGCGGCAGCACCGCCGGCACCGGGATCTCGGGCTGGGTCTCGGACTCCGGTTCAGGCCCGGGAGCCGGCTCGACCTGGCCCCCGGCCAGCGCCAGCTCACGTCCGAGCAGCTCCAACCGGCGCCGCGCCGCCGCGGCCACGTCCTCTCCCGAGTCCCTACGCATGGCCGGCACGCTAGGCCGGAGCGCCCCGGACGACCCGTCGGGCGAGCGGGGTTGTGGAGATCAGGCACCGGCGGCGGCGCTGTGCGGCGTCCGGACCGCGACCGTGACCGCGACCATCCCGGGCCCGACATGGGCCCCCAGCACCGCGCCGATCTCGCCGACCGCGACCTCCCGCCCACCGAGCCCGTCGGCGAGCCGGGCAGTGAGCCGGTCGGCCAGGGCCTGGGCGCGCTCCGGGCTGGCCAGGTGAGCGACCGCGATCTCGACCTCGTGGTCGGCCGCGGCCTCAACGGCCAACTCCTCCAGGCGGCTGAGGGCCTTGCCGGACGTGCGGACGCGCTCGAACGGGCCGATCCGGCCGTCCTCCACCTTCAGGATCGGCTTCACCGCGAGCGCGGAGCCGAGCAGCGCCGCGGCAGCGCCGACCCGGCCACCCCGGCGCAGGTACTCCAGGGTGTCGACGTAGAAGAGCGAGGTCGTCGCGGCGGAGCGCTTCCGGGCTGCGCTGATGATGCCGGCCGCGTCCGCGCCGGCGTCGCGCGCGTCGGCGGCGGCGAGCACCGCGAACCCGGTCCCCATCCCGACCTGGCGGGCATCCACGGCGTGCACGGCGACCGGCGCCATCCGTGCGGCCAGCTGCGCGGACTCGAAGGTCCCGCTGAGGTCGGCGGAGAGGTGGATCGAGACGATCTCGGTAGCGCCCGCCTCGGCGAGCCGCTCGTAGACCGCGAGCATTTCGTCCGGGTTCGGGCGCGACGTGCTGACCGGGGTCCAGGCCTGCAGCGCCTCGGCCAGCATTTCCGGGGTCACCCCGCCGTCGACCCCCTCGTCGTACGCGGTGGCTCCGATGACGACCTGGAGCGGCACCACGGTCACGTCCCGGGCGACCGCGACGTCAGCAGGCAACGACGCCGTCGAGTCGGTGACGAGAGCGATGGTCATGGCGCGAGCCTAGTCACACCACGATGTTGACGAGCTTCGGTGCCCGCACGATCACCTTGCGCACCGCAGCGCCGTCCAGGGCCCGCTGGACCGCCTCGTCGGCCAGGGCCGCCGCCTCGAGATCGGCCTCGGAGATCTCCGGGGAGACCTCCAGCCGGGCGCGCACCTTGCCCTGGATCTGGACGACGGCGGTGACCGAGTCCTGCACCAGCAGCGCCGGGTCGACGACGGGCCAGGAGACCCGGGCGACGGTCGGGGCGTGCCCGAGCCGCTCCCACATCTCCTCGGCCGTGTACGGCGCGACCAGGGACAGCAGCATCGCGACGCACTCGGTCGCCTCGCGGATGGCAGGGTCGGCCGGGCCCGCGCCGGAGTCGATCGCCTTGCGGGTGGCGTTGACCAGCTCCATCACCCGGGCAACCATCACGTTGAACCGGAACGACTCCACCAGCTCCGCAGCGTCGGTCAGTGTCCGGGCGGTCTGCTTGCGCAGCGCCAGGTCGCCACCGTCGGGGGCGAACGGGACGCCGGCCGGCGAGGTCACGTCACCGCTGAGCCGCCAGGCCCGCTGCAGGAACCGCAGCGACCCGCCCGGCGACATCTCGGCCCAGTCGATGTCGTCCTCCGGCGGACCGGCGAAGACCAGGGTCAGCCGGACGGCGTCCACGCCGAACTCGGCGAGCTGCTCCCCCAGGTTGACCCCGTTGCCCAGCGACTTGCTCATCTTCTTGCCGCGGTTGATCACGAAGCCCTGGTTGAGCTGGGCCGCGAACGGCTCGCGGAACTCCAGCAGGCCCATGTCGGCCAGCACCTTGGTGAAGAACCGGGCGTAGAGCAGGTGCAGCACCGCGTGCTCGACACCGCCGACGTACAGGTCCGCCGGCATCCAGGCGTTCACCAGGGCCGGGTCGAAGGCCTGGGTGTCGTCGTTCGGGGAGCAGTAGCGCAGGAAGTACCAGGACGAGTCGACGAAGGTGTCCATGGTGTCGCTGTCGCGCTTCGCGGGCGCGCCGCACGAGGGGCAGTCCACGTTGACCCAGTCGGTGGCCGCGGCGAGCGGTGAGGTGCCCTTCGGCTTCAGGTCGGCACCCTTGAGCTCGGGCAGCTCCAGCGGCAGCTGGTCGTAGGGCACCGGGACCTCACCGCAGCTCTCGCAGTGGATGATCGGGATCGGCACCCCCCAGTAGCGCTGCCGGCTCAGCAGCCAGTCGCGCAGCCGGAAGTTCACGGTGCCACGGCCGGTGCCGGCGGCCTCCAGGAAGGCGATGGTGGCGCTCTTGGCCTCGGCCACGCCCAGTCCGTTGATGTCCAGGTCGCACCCGACCCCGGGCGCCGGAGAGTTGATCGTCTCGCCCTCGCCGGCGTACGCCTCACCCTCCCAGCCGGCCGGCGGCTCGGTGGTCCGGACGATCGGCAGCCCGAAGGTGGTCGCGAATTCCCAGTCGCGCTGGTCCCCGCCCGGGACGCCCATCACGATGCCGGTGCCGTAGTCGGCCAGCACGTAGTCCGTGGCCCAGACCGGGATCTGCTGCCCGGTGACCGGGTTGGTCGCGGTGACCCCCAGGTCGACCCCGGTCTTGGGGCGGTCGGTCGCCAACCGCTCGATGTCGGACGCCGCCCGGATCTGCTCGCGGTAGGCCTCGAACGCGGCCCGCTGCCCGTTGGTGACCAGCTCGTCGGCCAGCGCGGCGTCGACCGCGACCACCATGAAGGTGGTGCCGAAGATGGTGTCCGGTCGGGTCGTGAACACGGTCAGCGGCTCGTCACGTCCCTCGACCCGGAAGTCCACGTGGGCACCCTCGGAGCGCCCGATCCAGTTCCGCTGCGCGGTGACCACCCGGTCCGGCCAGGTGTCGGCGAGCACGTCGAGGTCGTCGAGCAGCTCCTGGGCGTAGTCGGTGATCTTGAAGTACCACTGGTTCAGCTCGCGCTTGGTGACCTCGGCGCCGCAGCGCTCGCACTTGCCGTCGACGACCTGCTCGTTGGCCAGCACCGTCTGGTCGTTGGGGCACCAGTTCACCGGGGAGAACTTCTGGTACGCCAGACCGCGCTCGCGGAACTTCAGGAACAGCCACTGGGTCCAGCGGTAGTACTCCGGGTCGGAGGTGTGCAGCCGGCGCGACCAGTCGAAGGAGATGCCGTACTTCTTGAACGACGCCGCCTGGGTCTCGATGTTGGCGTAGGTGTACGTCGCCGGGTGCTCGTCGTTCCTGATCGCCGCGTTCTCCGCCGGCAGGCCGAAGGAGTCCCAGCCCATCGGGTTCATCACCTCGTAGCCGCGCAGCCACCAGTACCGGGCGATCACGTCGTGCAGCGCGGTGACCTCGGCGTGGCCCATGTGCAGGTCGCCGCTGGGGTAGGGGAACATCGTGAGCGCGTAGCGCTTCTCCTTCGGGCTGCTGTCGTCGGCCCGGAAGGGGTCGAGGCGCTCCCACACCGGCAGCCACTTCGCCTCGGTGCCGTGGACGTCGTACCCGACCTGCTCTTCGCGCTCGCTCATCGTGCCCTTCTCATGGTGCAGCCTGGTGGTCGGCGCAGCCTTCTCCTCGCCCTGGCTGACCCAGGGCGAGTCAGGATACCGAGGTTTCGGGGTGCACCGGTTACCCTGGGGTCGTCGGCAAGCACGCCGCACCCTCAGGGCAGACGCCTCGTTGACCGTTGGGCTCACCGCCCGGCCACGAAGCCCGTCGCCTCCTCTGAGCCGTCTCAGAGGAACTTCATGCCGTCGCTCTCCAGCAATCCGTCCTTCGACGCGCGCGCCCACGCCGTCCAGCTCCGTGCCGACGCCGTCCCGGCTGCCCCGTTCCTGCTGCCGGTCGGCTCCACGGCCGTCGTCTACTGCGACCAGCAGTTCGGCGAGCAGGACGGCAAGACCGCCAACGGGCTGGTCCGGCACTCGGAGAAGTACGAGATCCTCAGCGTCATCGATTCCCGGCTCGCCGGCCGCGACGCCGGGGAGCACCTGGACGGCGTCGCGAACGGCATCCCGGTCCTGAGCGACCTGCCCGAGGCGATCGCGCACGCCGGCCACGTCCCGGACTACCTGATCTGCGGGGTCGCGCCGGCCGACGGTCTGCTCTCCGACACCCAGCGCGTAGTGCTGCTGGACGGCATCGCCCGCGGGATGCACATCATCAACGGGCTGCACGAGTTCCTCAACGACGACGCCGAGTTCGTCGCGGCGGCGCTGATCGCGCGGGTGACCATCACCGACGTACGCCGCCCGAAGCACAAGCGCGACCTGCACCTGTTCACCGGGAAGATCTTCGACGTCGCCTGCCCCCGGATCGCGATCCTCGGCACCGACGGCGCGATCGGCAAGCGCACCACCGCCACCCTGCTCGTCCAGGCGTTGAACGACGTCGGCATCAAGGCGGTGATGGTCGGCACCGGCCAGACCACCCTGATCCAGGGCGGCAAGTACGGCGCCGCGCTGGACGCGATGGTCCCCCAGTTCATCTCCGGCGAGGTCGAGCACCAGGTGGTGCAGGCCTACGAGGGCGAGGACCCCGACGTGATCGTGGTCGAGGGGCAGGGTGCGCTCAGCCACCCGGCGTACCTCAGCTCGGGGCACATCCTGCGCGGCAGCCGCCCGCACGGGGTGATCGTGCAGCACGCCCCGAAGCGGAGGGTCCTCGGCGACTTCCCGATGATGCCGATGCCGACCGCCGCGAGCGAGATCGCCCTGATCGAGGCTTTCGCCGATACCCGGGTCATCGGCGTGACGATCAACCACGAGGAGATGGAACCGGAGGAGATCGACGCGGCGATCGCCGACCACCGCCTGCACCTCGGGCTCCCGGTCACCGACCCGTTGACCCGGTCCGGGTCCGAGCTGGTCGAGATGGTGCTGCTCGCGTTCCCGTCGTTGGCAGAACCGGCGCTCACGGTCCGGTGACCGCACCCCGGGTCGAGGTCGACCTCGACAAGGTCGAGCAGAACACCCGTGTCCTGGTGGAGCGCCTGGCACCCCGCGGGGTACGGGTCACCGGGGTCACGAAAGCCGCCCTGGGGTCGCCCGGGATCGGCGCCGCGATGCTCGCCGGCGGCGCCCTCGGCCTGGGGGACGCCCGGGTCGCCAACCTCGTCCGCCTGGCCGGGCTCGGAGGGTCACCGTCACGCACGTTGATCCGGTCGCCGATGCTCAGCCAGGCGGGCTCGGTCGTCCGCGAGGCCACGGCCAGTCTGAACACCGAGCGCACCGTCCTCGACGCCCTCGACACCGCGGCCGGGCGCCTGCGCCGGGTGCACGGCGTGGTCCTGATGGTCGAGCTCGGCGACCTGCGCGAGGGGATCGCCGCCGCGGACGTCCTCGACGCGGCCGGCTACGTGCTCGCCCGCCCGTCGCTCCGGTTGCTCGGACTCGGCGCCAACCTCGCGTGCCAGAACGGGGTCGTCCCGGACGACACCAACATGGCGGTGCTCTCCCGCCTGGCCGAGGAGGTCGAGGCGGCGTACCGGACCACCCTGGCGATCGTCTCGGGCGGCAACTCCGCCAACCTCGACTGGGCCACGACCACCCACAACGTCGGCCGGGTCGACGACCTCCGCCTCGGTGAGGCGATCCTGCTCGGCACCGAACCGTTGCACCGCACCCTGATCCCGGGCCTGCACGGGGACGCGTTCCGGCTCGTCGCCGAGGTCATCGACGTACGGGACAAGCCGGCGCAGCCCTGGGGCGACCGGGCTCAGACGGCGTACGGCGAGTACCCGGTGCGCACCGGCACCGGCACCGTCCGGCAGGCCGTCCTGGCGCTCGGCCGCCAGGACACCAGCGCGGACGGACTCACGCCGCCTGAGGGCATCACCGTCCTCGGGATGAGCAGCGACCACCTGGTCCTCGACGTGGGCGACCACGCCGTCGCGGTCGGCGACGAGATCGCCTTCGCGCCCGGGTACGGAGCGCTGGTGGGGGCGATGACCTCCCCGTTCGTCGCCAAGGTCGAGCGGACCCGGCTGCCCGGAGCCCCGATCGCCGGCTCCGCGTCATAAGGTCAGGGGCAGAACGAGGAGGAACTCCATGTCGTGGCTGGTCACCGGTGGTGCCGGGTACATCGGGTCGCACGTCGTCCGCGCGCTCGCCGACGTCGACATCCCCGCGGTCGTCCTCGACGACCTGTCGACCGGCCACCGGCGGTTCGTCCGCGACGACGTCCCGTTCGTGACCGGCAGCGTCCTCGACACCGACCTGGTCGAGCAGACGATCCGCGACCACGACGTGCACGGGGTCATCCACCTGGCCGGCTTCAAGGCGGCCGGCGTCTCGGTCGACCTCCCGCTGACGGCCTACCAGCAGAACGTCACCGGGACGATCAGCGTGCTGGAGGCGATGGAGCGGGTGAACGTCCCCCGGATGGTCTTCTCCTCGAGCGCCGCCTGCTACGGCACCACCGACGTCGACCTGGTCACCGAGGCGCTGGTGCCCGCCCCGGAGTCGCCGTACGGCGAGACCAAGCTGATCGGCGAGTGGTTGCTCCGCGCCCAGGAGGTCGCCGTGGGGCTGCGGCACACGTCGCTGCGCTACTTCAACGTGGTCGGCTCAGGCGCCGAGGACCTGTACGACGCCAGCCACCACAACCTGCTTCCACTGGTCTTCAACGCGCTCCTCGAAGGGCGGACCCCGAAGATCTACGGCGGCGACTACCCGACCCCCGACGGCACCTGCATCCGGGACTACGTCCATGTCGCCGACCTGGCCGCGGCGCACGCCGTCGCGGCGCGGCACCTGGAGAACGACGAACGGCTGGAAGCGGTCTACAACCTCGGGAGCGGGTCGGGATCTTCGGTGAAGGCGATCATGGACACCGTGCGCGAGGTCAGCGGGATCGACTTCGAGCCCGAGGTGGTCCCACGGCGTCCCGGCGACCCGGCCCGGATCGTCGCCGACGGCAAGCTGGCCGCCCGCGACCTGGACTGGACGATGCGCCACACCTTGCGCGACATGGTCGAGTCCGGTTGGCGGGCCCGGCTGTACGAACGATCCCTCCAGGAGGACTGACCGATGCTGGAGCTCCGACCCGGGTGCGAGTGCTGCGACCTCGATCTCGACCCGGACTCCCCCGACGCCCTGATCTGCACCTACGAGTGCACCTGGTGCGCGGACTGCGTCGAGCACTGCCTGCCGGAGCAGCGTTGTCCCAACTGCGGCGGCAACCTCGAGCGGCGGCCGATCCGGCCCGCCGGACTGCTCACGCACAACCCGCCGAGCACGCGACGGGTGCACCAGGCGGGACTGCACCGGACCGGTCCGAACCGGGATCCGGCATGATCGGCCCATGCCTACCTCCTCTGTGACCGACCTGTTCCGCCTCGACGGCAAGGTCGCCGTCGTCACCGGCGCTTCCTCGGGCCTCGGTGTCGCTTTCGCCCGGGCCCTGGCCGAAGCCGGTGCCGACGTGGCCCTCGGCGCTCGACGGGTCGACCGTCTCGCCGACACCGCCGCCCTCGTCGAGGCCGCCGGTAGGCGTGCCATCAGCGTCGCCACCGACGTCGCGGACCCGGCGTCCTGCCAGGCTCTGGTGGACGCCGCGATGGAGGCGTTCGGCCAGGTCGACATCCTGGTCAACAACGCCGGCATCGGCACCGCTGTCCCGGCGACCCGGGAGACGCCCGAGCAGTTCAGCAGCGTGATCGACGTCAACCTCAACGGCTGCTACTGGATGGCGCAGTCCTGCGGCCGGGTGATGGGTCCGGGCTCGTCGATCATCAACATCTCCTCGGTGCTCGGACTGACCACCGCCGGGCTCCCGCAGGCCGCGTACGCCGCCTCCAAGGCCGGCCTGATCGGTCTGACCCGCGACCTGGCCCAGCAGTGGACCGGGCGCAAGGGGATCCGGGTCAACGCGATCGCGCCCGGGTTCTTCACCTCCGAGATGACCGAGCAGTACCCGCCCGGCTACCTCGAGCAGCAGATGGGCCGGATCCCGATGGGCCGCAAGGGCGACCCCCGCGAGCTGGCCGCCACGGTGGTCTACCTGGCCTCCGACGCCGCCGGCTACGTCACCGGCCAGACCCTGCCCGTCGACGGTGGCATGACCATCACCTGAGCTCAGCCCAACGACCAGATCAGCAACGAGGTCAGGCTGATCAGCGGAAACAGCCCCTGCACGAGTGCGCCTCGGGCCTGCGAGCGGTCGGTGGTGATCAGCACGGTCGCCGCGGCGACCATCGAGCCGGTGCCGAAGACGAGGAGCGCGATCGCGGCGTCGCGGTTGCTGTCGACCAGGACCAGGCCGACCGCGATGCCGACGGCGAGGAACAGGTTGTAGAAGCCCTGGTTGTAGGCCCAGGCCTTGACGATCGCGGCATGCTCGGCGCTGACGCCGAAGACCTTGCGCCCGCCGCGTTCGAAGGCGAGCGCCTCGAGCCAGAAGATGTAGACGTGCACGGCGGCGGCGAGCGCGGCGAAGACGTACCCGGCGATCAGCATGCTCGGAGGCTACTCCCGTCCGGTCGGCGTGGACCCGTGCCAGCGCCGGTGGGCGTGGATGAAGCTGGCGGCCTCGGCGTACCCGAGCCGGTGCGCGACCTCGGTGACGCTGAGCGAGCCGGTTGCCAGCAACCGGGCGGACAACGCGATCCGGACCTCGTCCAGTAGTGCCTGGTACGACGTCCCGGCAGCAGCCAGTCGACGGCGCAGGGTGCGTTCCCCGACCGCGAGCGCCCGCGCGACCCCCGCACAGCTCGGGTCGAAGGCGATGCGTTGGGCGAGCAGCACCCGGACCTGCTGGGCCAGCGGACTGGTGTCGCGGCGGCGGGCCGCCAGGTCGGCGCAGAGCTCACTGGCCAGCGCGCTCGCGGCCGGGCTGGCGTGCGGCAGCGCGGCGGCCAGGTACGACGCGGGGAACGTGACCCGGCCGCCCGCGACGTCGTAGGAGGTGGGCAGGTCCCCGAGGAAGAGCTCGCGGAGCACCGCCTCGACGGCGCCCAGGTCGCGGCGGACCAGGAATTCGCGCACGTCGGGGGGCAGCGTCTCGGCGTACGTCTCGATGACCACCTGCTGCCCCTCGGCGGTGTCCTCGAGACGGGCGTACGGGATCGAGAATGTGAAGGTGAGATCCATGAACCGGAGCGCGAAGTTCATCGCGTCCAGCAGGGTCCGGCTGGAGACCAGCGCATAGCCGGTGATGCCGAAGGTGCTCACCCGGTAGCGGCGTCCCAGGGCCACCCCGGACCGGGCGGCTGCGCCGCCGGAGCGGAGCAGGTTGCGGACCACCCGGAGCTCCTGCTCGGCGGTGACCTCACGGTCGGCGTCGTTCAGGTCGCGCACCGAGAGCCCGGTCCCGGTGAGCGCCGTCCGGGCCGGCATCCCGGAGGCCACGGCGTGCTCGACCAGGACCGCGATGCCGGTGACGTGCCGCGGGAACGACCAGTCCCTGGTCACCGGATCGAGCAGCGGCGCGCTCATCCGCTCAGTCTAGGCCGGAATTATCAATCGAGGGCACCCTCAACCTCTGTCTGTCGGTACGGCCGATCCCTACCCTCGACCCATGACCTCACCGCGGATCATCATCATCGGCGCCGGCTTCGGCGGCCTGGGTACAGCGATCGAGCTGCTCCAGCACGGCCTCACGAACGTCACCGTGCTCGAGAAGGCCGACGACCTCGGTGGCGTCTGGCGCGACAACACCTACCCCAACGCGGCCTGCGACGTCCCCAGCTCGTTGTACTCGTGGTCCTTCGCGCCGAACCCGGACTGGGACCGGCGCTACGCCCCGCAGGCCGATATCCTGGCCTACATCGACCGGGTCGCCGACCGCTACGGGCTGCGCGAGAAGATCCGCACCGGCGTCGAGGTGACCGCGGCGACGTACCAGCCCGAGACGCAGACCTGGCAGGTCGAGACACAGGGCCGATCAGGTACCGCCGGAGAGACCCTGGTGGCCGACTTCCTGGTGGCCGCGGTCGGCCAGCTCTCCCGCCCGGTGATCCCGTCGATCCCCGGTGCCGAGAACTTCACCGGCCCCGCGTTCCACTCCGCGCAGTGGGACCACGGCGCCGACCTGCGCGGCAAGCGGATCGCCGTGCTCGGCACCGGCGCCAGCGCGATCCAGTTCGTCCCCGGGATCCAGCCCGAGGCCGGGCACGTCACGGTCTTCCAGCGCAGCGCGCCGTACGTCGTGCCGAAGCCGGACCGCGCCTACACCCGCGCCCACCACCGCGCCTTCACCCGACTCCCCCGCACCCAGGCCCTCGGCCGGAAGCTGACCTGGGTGGCCTCCGAGCAGCTGAACAAGTCGCTGGCCGGCACCAACCCGGTCAAGAAGGTTCTCGAGGTCGTCTGGCGAGCCCACCTGCGCCGCCAGATCAAGGACCCGGTGCTGCGTGCCAAGCTCCGCCCCGACTACCCACTCGGCTGCAAGCGGCTGCTGTTCAGCAACGACTGGTACCCGGCCCTGGCCTCGACCAACGTCGACGTCGTCACCGACCACGTGGTGGAGGTGCTGGCCGACGGCGTCCGCACCGCCGACGGCACCGTGCACCAGGTCGACGTGATCATCTACGGCACCGGTTTCGCCGCGACCGAGTTCCTGGCCCCGATGACGATCACCGGGGCCGGCGGGACCAGCCTCGAGGAGGCGTGGGCCGACGGCGCCCGGGCGTACTTCGGCATCTGCGTGCCCGGGTTCCCGAACCTCGGGATCGTCTACGGGCCGAACACCAACCTCGGCGGCAGCTCGATCATCAACATGATGGAGTCCCAGTCGGGGTTCATCCGGCAGCTCGTCCAGGTCGCGGCCCAGACCGGGTACGTCGCGGTCCGACCGGAGACCGAGGAGCGCTTCGACGCCGAGATCCAGGAGCGGCTCGCCGCCAGCGTCTGGGGCGGCTGCGCGAGCTGGTACCGCGACGAGGGTGGCCGGGTGACGACCAACTGGCCGGGCACGGTCGTGGAGTACAAGGCCCGCACCGCGCACGTCGACCTGGCCGACTTCGAGGTCGTCACCGACGCCACCGTCACCGGTCGGGGTTGACCCGCAGGCCTACGGTGGCCAGATGACCGCCGACAGCAGGAGCCAGCGCGAGCGGATGCTCGCGGGAGACCCGTACCGGGCCGACGACCCGGAGCTGGTCGCCGCGATGGTCCGGGCCCGGCGGTTGATGACGTCCTACGAGCACGTGCCGAGCGACGACCTGATCGGGGCCCGCCAGATCCTCGTCGAGCTGCTCGGATCCGTCGGCACCGACGTCACCCTTCGCCCACCCCTGTACGTCGACTACGGCACCCAGATCAGCATCGGCGACCGGGTCTTCGCGAACTACGGGCTGACCGCCCTGGACTGCGCCAGGATCAGCATCGGCGACGACACCCAGATCGGGCCGCACGTGCAGCTGCTCACCCCCACGCACCCGCTCGACCCCGACGAGCGGCGCTCGGGGCTCGAGGCAGCGGCCCCGATCACGATCGGCAGCAACGTCTGGATCGGCGGCGGGGCGATCGTGCTCGCCGGGGTCACGATCGGCGACAACAGCGTGATCGGGGCGGGTTCGGTCGTCACCCGCGACGTCCCGGCGAACGTGGTGGCCGTCGGGAACCCGGCCCGGGTTGTCCGCGAGCTGCCCTGACCCGCGCGCACGGGTTCCGACCCACCCGTCCCGGTATAGTCGGGCCTTGCTGCGCGGCGCCCTGAGCGCGGCCCGAACCGGAGGAATTCATGGATCTCGCCGACGTCGTCGTCTGCTCGTTCTACACCGCTGACGACTACTACCGCGACCACGCCGACCGGCTCCGCAAGAACCTCAGCGACATCGGTGTCGCCGGCGAGCTGCAGGAGATCGTCAAACAGCCCGGCGAGGACTGGGCCGACATCTGCCGCAAGAAGATCGCCTTCCTCGGCAAGGTCTGCGTGGAGAACCCCGACAAGAAGGTCTTCTGGATCGACGTCGACTGCCAGCTGCTCGGACTGCCGGAGTACGTGCACGGTTTCACCGCCGACCTGATCGGCTTCCAGCGCGGCTTCGGCGCGCCGTCGACGATCGGCTACGCCAACCGGACCCGGTTCTGGGAGCCCTGCTTCTTCGGGATCAACACCACCGCTGCGGGACGCAAGTTCATGGCCGACGCCGTCGCCCTCGAGGAGAGCCTCGATATCAAGGCGACCGACGACTACTTCTTCGAGGAGTCCTGGCGCAGCAACGGCCCGGCGATGAGCTTCCAGGTGATCCCGTCGGCGGCCGTCACCAGCCGCAGTGGCCACGGCGTCGCGGCGTTCTTCTCCTTCGGCTCCAGCGGCAACGTGGCCGAGTTCAAGGGCAAGGTCGTCCAGCACGACCAGATCGGGCCGAAGTCGAAGAAGCCGAAGTCGGCCCGGCAGCGGGCGCTGCGGGTCGCGAAGGCGATCGAGCGGCGCCTCGGCCCGTTCGCCGGTCAGCTGCGCAAGCTCGCCGACCGGCTGGGGATCACCCACACGCTCACCAAGGACGTCCACGACAAGGGCACCTCCAAGCAGCGCCAGCAGCTGATCAACAAGATGGTCAAGGCCGGTCAGGGCGGTCAGCTGGAGAAGGTCCGCGAGATCGCCGGCGAGCTCAACGCCAGCGGCATCCCGTCGGCCGACGACGCCGGCGCCCAACGCGCCGCGGAGTCGTTCGCCCACTACCGGCTGGAGGGCAGCGAAGACACCCCGCTCGCGCTCAGCTGGTGGGTGCGCCCCTACCCCGGGAACTTCGGCGACTGGCTCAGCCCGCTGATCCTGCAGAACGCGACCAGCCGGCCGATCACGTTCGTCCCGCTGACCGAGGCCACCCGGAAGCCCAACCTGGTGATGATCGGCTCGGTCGGCCGGTTCATCCGACCCAAGTCGATCGTGATCGGCACCGGCATCTCCACCGAGGACGTCGAGCTGAACACCTCCGCGTCGTACCTGTCGGTGCGCGGGCCGGTGACCGCCGACCTGCTCCGCCAGCAGGGCGGCCCGTCGGTGGAGAGCCTCGGCGACCCGGGCGCCCTCCTTTCCCGGGTGCTGCCGGTCGAACGCGGGGCCACCAACGGCCGGATCGCCCTGGTCCGCCACTTCACCCACGCCAGCGCCCCGCTGACGGTGCCGGAGAACTTCGACGAGCTCAACGTCCTGGTCTCCCACCCCGAGGACATCCACGCCTTCGTCAGCAGCCTCGCCTCGTACGACGCCGTGGTGACCAGCGCGATGCACGTGATGATCGTCTGCCACAGCTACGGCATCCCGTGCGCACTGATCGGCTTCCAGGGCTTCGAGTCGGCCGTGCACGGCAGCGGCATCAAGTACAAGGACTACTCGCTGGGCGCCGGCATCGCCGACGTCTGGGAGCCCACCGTGGTCGACCTCAACCTGCGCCGCACCAACTGGGACGACCTGATCCGCCACGAGCAGGTCAGCGCCGCCAAGCTCGACGAGATCGAGGAAGCCATCGAGGCAGGCGTGGCGGCGTACCTGGAGAAGACCTCCTGAGCTGCAACGATGCAGCCTGAACCGACCGCCGGTCGTGGTGTCGTCCTGATCGCCTGCGGACTGGCGTGTGCCGGGGCGATGGCGAACCTCCGGGTCGAGCGTCGCTGGCCGCTACCTATCAGCACCGCAAACGAGCCTTGGGACCAGTCGTGAACACCGTGGTGTTGACCCGAGTTTCCCCATCCCCAGCAGGGATTCGGTCACAGAAGACTGTCGGTGCGCCCTGGTTGATTGGTCCTAGCGGATCGGGCCGCTGTCTCGGGAAAGCAGGACTGCATGGACCAACCGAACGACCTGTCCACCACCACGTTCAACACCACGGTGTTGAACGATCAGGACCTCCTCCTCGGCGGTGTCGTCGACCTGGTCGAGGAGAACAGACTCAACGCGCGCCGGTGGGCGCGGATCGTGGAGCTGCACCGCCGCAACACCCGCCGCCACCAACACGCACCCGAACCGGTCACAGCGGGGTGGGGGCCGATGACCCCGCGGGAGTGGACCGC